>CP058708.1:4030492-4630649 GCA_013414765.1 Candidatus Accumulibacter cognatus
TGTCGCTGCGAACCGGTTCGCCAGCGAAGGTGGCGATGAAGGAACTGACCGGTCGGTGTGGCTGCAAGGGTTGGCGGCTGCCCCAACGCTCGACGTAGAGGTCCCACAGCCTGGCCTTGCGTGAGCTCAGCAATTGGCCCATGCGGTTCTCGGCCGACGCCGCACGGTCGATGGCCTCGGGGGCCAGTTCGTTGACCATTATCTGCACAGCGGTCCGAACGGCAGCCTCGGTCTGCCGAAAGTGCTCGCCCAGTTCGGCGAGGCTGGTCTGGAAAGACTGCTGGCAGTCCAGGTAGGCACGCCGGGGTGGGCCGAACAGCACGCGCAGCGCTTCCTCGTTGGTCGGCATGATGCTGAGCGGATTGCTGGGGGCCGGACCAGGGCGTACCCCAGGCGGCTGGTCGAGGGCAGCGTTGCGCAAGGCCTGCAATTGCCGGATTTCGTCGGTGATCAGGAGGAGCAGTTGCCCGAGCCGTTCGCCCAGCGCTGCGGCGTCGGTTTCTTCGAGGTCTTCGGGCGACAGCCCGAGTCCTCTGGCCATGCTGGCCAGTACGTCGCCGCCGGTCGCCGCCTGCGCTGGCGGCGTAGGGTCGGTAGCATCGGTAGAGGGCGAAGGGGCGGCTTCCGCGACAATCCGGGTGACCACCGGTTCGCTCGGCAGTGCTGGCGGTGTCTTGACCACCCGCGCGAGGAGGGTCATGCCGTCGTCGGCCGCTGGAACGTTCGCCGGCATCCTGTCGGTGCCAAGCTCGGCCGGCGTCAGGGCAACCGGCGGTAGGTCGGCAAGCAGCAATGCCGGGTCACCGCCGCGCCGCGCATTGCCGGCGGGGCGCACGGGGGCAACCTGGGCAGAGGGGGGTTCGTCCGCAACCGGAAGAGGCGCGGGTTGGTCGACGCCACAACTGGTAGCGCCGTCTGGGGTAGTGTCCGCAAGGCCAGTGATCTGTACGGCAATCAAGTAAGGACCAATCAACAGGAGGTCTCCATCGCGTAGCGGGTAATTGTCGCTGACGCGGTCGTTGATGCGCTCACTACTATGATTGACGAAGGTCCCATTGGAGGAACTGTCCTGGAGAACGAATGCGCCGTCCGTGAAGCGGATCGTGCAATGGTGCCGGGAGATGCCGCCGGTTCGGTCGGGTAGCGTCCAGTCGTTACTGTCGTCCCGGCCGATCCTGAGCACTCCTTGGTGACCCAGCGTTTTCGTCAGAGGATGCTGGTCGGCAGACGTGGGCTTGCTCTCGATCGTCAGTTGCAGCAGCGGTTCGGGGGCGGGCGGGAAATGCCCGTCGGCCAGGTCGTCGTGCCTGACTGGCTCGCCGTCGTCCTTGATTTCGACGCGGATCAGGTAGGCACCGATCCGCAGCCGCTCGCCGTCCCGCAAGGCATGCGGACTGGTCAGCCGGGTTGTGTTGCCATCGATGAAGGTACCGTTGGTCGACAGGTCGTAGAGCAGGTAAGCCTCGGGCGAGCGGCTGATTTCGCAATGCCTGCCCGACATCAGTCGGCTCGGGTCCGGCAAGGTCCAGTCCAGTCCTGGCAAGCGCCCTATGCTGAGACTCTCGCGGGCGCCGAACTCGATGCTCGCAGTGGCGGTGGCTGGTAATCCCGTTGCGTTCTCCAGCGTCAGGCGAAGCTTCATGAGAAATTCCCTGAAAGAGGTCGGAGCGGCGCCGTGCCGGAAAATCCGTGCCCGTCCTTGTTGCAGAGGCGGCCGCTTACCCTGCCAATTCTCGGACAAAGGGCTTGTCGAGGGCAAGCGCTTTCCCGCATTCCTTGCTGACCAGGGCCCGGGTTTCTGTCCCTGCTCCTCGACGGCTGCCTCCGAGTTGGCTAAACTGTCCTTAAATCCTTATTTCTGAACTGGGAAAAATCATGCGCCGGGTCGTCTTCAACCAAAAAGGGGGAGTGGGCAAGTCCACCATCGCGTGCAACCTGGCCGCGATCGCTGCTGCACGAGGCCGACGGACGCTACTGATTGATCTGGATGCGCAAGCCAATGCGTCCCGCTACCTGCTCGGCAAGGCGCTGGACGAGCAGCAGAAGACCCTGGTCCACTTCTTCGAGAATATTCTTGGCTACCGTCTGCTTCCCGAGGCGCTCAGTGCCTATGTGATTCATACACCATTCCCCGGTCTCGACCTGCTGCCCGCTGACCCCGGGCTCGAGGAATTGCAGCCCAAGCTTGAATCTCGCTACAAGATGTACAAGCTGCGCGAGGCACTGGAGAAGATTGCCGCTTACGATGAGATCTGGATCGATACTCCGCCAGCACTGAATTTCTATACCCGTTCGGCTCTGATCGCCGCCGATGGTTGTCTGATTCCTTTCGATTGCGATGATTTTTCGCGCCGTGCCCTGTATACGCTGATCGCCAATGTGCGCGAGATTCAGAGCGACCACAACCGTTCCTTGCGCGTCGAAGGCATCGTCGTCAATCAGTATCAGGCACGGGCCAATCTGCCGCTGCGGTTGGTCGACGAACTGCGTGGCGAGGGCTTGCCGATCCTCGACGCCTTCCTTTCGGCTTCGATCAAGATCCGGGAGTCGCACCATCTGGCTCTGCCGATGATCCACCTCGATCCACGGCACAAGCTGACCGGTGAGTTTTCTGCCCTCTACGACCTGCTGTCGCAGTGAGCATATCCGGCTCTGCCGGGTGTATGATTTTCCTTTGTCATTGATGCGGGGAAATCGATATGCCTGCGGTACGACCATGCCTGCGGCTGTTGGCAACGCTTTTCATGCTGCTCGGCTGGGGTGCGGTGGTCGCTGCCCCGGCCAAGGGCCAGGTCGCGCTGGTCGTCGGGATCGGCGCCTATCAGAATGCCCCGGCGCTCCCCAACCCGCCCAGGGATGCTCGCGCCGTTGCCGATTCGCTGAAAAAACTCGGTTTCCAGGTGGAACTGGCCGTCGATCCGGACAAGGCCCGGCTGGAGCAGGCGGTGAAGCGCTTCGGCGACCAGTTACAGGGCGCCAAGGTCGGCCTTTTCTTCTACGCAGGTCATGGCCTCCAGGTCAGCGGCCGGAATTACCTGGTGCCGGCAGATGCCAAGATCGAAAACGAGCGCTCGCTGCCTTTTGCTGCAGTCGACGCCGACCTGGTCCTGACGCAGATGGAAACTTCGACCCCGGTCAGTCTGATCTTCCTCGATGCCTGTCGCGACAACCCCTTTTCCCGTTCTTTGGCACGCAGCATGGGGACCCGTTCGGCCGCCGTTGGCCGCGGTCTGGCCCAGATTGCCGCCGGCGAGGGCTCGCTGATCGTTTTCGCTACCCAGCCAGGCAATGTGGCGGAAGACGGGCAGACCGACCATAGTCCGTTCACCGAGGCCTTGCTGAAAAACCTGGCCGCACCTGGACTGGAGGTGCGGCAGATGTTGACCCGCGTACGCCAGCAGGTCAAGGAGCAGACCAACGGCAAACAGATTCCCTGGGATCATTCGTCGCTGACCCAGGATTTCTATTTCATTGGGCCGACCACGGTGGTCGTCCAGTCGCCGCCGGCGTCTGCCGCCCAGCCGCCGCCGGTAGCGGGCGTCGACCCGATGGCGGTCCAGTTGTCGCTCTGGGAGTCGGTGCGCACCAGCCAGGACCCTGCCGATTTCGAGGATTACCTCAAACAGTACCCGGATGGCAAGTTTGCTGCCGTTGCCCGGCGTCGTCTGGCCGCGCTGAAAAGCGCCTCGCAGAAGGAACGTGAGCCGGTGCGACAGGAATCCCAGTCAGCCAGGTCGGAGCCGCCGGTGGAGCGCCAGCCGGCGCTGCCGCCGATCACAGTGCCCGATAAACAGGCCGGGTTCGACGTCATGATGCAAGGAACCGCCACCAATCTCACTGTCGGCACGACCGCCCAGGTGCAGTTTCAATTGCGCCGTTTCGGCACCGGCGTGACGGCTGCCATCCGGGTTTTCCCGCCCTTGTTCGCTACCGGCGTCCTGCAGGGACAGTATCAGGAAGGGCAGTGTATGATGCAGGGATGGATGAACGAAGGCTTCCTGCTGAAGATGGTCGGTGCGTGTTCGGCGAGCGGTTTTTCTGGCCAATACCAGGCCGAAAGCCCGGGTCTGGTCCAGCAAGGTGTTTTTCGCCTGCATTCGAGGGCATCCCAATGACTCTATTCACCGAACAAGGAGTACATACATGAAGACCCTGTTGGCCATCGTCATCGCTTCATCCGCGTTCGTCTCTGGCCAGACGCTGGCGGATCAGCCGAATATGGAGGCGGCACTCGCCAGTCTTCAGCAGGCCAAAGAGAGCCTGCAGCGAGCGACCCTCGATAAGGGTGGCCATCGTGTCAAGGCCATCCAGGCGGTCGATGCGGCCATTGCTGAGGTCAAGGCTGGCATCGAGTTCGACCGCACACGCCAATCCAGGAACGAGAACCAGAAGAAGTAGACGCGCCGCCCTGGCGCGTGGGCGCGCTGGGCAAAGGTGACGCCTAACCCTTCACACCGGCGGGTCCGCTCAGTTCAAGCGTTAGTCCCAAAAAGTGTCAGTGCCGGAGCGATTATGTTCGAGGAAGTATTGGAGTTCTGGTTCAAGGAAGCTGAACCCAAGCAGTGGTGGATCGTTGACCCGGAATTCGATGCCCGGATCAGGGGTCGTTTCCTGCCAGTACTCGATCAAGCGGCTCGGAGTGAGCTGTTCACCTGGCGTTCTACGCGCCAAGGGCGCTTGGCCGAGATTATTGTTCTAGACCAGTTCTCTCGAAATATCCATAGAAATACACCCGGAGCGTTCTCCCAGGATCCCCTGGCGCTGGCTCTATCTCAGGAAGCGGTTGCCTCTGGGGCGCTCGAACAGTTGTCGCCGACCGAGAGAGCATTCTTGCTCATGCCCTACATGCACAGCGAGTCGACCGTAGTTCATATTGAGGCGGAGCGCCTCTACAAAGCGTGGGCACCGGCAAGCAACTATGAGTTTGAACTCCGCCACAAAGCCATCATTGATCGTTTCGGCCGCTATCCACATCGCAATACAATACTGGGCAGGGCCTCAACGCCGGAGGAAGAGGAGTTCCTGAAGCAGCCAGGCTCCGGTTTCTAGTCCCGGCGCGCATCGGGCTTCAGTACTTGACGCGTGCGAAGTAGGTTTTCTCGGAAGCCGCAAGCGCCTGCCGCAGCGTGACGATCCCCATCCGGGCCAGCAGGGGCAGCATCTTGAGGAACACTTCGCCGGTGGCGCAGGCGTCGCCAAGCCCGCTGTGGCGGCCGTCAATGGCGATCCCCAGGCGCGTAGCGATGCTGTCGAGCTGGTGTGAGTCCTGGTTGGGGTGCAGCACGCCCGAGAGCAGCAAGGTATCGAGGACTGGCTGGCTGAAAACCACGCCGGTACGCGCTTCCTTCAGTTGCAGGAAGCGCATGTCGAAGGCCGCATTGTGCGCAAGCAGAACGGTTTCGCTGCAGAAATCATGGAAGGCGGGCAGAACCACGTCAATGTTCGGTTGCCCACGCAGCATGTCGTCGGTGATGCCGTGAATGCGGATCCCCTCGGGTCGCACAAAGCGCTCCGGATTCACCAGCTGGTCGAAAATCTCGTGCCGTAACAGACGGCCGTTGACGATGCGCACTGCCCCGATCTGAATGATCTCGTCGCCGGCCGCAGGCTCGAGGCCGGTGGTCTCGGTATCGAACACGGTGTAGCTGAGATCCGCCAGTGGCCGGTCAAGATCGATATTCTGATCACTGAAATGGAACAGGTCGAAGTCGTAATACTCGGGGCGGGCACCGCTGTCGTCGACCAGTTCTCCAGGCGCCATGGTCTCCGGAGAGGCGACCGGCAGGACGAAGCGGAAGAAGGCCCGATGCGCGGCCTTTTCACGCTCGTACCAGATCTCGCCGCCGTGGCGGTCAATGACATCCCGCAGCGACAATGGCGAACTCTCCTTCTTCATCTGCATGGCATCGTTTTCCCAGGTGTAGAAAGTCTCCGATGACATGGCGTGCCCGGCCCAGATGAGATCCAGATAGGCGAGTTTCCCAAAAGGGAGAAGCCGAAAGCGTAATTCCTTGATCTGATAATGATCGACCAGACGCGATGCCAGGAAACAGATCGAGAACACCAGCGAGAAGCTCTCGGCGCGCAGCCACAGGACTTCGTCGACTTCCTCGGTCTTGCTGGATAGTTTCAGTTGTTCCTCGATGCGACGCTGGGCAGCAGCGATGATATCGACTCCGAGCACGTCTTCGAGCGGCCAGCGGGTTTTCAGCGAGTCGGCAAACTCGCTCATGGTCTGATCGAGACGCTGGCTCATGCGCAGGACTTCGTCGCTGATGATGCCGACGAAACGTTCGCGTATTTCCGCTTCCATGTCCGGATAGTCCGTCAGGTTGCTGACGGCGACACGGATGTTGGCCAGGCTGCCACGGCTGCCATCGGTCAGCGACTGCAGCACCTGATCGCGACGGGATTCCTGTTCCAGGCTGCGTGTAATGTTTTCCACGGTGAGCACGTAACCGGTCATCTGCCGCTGCCGGGAATCCGTGCTGGCAGACCATACGGGCACCAGTTGGACGCGCAGGAGCTGCCCGCCCCGCGCCGCAGTAATAAAGTTGGCGATTGCTGCGGCGGCGCTCTTGTGCAGACGCTGACGAACCACCCCAAGCGCGTGGTCGATCTGATTCCGTTCGAGGATCGAGAAGATCGAGCGACCCAGACCAATCAGCGCACCGCCTGTTCCGGCCGTGCTGCCTTGTGCCAGGGCCCTGAACTGCAGTCTGGCACGGCTGTTATAGAGCAGGATGCGACCATCCAGGTTGCAGACCACCACCGCTTGCGCCAGCTCGGACATCAGTGCCGCCAGGCGGTTCTTTTCATCCTCGACCGAGGATTTGGCGGCAGCGATCTGGGCCTCGACATCGTCCATCAGCCCATCGCGCTGCTGTGCCAGGTCATTCGTCGCCTGCGCCAGTAACTGGACTTCCGGTGGTCCTTCCGGTGTCACCCTGAAGTTGCGGTTCGCAGACAGCATCAGGTGCAGGTTCTCGGCCATCTTGAGCAAACCCTGGACATACTGGCGAAACAGCTGGTGGATGACCAGCAAACCGACAATGAAGCCAAAGAGGGTCATCATCGTGCCGAGAGACAGGTGCGGCACGACCAACTGGACGAGCAACGCTTGCTCGGCGGGTTGCGCACTCACCCAGATCAGCAGCGCTGTCACCACGAAAGGGCCGGTCATCAGCAGACCGAGAATGATGACCGCAAGAATGAAACGGGTACGGGCGTTCATTTTCTGGATCTGCTCCATGATCGCAGTTGCTCTGACATTGATGAACTCCCTCATGATTTGTCGTCAGGCAAAGAGATGGCCGATGAGCCGGCTGACCTGACCGGCCAGGTCGGGACTCAGGCAATCGACAGTCCGTGGCCGCAGCGTGTTGCCGATCCAGGTGATCTGTCGCTTGGCGAGCTGGCGGGTGGCGTAGATGCCACGCTCGCGCAGTTCGTGACGTGGCGCGAGGCCGTCCTGAACCTCCCATACCTGCCGGTAGCCGACACAGCGCATCGACGGCAGAGCAGGCTGTAACTGGTATTTTCCGCGTAACCACCCGACTTCGTTTTCCAGACCGGCGGCGAGCATCGCGGCAAAGCGGTCGGCGATACGCTGGTGCAGGGCGCTGCGATTCGAAGGCAGCAGGCCGATCGACACGAAGCGATAGCCTGGCGCCGTTTTCTCGCCGTTCATGATCAACGCCGACAGCGGGCGGCCGGAAAGGCGAAAGACCTCGAGCGCGCGCTGGATGCGTTGTGCGTCGCTGCGCTGCAGGCGTGCGGCCGTTGCCGGATCGACCTCGGCGAGTTCGGCGTGCAGCGCCGGCCAGCCCCGTGCAGCGGCGTCCCGTTCGATCGCCGCACGCGTTGCCGGGTCGGCTGCCGGCAAGTCGACCAGGCCATCGACCAGCGCTTTGAAGTAGAGCATGGTTCCGCCGACAAGCAAGGGTACACGTCCGCGCGCCGTGATCGCGGCCATTGCGCGCAGCGCGTCGGCACGGAAACGGGCTGCCGAGTAGGTTTCCTGCGGGCTGATCAGGTCGATCAGGTGATGCGGGAATTCAGCCAGGGTTGCTGCGTCGGGTTTGGCGGTGCCGATGTCCATGTCGCGAAAGACCTGCGCCGAATCGACGCTGATCAGCTCGACGGGGTAACGCCGTGACAGTTCGATCGCCACCGCGGTCTTGCCGCTGGCGGTCGGACCCATCAGCAGGATTGCCAGAGGAAGATCGTCCGGGTGCGCTGCGATCTTGCTCATCGGCCGCGTAGAAAGTGGCGGTCGAGATCGGTCATGCTCAACTGCGTCCAGGTCGGCCGGCCGTGGTTGCAGAGTCCGGAACATTCGGTTTCCTCCATCTGACGCAGCAGGGCGTTCATTTCCGCCAGCGACAGCAGCCGCCGGGCGCGCACTGCGCCCTGACAGGCCATGCTGGCCAGAAACTCGTTGCGCGTTGCGGTCAGCAGTTGCGTGACGCCATGTTCGCGCAGTTCGCTCAAGAGCGAGCGTGCCAGTGCGGCCGGGTCGGCAGCCTGCAGCAGAACCGGAAGGGCACGCACCGCAAGCTGCCGGGGACCCACTGGCGCGAGATCGAAACCGAGTTGCCTCAGTGCTGCGGCGTGTTCCTCGGCGGTAGCGACGTCGATCGCCTCGGCATTGAACACCGCGGGAATCAGCAGCGCCTGCGTCGTCAGTCCTTGCTCATCGAGCGCGTGTTTGAGCTTTTCGTACAGGATGCGTTCGTGAGCCGCATGCATGTCTACGACCACCAGACCCTGGTGGTTTTCCGCCAGGATGTAGACGCCGTGCAGTTGCGCGAGGGCATAACCGAGCGGCGCGGCTTCGGTCTCTATCGTGGCGGTGGCTGGCGGCAGAGAAGCCGGGGTTTGCGCGGCCTGGGCGAACGCCAGGTAAGTATGGCTGCTGGCGGGTTCGCGGATACCCAGCGAACCCTGGTACGCCGCCCGGTTGACGAAAGTCGGGAGCCCGGCCTGGGTTGCGCGCGCCGGTTGATCGGGCCCGTGCGATGATGCCTCGTGTGCTGCCGGTGTCTGGGCGCCTGGCGCTGGTGGCGTTGACAGTGGACTCGACAACAGCCGCTGTACGGCATGAAAGACAAACTGGTGCACCGCGCGGGCGTCACGGAAGCGGACCTCGGTCTTCTGTGGATGGACATTGACATCGACAGTCGCCGGGTCGACCTCCAGGAACAGGCAGAAAGCCGGGTAGCGGCTGCCGTGCAGCAGGTCCTGGTAGGCCTCGCGAAGTGCATGGTTCAATAGTTTGTCGCGAACGAAGCGGCCGTTGACGTAGACGTACTGGGCGTCGCCGCGCGCGCGCGAGTAGGCCGGCAGCGCGCAGTAGCCAAAGACGCGTAGCGGTCCGGCGGCGGCGTCAAGGCAGCGCGACTCGGCCAGAAACTCCTCGCCAAGGATCGCGCCGGCACGCGTTCGCACATCGCTCCTGGGCATGTGCAGACTGACGCGACCATTGTGCGTGAGCGTGAACCCCACTTCTGGATGGGCCAGCGCAATGCGCCTGACGGCCTCGGCGCAATGGGCGAACTCAGTGCTGTCGGACTTGAGGAATTTCCGGCGTGCAGGCGTGTTGTAATAGAGGTCGCGCATTTCGAGCACGGTTCCGAAGGGCAGGGCGGCCGGTTCAGGTGTTGCCCCTGCTTCCGCACTGAGCCGCCAGGCATGCTGCCCGGCCTGCTGCCGGCTGGCGATGGTAACCCGCGCGACGGCAGCCACCGAGGCCAGCGCTTCGCCACGGAAACCGAGCGTGCCGACCCGTTCGAGGTCATCGAGCGAACTGATCTTCGAAGTCGCGTGGCGGACCAGTGCCAGCGCCAGTTCGTCACGTGCAATGCCGTCACCGTCGTCAATGACGCGGATCAGCTTGACGCCGCCTTCTTCGAGCTGGATCTGGATCGTCGAACTGCCGGCATCGAGGGCATTTTCCAGCAGTTCCTTGAGTACCGAGGCCGGCCGATCGATGACTTCGCCGGCAGCGATCTGGCTGATCAAGAGATCGGGCAGGAGATGGATATGGGTGGTTTCAGGCATCGGCTCATTATACCGGCCCGGCTTCCGGTAGAATCGCTCCTTGCTTCCAGCCTCCTTTCTGACAATGGAATACTTGACCAGCTTTATCGACATCATCCTGCACCTCGACAAGCACCTGGCGATGCTGGTGCAGCAATATGGGCCGTGGATCTATGCGATTCTTTTCGTGATCATCTTCAGCGAGACAGGCTTCGTGGTGACCCCTTTCCTGCCCGGTGATTCGCTGCTCTTCGTCGCCGGTGCGCTGGCAGCGCTGGGGGGCATGCAGATCGGCGTCCTGCTCGCGGTGCTTATTGTCGCAGCGGTGCTCGGCAACATGCTCAACTACCAGATCGGTCGCTATCTCGGGCCGAAGGTCTTCCAGTGGGAACAATCGCGTTTTTTCAACCGAACGGCACTCGACAAGACACGCGCCTTTTACGAGAAGCACGGTGGCAAGACCCTGGTCATTTCGCGTTTCCTGCCGCTGTTCCGCACCTTCGCGCCGTTCGTGGCAGGCATCGGCGCGATGAACTACGGAAAATTCGCCTTTTTCAACCTGATCGGTGGAGTCAGCTGGGCCGGCTCGCTGACTCTGGCGGGCTATTGGTTTGGCAATCTTCCATGGATTCAGCAGAATCTGACCCTGGTGATCGTCGTGATCATCTTGATTTCGCTGCTGCCGGTGTTGGTCGGCTGGCTGCAACATCGCAAGGCTAGCGCATGATTAAGATGGTGGTCCTGATCTCCGGGCGGGGCAGCAACCTGACTTCGCTGCTGAATGCTGCGACCTCCGGAGCGATCCCGGCGCGTATCGTCGGCGTCATCTCCAATCGGCCCGATGCCATGGGCCTGCAGACGGCCGAAACACACGGCGTGCCGACGTGCGTCATTGACCATCGAGGGTTTGCCGAGCGCGAACAATTCGATGTCGCCGTCGCCGCCGCGATTGACGGTTTTACACCGGATCTCGTGGTTCTGGCGGGATTCATGCGGATTCTCGGGCAGGCTTTCGTGCGTCGCTACGAGAATCGCCTGATCAACATTCACCCTTCGCTGTTGCCGGCCTTTCCCGGCCTGCACACGCACCGCCGCGCGCTGGCCGAGGGTGTTCGGATTCACGGTTGCACCGTACACTTCGTGACTCCCGACCTGGATCATGGACCGGTCATCGTGCAGGCGGCCGTGCCGGTACTCGATGACGACGACGAGGCGACGCTGGCCGCACGCGTTTTGGTGCAGGAGCATCAGGTCTACCCGTTGGCGGTACGCTGGTTTGCCGAAGGTCGCCTGCATCTGCGCAACGGACGCGTATGGCTGGATATGCCGCAGGCTGATGGCATGGCGCTGATTGCTCCGCAGTCCGTTGCCGGATAGGTTGGCGAGCCGATGCCTGTTGTTCTGATCATCGCCTTCATTGCCTCGATCGGTGTCCACTCACTGGTGCTCTTTGCTCCGGATGTCGACTTGTCAACCGGCAGCGAATCGCCGATGTTGGTCGTTGAACTCAAGATGCCGCCAACGCCAACGCCACAGCCGCCAGCGGCAAGGCCTGTGAAGCCCGAGGCCGCGAATCGGCGTTCTGCGCGGCGCCCACCGGCTGTGCCAGCCCAGTCGTCGGTAATGACCGTTCGTGATTCGCCGGTGCAGCTTCCCGCACCGGAGCCAGTGCAGGAACCTGGCTCGGAACCCGAGCAGGAGGGGACAGAAATGCCCGAGGCCGCACCGGATCTGCCGCCTTCCTCCTTGCCGTCGGTCGCGGCGGTACCTGTGGCGTCGCCGTTACCGGCACATGGCAGGATTCGTTATCGCGTCGATCGCGGCGATCAGGGTTTTGAGATCGGTTTCTCGATCCACGATTGGGAGGTCGTCGACGGCAGCTACCGGATCACAGCGGTGACCGAAACCAGCGGGCTGGTCGGTTTTTTCAGACCATTGCGTTTCGAGATCGAAAGTCGCGGACGGTGGACCCCTGCCGGATTGCTCCCCGAGCGGGTCGTGACTCACCAGAGGGGGCGCGCAACCGGCCAGCAAGCCGAATTCGACTGGGAGGCCCTGCAGTTGCGTATCGACGGCCGGCCAGCGCAAGCCTTGCGCCCCGGTACTCAGGACTTGTTGAGTTTTCCCTACCAGTTGGGTTTGCTGCCTGACCTCGGCACGGGCCGCAGCTTGCCAATCTTGACCGGCAAGAAGTACGCGGATTTTCGCGTCGAAGTCGTCGGTGACGAGGACCTCGAGATTCCGGCAGGGACTTTTCACTGCCTGCGCTTGCGCGTACCGGGTGTGGCCACGACCGAGCTTTGGCTATCTTATCAGCATGCGATGTTGCCGGTAAAAATTCAGCATCTGGACCGTAAGGGGGATCTCTACGTGCAGGTTGCGACCATCATTGAAATCAGCCAGGAACCGCAATGACCATGAGTAAAGAACGGTTTTCTCATGCCCTTTTTCGTCATGCCGAAGCGTTGCTGTCGGAATTGTTGCGCTCGGTATTTCCGGCTGATCAGGTTGTTTCCCGTTATTTTCGCCAACACCGTGAACTCGGCCATGCCGATCGCGGTTTCATTGCTGAAACGGTGTTCCTGGTGCTGCGCCGAAAGCGCTCGCTGTCGGCGCGTTGTGCCGACGAGCTGACCTCAAGGCGACTGCTCCTGGCCGTGCTGGCGTGCCTGCAGGGAATGAACCGGCGCCAGCTGGAGGGTGTTCTGAGCGAATCCGAGAGCAAATGGCTAGCACAGGCCAAGGCGGTGAGGATTGATGAACTGCCGCCGGCGGTTCGCCTCGATCTGCCCGACTGGCTGTACGCCGAGTTCATGGCGCAGTACGCAGCCGATGAAGTCGAGCGCCTGGCAAACGGCCTCAACCAGCCGGCACCGCTGGATCTGCGCGTCAATCCCCTGAAGACGGGTCGGTCGGAGGTGTTGGCGCGTTTGCTGGCCGACGGACTGGCGGCCGAGGCCTGTCGCTATTCGCCGCTGGGAATCCGTCTGCTCGGCAAGCCAGCTCTGTCGAAGCATCCGTTATTCATCGATGGCAGCATGGAAGTGCAGGACGAGGGCAGCCAGTTGCTGGGTTTTCTGGTGCAGCCCCGGCGCGGTGAAATGATCGCCGACTTCTGTGCGGGTGCAGGTGGCAAGACCTTATTGCTCGGGGCGTTGATGCGTTCGCAGGGCCGTCTCTACGCCTTCGATGTCGCCGAGCGGCGGCTGGCCAGGCTAAAACCACGCCTGGCACGTTCTGGCCTGTCAAATGTGTATCCGCTGCAGATCGAATCCGAACGTGACGTCAAGATCCGGCGCCTTGCCGGCAAACTCGATCGAGTGCTGGTCGATGCGCCCTGTTCCGGCCTGGGTACCCTGCGTCGCAATCCGGACTTGAAGTGGCGGCAGATGCCGGCAAGTGTTGCCGAGCTGTGTGCCAAACAGGCGGCGATTCTCGCCGCCGCCGGAAGCCTGGTCAAAGTGGGCGGACGCCTTGTCTATGCGACCTGCAGTCTGCTCGAAGCCGAGAACGATGCCGTGGTCCAGGCTTTCCTGGCGCAGCACCCGGACTTTGTTCCATGTTCGGCCCAGGACATCCTGGCCAGACAGGGGATCGCGATCGACGTCGGCGAGCGCCTGCGATTGCTTCCCCATCAGCACGGGACTGACGCCTTTTATGCGGCGGTAATGGACCGGCGATGAACGAAAAGGCGATGTTTGCCCTGCTGTTCGAACTCTGGCGGGATTTTCGGGAGCCGGCTTTTCTCTGGCAGGTGCTGGCGTTGGCTGCGAGTCTGCTGCTCGCCTGGGGGGGCGCGCGCTTCGGTCGACGGCACGAGTTCGCGCGCGCGAGCACGGCGCACGGAGCCTTGCGCGCCTTCGGTACCGGCAGCCTGAAGCGCGTCGCTTTTCCCCTGCTGGCGCTGCTGTCGGTGTTGATTGTCCGCCAGAGTTTCCGGCACTGGCAGCTCGGGCCGGTCAGCCTGCTCGATCTGGCCGTGCCATTGCTGCTCTCGATGGCGCTGGTGCGTGCGGTGATCTATGTTCTGCGCCACGCCTTCTCGCCGAGTGGCTGGCTGGCCAGTTCCGAGCGCTTCATCGCCACCGCGATCTGGTTATGCCTGGCGCTCTATCTGACCGGGCTAGCGGAACCCCTGATCGAGATCCTCGAACAGGTGAATTTTCACGTCGGCAAGCAGAAACTGGACCTGTGGACCCTGTTGACCGGCCTGGTGACCGTCGTCGTCACGGTTCTGGTCGCACTCTGGCTCTCGGGCGAGATCGAGACTCGCCTGCTTGCCAGTGAGACGCTGGACTCGAATCTGCGCGTGGTGCTGGGCCGCCTGGTCAAGGCGGTGCTGTCGGTGGTGGCCTTGTTGCTGAGCCTATCGATCGTCGGTATCGACATCACTGCGCTATCGGTGTTCAGCGGTGCCCTCGCGGTCGGTCTCGGACTCGGACTGCAGAAAATCGCCAGCAATTACGTCAGTGGCTTCATCATCCTGCTCGACAGATCGATTCGCATCGGCAACCTGGTTGCTCTCGATGCGACGACTTCCGGGGTCGTCACACAGATCACCTCCCGCTATACGGTCCTGCGCACACTGGCCGGTACCGAGGTGATCATTCCCAACGAGTATCTGGTGTCGAACATCGTGCGCAATGAGTCCTTCACCGATTCACGATTGCGGGTGATGGTACCGGTGCAGGTGGCTTATGGCACCGATCTCGAGCAGGCGATGCGCCTGATGACCGAGGCAGCGCAGGCACAGCCGCGCGTCTTGGCCGAACCTGCGCCGCAAGCACTGCTGACACTGTTTGCCGAAAGTGGTATCAATCTCGAGCTTTGTTTCTGGATTGCCGACCCGCAGGAGGGGACCGGTGGCGTCCGTTCGGCGATCAACCTGATGATCTGGAACTCATTCCGCGAACACGGCATCGAGATTCCCTTTCCCCAGCGCGAGGTGCGCCTGCTGGGCGGGGTATTGCCGGCGACCGTGGATAATGATTCCCGCAATGAAAAAAATCCCGCGCCGAAGTCGGCACGGGATTGAAGGCCCATCGTTGCGATGGGCTACAGGGGAGGAGACCAAACCATTCGCTGAGGCTTTCAAAGAGATCCGCGGCGCTTGCGCCTGCTCAGCCAGCAGCGAGCGCCGTACCAGATCAGCGCGCCGGTTGCGGCGATCAGAGAAGCCTTCAGAAGTTCCATTTCTCCGGCTCTGAGCACATCCCAGGCGACGATCCCAATGAAGATACCGATACCTTCAGACAACGGAAAGGGCGGCGGGGGGTGCGCCACCCCCCTCATCTACCAGTATGTCCGCCGTGCTCTTTCTCACCGCAATGGCCCGTGGAATCGCTTTCAGGAATGCTTTGCCGGTCGGCAGAGGCCGCGTCGCTGGCGAAAAAGTGTTGGCGCGAGGTGGCGAGAAAGGTCTCGCAGTTCAGGTTGAAGTCGCTCATCTGGTCTTCCTTTGGCATCGTTCTGTACATGGGAAGGGATGATAGGGGCGGACCAGACGCTCCGTCTGCAGCAATTGCGTCAGCTTTCCGTGACGTTCTGTGACAGTGGCCAGCTGAGCGTGAAACGTGCCCCGCCAAGCGGCGATGCAGCGGCGCTGGCATTGCCGCCATGCTGTTCGAGCACCAGCCGTGCGATCGCCAGTCCGAGACCGTAACCTCCGGTCGCACGGTCGCGCGAACGGTCGAGGCGGGTAAAGGCTGAGAAAACGCGTTCACGCTCATCAACCGGTATGCCGATGCCGTCATCGTCGACGTGCACCTGGATCTGGTCACCAAGGACTTCTGCACTGACGATGATCCGTGTTTTAGCGTACTTGATGGCATTGCGCAGCAGGTTGGTGATCGCATACGGCATGCTCTTGAGATCGAGTTCGACGCGCAGCAGCGGCGGCAAGGTGCTGTGGTCGACCCGCAGTTCAAGCCTGCGCGCCAGCATGCGGCTGGCTTCCACCTGTTCTTCAAGCCAGGGAGCGATCTCGACTGCGGTCAGGTCGAGTTCAGGCTGCTCGCGCTCGAAGCGGGCATAGGTCAAACTGGAATCGATCAGGCCGTCGAGTTCATCGAGGTCAGCTTCCATCGTTCGCCACAAACGCTCGCGCTCGCAGGGTTCAGGGGTGTCCGCCAGTATCTCGAGCGCGAAGCGTAGGCGTGCGATCGGGGTACGCAACTCGTGCGAGATGGCACTCGACAACTCCTTCTGTGTTGCGATCAGTCGCTGGATACGCTCGGCCATGCCGTTCAGGGTCTCTGCCAGTGGTCTGAAAGCACTGCTGCGCATGCTTGGAGCACGTGCTTCGAAGAGTCCCTCGCCGAGGGCGCGTGCGGTCTGGCGCATCGCTTCCAGGTCCCGCCAGACCGGATGCACCCATAGCCATACGACAATCGCCAGACAGACCCCGATCAGACTCCAGGTCAGCAGACTGATGCGTAGGTCGAGCGGAATTCCACGCGGGTATTCCGGGTTGCGCTCGGGCGAGATCGGGCCGACAACTAGAATTTGCGGAGTCTGTTTGAGGCGGTGGTAGATGATGTCTCCCTGTACATCAATCGCCAGTTCGCCACTATCAAGCCTCGCCGCCTGTATCGGAGGTAGATTGAGCGTCCAGCGGTCTACGATACTGAGTTTGTAGGCGAATTTCCGATCGAGCGCCTCGATCGCCTTTGGCCATTCCGAACGTGGTCTGCGGAACAGTTCGTCTTCGATCAGAAGCACCGTGCCACGCATGAACCGGCTGGTGTAGTCGTCGGTGATGCCCTTGACCGCAGTCGAAATGACGAAGTCGGCAAAGATTGCAATAGCCACGAAGGAGCCCATGACCAGCAGGTAGAAATTGAAAAACAGTCGGGACAGGCTGTAGCGCCCTCGCCAGGGCGCCGGCTTGTAAGTCGCGAGGACGGCGAGCAGCTTGTTGCTATTGCCAGTCATGCTTACTGAACAGATAGCCCTTGCCGCGCACGGTCTTGATTCGCGTCGGGTTTTCCGGATCGTCTCCGAGTTTGCGGCGCAGCCTTGAAATGCGGGCGTCGATCGAGCGGTCGAGTCCGTCAAAACCGATGCCGCGCAACTCCTGGAGCAGATCGTCGCGTGACAGGATGTTGCCGGCGTGACGGGCAAGCAGCCACAACAGATCGAATTCGGCCGTGGTCAGGTCGATGGCATCATCGCCGAGATGGGTGCTGCGTGTCGCCTGGCTGATTCGAAAGCGGCCAAAAGCCAGTTCGGAGGGTTCGCTGGATTCCGCAGTGTTGTTGCCCGTGTTGCTCGGATTGACCGGCGAACGGCGCAGCAGGGCCTTGATGCGCGCTAGCAGCAGGCGCGGCTGAACCGGTTTGGCAATGTAGTCGTCGGCGCCCAGTTCAAGACCAAGGATCTGGTCGAAGTCTTCGTCGCGTGCCGTCAGCATCAGGATTACCCCGCCGTAGTGCGGGCGGACGGCGCGACAGACTTCGAATCCATCCTTGCCGGGTAGCATTACGTCGAGAATGACCAGGTCGGGTCGCTCGTCGAGAATGCGTGTCTGGGCGGTATTGCCACGTGGTTCAATCAGGACCTCGAAATCGTTCTTTCGCAGGTACTCGGCAGTCAGATCGGCGAGGCGCTCATCGTCCTCGACCAGCAGGATACGTGTTTTCATTTGCCAATGATAACGGCTTGTGGCGGTGCGTACACACCCGCAGGCCAGAAGAGCGGGATTAGCTTGCCTTCAGCGCAACTTCCAGAGCTGGTCAGACTTGCGGGCTTGTGACAAGACGCTTTGGCGCGGCGGCTGATTGCCTTAGAATCACGAGTCTGCTCCTTAAAGGATGGTTTATGTACGCTGGCTTAGTCGATTGGCCCTGGTGGGCTTATGTGTTGATGGCACTGGGTCTGACGCATGTCACAATCACCTCGGTGACCATCTTTCTGCACCGCCATCAGGCACATCGTGCTCTGGATCTGCATCCGCTGGCCGCACATTTCTTTCGCTTGTGGCTGTGGTTGAGCACCGGCATGGTGACCAGCGAGTGGGCATCGATCCACCGCAAGCATCACGCCAAGTGTGAGACTGCCGAAGATCCACATAGTCCGCAGGTGTTCGGCATCCATAGGGTTCTCTGGGCGGGCGTTTTCCTCTACGTCAGGGAGGCCCGCAACCAGGACACCATCGCGCGTTACGGCCGCGGCACACCGGATGACTGGATCGAGAACCATCTCTACACGCCGTGGCACAAGCTTGGCGTACTGCTCATGCTGCTCATCGACATCACGGTTTTCGGCATGCTGGCAGGCACGCTGATCTGGCTTGTGCAGATGGCCTGGATTCCGTTCTGGGCGGCTGGTGTGATCAACGGTCTTGGGCATTTCTGGGGCTACCGCAATTTCAGTTCTCCGGACGCTAGTACCAATATTTCTCCCTGGGGGATACTGATTGGCGGAGAAGAGCTGCACAACAACCATCACACTTTTCCGACTTCCGCCAGATTGTCGATTCACTGGTATGAGGTCGACATCGGCTGGCTCTATATCCGCATCCTCGCTGCGCTTGGCCTGGCGCATGTGAAGAAGGTGGCACCCAGGCCGCGTCTTGGGGATCTGCGGCCGGTCGTCGATTTCGATACCCTGCAGGCAGTGATCGTCAACCGTTACGATGTGCTCTCTCAGTACGCCCGTTCGCTGAAACAGGTATACCGCGAGGAACTTGCCACGCTACAGGACGGTAGTCGCTTCAAGGGCATGAAGCGCTGGCTGGCGGCGGATGCCGATGCCGTTCCGCAGGAACACCGCAGTCGGCTCGAGTTGCTGCTCGGCGAGAGCCGTGCGCTGCAAACTGCTTATGCCATGCGCCAGGAACTGGCGGCCGTCTGGGAGCGCTCGAACGCTTCCCGCGAGCATCTGCTGCGTGCGCTGCAGGACTGGTGCGAGCGTGCCGAGAACTCCGGGGTTCGGCAGTTGCAGGAACTCTCGCTGCGCTTGCGCAGCTATGTACTGGCCTGATCGAATCCGATGCGTGTCTCGCCACGTGTCGCCTTTGGCCTGCTGGGGCTGATGGCGCTCGGTCTGACGCTGGCCGGATGGTTGCTCGGCGAGGTGATGAGGCTGCAGGCGTGTCCCCTGTGCATCTTTCAACGCCTGCTCTATCTGCTGATCGCCTTGCTGGCGCTGGCTGGCGTGCTGTTGCCCGGCGGGTCCCGCTTCTGGGGCGTGCTGCTCGGCTTGACTGCAGCCGGCGGACTGGCGACTGCGGCCCACCAGAGCTGGCTGCAGTATCTGCCCAACGCGAGCATGGAATGTGGTTTTGGTGAGCCGACGCTGATCGAGCAGATCGTCGACTGGTTTGGCGTACACTGGCCATCGCTGTTCATGGCCACCGGTTTCTGTTCAAGCAGGGACTGGGTGTTCCTCGGACTGTCGATGGCCAACTGGTCAGGTCTATGTTTCCTGGCCTTTCTCGTCGCTGCCGGGTTACTGGTGGTGGGGCGTAGCGAGCGCAGGTAGAACGTCTGGCCACCGCCGTTCAGGAATGACCGGTGCTCCCGAAACCGCATGCACCACGTGCGCTGCGGATGAATTCTTCGACAACCTCGAACTCGACTCGCAAGACCGGTACCACCACCAATTGGGCCAGACGATCGAGTGGCTGCAAGGTGAAGGGTTCCTGACCGCGGTTCCAGGTCGACACCATGATCTCGCCCTGATAGTCGGAGTCGATCAGCCCGACCAGGTTGCCAAGAACGATGCCATGTTTGTGGCCGAGTCCCGAGCGCGGCAGGATCATCGCTGCCAGTCCAGGGTCGCCGAGATGGATCGCGATGCCGGTCGGAATCAGCAGCGTTTCCCCAGGCCGGATTTCAACCGGTTCGGCGATGCAAGCCCGCAGGTCGAGGCCGGCCGAGCCGGTGGTGGCATAATGCGGTGGCTGGTCACGCAAGCGGGGATCGAGCAGCTTGACGTCTACCCGAAGGTCCGGGCGGCTCATCGGCGCCGCCCGAGCAGGACGGCAATACGGTTGACGAGCTGGCGCGCAAGCTGGAGCTTGGGCGCGGGTGCCAGCGGGTGCGCACCGTCATCGTCGAACAGGATCAGCGTGTTGTCGTCGCCGCCAAAGCCGTCGGCGATCAGGTTGCCGACGAGCAGCGGGATGTTCTTGCTGCGCCGTTTGTGTTCTGCGTATTTGTGCAGATTCTCGCTTTCGGCAGCAAAACCGACGCAGAGCGGTGGTGCGCGCAGAGCAGCGATCTCGGCAAGGATGTCCGGATTCTGCACCAGTTCGATCGTTGGCGGCTTCAGCTGCGCGCCTTTCTTGATCTTTTGCGCGCTGGGATTGGCCGGGCGGTAATCGGCGACGGCGGCGACGGCGATGAAAACGTCATTGCTGGCGACCTGACGGTGTACCTCGGCGTGCATCTGCAGGGCGCTGCTGACCTCGATGCGGCTGACCCCCAGCGGGCAGGGCAGGCTGACCGGCCCGGAGACCAGGGTTACCTGTGCACCTGCTTCGCAGGCGGCGCGGGCAATCGCATAGCCCATCTTGCCGGTAGACAGGTTGGTGATCCCCCGTACCGGGTCGATCGCCTCGAAAGTTGGCCCAGCGGTCAGCAACACGCGTTTGCCGGCGAGCGATTTTGGCTGAAAGTGGGCGATCATCTCGGCAAGGATCTCTGCCGCTTCGAGCATCCGTCCCGGCCCGGTTTCACCGCAGGCCTGATCCCCACAGGCCGGACCGAGGATGTCCACGCCGTCGGCACGCAGGCTGGCGATGTTGCGGCAGGTTGCCGGGTTTTCCCACATCTGACGGTTCATCGCCGGGGCAACCAGGAGCCTGCAGTCGCGTGCCAGGACCAGGGTGGTCAACAGGTCGTCGGCCAGTCCGTTGGCCACCTTGGCGAGAAAGTCGGCCGAAGCGGGGGCGACCAGCAGTGCATCGGCTTCCCGTGAAAGATCGATATGTGCCATGTTGTTGGCGACTCGCCGATCCCACTGATCGGTAAACACCGGTTTGCCGGAGAGCGCCTGGAAGGTGACCGGCGTGACAAAGTGCGTCGCCGCTTCACTCATCACCACCTGCACCGAGGCGCCTTCGCTGCTTAGCAGGCGAACCAGTTCAGCAGCCTTGTAGGCTGCAATGCCGCCGCTGACACCGAGGACGATGCGTTTTCCTGCCAGTTCCATGGCGATGTCCTTCAAAGGCGAAAGAACTCGGCGGCAGCACGCAGGCGATGCGCTGTCGTGGCAAGGTCTGTCGCGGTAGTGGATACCTGCGCGGCAGCCGAACTGTTCTCCCGGGCACCAATGGCGATGCCCGAGATTGCCGCGGTGATCTTGCTACTGCTTTGGTTTTGCGCACCAAGTCCCTGGGCAATTTGCTGGATATGGTTGATCAGAATGCCGGTCTCGACGGCAATGGCGTCCATCGTCGCCTTGGCTGCCTGGACGGCGTGAATGCTTTCGCGTGCTTTTAGCGATCCCGACCCCATCGCGCTGATCGCATTCTCGATGCCTGACTGGATCTGGGTGATCATCGTGGTGATGCGGTCGGTTGATTGAGCAGTACGTTCAGCGAGCTTTCTCACTTCGTCGGCGACGACTGCAAAACCACGCCCCTGTTCACCGGCGCGGGCCGCTTCGATGGCCGCGTTGAGGGCAAGCAGGTTGGTCTGGTCGGCAATCTCGCGAATCACGCTGACAATACCGGAAATCTCACGGGAATGTTCGCCGAGTGACCGCATCGATTCCGCGGTGCCTTGAACATCGTTCGTGAGGTGCTCTACCACTCGTGTCGTGCTGGTGATTTCGGCACTACCCTGATCGCAGCGTTCACCGGCCTGCTGGACCTGGATTTTCGCGGCATCGGATTCTGCAGCCATCATCGAGATGCCGCTCGACATCTGTTCCACGGTGGCTACCATGTCATTGACCGAGGCACTCTGACTGTGCGCGCTGTCGGCAATGGTGGCGATGGTCGCAGAGAGCTGCGCAGCGGAAGTGCTGACCGTCTGGGCAGCAGCACGAATTTCCCCGACTGTCAGCCGCAGGTTGCTGGTGGTGGTATCAAGGGAGCGCAGCAGGTCTCCGATTTCATCGGTCCGCTTACTTGATTTGAGTTGCTGATCGAGAAGTCCGTTGGCGATGTTTCCCAAACGCTGGCGGGCTTCCCGAATGCCTGCCAGCAGGGATTTGCCAAAGATGTAGTTGGCGGCGGCAGCGAGTGCAGCACTCAGGAGAAAGACCAGGAGCAGCAAGCTCAGACCGGATTGGACGGTAGCGGCTGCACTGGTTTCAACCTCTGTTTGTTCCCGGCTGCTCAACAAAACCACATCATCTATGGCCTTGCGATGTTCGGCATAGTTAGAAGAGAGTTTGTACATCGAGGTACGTATCGCTGTCGCGTCACCGGCCTGGGCGGCTGGCACGAACTCCTTGTTGGCAATCTCGAAGAATCGCACGGCTGGCGCATGCGCGTCGTTCAGGAAACGAGTCTTGATGCTCGCTGGCAATAACTGTTCGGTCCAGAACCTGTGCCGCTTGTCGTAGTCCTGCTGCAGTTGCTGTAGCTTGCCGATCAGTATGGCAATATCGTCAATCCGGTCGGGGTTGGCGATTTGCAGGACGGTGAGATAGGACTCAATAATGTAGTTGGGAGGGGGAAGGATGTCCGCGACCAGATCCTTGTAGAGGACGATGCGATCGTAATGCGGGCTGCCGATCTTGGTCTGTTTGATGATCTGCCAGGTGCAGGCGCCGAAAACCAGGAAGCCGCTGGCCAGGGCAATGGTCACGATCAGGAGTTGTATACGTAGACTGAAACGGGTCATCTGGAGGACCTCCGGGGCATGTTTTGTGGGTTATTGTGTGCATTTAGTGACAGACGATCACCGCTCAGCCAAAGCAGACACCGGGTTTACGTGATGGTTCCATTGTAGCGCTGTACTGCGCGCGGCCGAATTTTCGGTTTTACATCAAGCCAATGTTGGGTGAGGGGCATTGAACACCCCGCTTTGAAGCCTGAAGATGATCAACCTGGAACTCACCGAAGCACAACTCGACGAACTGCACTAGGAGGCGAGTGGGAACCCCAGCCGTCGCGCCTGTAAAAAACAAGCTGAATGTGGTCTACCTAAAGGGTAAAGGCTACGCTCACCAGGAGATAGCAGACGGGGTGTGGGTGGATGAAGACACCGTCACTGAAAAGGTGAGGAAGTTGCAAGACGGTGTCCTGCCTGGGCTACTGGCCGAGCACTTCCGCCAGGGGAAGGGGTAGTGGGATGCACACGCGGAAAGGCTAAATCAGGATTTCGACAACTGCCCGCCCCACACGGACAACCAGACGGTAGCCAACCTGAACCTCACCGAAAGCTTGTGGCGCTTCGTCAAGACAGGTGTTGTACCGCATCCATTACGACACGTTCGCCACTTTCAAGAAGTACATCGACGCCTGCCTGCGCGACTTCGGCAGTCGCTTCAATGGCAATAAGCAAACCCTGGTGATCGTGAATTTCCAACTGTTTTCAAAAACCGAATCCTGTGCCGTGTGAAGGATAAACGGTTGTTGCCTCTCGCCGTTCCTGTCGGCCATGAAGACGAACCCGCAGGCATTGTGCAGGTGCCTACCCCTTGTCAGGCCTGTCCATCGGCGTCTGGGCAGCCGCTTAATAACGCGATGTGCAACTATTACTCTGTGACCAGCCCTTCCAAATCCAGCAAGGGTCGCCCCAAGGACTGGTAGATCAGGACGCACCAGGTATGGGCGGAAACTTTCCTGTAGAGACGAGTTACCCACTGCCAGAGTAACCAATCACCCCCCTACCGAGACGGCAGGCAAAGGCGGCATGGGTAGTCCCTGGCGGCCAGCCTGGAGGGCGGTGGAGAGGTAATCCCAAGCGGAGACCTTCCTTGCGCGACACGTATCGATGATGCTGGCGAGCAAAGCAAAGGCTCGGGTTCCTTGTTCGCTGCGGGTACCGAAGCTCAGGCGACGGGCAATGACCCAGTGGCGCAACAGACGCTCGGCCGCATGGTTGGTGAGCGGCAGGCTGGGGTCGAGGAGCGGCCGGATGATTGCTTCCCAGTCGTTGAGCATTTCCCGGCAGAATTCGCCGAGTTTGGCGAAGGGACTGTTTTGATGGCGTTCGCACAAGGCCTTGAGTTGGGCCAGGTTTGGCGCCTGTTGTTCGGCCAAATCCTCGGAAGGGCCGTCGCGGGCGGCCTGAGTCGCCTGCATCAGGGCACCCAGCAGGTCGAGGAGTTGCTGCCCGACCTGACTGGTGTGCCGGCAAGTGGCCTCGGCCAATCCGCGGGCCTTGCGCAGGAGATGCGCCAGGCAGCGGATGCGGTTGAGGTACGAACGATAGACCGCGTAACCATCGCTCATCAGGCAGCCAGCCAAACCGCCCTGCAGGGCATTGACGAAGATCTCGGCACTGCGTGCGCCGATGAAATACACCACCGTCGTCACGGCGTTGAACACCCACAGCAACAGGCCACTTTCTCGCCACGGCGTCTCGTCCAGGTGCAGCAGGCCGGCACGTTCGATCTCCTCCAGCAGCAGTTCTTCGACCGGCGCGACCTGGCCGGCGCTTTGCCGTATGGTCTGGTCGAGGAGTCCGGCGGACAGTTGCAACCCGAGCAACTCCCAGAGGAGTTCCTGGACCTTGGCGCGCGAGAGCCGATAGCGCAGGCAGAGCATGACGATCAACCCGGCCAGGTGCGGCCCGAGCATCTGCTGGGCATCCACCCGTGCGCCTTCCCATTCGGGCAGGACCACCGCACGTGGCGGCTGATAGCGGCTGCAGTGGCCGCATCCGCACTGGGCTTCCCAGAACCGGTGCTGAGTCACCCACAACCGCAGGCCTGGGGCGTTCGGATCAGCCGGCAGCACTTCGATTTCGTCGTAGCCACCGTAGGCTTGGGCCACCGGCTCGGCTGCGAAGGGCTCGTCACAGGCCGCGCATCGTGCTGGCCAATGATCGAGCACGGCGTTGACGGTCAGCTTCTGGTTTCGGCCAAACCCGGGCGCACCCGGCTGCCGCCCCGGGCGACGCGCAGCAGGGGCCGCAGCGCCGGAAGGCGCCTTTGCCACCGGGGCTCCGTCGTCGCCCGCCTCAGCCGTCCGTCTCTTCGGTCTCGCCGACCGCTACCGTCGGCGGCTCGTCAGGCGTAGTGTCCGTCGGCGGATCACGCTCCGAGCCCGCACGGGGTTGGCGATAGACCGAATCGCTGCCGGGCGGACACGAACTATTGCGGGAGTCCTGGTTCAATCGGTCCCGCGCGTCCTTGAGATCAGCCAGCAGGCGCTCCGCCAACCGCCGCACCGCCTCTTCCCCAAGCCGCGACAGCGCATCGCGGTCGAGTTGGCGAAGATCGTGGTCGGTCAGATGCATGGCAAGACGGGTTGGGCGACGGTCAACGGCGATCAGTCTAATGCAGATCACGCTCAAACCCAACGAAACCGTATGTCGTTTCTCAGCTTACACCGATAACATGCTAAGAAAAAACGCTTAGACCAATTGCCTACTCGCTTCTGGAGGGACTGCGCTCCGGCACAAAGAGCTCAAGAGCCGCTTCGTGCGTCCGCAGGCACCGCCGTGGGGGCTGGCCACCCATCTGCTGGGGGGCGTGAACGGTTACCTGCCAGAGTTTCCGTACGCCGATCCGTTCGGCGGAGAAACGTTCTGCCAGCTGTCCGATCACGGTCTCGACAGGGCGGCGTACAGAGACGACGGCCTTGTCGCTGCAGTAGCCGAGGACGGTGCCGACGAACGCCATCGTCAGGGCCTCAGCAATCGACAATTTTGGGGGAAATCCTCGCTTGCGCGGGTTCCCACCATGAACGACATGTTCAGCGCCTCGCGAACAAGGCAGTAGACAGTGACCATGAAGGTTTCGAGGGGCATGACCGACTCCGAGGGTTGCGAACCCGGCATAGGTCAGCATGGCTTCTCATTAGTTGCACATCGCGTTACTGGAGCAATGGGGTATGTCGGCCATCGACCCAAAGCAGGCATTCATCGTGAAACGATTAATCGCAAACCCAACGCGACAAAAACGGCCCCTGCTATGCGATCAAGAGTTACACCTGCCTTGGGCCTAGTGTTGAGCCATTGCCCAAGTGATCCCGAAAAGTAACCTAGCAGCCCAAAAAGTACTGCCGCTTGCGCGGTGAAAGTGACTCCCAGCGCGGCCATCTGCCAACTGATGTTTCCGTTGGATGGGATGATGAACTGAGGCAGGAAGGATAGAAAAAACAAAACCACCTTCGGGTTGATCGCGTTGGCAAACACCCCTTTAAAGAACAGCTTCGTCAGAGCTTGCTCGTCATTTAGAACCTTTTCTACCTTGGCACCGCCTCGGCTACGCAAAGCATTTATGCCTAGCCAAATAAGATAGAGCCCCCCAGCAATTTTCAGTGCAGTGAATGCAATGGGTGATGCCGCAATAATCGCGCTCACGCCAATAACTGCGAGTACCGTATGGCTAAGGCAACCTAATGCACACCCTAATCCGAAGATGATACCTTGTTTGCGCCCCTTAGAAATTCCCATGCTAAGGATCATGAGATTGTCGGGGCCGGGCGATGCTGTAATCAGTACAGCGGCCACGAGAAATCCGAAAAACTGTGCAAATGTAAGCATGGAAAACACAGCCATGAATTTGAAAAGCACAAGAATAGCTGAGTCCTTATGATCATGTTTAACAATTGCCTGGTTTGCGAGGCTCTGAACCCGGTCGTTCCGGGCGGGAACCCGCGCAAGCGAGGGTTCCCGCCGAAATGGCCGGATGCTGAGATGGCCGGATGCTGAGGCCCTGACGACGGCGTTCATCGGCACCGTCCTCGGCTACCGCAGCGACAAGGACGTTTGGGCGTACTTCGGCCGGCATTGGGCCGCATGGTTTCCCCATCTGGGCGACCGTTCGACCTTCGTCCGGCAATTGGCCAAGCTCGGTCACGTCAAAGCCCTTCTGCATCGGCCCGGGGCCAAGAGGCTGAGGGCATTCGAAGCGAAAGGGTATCTCGTGGATGGATTCCGGATACCCGTGTGCCATCCCAAGCGAGTGGATCGCTACACCCTCTTTCGGGGCGAAGCGGATTTGGGCTTCTGCACTTCTAAAGAGGAGAATTACTTTGGCTTCCATGGCCTCGTGCTGATTACGCAAGAACATGGCGGACTCTCGCCCCCTATCCCTGGTGGCTCACAGGATATCGGTGCGTCGCCGTGTCGAGACCGTCATCGGACAGCTGGCAGAACGTTTCTCCGCCGAACGGATCGGCGCACGGAAACTCTGGCAGTGGGTAACCCGTCTCTACAGGAAAGTCGCTGCCCATACCTGGTGCGTCCTGATCAACCAGTCCTTGGGGCGACCCTTGCTGGATTTCGAAGGGCTGGTCACGGAGTATAAGTTGCACATCGCGTTTAATAGGCAAGCCACACCTCGTCACCCCCCTGTGGTCCGGTACCGCCGACCGTCTGGCCGTTCGCATCATGCAGTACGATGCGCACGGCGCTTGTGCCCTCTCGGCTGACGAGGCTCCAGTTCCACAGATAGCACCACTGCGACAGATCGCGCAGCCGCTTGTCTGCCGGTTGCTGCAACCAGGCGTCGCTGACCTGCAACTGCAGTGCCTGGTCAGCATCGACATGCGCTGCAACGATGTGGGTGGCCTCGAGGCCCATCCCCCGGCTGGCGACGGCAAGAAGCCATTCATGAAACTGTCGGAGAGGCTTGGCGCCGGCCCCACGGCGATTGAAGACGCCCAGGCTGTTGAGCACGATCACGACGATGACCGGCGTCACTACGCCGACCATGCCTGCCGTCGTGCGTGCGACATCGAATCTCATCAGGACCATTGCGATGGCCAGGGCCGTGACCATCCACGCTGCCAGTCCCAGCAGTCCGCTACCAGCCCGGGTCAGGAAAATTCCGACGGTCATCGGCGGGAAAAGCACCTCCCGCAACAGGCTGCCGACGGTGTGGTAATCGACGACGGCGGTCAGCCTGGCGGGATCTGTGGGCGTGTCATTCATGCGTGGCGCTCCTTGGCTGGCCTCCTGAACTCGCCCGCAGGGTCAGCCAGAGCACTCCCAGCGGCAGGCCCGTCAGCACCAGCAAGCCGAGAATGACACAGATCCAGACACCAGCAAGCGCGTCGCCAAGGAGGGTGGCGAGCGCTGGGTCTGCTCCCGTTTCCAGGACGGCATTGCCGGGGGCTTGCGGATCGTAATAAACAGCCACCGTGCCACCCTCCTGTCGCTGCATTGAATATGCTTCAAGCCATTGTTCGACCGCTGCCTTGTCGCGGTTCGGGCGCATGCCCTGGCGGATGACGTTGCCGCCATGAACGATATCGGCGACACGGTAGCGGTAATGGATCTCTGCCTGCCAGGCTGGGCGCCAGCCGCGCCCGACACTCACCCGGGTTTCGTCCAGGCGACTGCTGCTTAGCCATCCCTCGGTCACGGGCCAGGCGCGCGTGGCCTCGGCCCGTTGCCACTCGGCTGACAGGGTACGATAGTCGTTCCAGTACGCCGCAGCGGTGACCGCGAGGATGCTCTCGAGAACCAGCACCACAACTGCCACACCGAGCCACATGTTGCGCCGGTCGCGCGCCGCATCGGGCGCTTGCCCCCACAGCACGCCTCGATCCCAGACAATGGCGAACCTGGCCGGACCGGGTGTCGCCGACGTTTCCGGATCGACGCGATGCTGCATGGCGGCCACCGTAGTATTGATCGGCGGCACGGTGTCGCCAACGACCTGATCACAGCGGATACGGATCGATTCCCTGGATTCGTCATCGCGATGCTCGGTCAGGCGGACGACGAGCTCGCGGGCGGTGGTTTCCGTCCGCAGTTGAACCGGGTGACCCGGTACGGTGGCAATGACGGCGGATACTTGCCGAAGCAAGCGACGACGGAAGACGTTGATGACCAGCAGTGGCGCCTGCAGCAATAGGGCGGCGATGACCAGCAGGCTGATGAAGCCAGCCGGACCGGCGACTGGCTGTGGGCCGTCAAGGGCAAGCGGCAGCATGGCCAGCAACAGTCCGCCCAAGGTGACGGCGCGGTAAAGACGTACCACTGCCCGCCAATGAGCAGAGGGGGGTTGCAGCAATGGATGAATGGGGAGTGTTGATGATGAATCAGCCATGTGCATCCAGAGATAGATACCGCTTCGGAGTCGAGACAGTAGCGTGCCTTTGAGAATGCGTCAATCCAGACTTCCGGGCCTAGAGTCGAGGCATGGCACGATATCCGCAGGTTCAGCCTGTCTGTTTCCAGCCCTTTCGACTGACCAGCTCTGATCGGGCGCCCGGCCAGGGAAGCGGGCCACCGGGTCGGCGATTGATCCGCTCCGCCCCATCACACGGGTTACACTTCGCACATGCTGAAGATCCTGTCATGTCGTCTGCTCGCAGTACTGGGCTGGACACTGCGCGAACCGCCGGAGCGGCCGGCCCGCGCCGTGCTGATCGCCTATCCGCACACCTCCAACTGGGACGCCTTCTACGCTCTGCTTGGCAAGTTCGGGCTCGGTCTCGAGGCCCGCTGGGTGGCCAAGGATTCGCTTTTTCGCTGGCCGTTTGGCGGACTGCTGCGTCATCTGGGGGGTATCCCCGTCAATCGGCGAATCCGCCAGGGCTTCGTCGCCGAAATGGTCGAGCAGTTCGCAGCCACACCCCGGCTGCTCCTGGTTGTCGCCCCGGAAGGCACGCGCAGACTGACCGGCGGCTGGAAGAGCGGCTTCTACCGGATCGCGCTGGCCGCGGATGTGCCGGTGGCGCTGGGCTTTGTAGACTACACGCGCCGCGAGGCCGGGATTCTTGCCTACGTGACGCTATCCGGCGATTCGGCGATCGATCTTGCGGCCATCGCGCAACACTACACCGAGCAGCGAGGCAAGCGCCCGGAACTGGCGTCGCCGATCCGCTGGCTGGACTGACGGCGACGGGCAGCGCCCTCGCCAGGGGCGTTCGCGGAGTGGCCGGGGTCCTTTCGGCTGTCGTCGATCATGACCCAGGGGTGACCACGGCGCTGGAAGACGACCATGCCGATAGCTGGCGTGATTCCCCAGGGCGCGGCCATGCCGCGCGATTTCCCCCTTTGGCTGCGATCGCGCAGGTCTATGCCCATGAAGTCGCGCCTGGCGAGGCGCGCCCATCCCGATGGCTGCTCGCTGTCGTCACGCTGGCGAAACATTGCCGGCGTAGCCTGCGGTGGCGAGCGCGCAAGCGGGACTCGCGACGCCCTTGCCATTTCGCGGACGGAAAGCAGCCAATGAACGAAACCCGGCAACGCCAGGACAACCCACGCCAGAGTGACGGCGCAAAGGCTGCTGCCGGCCCGGGCCACCCGCAGGCGGAACGCCTGATCCGGAGGATCAGTGAATTGCGTGCCCGCGCCATGGCGCTCGAACAGAGTCATGTTGAACACCTTCAGGGTATCGAGCCCAGCTATCAGGCCAGCGCCCGCAACCTGCTACATTATCTCGCCCTGCGGCAGATCGATCTGCGGCCGCTGCAGGAGGAACTGAGCGCTCTCGGCCTCACCTCGCTGGGCGGCTGCGAGGCGCAGACTCTCCGTTCGCTGGATGCCGTACTGGCGGCCCTGCATGGCCTTGCCGGCAGGCCGCGGCCCCGGCAGGCTCCGGCCTCGCCGTTGAGCATCGACGACGGCACGATCATCCTCGACCACCACAGTCAGCTTCTTCTCGGCTCGCCGGCCGGCAAGCGTTCGGTGCGGATCATGGTGACGATGCCCAGCGAAGCGGCCGTCGACTACTCGCTGGTGCGCAATCTGTTGGCTGCCGGGATGGACGTGGCGCGCATCAACTGCGCACACGACGACGAAGCAGCCTGGCTGGGCATGATCAACAACCTGCACCGTGCCGAGAGGGAACTCGGTCGCTCGGCCAAGATCTATGCCGACCTGGCGGGTCCGAAGCTGCGCACCGGCATGATCGAATCACCCGGACGGGTCCTCAAGTACCGGCCGCGCCGCGACCTGCGCGGGACGGTGAGCGAGCCGGCGCAGGTCTGGCTGACCCCGGCCACGGCGCCGGAGCCAGCGCCTCCGGGTGTAGGTTTCACCTTGCCGGTCGAAGGTCACCTGATCGAGTCGGCGCTTGCCGGTGACGTCATCGCTTTTGACGACTGCCGGGGCAAGTATCGCGAACTCGTGGTGCAGGAGGTGCGCAATGCCTCGTGCCTGGCGTTGTCGAGCCAGACGGCCTACGTGGAAGAGGGCGGCCAGGCGCGCCTGCTCCGCGACGGCGAGGTGATGGCCGAAGGCGGTTTCGGTCCCCTGCCCGAGGTCGTCTCGCCGATCGAGCTGGCGGTAGGCGACAGACTGATCCTGACACGCGATGGCCTCCCGGGGCGGGCCGCCGTGCGCGACGCCGAGGGCCGGATCATCGAGCCGGCGCGCATTTCGTGCTCCCTGGATGCCGTTTTCGAAGCCGCCAAGGCCGGGGAACTCATCTGTTTCGACGATGGCAAGATCGCCAGTCGCGTCATCGCCAACGACGGTCGGGAGATCGTCGTGCGGATCGGCGACACAGGCCCGACAACCGCCAGGCTGCGGCCGGAGAAAGGGATCAATCTGCCCGACACCAAACTTCGCATCGCGGCCCTGACGGACAAGGATGTCCATGACCTGGCGTTTCTGGTCAGGCATGTGGACATGCTTGGATTGTCTTTCGTGCGCACGCCGGAGGACGTGCGGCTCCTGCAGCGGCATCTCGACGGACTGGGCGGCGGCGACATCGGCGTGGTCCTCAAGATCGAGAACCGGGAAGCTTTCGAGAACCTGCCGCACCTGCTGTTGACCGCCCTGTACTCGCCGCCGGTGGGCGTGATGGTGGCGCGCGGCGACCTGGCCGTCGAAGTGGGCTTCGAGCGTCTGGCCGAGGTGCAGGAAGAGATCCTCTGGCTGTGTGAAGCCGCGCACGTGCCGGTGATCTGGGCCACCCAGGTGCTGGAGGGGTTGGCCAAGACCGGCGCACCGACACGTGCGGAGGTCTCCGATGCCGTCATGAGCGGCCGTGCCGAAGCCGTGATGCTCAACAAGGGGCCCTACATCGTCGAGGCGGTGCGTTTCCTCAACGGCGTCCTGGAGCGCATGCACGCGCACCAGCGCAAGCGACGCAACATGCTGCGCAGACTGTCGATTTCGGAACAGGTCTAGTTGCTGCCACGACCGGGAGCCGGCCGGAGCGCCTGGGGCGGTGATTTGCACCGCGATTGGCCCAGTCTCGGTAGCTGTGAAAAGCGGTGCAGGAAGCCGGCGCCATTCGGGTTATTATCCGCTGTTCCATGGGGATGGAGAAAGGAGCGAGACGATGACGAACGGCCGAAGCGGTGCGCTGACGCGTGCGTTCCGGCGCCGCTGGCGCGCTGTCCGGCGGACGGTCGTGGCGTCGTTCCTTTTCCTGGCAGCGCACGGTGCGGGGGCGTTCGAGGCCTGGCTGCCGCAGGCGGACTGGCGCTTCGAGAGGGGCGTGGTCGCGCCCTGGGCGCCGGCGAAGACGCAGGTGCCGACGGATCGACGGCTCGCCGGCAAGTCCCTGCGCTTCACCCCGACCAGGGTCGAAGCGCCCGAACCGCTGGCCTGTGCGGCGGCCCGCTACGAATTCGTCCTGACGCCGGCACCGGGCCTGTTCCAGGGCAGTCTGCCGCCGCCCGCCGAACAGGCCGCGCGCCGGCTCGGGATCGCGCATCTGCCGCTGCTGAGCCTGCAGGTGACTTGCGACAATGGTCTCTTCGACTACCACCTGATCACATCGCGCAAGGCGCTGCTGGGCCTGGACAACGTCGTGTGGACGCTCAGCCGCGCCGCCGAAGCGGAATCGCCCGAGGCGGCGACACTGAACCTGCTGCATGTTCACATGACCCACGATATGGTTTTCGATGCCGCCTCGGTCGCGCGCAAGCGCGCCTACCTGACGCCCGGCCTGCGCGGCGCCATCGCCGATTACTTCAAACGGCCACGGCCGCAGGACGAAGTGCCGCCGATCAACGGCGACCCCTTCACCGACTCGCAGGAATATCCCGACCGTTTTCTGCCGGGACGTGCGCGCATCGACGGCGCCCGCGCCAGCGTGCCCATCCGGCTGGGTGACGGCTCGCGTGACTGGCAGGTGGAGGTGCTGCTGTTGCGGGAGGGGTCCCGCTGGCGGGTCGACGACCTGCGTTACCCCGGCGGCGCCACGCTGCGCGGGTTGCTGCAGCCGGCGCCGAGCTGATGCGGGAGGGGCTGTGGTCGAGGGTCCGGGATGGCCGCCGCTGTCCAGATTCGAGATCGACGCTGCGGGAAGGAGGCTCATATTCCGTCTGAACCTTTGCGCATGGGAACTTCCAACCCGCACCTGTCAGACGGGACGAACGTCGAATTCGTACTTCGGTGCGGGTCGAGCCTGGGAGTCGTTCTCGCCCAGGGGGGCGGCCTGCATCTCCCACCAGGCCCTCACTTGACCGTGACGATGTCGCCCTTCATGGGTGCCAGGATGGCAATCAGTTCGCCCTGTTCCTTTGCGGGAACCTTGAACTTGTCGAGCGTGCGTGACAGGTCTTCGACCAGCGCGGCAAAGTCTGCCTCGCCGATCTTCAGGTGAGCATGTGCCGACTTCATGTCACGGCCCGTGTATTGGCAGGGGCCGCCGGTGCCGGCGCAGATTTGCTCGACGAGCAGCATCTTCAGGCGGGGGATGTTGGTGTTGGCGAACTGTCCGTTGATGCGCTTGTCGGCGGCGACATTGGCGACGAAATCGTCCACCACGGCGGTAATCGCCGGCTGTCCGCCCAGTCGATCGTACAGCGAAGCAGACCCTGCCCTGGGCCCGGCGGCGCAGGCGGCAAGCGCCAGCGAGAAAGCGGTTCCCAGGATCAGTCTTGACAAGGTGTTCATGGTTCTCTCCTCTGAGGTGTCTGAATCATGGCGGCACGCTGCTGCCATGTTTCCCTGATACGGGAGGAGTCGCCTTGTGGATGCAGGATCGACCTCGCCCGCGGCACAAGGTTGACGACGATGCCTTCGAGCCGTAGGGCATGAGTGTGGTCACGCAGGATCTCGCGCACACTCTCAAGCCGGAAAATACAGGGTGATCCAGCCAAGCCCATGACCCGCCTCACCGCCAACCTGCTGCTCACCCTCACGGCCCTGATCTGGGGAACCGCCTTCGTTGCCCAGAACCTCGGCATGCAGGACATCGGCCCGCTCGCCTTCACCGGCATACGCTTCCTGCTGGGCGCCCTGATCGTGCTGCCGCTGGCCATGCGCGAGTACCGGCGCCTGAACGCCCGCCACCACGGCTTTACGCAAGGCGAGTGGCTGGGTGCCGCGGGCCTCGGCCTGCTGCTCGCCGGCGGCGCCACCCTGCAACAGGTCGGCATCGCTGGCACGACGGTCACCAATGCCGGCTTCTTCACCGTGCTCTACGTGCCGCTGGTGCCGCTCTTTGGCTGCCTGCTCTTCCGCACGCTTCCGCACTGGTCGGTCTGGCCGGCGGCCGGCGGCTGCGTGGCCGGCACCTACCTCCTGGGCGGTAGCGAACTGTCGTCCCTGGCGACGGGCGACTGGTGGGTGCTCGCCGGCACGATGTTCTGGGCCGGCCACGTGCTCCTGGTCGGCCGCGTCGCCGCAGAAAAGGGCGCGGCAATCACCGTCGCCTGCACGCAGTTCTTCGTCTGCGGCGTCGTCTGCCTGGCGGCGGCGTTGCTCGTCGAGCCGATCCGCGCCGCCGGCCTGGTCTCGGCGATGCCCGCCATCCTCTATGCCGGCGTGCTCTCGGTCGGCGTCGCCTTCACGCTGCAGGTGCTTGCCCAGCGCCATACGCAGGCCAGCGACGCGGCAATCATCCTGTCGTCGGAAACGCTCTTCGCCGCCATCTCCGGCGCGCTCTTTCTCGCGGAGAAGCTGGACGGGAGGCAAGCCGCCGGCTGTGTGCTGATCCTCTTCTGCATCCTCGCCGTGCAGCTGGTGCCGCAGGGCGAGGCCCGGCGGCCCGCGACCGACACACACGGGTAGCGCACGACTCCGTTCAGCAGATGCCGGAGAACCTGCAGCACCTGATCAGTGAAAACCGTTATCTGCAACTGCAAGGAATCCGCTCGCGCGGCAAGCTGGTGAACATCGAGCTCGACCGCATCTACGTCACGCTGCGCGCGACGCGCCAGTTCACCGAGCGCGGCGACGCCGCCTGGCTGGCCGGCGAGTGCGCGCTGGCACCCGGCGAGCGGCAGCGCGGCCTGGCCGGTAGCGGGCCGGCTGGCGAAGCGGCGCGCGAAATGAGCGAAATCAGCGTCAACCAGGCGCTCGCCGAGCATCGCCGGCTGGTCGTCCTCGGTGACCCCGGTTGCGGCAAGACGACGCTGCTGTGCTACCTGGCGCTGCGCTACGCGCGCGATGTCGCCGAAGGCAGCGAGCACCTGCGCGGCGAACTCGGGCTGGCCGAGAGCGGCACGCTGCCGATCCTGCTGCCACTGCGCCTGTTGGCCCGCTTCCTCGGCGAGCAGCGCGACGACGGCACCGAAGGGCACGTCGTTTTTCTGCGCTTTCTCGTTCGCCTGCTGGCCAACCAGCGCATCGCCGTTCCGGAAAACTTCTTCGACGACTGGCTGCACGGCGGCCGCGCGGTGCTGTTGCTCGACGGCCTCGACGAGGTCGCCGACGCGGCGCTGCGCCGGCGCGTCGCGCGCCGCGTGGACGACTTCACGCGCGCATATCCCGGCTGCCGCTACGTCGTCACCAGCCGCATCGTCGGCTACACCGAATCGTCGCAGCTTGCCGCCGGCTATGCGACGACGACCGTGCGCGACTTCTCGCTCGCTGACCTGCGCCGCTTCCTGGCGCAGTGGCACCGCTTGATCGCCATCGGCCAGATGGGCCCCGGCGACAGCGCCGAAACCGCCGCCGCGCAGCAATCCGAACAACTGCTCGCTGCGATCGAAGCCAACGAGCGCGTGCGCGAACTGGCGATCAACCCGCTGCTGCTCACCGTCATCGCGCTCGTCCATCGCGACCGCGTCAAGCTGCCCGACCGGCGCGCCGAGCTCTACGAGGAAGCGGTCGACGTGTTGCTCGGCAAGTGGGACGAAGCGAAAGAAGTCGCGGAAACGCGCGTCGTGCACGAGCGGCCTTTCGACACCAGCGACCGCCGCCTGGTGCTGCAACGTCTGGCATTACGGATGCACGAGGAAAGGGTGAAGGAAGTCGATCGCCAGCCGCTGCGCGAACTGTTGGCCGACGAACTCGCCGGCCGGCTGGACGACACGCGCGACCTCGATGCCGCCGTCGATCGCCTGCTGCGGCTGATTGAGGAGCGTACCGGCCTGCTGATCGCGCGCGGCGAAGGCAGCTACGCTTTTTCGCATCTCACCTTTCAGGAATACCTCGCGGCGCTCGGCATCGCCGGCCGCGACGATTACGTCGAGAAGACGCTGGCGCACAGCGCCGACCCCTGGTGGCGGGAAGTCATCCTGCTCACCGCCGGCCATCTGAGCACGCAGAGCAGGGAGCGGACGACGCGGCTGATTCGCGCGATTGCCGATGCGCGCGCCGAGCCCGAGCCGTACCACAACCTCGTCCTGGCCGCCGAGTGCGTGCGCGACGCCGGCTCGGGCAGGCTGATCGGCAATCTCGAAGCCGAGTTGCGCGCGCGGCTGCGGGACGAACTCGAGCGTCCGGCGCCAACCGGTGTGCTGGGTAGGGCGAGGACGCTGCTGACGCGCGGCATCAGCCCGCAGGCAGCGCTTCGGCGCCGCATCGCCGCCGCCGAAGCGCTCGCCAGGATCGGCGGAACCCGCTTCTGGAGCCTACCGCACGGCGAACCCGAGTGGGTCGAGATTCCCGCCGGAGAATTCACCATGGGCGAGGGCAGTAAGGCGCACCGCGTGTCGCTGCCGGCGTACGCCATCGCGCGCGTGCCGATCAGCAACGCGCAATACGCGCTGTTCACGCAGGCCAGCAGGCATCCGCCGCCCAAGTATTGGCAAGGACCTCGCCCGCCGCGAGGCAAGGAGAGCCACCCGGTCGTCGACGTGAGCTGGCAAGACGCGCTCGCGTATGGCCGCTGGCTGGCCGCGGTCACTGGCAAAGCCGTGACGCTGCCGAGCGAAGCCGAATGGGAGAAGGCGGCGCGCGGTGCCAGCGACGCACGCGCGTACCCGTGGGGAGACGCGTTTGACGCCGCGCGCTGCAACGCGGCCGAATCCGGCTTCGGCGATACGACTCCGGTCGGAATCTTCGCGAGCGGCGCCAGTCCGTACGGCTGCCTCGACATGGCCGGCAACGTCTGGGAGTGGACGCGCAGCCTGTGGGGCAAGGATTGGGGCAAGCCCGAGTTCGGCTATCCCTATGATCCGAGCGACGTGCAACGCGAGAACCTCGATGCGCCGGATGAGGTGCGGCGGGTCGTGCGGGGCGGCTCGTGGACCTTCACCGAGTCGACGCCCGCTGCGCCGTCCGCGGCAGGGATCCCCCGCTCCACTGGCTCGTCAGCGGTTTTCGGGTTCTGTTGCGCCGGTCCCCTGTTTCGTAGCTCTGGGCTCTGCCCCCTCAGGGCTCTGGAGCTCCGGTCATCCGACTCTGGAGGGGGTGCGGGGGAAACTTCCCCCGCCGCGCGGCGGAACGATCGGGTGCGTGGCGAAGAGGTGTTCGCGCAGTCCCCAGGTATCGGCGTAACGCACGTGCTTGATCCAGCCATGAACCGCCGCGTCGAGTTCGGCGAACGGAATCCGCCCGGCCTGGTAGGCATCGAGATGGTCTGCCAGCCGGCGCGTGAACGCGATCGAGTTGCGTTGCTTGAGCAGGCGGTGCGTCGGGTAGAGAACTGGCTGAGCAGCGGCCAGTACGAGCACGTCAGCCGGAGGGTCGCCGGCATCGGCAGGCTGCTCGGCGGCTGGTTGCGCCAGAGCATGCAGGCATAGCGCCGGGCCTGGGCCGGGGCGGACACGGCGGGCGTTTCGCCAGGCCGTGTCCGTGCTTCGCTATCTGCCCGGCGCGAGCGCTGCCCCGATGGCGCCCTGCCTTGCGGCGCGCGCGCGGACCAGACGCGTCTGGCGCTGTTCTTCTTCCTTCGCCTCGGCCGGCAAACCCGCTTGCGCGAATCGGCCGGCATTTCCGGAATGCGAGCGGCACGGGAGTACCGTCGCACCGTTGCGCCTGGCGGCGCAACCAGAAGAAGTGGGGAAGAACATGGGACCGGCGCAACAGAACCCGAAAACCGCTGTCGTTCCAGTGGTTCGGGGGATTCCTGTTGCGGACGGCGCAGCGGGCGTTGTCTCGGTGATTGTTCCACGAGCCGCCCCGCACGACCTTTCCAGACCGCCTGCCCGGATGTCGCCACCCGGAAGGCGGAGAATAAACAGCCGCGCTGCGCGCGGAGGAGCGGGGGAAGTCTCCCCCGAACCCCCTCCAGAGTCGGATCTCCGGAGAGTCAGAGACCAGAGGGGACAGAGACCAGAGCTACGAAACAGGGGACCGGCGCAACAGCACCCGAAAACCGCTGTAGTCGAGCCAGCCGACCGGGAAAAATCTGTGGCGGACAGCGCAGCGGGCGCTGTCCCTGGGATTGCCCCACGAGCCGCCCCGCACGACCCGCCGCACCTCATCCGGCGCATCGAGGTTCTCGCGTTGCACGTCGCTCGGATCATAGGGATAGCCGAACTCGGGCTTGTCCCAATCCTTGCCCCACAGGCTGCGCGTCCACTCCCAGACGTTGCCGGCCATGTCCTCGCAACCCAATGGACTACGGCCGAGCAAGAAGCAGCCCGACGTGGTCGTCTGGCCGATGCCCTGCTCCGCATTGGCCCGTTCGGCATCCCAGGCGTCGCCCCAGGGGTAGATCCGCCGGGCTTGCGGGTTCGCTTGCAGTGCGTGTTGCCGCGGTGCGAAGCCGTCATCGAGCGTCGCGCGGATCACGCTGCCCGGGATCTCGACGCCACCGCGCGCCGCTTTCTCCCACTCGGCTTCCGACGGCAGCGTCACCGCCCAGCCAGCGGGCAGGCGCGCGCGCCAGCGGGCGTCGAGCCAGCGGCAGAAGGCGAGCGCGTCGTGCCAGCGTAGCCACGCCACCGGACGATTCTCCGCTTCCTTCAAGGCTTGTTGCCGGTGCCTGGCGTAGCCGCTCGCTTCGACGAACTGCCGGAACTGCGCGACGGTGACCGGAGATTCGCCGATCCAGTAGTCGTCGTCGAGCGTGTCGTTCTCGTGCAGTGGCGCCTCCTTGTCGCCCTCCTGGCCCATCCAGAAGCGGCCGCGCGGCACGAAGACGAAACGCATCGCGTCGACTTCGCGCAGGTGGCGGCGCGGGTCGCCCAGTTGCGCCAGCAGGTCGCCAGCGAGCGCGCGTTCGCGCGCCGGCAGCCGCGCGCCGGCGAGCACGACCAACTGCCGGTCGCGCACGCGCTGCCGTCGGCGCTCGTGGCGTGCCTGCAAGTCCGGGTTGAACGCGGCGAGGCCGGTTTCGTGCAGCACCTGCGCGGCGAGCAGCGCTCCCCAGTGGGCTTCGACCGCTTTCTGGGGATCGGCGTCGTCCTCGGCGCAGAGCGCGTCGACGAGTTCCCAGATCGCCGACGGCGAGGCTTTCGAGCGGGCGGCGGCGAGCAGCGTCACCTCGCGCCAGCGGTTCGGGTCGCTGCGCGCGAGTTTGCTCAGCGTGTCCGGGTAGTCGAAGCGCGCCAGGTGGCAGGCGGCCAGGTATTCCTGAAACGAGCGGTGCGGGAACTGGTACAGCCCTTCGCCCTGCGGGCTGAGCAGCCCGGCGCGGTCGCGCAGGTATTCCTCGAGGCGCTTGAGGCGCACGTCGGGGTCCGACGAGGAGGCGTAGAGCGCGTCGATCAGCGCGCTTTGCCGGATGTCGGCGGTGCCGGTGAGCCGCGGCTGCTGCAGATGGGCGTGGTAGGCGAGCTTGTCGAGCTGTTCGCGGATCTTGTTGCGCGGCGCGTTCAGCCATTCGCCGAGGCTGGGTTCGGCGACCACCGGCTGGCCGTCGGCGTCGCGGCGAAGCTTGAGCCCTTCCCATTCGTCGAGCAGCATGTCGACCGACTGCGCGTAGAGTTCTTCGCGGTTCTCCGGCAGCGATCCACCGCTCTTGCTCTGCAGGCGCGCCATCAGCGTCAGCAGCAGCGGCCGCTCGGCGAGTTCGCGCAGTTCGGGCCGCTGCGTTGCGCGCTTGAGGAGCGCCGCGCGTCCGCTGGCGTCGCTCTCGGTGAGCCGGCAGAGGTCCTGCGCCAGGTGCGCGTACCAGGTGTCGATGAAGCGCTCGATCTGCCCGCGCGTGAAGGGCAGCAGTTCGCGTTCGGCAAAGCCGTCGAGCTTCCAGTCCTGGCGCTGGTAGGCGTAGGTGCGGCTGGTGACGAGAAAACGGCAGCGCGAGTGGAGCGCGGCGAAGTCCTGCACCGCCCGCTTGACCTGCTCGCGGCGTTGCAGCGCGTCCGGCACTTCGTCGAGCCCGTCGAGCAGGATCAGGCCGCCGTCGGCCAACAGCTCGCGCTGCAGCTCGTCGGCGTAGCGCGCGAGCGGCGCCGGCAACTGGCCGACGATGAAGGTCCACAACGCACCGTCGGCGACGCGGACGCCCGGCGGCGGCAGGCTGGCGGCGAAGTCGCGCAGCAGCACGCGCACCGGCAGCAGCGAACGATGGCGCCAGCGCTGGGGCTCGGGCGCTTTCTCTTTCCTGTTGGCGGAGCTGGCGCGTGCCTCCTCGCCGTCGTCGACCGGCAAGGGCTGGCGGAGGAGCCGCAGGTCGGTCGGCTGTTGGCCGAGCAGCTCGCCGGCCATGCACAGCGCGACGAAGTTGAGGAACGTCGTCTTGCCGCTGCCGGGACCGCCCATCAGCACGAGCAGGCGTTCGTCGTCGAGCGCTTCGAGCGCCGACTGGCGTGGCGCGGCGTGCTGTTCACCTTCGCCGCGCGCGGCGAGCCGTGCGCTGGCCTGGCCGCGCCCGCCCGGCGTCTCGTCGCGCGCGTGCCGCGTCAGCAGCGCCGTATACACCGACGCGAGCTGCACCGGCCTGCCGCTGTCCGCGGCGAGCAGCGGCAACTCGTTGGCACGCCGGCTGAGCCAGTCGAGGTAGGCGCGGCGCAGGTCGGCGGCGCTGGCTCCCGTCCGTGCCGCGAGGTGGACGATCGTCCTTTGATCGCGCTGGTCCCGATGATCGTGGATGTGCGTGTCGCCGGTGCTGACGCTGCCGAAGTTGTCGCGCCCGATCGCGACGCCGCGCCTGCCGACCTTGATTTTCTGCGCAGGCACCGCCGCCCGCGCCGGCGGGTCCGGGCGCAGTTCGACGAAGCCGGCAGCGGCGAGTTTGTCGAGCTGGCCGCCGAAATGCAGCAGCAATCCTTCCGTGTTCGCGTAGCGGGTCGGGAAGTGGCCGAGTTCGTCGAGCTTCTCGCGAAACTCGCGCACACTGCGCTCGTCTTCCGGCGCAAGCGCCGCCGACCCGTCGGTCCGCTCCTTGAAATAGGTGAACAGAAACGGCCGATTCGTCGCCTGGAAGTGGCCGAAAGCGGTGGCGAATTCCTCGGCGGTGTAGCGGCCGACCTTGTTCGCGACGAGCATCACGAAGAGGTCGCACTCGCGGATCGCGCGCTTGTATTCGTCCTGCAGCCGCGTGCGCGACATCGCGTCGAGGAAGTCTTCCCACAGCACGACCTTGAGGAAGACTCCCTGCGACACCCATTTCTCGTTTTCGCGGCCGACGTAAATTTCGAAGGCGCGGCGGTCGTCTTCGAGCTCTTGCGACGAGGCGAGGAAGATCTTCTGGTGGGTGAGCATAGGTCTGGCGCCGTCGCGTTCAGTCCGCAATCCTCAGTTGGTCCGGCCGCAAGATCAGGAAGCGCGCGCAGCGGCCTTCGTCCCGGCTGCCGTCGTCGCTGACGAGGATGATGCACTTCCGGCCATCAATGACCGCCGGGCTGACTCCCTCGGCGTGCTCGAAGCCGGGCAGACCGGCAACGCTGACCCGGCGCGGGCGATCCGCGCCGCCCCCACGCCAGAACCAGAGCTGGAATTCAAGCCGTTCGCGGGCGACGGGACCGGCGATGACCAGATATCCCGCCAGATCGGGCACCCAGGACAGGCCGCGAATTCCGTTGCCGCCAAGATCGAGCGTCGTCAGCGGGACGCCGATCCGCGGCCGCTCGTCGGCGTCGAAGAGGGCGCCGGGATTCTCGATGCTGGCGATGATCGCCCGCCCGTCGAGGAGTGGACTGCGAAATCCCATCAGCAGGCGCCTCTGGTCGGCGCTCATTTCCAGCGCCTCGATGTTCAATCCGCCCTCGCGCTTGACCTCGCGTATCGCGGCATAAGCAGCCAGTTCCGGGTGGGCGGCGATCAGGTGGCGCTTCAGGTTGCCGACCACCCTCGGATCGACGACCTGGTCGCCTTCGATGCGGAAGCGCACCAGTCTTTCCCTGGATTTCCGCTCGTTGCCGTCGCTGTCACGGGAATGCGAGGTGATGGCGTAGATGTTGCCCGCTCTGTCGGCGGTGACGCCTTCGAGGTCGTCCAGTTTCCAGAAATCGTCGTTTCCCCACGACCAGAATGGGGCGTTCAGGGCGGTGTGACTGACTTGACCATCACGGATGCCGAGGAGACTCAGCGCATGCCGCTGTTCGTCCTCGACCACGAGAAAACGGCCATCGGCGAGCTGCTGAATGCCGGACGGCTCGTAAACCCCGCTCAGAGCTTGAAAGATCGGGAGGTCATTGGGCGGCATTGCGGGGGTCTCCAGTTGATTGCCAGCACCACCGGGGAGCAATTCGCCCTCGGGGCGCACGCTCCGGCAGCGCCGAAAAGGCAAGGCCCGTCAGACCACGGGCCTGACCTCCCTGTCGTGCGGCGCGAACCAACAGTAGCACAGAAGGGCAGGAATCAAAAAGGCGGGTCGGCAGTCGGCACGATCCAGGGAGGCGGATTTCAAGGCCCTCCGGCCCCCATCCTCAGACCGCCTGATCTCGGGTTCGGGTGTGGGGCGGGTGATCAGCGATGTCGACGCATCTCCAGCGAACAAGGCTCAACGACCCACACATTCCTTCGCATCCTGGTTCGCCTTGCCGACTGCGGGCACAGCCTGCGATACTGTAGCCGGACGCGTCCTCGCCGTGCAACCGCGGCGTTGGCGCAAACTGCCCTGCACTGCTGCCAGCAACCATGAAATTGCGACGAATCCATCCCCTGCACCAGCCGGCTGTCGGCCGCCAGCGCCTGCCGAGGCTGCTGTTCATCCCTAGCGGCTACGCCACGGCCGCCCGCCGGCGTGCCGAGGTGGTCGTGATTCCGCGCGCCGGCCATACGCTGTTGCACGACGCCTCCTGGCAGACAGCCGCCGAAAGGATTGCATGGATCGAGCAGCAAGGCTGAGACGCATGCGCCAGGTGCCACGAGCGGGTCGGCGAGGCATTCGGCAACGGCATGCGCCCGTGCGGTGGCAGGCTCCGGGCAAGTCGCCAGCAGGCGCCAGATGAAAAAGCCCGTTGGCCAATCCGCTCGTTCCGACCTCGCCCTGCGCGCCAGCGAGGAGCGTCTGCGTCTGGTCATGGAAGCCACCAGCGACGGTATCTGGGACTGGCAACTGGCGACCGGCGAGCTGTACTTCAGTGACCGCTGGTACACCATGCTCGGCTACACTCCGGGTGAGTTCCCTGCCAGTTACGCGGCCTGGCGCGACCGCGTCCACCCGGACGACCTGCCGGCGGCCGAAGCAGCGATCGCGGCCCACCTCGACGGCCATAGCAGCAACTTCAGCATCGAGTTCCGCATGCGCACCAGCAGCGGTGACTGGAAATGGATCAACGGCCGCGGCAAGGTCAGCCAGCGCGACGCCAAGCAACGGGCGCTGAGGGTGGTCGGCACGCATGTCGACATCCACGCCCGCAAGCTCGCGGAAGAGGAGCTGCAGCTCAGCCGTTTCGCCATCGATCGTGCTTCGGTGGCGATCGCCTGGGCGAGGGCCGATGGCCGCTACCTTTACGCCAATCGGGAAATGTGCCGCATCCTCGGTTACCACCGCGATGAGCTGCTGCAGATGCGCGTGGTCGATGTCGATCCGCGGCCCGACCCGGAGATGCGATGGCAGGCGCACTGGCAGACGCTGCGGGCGGCTGGCTCGCTGACCAGCGAGAGTGAGCGCCGCCGCAAGGACGGTTCAATCTTGCCGGTCGAGCTCTCGGCCAGTTATTTCGAGTACGGCGGTGAGGCATACAGCATCGCCTTCGTGCGCGACATCAGTGAGCGCAAGCGTGTGGAAGCCGAATTGCAGAAGCATCGGCAGAACCTCGAGACTCTCGTTGGCGAGCGCACCGCCGAGTTGCGGCAGGCCATGCGCCAGCTGATGCGGAGTGAAAAGCTGGCGGCCCTGGGCCAGCTGGTCGCCGGCGTCGCGCACGAACTCAACACCCCGCTCGGCAATGCCCGCGTGGTCGCGGGTGTACTGGCGGAGCGGGTGAGGGAGTTCGCCCACGCTTGCGAATCCGGCCCGCTGCGTCGCTCGCAACTGGCCACCTTCCTCGACCGTTGCCAGGAGGCCGCCCGGCTGCTCGACCAAAACACCGTGCGCGCGGCCGAGCTGATCAGTCAGTTCAAGCAGGTGGCCATCGATCAGGCGAGCATCCGCCGCCGCGTCTTCGACCTGCGCCAGACGGTCGAAGATCTGCTCGCCAGCCTGCGCCCGCTGTTCAAGGGTCGCCAGCATCGCGTCGAGCTGGACATTCCCGCCGGTCTGCGGCTCGACAGCTATCCCGGCCCGCTCGAGCAGGTGATCGTCAATCTGGTCAGCAACTCTCTGCTGCACGGTTTCGACGGCGTCGATCGCGGCCTGATCAGGCTCGCGGCCGGCGAGATCGACGGCGAGCGCATCCGGCTGTGCTACAGCGACGACGGCAAGGGAATCGCCGACAGCGTGCGGGATCGCATCTTCGATCCCTTCTTCACCACCCGGATGGACAGCGGCGGCAGCGGCCTCGGGCTGTACATCAGCCATAACCTAGTCAGCAGCGTCCTCGGCGGCACCCTCGACGTGCATGGCCAGCCGGGGCAGGGGGCCCGCTTCGACATCGTGCTGCCGAAAGTGGCGCCCGCCGCCACCAGTCCCGGCACACCGCCAGCCACTGACCCGGCCGTTGGCGGCCAGCTGCCCTCGGAGCTCATGAACGCGCGTAGCGGCATGCAAGAATAGCAAGAATATAATGTCATCCTTCCCAAACGGTTTCTGGAGAACACAGCCATGACGAGGTTCATCAACAGCCTGGACATGAACGGCTTCAGAGCGCTTGATGACCTGAGGATCAGATGGGTATTCGCGAAGCAGTGATCCGGGAGCCTGCGCTTTGACCGTCATCGGTGCAGAGGCCGTGCTGGCGCTGGCGCCGGATGCGTCGTCGGCGACTGCGGCGCGCGCGCTGGTGATGCCGGCCCGGTGGCCGGTCCTGGGTGCGAACGATGTCGCCGTATGGGGGGCATGTCAAGGCAGCGGATCAAAACCGTACCAGACACAAGTCGACATCACCGGCGCCACCCCGGTATTTCGTTGTAGCTGTCCCAGCCGCAAGTTTCCCTGCAAGCATGCTCTGGCGCTGCTGTTGCTGCGTGCCAGACAGGAGGAACTATTCACCCAGACCGACGCCCCGGCCTGGGTCAGCGAATGGCTGAGCACCCGCGCCGGGAAGGAACGGAAGAAGGAGGAAAAGCAGCGCGCAGAGGCAACCACTCCTGTCGATCCCGAAATCGCCGGGCAGCGCGATCTGAAACGCCAGGCTCAGCGCTGGAGCCGCATCGAAGGTGCGGCGACCGAGCTGCAGGCATGGCTGTACGACCAGATTGGCCGCGGGCTGGGCGCCATCGGCGATGAGCAGCTCGGTGGATGGCATACCATGGCCGCGCGCATGGTGGATGCGCAGGCTGCCGGACTGGCGTCGAGAGTGCGGGAGGCAGCGCATGGCATCCGCCGGGGCACAGACTGGCCTGAGCGGCTGTTGCATCGCCTCGGCCTGTTGTATTTGTTGTGCGCCGCCATTCGGCGCCGTGCAGACTTATCCCCGGAGATGCAGGCCGAACTTCGCACCATCGCGGGGTGGCCGTATGACAAATCCGAGGTCCTGAGCACAGGAAAACGTCTGGCCGACCAGTGGACCGTATTGGGACAAATCAGGGAAGAAAACGAAGACCACCTGACGGAACGGCGGGTGTGGTTGCATGGCAGAAACAGTGGCCGACGCGCCTTGCTGCTGGAGCATGCCTTTGCCGGCAAGGGATTCGAGCAGTCCTGGCTGAACGGCTCCACTGTCGAAGCAACCCTGGCCTATTTTCCTGGTACCAGCATGCTACGAGCACTGGTTGCCGAGGTGACGGCAAGCGTACAGACCCGATGGCCGGATTCGACCTCGAGCGCCGAGTGGCGGACGGTGGCCGAACGTGTCGCAAGCAGCCCCTGGGTTCGTTTGCACCCGATGGTTTTGCCCGCGGCTGTCCCTCTGCGAGCCGGTGACCAGACTTTTCTGATGGTCGAAGGTCAAACCGTGGCGCTGCATCTGGGCGATGCCGACACCTGGAGATTGCTGGCCTACAGTGGCGGTCATCCGCTCGTGATGATGGGCGAATGGGATGGACTGGCGCTGCGGCCGCTCAGTGCATGGGGTATCGATGGGCTGTGGCAAAGGAGTCCGGAGTGAGTACCTGGGCCGCATTGCTGCCGGTGGCCATGGTCGGTACCGAACGGCAGGCTCCCGTGCTGCCCGAGCCTGGTGGAGCGATCGGTGATCTGCTCGCAGAGCTTGCCGTGCTTGGCGACCATCCCGCCCAATGTGTGCTGCAAATGGCCGCCGTCTTGGCTACCTGTGCTCAGGCCGGCGTACAGGGTACGGCCTGGCTGGAGCCCGTGCCGGCTGCCGCGGCCAGGGAAGTGCTGCCCACGGTGGACAACGCTTCCGCCGTGCTCTTGTTGGCCTGGGCACTGCGCGACGGGCCGCAACGCCTGCTACCGCTTGTTTTCCAGTCGCTTGCCAGAAAGGGCCGTCGCTTGCCGATCGATCTGCTGCCATTGGCACTGGAACAAGGCCGCCGCTCGGTGGCTTTGCGCGAATCATTGCAGCCCGTTCTGGGTGAGCGCGGTGTCTGGCTGGCGGGGCAGAATGCCGCCTGGAACTATGCTTTTGGCGTTGAGGCCGCGGCGGCTGAAGAAGTGCGCTGGACTGAAGGCAGTCTGGCGCAACGGCGAGAGCTGTTGCGCGAGGAGCGCCGGCGCAATCCTTCCGCGGCGCGTGAACGGCTGACCGGAATCCTCGGCGAATTGCCTGCGCGCGAACGTGCCGAACTGATAGGCGAGCTGGCAACCGGCTTGTCGATGGACGATGAAGCGCTTCTCGACAGTTTGCGAAGAGACCGTAGCCGCGAGGTGAAACAGGTGACGCTGGGTCTGTTGCAGCGACTGCCCGACTGTGCCCATGTGCAACGGGCACAGCAGCGCATGCAGGCGCTGTTACGGCAGGAAAGAGTGTTGTTGCGCAAACGCTGGCGGCTTGACGCGCCATCCGCCGTGGCGGATGAATGGAAAGCCGATGGCATTGAAGCGACACGGCCGACCCACGACGCGCTGGGCGAACGGGCCTGGTGGCTGTTTCAAGTGGCCCGGCAGGTACCACTGGCCTGGTGGGTCCGATATACCGGCATGAACCCTGGCGATCTGGTCGATTGGGCGATTTCCAGTGACTGGGCGGATGCCCTGCTGCGGGCATGGCGCGAAGCGCTGGCGGTCGAACCGGAGGTAGCCTGGTGCGAAGCCTTGCTGGACCACTCCCCGAAGACACTGTCTGCCGACCATTACCTGGCCATTCTCGCCTTGTTGCCCCTGGCGCGACGCGAGCGCTATTGGGAAAAACAGTTGAAGGAGGGCAAATCCCGGTTGCAAGCGTTGGTTCATCAACTGCTGCAGGCCTGCCCGCCCGGTGAATGCCTGTCAGCCAGTCTGTCGCTGGCCGTCGCCAGTGCGGTTGCCGAAGCGGTCGGACAGCATGCCGACTTCAGCAACGATTACGCGCTGCGTTCCGCCCTGCCGGAGCTTTGCTGTGTATTGCAGGGTGCGGCGCTGGAGCAGCTGCCGGGGATCTCCGGCGAAGCTGCCGGCAAGCCTGCGTTGCCAGAATTGTGGCATACCCTCCGACAGATCATCGCCACCCGGCAAGCCCTGAATTGTTAACGTATTGCTCGAATCCGAGGACACCATGACCGCATCCACTGCCATCCGCGAACATGCCGAGAGACAATTTTCCGAAGAACTGTCGGAACTGAAGAAACACGACACGCGAGCCCGCCCGCAAAACTGGGAGCTGTCGCCGTGGGCCGTCATCACCTACCTGATGGGTGGCAAGCTCGACAGCGGTTTCACGATCAGCGCCAAATACATTGGCAATCAGCGCCTGATGGAAATTGCCGTGGCAACGTTGGCAACCGACCGGGCCTTGTTGCTTTACGGTGTGCCCGGCACCGCCAAGTCGTGGGTATCGGAACACCTGGCCGCGGCCATCAGCGGCGATTCGACGCTGCTCATCCAGGGCACGGCGGGCACCAGTGAAGAACAATTGCGTTACGGCTGGAATTACGCGCAGTTGCTGGCGCACGGACCTTCTGAACAAGCCCTGGTTTCCAGTCCTCTGATGAATGCCATGCAAACCGGCAAGATCGCCCGTGTCGAAGAACTCACCCGCATCCCCGCGGATGTGCAGGATACGCTGATCACCATCCTGTCGGAGAAATCCCTGCCCATCCCCGAACTCAACAGCGAGGTTCAGGCAAGGCATGGCTTCAACGTCATCGCCACCGCCAACAACCGCGACAAGGGGGGCAACGAGCTGTCTTCGGCGCTCAAGCGGCGTTTCAATACGGTGGTGCTGCCGGTGCCCGCCAGTGAAGACGAAGAAGTCTCGATCGTCGTCAAACGGGTAGCCGAAATGGGCCGTGCCCTGCAACTGCCGACAGAGCCGCCGGCGCTCAAGGAAGTCCGGCGCCTGGTGCAGATATTTCGGGAACTGCGCAGTGGCCGGACCGCCGATGAAAGAACGCAGGTCAAGTCGCCCACCTCGACGCTATCGACCGCCGAGGCCATCTCGGTCATCAACAGCGGTATGGCGCTGGCCGGCCATTTCGGCGATGGCGTCATGCGCCCGCATGACCTCGCCTCCGGCCTGATCGGTGCAGTGGTGAAGGATCCGATCCAGGACAATATCGTATGGAACGAGTATCTGGAAACGGTGGTGAAAGAACGCGCCGACTGGAAGGATCTGTACCGAGCCTGCCGCGACCAGCAAACCTGAGCGCCACCGCAATGGCTGCACCGCATCTTTTTGGCATACGTCACCACGGCCCCGGTTGTGCTCGCAGCCTGGTGCGCGCGTTTGATGCACTGCGACCCGATTGCATCCTGATCGAGGGTCCGCCGGAAAGCGAGGGCTTGCTGCAGGCCGTGCTGGCCGAGGGCATGCAGCCACCGGTGGCTTTGCTGAGTTATTGTCCCGACGAGCCACAACTGGCGGTGTATCACCCTTTCGCCGAGTTTTCGCCGGAGTGGCAGGCGATACGCTGGGCGGTATTGCATGCCGTGCCGGTACGCTTCATGGACCTGCCGATGGCCAATGGCCTGGCATTGCAACAGGCACGCCGGCAAGCGGACGAGGCGTCTCCAGAACCCGCGCACGCAGAAGCTCACGCTGCGCAAGACCACCGGCAGGATGCAACCAGCGAAGAAGCCGGCGCACCGGCGAACCCGGCAGCCAGCGATGACGACCGTGCGGGCGACCCGCTGAACTGGCTGGCGCATGCCGCCGGTTATGCCGATGGCGAAAGCTGGTGGAATCACATGGTGGAGGAGCGCGGCGACGGCGAACAACTTTTTGCCGCGGTCGCCGAAGCCATGACCGCCTTGCGGGCAGAGTGGGGTGAGCAGCGCGATGACCCACAGGAGTCGCAGCGCGAGGTACTGCGCGAAGCGCACATGCGCCAGTGCCTGCGCGAGGCACAAAAAACAGGCGCGGAGCGCATTGCGGTGGTCTGTGGCGCCTGGCACCTGCGTGCTTTGCAGACGTCGTCCGTCACCGTGAAAGCCGATCAGGCCTTGCTCAAGGGTCTGCCCAAGGTCAAGGTGCAGTCCACCTGGGTGCCGTGGACCTACCGGCACCTCACGCGCAGCAGCGGCTATGGTGCCGGCATTGTTTCGCCTGGCTGGTATGAGCATTTGTGGCGCAGCCAGCATCTCCCGCAGCTGCGCACGGTCGGGTGGCTGGCACGCGTGGCGCGGCTGATGCGCGAACGGGATCTGGACTGCTCGTCGGCGCACCTGATCGAAGCCACACGCCTGGCGGATGCGCTTGCAGCCATGCGCGAGCGCCCCGCTGCCGGACTGGAAGAATTGCAGGAGGCCACGCGCTCGGTCTTTGCCATGGGGGACGATTCGCTGCTGCATTTCATCGCCGACGAACTGGTGGTGGGTGACCGACTGGGCAGCGTGCCTGCCGACGTACCCACCGTACCCCTGCAGCGTGATCTGGAGCAGGCGCAGAAAACCTTGCGGCTCAAGCCGGAGGCCGTCCAGCGCACGCTCGATCTGGATTTGCGCAACAGCAACGACCTGGCCCGCAGCCATCTGCTGCACCGCTTGCGGCTGCTCGATGTACCCTGGGGTGAGTTGGCCAAAGTAGGCCGCTCGCAGGGCACTTTCCACGAAGTGTGGATACTGCAGTGGCAGCCCGAGTTCCTGTTGCAACTGATTGAGGCCAGCCAGTGGGGGCAGACACTGGTTCAGGCTGCCACCGCTTTGGTGATCGACAAGGTCGGGCGCATCAGTGATCTGGCCGAACTGGCCGCCCTGGTCGATCAAGTCCTGCTGGCCGACCTGGACGCTGCAGTGCCAGCGGTCACGCAGGCGCTGCAAAGCAGAGCGGCGCTCACCGGCGATGTGCTGCAGTTATTGGCCACCTTGCCGCCTTTGGCAAATGTGTTCCGCTACGGCAACGTGCGTCAGACCGATGCGGCGATGGTCGCGCAGGTTCTGGACGGCCTGATCGTACGCACCGCAATCGCCATGCCCCTGGCTTGCCGTAACGTGGACGATGCGGCCGCTCGGAACCTGCGCGAGAAATTGCTGGCCGCTCACACTGCGGTAGCGTTGCGTCAGGGCCAGGAGGAGACCCAGGCATGGCGGCAGGCACTGCAGCAGATCGCAAGCAGCACCCACACCGGGCAACTGCTGCAAGGCGTGGCAGTTCGATTGCTGCTCGACGATGCGGTCTGGTCCGTTGAACAGGTTGCGCAGGCGATGTCTTTCGAACTATCCATGGGGGCTGAGCCGAGCAAAGCAGCAGCCTGGCTGGAGGGGTTCCTGAACCGCAATGCGCTGGTGCTTCTCCATGATATGCGCGTATGGCGGTTGATCGACGAGTGGCTTGTGGGCTTGCGCGAAGAACATTTCGTGCGCGTGCTGCCTCTGGTACGACGCACTTTCTCGACCTTCAGCGCCAGCGAGCGCAGTGCTCTTGCACAACGTGCCGGACAGGGCCGGGGGGTCGCAGCCTTGCCGAAACCACCTGCCGGCTGGAACGAAGAGCGTGCTGCCCTGCCGCTGCCGCTACTGCGCCAGTTGCTGGGAGTGCAGCAATGAACCCAAAAATTTCCATTCCGCCGGGCGCACAAAGCGGCGTGCAACGCTGGCGGCTGGTGCTCGGCCGCGAGGCTGAATCGACTTGCGGTACCCCGCTTGGCGCGGCGGCCGAAATGGACAAGGCGCTGTCGGCGCTTTATGACCCCGAGGGTCCTGACGGCATGCGCTCCAAAGAACGGCGTGGCGGACGTGGCGGCTCGGCGCCGAGCGTGGCGCGCTGGCTGGGGGACATCCGCAAGTATTTCCCGGCCTCGGTGGTGCAAGTCATGCAGCACGATGCGCTCGAGCGCTTGAACCTGCGCGAGATGTTGTTGCAGCCAGAGATGTTGTGCAATGTTCAAGCCGATGTGCATCTGGTTGCCAACCTCATCGCCTTGTCACGGGTGATTCCCGCCGGCACGAAAGAAACGGCACGAATGGTGGTGCGCAAGGTGGTGGATGAACTGATGAAGCGCCTGGATGAGCCCTTGCGCGCAGCGATCAGCGGCGCGCTCGACCGCAGCCAGCGCAATCGCCGGCCGCGCCACAGCGAGATCGACTGGAATCGAACCATACGGAGCAACCTGAAACACTGGCAGGCCGAGTTCCATACCATCGTGCCGGAAACGCTGCTCGGCTATGGCCGAAAGGCTCGTCGGCCACAACGCGAGGTCGTGCTGTGCATCGACCAAAGCGGCTCGATGGCAGCCTCGGTGGTATATTCCAGCATCTTCGGTGCAGTGATGGCCACCTTACCGGCAGTCGCGACCAGGCTGGTGGTATTCGACACCGCGGTGGTTGACCTGAGCGAACAGCTCGACGATCCCGTGGAACTGTTATTTGGTGTGCAACTGGGTGGCGGCACCGACATCAACGGTGCGGTTGCCTATTGCCAATCCATCATCCGTGAGCCACGCAACACGATTCTGGTCCTCATTTCCGACCTGTATGAAGGCGGTGTCGAGGCGATGCTGCTGCGCCGCGCAGCAGAACTCGTGGACAGCGGCGTGCAGTTCATCACCTTGCTGGCCCTGAGCGACGAGGGTGCGCCTGCCTATGATCGAGACCTCGCCGGAAAACTCGCCGCCCTGGGTGTGCCCTCGTTTGCCTGTACCCCGGATGCCTTTCCCGGCCTGATGGCCGCTGCGATACGACGTGACGATGTCGCTACCTGGGCAGCAGGCCAGGGTTTGGTGACGAGCCGGGCGGCTCGATAAAAGATCGCGCGAGGTGCCACTGTTACGCCGTGACCGGCCCGTCGAAATCCAGCAGAGGTCCGGTCTTCGCTCCCGGCTCGGCGAACTGGAACAGTCGCTGACCCGGATTGCCCCGGGCCTTTCCTCCCGCCTCGCCGACACGCTCGACGCCCTCCGCCATCCCACCCGGCGCGGGTTGTTCCGGACGCTGGCGGCAGTGCCTGCCCTGTTCCTGCTCTATGTGCTGATCCTGATTCCCTTCACGCCAAGCATCAGCAGCATCCGCAAGGCGTCCTCGGAACAACCGGCCCAGATCCTCTCGGCGGACGGCAGGAAACTCACCGAGTTCAAGCAATCCAACCGGCAATGGGTCGCACTCTCCGGGATTTCGCCCCATGTCATCGACGCCCTGATCGCCACGGAAGATCACCGCTTTTACGCGCATTTCGGTCTCGACTGGCGACGCACCGCCGCCGCCGCGATCAACAACTTTAGGGGCGATCGCCAGGGGGGTTCGACCCTCACCCAGCAACTTGCCCGCAACCTTTACCCGGAGGAGATCGGCCGGGCCCCGACGCTGACGCGCAAGATCAAGGAGGCGATCACGGCATTGAAGATCGAGGCCGTCCACAGCAAGGACGAAATCCTCGAGACCTACCTCAACAGCGTGCCCTTCCTCTACAACGCCTACGGCATCGAGATGGCGGCGCGCACCTATTTCGATACCTCGGCCGACCAGCTCGACGTACTGCAAAGCGCGACGCTGGTCGGCATGCTCAAAGGCAACAGTTACTACAATCCGGTACTCAATCCCGAGCGATCCCTGCAGCGCCGCAACACGGTGCTCAAACAGATGCTCAAGCGCGGGAAACTGACCGCGACACAACTCGACTCGCTCAGCAAGCAACCCTTGCGGATCGATTTCGAACGACAGACCGAGCCCCCGGGCCCGGCACCGCATTTCGCCAGGCAACTGCGCAAGTGGCTGATTGCCTGGGCCGACCGCAACGACTACAGCATTTACGGCGACGGGCTGGTGGTGCGCACCAGCATCGATTCCCGGCTGCAGGCAGCGGCCAGTCAGGCCGTGACCCGCCAGGGCAACAGCCTGCAGAACATCGCCAACGCGGCATGGGGGAAGCGCTCGGCGTGGAGCACCGACTCCAGCCTGGTCCAGACCTTCATCCGCGAATCGCCGGAGTACGCCACCGCCATGGCCAAAGGGCGGACGCCCGCCCAAGCCATGCAGGAACTACAGGCCGACAAGGACTTCATGCGGGCACTGCAGCGGCAAAAGACGCGGATACAGATCGGTTTCCTGGCCATCGATCCGCGCAACGGCCAGGTCAAGGCCTGGGTCGGCAGCCGCGACTTCGAGGAGGAGGCTTTCGACCATGTACAACAGGCGCGTCGCCAGCCCGGCTCGACCTTCAAGCCCTTTGTTTACGGCGAAGCGTACCGCCAGGGCGCCAGCCCGAACGACCGATTGATCGATCAGGCGGTGGAAATAGACGTCGGCGGCGGCGAGGTCTGGCGGCCCGCGGATGGCACGCCGCCAAGCGGCGAAGCCATGACCCTGAGCGATGGGCTCGCCTACTCGAAGAACACCATCACCGCGCAACTCATCCAGCAAGTCGGCCCTGCCAAGGTGGCCAGACTCGCCCGCCAGATGGGAGTGCGCCAGAGCAAGCTCGAAGCCGTGCCTTCGCTTGCCCTCGGCACCAGCCCGGTCACCCTCAAGGAAATGGTTGCCGCCTACGGGACGATCGCGAATGGGGGGGGCTACCTCGAGCCGCTGCTGGTCAGCCGCATCGAAGACCGTGACGGCCGGGTCATCGAAGAATTCAGCCCGCAGGAACCCGAGCTTGCGCTCGGGCGTGACGTCGCCTACACCCTGCTCGACAACCTGCGCGGCGTCATCAACCGTGGCACGGGCAGGGATATCCGCAGCCGCCATGGCATCCGCGCCGACGTCGCCGGCAAGACCGGTACGACGCAGGACAACGCGGACGGCTGGTTCATCCTGATGCACCGGCAGTTGGTCGCCGGGGCATGGGTCGGTTTCAACGACAATCGCATCACGCTGCGCAGCGACTACTGGGGTCAGGGGGCGCACAGTGCGCTGCCGGTGGTCGGCGATTTTTTCCGGAATGCCTTGCGCGCTCGCCTCATCGATCCTCGCGCGCGCTTCGTGGCTCCTGAAGATACCGGTCTTTGGACGCGTGTCAGCGCCTGGTTCCGCAGCCTGCTGTCGCCAGATCCCGTCGCCGAACCCAAACCACCACCGACTGTCAAACCCGCCCGCAAACAACTGCCTCGCGAAGAACCGGCCACCCCCGCGCCGGTCGTATCGCCCCCTCAAACGCAGGGCGATCCGCTGCAGGAGAAGATCGACCAGATCCTGAAAGAGAGCAACGAAGCCGAACGGCTGCCAACGGATCCATCACCAGCGGCGCAGGCAGAGGACTCCCGGTGAAGCGGGATAGTGCAAGGCGTGTGGAAGCAGGTGCTGCGCGGGTCGGCATGCGCCGCCGCCTCGGCTCGGCTTGCCGCTTCCAGCACGGGGCGGCGAAGAGCTCTCTCGAATGGTAAGTAATGGATGACGAAGCGATTACGTACCGTACCCTGACAGTAAACCCCTTCATCTGCCAGTGACGCTTCCGTCACCGACCGAGTGGGTGGCGGGCGTCGGCGCAGACCGCTGCGGCGCCGTGCCACAGGTTCCCAGGGCCTGATTCGTGGTCGCCCGATCGCGGGTTGACCGGCGCTGATTGCCGCCCCTATACTCGGTCGCATGCCACTCCCTCTGCACCCTCCTGGCGCACCGTTCGCCGCCCCGCAACGGGGGGAACGCCAGCGGCTGGCAGTGGCTGTGGCGTGAGCAGCCGGCGCGTCATCGACTGGTTGGTGCCGCCGCGAGCCGACGCCCGCGTCGCGGCACGGGCGCGGATTGTTGCCCGCTCTCTGCTGACCATCTCGGCCGTGGTGTCGCTGCTGCTCGTCGCCTTCTTCGCCGTGCGCAGCCGGCCGAGCACGCTCGAACTGACGCTCTTTGCGGTTGCGATCATGACGCCGGTCGGCGCTGCGGTTGCCCTCCGCTTCGTGTCGCGTCCGACCGAAGTCCTCCTGCTCACCAACCTGCTCGGCAGCGCGTATGTCGCCGTCTGGGCCTTTGCCACCGGCGGCGTCCTGTCGGCGGCGGTACCCTGGCTGATCGCGCTGCTGGCGACGCTTGGCACCTTCGGCCGGGCGCGCTTGCTGCTGGCTGCCTTCGCCATCGACATCCTGTTGCTCGTCGCGCTGTACTGGGCGACGGTGCGCGAACTGCTGCCGCCGAACCTGGTCCCCGCCGAGGAAGCCGCCCTGCTCGCGTTCATCGGCCAGCTCTCATCGCTGGTCGTCGTCGCCATGGCGGCGCGGATCGTCCTGCGCGCGCGGGTGGCCGCCAGCGCCAGCATACAGCGTGGTGAGCAGCGCCTGCATCGCATCGTCAATGGCATGCCGGCGGCGATTGCCCACATCGATTACACCGAGAGCACGCCGCACTATTCTTTCGTGAACCGGCGCTACGCGGAGCGTTTCGGGCGCACGGACGAGGCCGTCGGCGGCATGGGCGTTCCGGAGCTGCTTGGTGACGAGGCCTATCGCCGGATCGAGCCCCATCTGCAGCAGGTACGGCGGGGAGAGGCCGCCGAATACGACCTGGCACTGCCGATGCCCGACGGAAGTACCCGCTATGACCGCTCGTACCTGTTGCCCGACCGGGCAGAGGACGGCTCGGTACAGGGTGCCTACATCTTCGCCATCGACGATAGCGAACGCAAGCGGGCATTGCTTGCCTTAGAGTTGAGCCAGACGAGACTGGCGGAGGCGCAGGCGATGGCGCAGGTTGGCAACTGGGAATTCGACCTGCAGACTGAGCGCCTTGAGTGGAGCGACGAGGTCTATCACATCTGCGGCCACCGGCCGCGCAGCTTCGCCCCGTTCTTTACTGCCCACTACATGGCCGCGACGCACGTGGACGACCGGCCGAGGCTGGCCGCGGCTCTGGAACAGATCCTGGCAACCTCGGCTCCGCAGCAGCTCGAGCACCGCATTCAGCGTCCGGACGGGGTCGAGCGGACGGTAGAGGTGCGAGCCGAGGTCCTGCGCACGGATTCTGCTGGCCGTATCGTGAAGCTGGTTGGCATCATCCAGGACGTCAGCGAGCGTAAACTGATCGAGCAGCAACTCATCGCCGCCAAGGAGGCTGCCGAGTCGGCAAGCCGGGCCAAGTCGGTGTTTCTGGCCAACATGAGTCACGAGATCCGGACGCCGATGAACGGCGTCATCGGCATGGCCGACCTGCTGCTGCAAGAACCCCTGGCGGAGCGGGCGCGGCACTATGCGCGGACGATCCAGCGTTCGGGTCGGGCACTGCTCGGCGTGCTCGACGATATTCTTGACCTCTCGAAGATCGAGGCGGGGAGGCTGGATCTGGAATCTGCGAGCTTTAATCTGCAGGTGATGCTGCGCGAGCTGCAGGATCTCTTCGGCGAGGCGGCGCGGCTCAAGAACGTGACCCTACGGGTGACGGTGGCGGCGGATCTACCGCGTTGGGTGACTGGCGACGTCGTCCGGCTGCGCCAGGTGCTGTTGAACCTGGTGTCGAACGCGGTGAAGTTCACTACACACGGGACGATCGACGTCGACGCCTGTCGTGAGTCTGATGGCGCTCTGCGTTTCTCCGTCCGCGACACCGGCATCGGCATCGCGGCGGACAAGCAGACACAGATCTTCGAAGCGTTCGCGCAGGCCGAGCAGGGGACGACCAGACGCTTCGGTGGTACCGGGCTCGGGCTGTCGATCGCTCGTGAGCTGGTACGCCTGATGGGCGGCGAGATCGGGCTGCAGAGTTCACCGGGTGAGGGTTCATGCTTCTGGTTCCAAGTCCGCCTCCCCGAGGCAACGGCGCCTGCGGAGGCGAGACGCCGTGCCGTCGCCGGGTCTTTCGCTGGTCGCCGTGTTCTGATCGCCGAAGATGACCCGGTCAACGCCGAGGTGACGCGGGCAACGCTGGAGCACTACGGAATCGATGTCGTGCTGGTGCCCGACGGTGAGCAGGCTGTGACCGAGCAGGCACGCCAACCCTTCGACCTGGTGCTGATGGACTGCCAGATGCTGCAAATGGACGGCTTAGAGGCGACACGCCTGATTCGCGAGGCGGAGAAGCTACGCGGGACGCAGCGGACGCCGGTGGTTGCGCTGACCGCACACGCCATGGCGGGCTATCGCGACGAGTGCCTGCAGGCGGGAATGGACGACTACCTGGTGAAGCCGTTCAAGGCGGAGGCGCTACGGCAGATGCTCGGGCGGTGGCTCAACGATCAGCCATGAGCGACGGCATGCCGGATTTCTTCCTGGACACCGGCCTGCGCACCAACTGGACGCTCGGTGATGAGGCGCGTCGCATTATTTTGGCGGAATACATGAACAGCTGCGCCGGGGGAATTCATGGTCCTTCCCTGTTTACGTTCATTGCTTGCGGTGCGACTTTGGGTGACCTATGGCCATCCGCCGGTGAAATTGACAACCTGTCCGGTGGCAAATGGGGAACGCCCAGATGCCAGGAATGCGATCAATTCCCCGATTTCCTGCGGCTCGCCGAGACGCCCCATGGGAACTTTGCTCGCGATTTCCCGGCGTCCCGCAGGGTCGTCGATGAATCGCGCACGTGGGTAATAGGCTTCGCTGTATAGGTAGTTCGGTGCCACGACATTCACCTGTATGCCGAAAGGCGCCGCCTCTTTCGCCAGCGCCAAGGCGAAGGCCGTTGTCCCGGCACGCACCGATGTGGCTACGGAAAACCCTGCTTCGGGCTGCAGATAACGCGCGGAAGTGATGAACACGAAGGTGCCGCGATGCGCCAGCTTCATCGGAGGCAACAGCAGTTGCGTCAGACGATACGGAAAGATCAGCAGGGCCTCCACACTCTGGCGCAGGGTTTCGAGCGAGACATCTTCTATTGGCAACGGCGTATTGGGAAAGACATCGTTGGAAACCACTGCATCGATCGTGAGCCCGCGTTCTCTCAACTCTTCGGTAATGGCATCAGGCGTTTGCCCGCGTAGCGCCACGGCGCCCGCATGCGCGATTTCAAAATTCCGGGCGACGTCCGGGTCGACAAAGCCGGTATCGTGACAAACCAGCCGGTGTTGCTCTCGGAGTAATACTGGAACCGCTCCGGGACCAACATATTGGCATGCATGGGTCAGCAGCAAGGCATCCATGATCAAGCTCCTCCGTTCACTGATCGATGATCGTCAACAATCACAAAGGAACCCTCCGGGTCGGCCAATGGCCGATCCGGGTTGTAGAGCAATTCCACACGACCGGTTTCCAGCATGCTGGCAAAGACGGCGTTGTTGACGTGGTTGGCGGTCGGTATCGACGTAGCGCAGTTTCTCGTTGGTCCATCGCGGGAAATCATCGATAGTCGTCTGTTCGAAGGCCGTCGTTTCAGTTTTTTCCATGATCGGGCACCTCCACGTTGCCTGGCGATTCATGGTCCGGGGTGGCCATACGCTGGATCGCCTGCCGGCAAACGGTGAGGATTTGTCCGGAAAAAACCGGGTCGTCCACCGCGCGGGCCAGCGAAATGCCGCCGACACACAACGCCATGAAGGCCATCGCATCGTCCAGGCGTGCCGGATCGATCGGGCTGCCTTCGTCAGGAGGAATGCAGAGGGCGCGCAACGATTTGCGCAACTCTTCCTCGTAGACCTTTTTGAAACCGGGATTGCTTCTCGCCGCATCCGACGCCAGCGCGGCTAGCGCACAACTGTCGGCCAGGTCGTCGCGATGCGCCGTCGCCAGATAGCGTTTCCCCAGCCGCAGCAGCCGACTCGGCCAGGACTCTTGACGGGCCTGCCCCATCCAGCGCGGACGGTTGTCCAGCAAGGCAAACCGAAAGGCGGCCGCCGCCAGCTCGTCCTTGTTGTTGAAATGTGCGTAAAACGCGCCGTGCGTCAGCCCCGCATCCTGCATCACCGGGGCGATGGCGGCACCGGAAAGTCCTTCAGTCCGCAGGCGGGATGCCCCCGCCGTCAAAATGCGCCGCAGTGAAGCTTCTTTGAGATCAGAGCGACTGGTCATGGGTTCTCGCATGATATTGATCATGCGAAAGCATCTTATATGATGCGTATCATGTCAACCTGATTTCAGGAAAAAGAATGAAAACTCATGAATGACCGGTACTGAGTGCGAGTCTTCTGGCCGCAATTCACGATGAGGAGCTTGAGCGAGTGGACTTGCTCGTTGAGCGTTACGGTACTTTGCCGATGACCCGGCTGTCCGTCCCCTGAAACCCTGAAACTTCGTCCGCTACCCGGTCTTCAACCCGGCGGGGGTGCAGTCGCTGAACGGCATCGCCTGGTGGGCCGTGGTTCGTGATGATCGCCGGTGTCGAACTCGACCTCCGACAGGCCTGGGCGCATCGTCGCGAGAGCAGCCTCACCGCCGAACTGGCGCTCGGCACGCCGCTCGCCTTCGGCTGCCTGGCCGCCGGTCTGATGCAGCGAAGCCTTCACCGCCCTGCTGCTGATGGCGGTCGCCAGCACCATGCTCACGGTACCGGTCGTGGCGCCGAAACTGCGGCGGCTGCGGGAGATTGTCTTGCGGAATGACTGAGCGACTGAGCGCGGTGCGTGTCCAAGTCTAACTCGAATCGCACGAACTGCGGGCACGCCCGCAGATCTGTTTCACTTCGGTCAGAATTTCCTTGCACTGGGAACGTCAGATCTTTGGCCAGAGCAGTCGTTGGCGGTGGCGAGGATGTATGGCTGGAGTCGCACAGATTGCTGTCGCTGTCAGCTTGAATGGCCTGACCGTTAGTTTTCCCGGATGACGAACGCAAACTACCGGCCCAGGTTGGCCAGTCGCGCTCGCTATGGCGGCAACCCAGAGCATAAGAAGAACCCCGGCGATTTTGGGCTCGTTCCACCTTCCGATCCAAGACAAGGGAAATCGCTGTGCGATTTCGCCAAGATTTTTAAGCGTAACGAAGCTGAAGAGTTACTTCGCGCGGGACTGCGCAAGGGCCTTGTGAGCGACCGGATGGTTGGCGATTGGCCGAAGAACGTATGGGCGGTCACTGACGACGGTTTTGCCATGGAAGCGCAGCTTGAAAACCCCGATTTGGGGACCTATCACGGGTACCCCATGCCTGAGACTGATCCGCTGTCGCTGGAAGTCATCCGTCGTTGGGGGTGCCTCAATGGCTGAGCTGCGCATCAACGCAAAGTGGATGGCATCAGTATCCGGGGAACCGGAAGTCATGGCCACAGCAGCCTGGGTCGAGATGTATGTCGACAACATCAGCCTGAACCGGAACCAGGACATCTGGGCGGAGACCGTGCGTGACAACGTCTTTGTTTCTGCCTACCCGCTGGCTATGTGGTTTGCGAGTTCGTGGTGGCGCCTCAACCATGAACCCCTGCCAATGCAGCAGCCTGGCCATAACTGGCGTATGGTCCATGAACTCGGTGCAGCCAATCACGGCTTCGTATGGCCGCGCGTCATCTTTATCCCAGATGGTGAGGCGATTCACGTGTGGGCCGGGACGTCGATGACGCTGGACCAGTCGGTGCAGTACCTGCAAGCGTTGGATGTGCCGAGAATGATCACGTTGACTGGCTTTCAGCAGAGCGTCGAGCGCTTCATACACAGCGTGCTGGCCCGCTTGGATGCCATGGGGCTCGCTGGGCCGAATTTGGCGCACCTGTGGGCCCTCGTGCAGGAAGATTTAGCGGACCCCGAGGCGGTCCGCCGGCGGAAGCTGGAGGCCGAACTGGGATTCGATCCCGAGGAGTGCCCGGAGCAGGCGCTGAACGCGGCACTGCAGTGGGAGAGCCAGGTCGGAGACGCGGCACTGTCAGTGCTGGCACCGGCGATTGCAGCGTCGGGAGCCACCCCGGATTTGGCGATCATTGGGCAGCTGGCTAGCGTCGGCGGAATTGTGGGCATCCCCGAACTCTCGCCTGACAGCATCGATCACCTGGACCACGGGGCACCCTGGGAGCGCGCGATTCATGACGCTCGTGCGCTTCGTAACAAGATTGGCAATGTCAGCGGCCCAGTTCCCGACCGCAGTCTGCATGACCTGCTGGGCATGAGCAGTGAAGCTGCTGCCAATTGGTCGGCGCCGCTTGGACGGTCGCCAGTCGCGGTGGCGATACCGATGAACGATCACCGATTGAAGTTCGTTCCGCGCAGGCACAGTCCTGCCGGGAAACGCTTCGAGCTGGCACGTTTCTTGGGGGAGTATCTCCGTCCCTCGACTCACGAATTGCGTTGGCTTGTATCAACGGACCTATCGACTTTCCGTCAGAAGTACCAGCGCGCTTTCGCCGCAGAGTTTCTTTGCCCCATCGATTTATTGACGTCTTTTCTGGACGGCGATTTCTCTTCATACGCCATCGAAGAAGCCGCTGCCGAGTTCGACGTCAGCGAGCAGACGATAACAAGCCTGTTGCTCAACAATGGCTACATTCACCATCATGGGACTGGTAGCATGCCGTATCGAATGGCAGCCTGATCTGCTTTTCGTGATCTCAACTTCCGCTTAGGGTCGAGAGTTCGAGTTTCCCAAGGTAAGCAGCTTGAAAGATCGGACTTGCTCGTTGAGCGCTACAGAGGGTTACAGTATTTTGCCGATGACCCGATTACCCGGCTCCTGAAACTTCGTCAACTGCCCGGTCTTCAACCCGGCGGGGGTGCCGTCGCTGAACGGCATCGCCTGGTGGGCCGTGGTTCGTGATGATCGCTGGCGTCGAACTCGACCTGAGGCCAGGCCTGGGCGCATCGTCGCGAGAGCAGCCTCACCGCCGGACTGGCGCTCGGATTGCGGGCAAGCTCGAAGACGCGCTTCACTTCGGTCAAAAACCCCGAGCGACAACTGACAGACAGCCCGTCGGCCAAAGCAACCGGCGATGTCACGAAAACAAACCGACTGCAATGACCAATTGACTACACATACAGAGTCGTAGACATTGTGGAGTCTCCTCTTTACCCCGGCGGAAACATTCCACCTAGTATTTCCGCAGCGCACAATCGATCACACAGACTCGGATGCGGCGGCTCTCCTCGACGGAGAGCGTCTGCCGTAAGCGCTCTTCGAGTTCGGCCGCGCTACGCGGCTTCTTTCCTTCCTGGGGCAACGGCATGTCATTGCCGCCAAACCAGAACACCAGATAGATACCGAAGCCGGCAGCACCGGGGTCGCGGGTGTAGCGTTCGATCAGTTGTTCGTGGATCGCACGCCATAAATCGGAGTGGTTGTCCTTCTTGATCTCAATGGGCACGTTGAAGCCCTGCGCGCCGCCGAAGGAGACGCGAATATCGGCGCGCTTGTCCTCGGCGTAATAACCTTCCTTTATGGCGTCGACGCCGAGCCGGCTGAGGCGTTCGGCCAAGTCAGACAGCAGGGCATCGCGACAATCGTTCTCCGGTTTCGATCGTGACAGCTTCTTGTTCGACTCGTCGAGGCTCCAGTACTGTCGGTAATCATTGGTATTGCCGTCGCGAATCTTGCCAGCCAGATCGCGCAGATGCGCATCCGCCAGTGCCACTAGATCGGCGGCATTGGCCGGCCCGCGGTTGGCCAGGGTGCGACAGACCTCAGCGACCTCCAGCCGCTGGAAGCACGCCTTGCGCCGAGCGATACGCTGGACCTGCGCGGCATGACATAAGCGCTTGTGCCACGGCTCCAGCTTTGACATGGTCAGCAGACGCTCCAGCTCCAGCCTGGCGGCTTCGCTCGGGTTGCCGCCGAGCGCGTCGATGAAGGCACGCACCTCGTCAGCGGTCTGCATGGTCGGGCTGACCCAGCATTCGCCCAGCGGACGTTCGGGAGGACTGCCCGGTGCCAGCAGTTCGATCAGTAGGGCCAGCGTCGACTCGGGCAGATTGTCGCTCGCGCAAGGGAGCCTTTCGCGATCACGCAGAAATGCTCCGAGATGCACAGCCAAGGTCCTGCTCTTGCCGATGTGGGCGGCAAGCAATGCTCCATACCCATGCGGAGCGATCATCAGGCCGCAGGCGAGCCAATACACGCGCTGCGCAGCGCTCATGCTGCACTGTGCCAGCCGTGCCGAGACAATGCCGGCGAGTGTCGTTCGGTCGAGATGGCGCAGCGCGCCCTTGAGTAGCGGGTCGAGCACGTTCGCCAACAGTTGGTTCTTGGCCCGCAGAGGAAAACCCTTGAGCAGATCGGGCAGCGCCGTACGGGCGACTGCGGCGAAGTCGTCGTCGTAAGCGAGTTGCCAAATGCCGTACAAGTGCTCACGCCCCTTGCGCAGCAGCGGCAGGGCGTAGGCAACGAGTGCCTCGGCAACCAGCACAGGCCGGGCCTTGACCAAGGCAGTAAACCAGTCCGAATCCTTCTCGGCGACCCAGGTGAGGCGAAAGGCCAGTAGCTTGCGCAGCACTTCTTCGCCGAGTTGCATGGCCGCGTCTGGATCGCTACCGTAGAGTTCTTCCATGCCGGCCAGGCAAGGCTGGCGGATGAGGTGCATGCGACCTTTTGTTTCGAGATCGATGATCTCGGTGACGCTGGGTAGGTCGTCGCGGTCGAGGGAGCGACGGAAGCCGGCGTAGGCGGCTGCGATGAGTTCTTCGTCGCCGCCGAGAAAATCGGCAAGACGCTCGTGCGGCGTCTCCCCCTCGATGTCGAGAAATCGCCGGAGATGGACCTGCGCCAGCTCGTGCAGGATGCCTGGATGGGCGCTGCCGGCGCGGATCGCGTCGAGATGCTCATGGAAATGCCGGCGCCAGCCCTCTTGCCGTTGCTCGCGATCCTTGTCCCGCTCGCGCTTTCTGGCCGCGTCTTTCCTGCGCCAATCGTCGATGTCGCAAGAAACGAAACCTCGTAGATAGGCTTCAAACTCCGGATGCGCGGCAATCCAGGGGGAAAGGTAGTCCAGAGCATCAAGCGTCAGAAATCCCTGTCCACCTTGGCCGATCAGCCGCCATGCGGCCTGCGCAAAATAAAAGTGCTGAAATTCGCCGTGCGTTGCGGCTGCCGCCCGGTCCAGGTACCAGGGAACGATGTCGGCTGGTGGCTCCGCGCCGTACAGGCGGGACGCACAATTTGACAGGCAGAACCAGACGTTTTCCTTGCCGATGCAGCGTGCAGCGCCGACAAGCAACGTCACCTTGTAGCGTTCCGGCCGCGCCGCAAGCCAGGCGGCGACACGCTTTTGGTGCTGGTCATCAATGCGCGGCGAGTCGTGTTCGTCCAATCCCGCACCAAGCCAATCGTACAGGCGCGTATCGTCAATGGTGTCACCGTGCGCTTCCAGTGCGCGCGCCAGCAGGCCGCCAGCCATACGTTCCACCTGCAGATCGTCGAGCGATTTGCGCAAGGCCGGACTTCGTTGTGCCAACTGGTCGAGAAGTTCTGGCAACGTTTCCGCCTGCGCAGTTTTCGGCAGATGATGTCCCCAGAACATGCGATAGACGCCGATGAGGCGATCCCGCTTTTCCTGGTGCAGGAAGTCGAACAATACCGCCGGCCGGATGAACTCGGGGAACAACTCCGTCAGCAAGCAACCGAGCAACTCGTCGTCGTTGTCCTCGACTATTCCGGCTTGCACGCTTCTGGCAATGGCGACCAGGCGAGCGGCATGGCGCGGCAGGTCGCGCAGCAGAATCTTCAGGGCCGAGTGGCGGATGTGCGAAGGGTAGCTCGCATCCCGCGCCACGGCCTCGAGCAGCGCATCGAAGCGCAGCAATTCCTCCGGCGCTGCGATTTCGGCCAACCGCGGGCCGTAGTGCAGCGCATCCAGCGCGCAGTCGAGCAGGGCGATGTCGGCCTCGGAGCGTGCGGGGTCAGCGAGCAATTCCAGGAATGTCGGCACCATGTCGGGCGTGGCCAGAGCGCCGAAAGGTACGGCGGTCCAGTCCTGAAAGCGGAAATGGGGATAGCGCTTGGCTTCGGCTTCGAGCGCGGCGAGCACGCGGCGCTTGTCATCGATCGGGAAGTCGCGCACATCGCCATAGAGCACGACGCCAAGTGGATCGCGTTCGACGAGTTCGGCGCGCGCGCCGCGGCAATGTACCGAGAGCCAAGCGGCTACGCCGCGCAGGTCGGACACGATGCCGCCGTCCTCGCCGGCCATGAGTGCAACGACGCGACCGAGCGGCAAGCCTTGTCTGTCGATCAGGGCCGCCAGATGCCGTGCGCCGAGGTATTCGGCGATGCTGCGATGGACAGGGATGCGTTGCTGTTCGCGGTCGTCGCGCTGAAACAGGCCGCTGGCCAGCGCATCGAGCAATGGTGTGTCACAGGAGGCGGCAAGCTCGCGCCAGAGACTGTGCTGATCGTCCACCGCGTCTTCGTCGAGGGCAAAGCCGGCGATACCCGCGAGCAGCTGCACGGCGCAGAGGAAACCTGCCGCGTCGAGCAGGGCATCGTCCGTCCGTGCGCTGGCGCGCGTCGCCGCACGGCGCTCCGCGTTGGGTTCGCGCACCAGTTGCCGGCAGGCGAGTTCGTAGGTCTTGCGGCGACCGTCGGGCCAGCTTTCGCCAACAGTGCGAGCCAGCAGGGTCAGCGTCTGCGGGTTGCGTAGCAGCTCGGCCAGTCCGTGGCGTTCCGCTTGGTGGACGAAATCCGCCGGATCGGTGCGGCCGAACTTGCATGCGAGCAACCAGGCGATATCGGCGTCGCTCAGCGGGTCGAGGTGCAGGACGGCGAGCAAGCCACCAGGCGCAACCTCTAGCAAGGCGGCACGGTCGCTGTCGCCGTACCAGTCGGCCTCGCGGCATGAGAGCCGGAAGGCCCGACGACCGAGACGGTCGAGATGCTGCCGAACCTGGTACAGCGGTGTGCGGCCGTCGCCGCCGGCCGCACGCATTTCGTCGAGGCCATCGATGAACAATGTTTTGCCGGCAAGCTGTGGGCCAGGTTCGAGGGTGGCGAAGGTGCGCGCCGGGAGGTAATGGCCGCCGGTGGCCGCTGCCTCGCGCTTCAACGATTTGGTCTTGCCGGCACCGGGGTCACCGAGCAGCACATAGGCCGGTACGGCACGAAAATCCTCCAGCGGCTGGCTCTTGCGTTCGCCGCTTTGCTCGTTGCGCGTCGTGCAGGTGCGCGGCACCAGCAGGTCGGGATCGACGACTTGGCTCAAAACCAGTGCTCCGCCGGATAGGAAAGGAACTCGGCCAGAGGGATGCCACCGTCGCCGATCAACAGGTGGCGGCAGGCGCCGAATTCGCGTTCGAAGGTGGCAAGGCCACGCAGTTGCGCCGGCACGGCACCGCTTTTTACTTCAATGGCGACGAGCCGTTGTCCGCGTTCGAGGACGAAATCCACCTCGTCGGTTCCATCTCGCCAGTAATGGAGGCGGCAGTCCGGCGCAGCCGTGTTGTGCAGGTGTGCGCCGACAACGCTCTCCACTACGCGGCCGCGATAGCTGCGGTCGGCTTGGGCCTCGGCTTTTGTGTAACCGGACCCGGCCGACATCAAGGCCATATTCAGTACCATGAGCTTGGGTGATGATGAACGGCGGCGATGGTGTTGTCCGGCGTATTTCTGCAGACCACGGATCAACCCGGCGTTACCGAGCAGTTCAAGGTAGTGGGCCAGTGTCACGGTATTTCCCGCATCCTGCAACTGGCCCATCATCTTTGTGTAGGAAAGTTCTTGCCCCGAGTAGCGGCAGCCGAGATGAAACAGCCGGCGCAGCAGCGCGGGCTTGTCGACCCGTGTCATCATCAGAATGTCCTTCTCGATGCTTGGCTCGATCAGGCCGGTAGTGACGTAGTTGCGCCAGCGCGGCTCACTGCGGATCAGCGGAGCACTGCCGGGGTAGCCACCGAAATAGAGGTAGTCCTCCAGGTCGAAATCGAAGGCATCGGCCATTTCACGGAAAGACCAATGGGTGAGGTGGATGGGCTCGAAGCGGCCAACAAGGCTTTCACTCATGCCTTGCAGCATCAGCAGCGGCGACGAGCCAAGAAGGACGACGTGCAGCGCCAGCCCTTCCGCGCGATCAGCATCCCACAAGCCCTTCACGGTGTCGGACCAGCGCGAAATCTTCTGAATTTCGTCGAGGACAAGGACGTGGCCATCCGCGCTTCTCTGCGCTGCTTTTCTGGCTCGCTGCCAGATGTCGACCAGCCAGGCGCAGTCGCGGGGCGCAGTCGCTTGGCGCCGGGTAGGCGTAGAACTCGGATCTGCGCGCGGCAAAGAAGAGTCTTCCGGATCATCCACGGCGACGAAGGAGTAGCGTTCTGGCGGATAGGTAGCAAGCACACTGCGCACCAATGTCGTCTTGCCAACTTGGCGTGGGCCAGCGACAACAATCAGGAATCGTGGCGGCTCGCGCAGACGCTCTTTCAGTGTTGCGGTTTCAGGGCGTTGATAGGCTGGAATCACTGAATTTACAATGGTGAGTAAAATTACTCAGTATTGTAAACGAGCGATGGTTCAATATCAATCAATGAGTTGCGGGCTTTCCTGATCAATATTCGAATGATTCCAAAGTAGCCGTCAGAGTGGGAGATAGAGAATACGGTTGTTCGGTTTCCGACCCTCGGCAACGGCTGGTATCAAACTTCTAGCTGGCATGGCTCGTTCGGAACGGCTACGACAGCTTTGACCGACGACCTGCCCTATGGCGAAACGTTACGCCCTGCCCGTTTCCTGGGCATCTGCAGAAATGGGTGTAATTGGATGTAGTATGGTCGGCCATGATCGCCTCGCATGCCGGCCAGATAACCCCGGAAATCCTGAGTCTCATCGCCGGAATCGATGAGTTCAAGGGGGCTTGGCGCGCGCTTGGCACGCTGGCGCCGGATCGGCTGGCTGCGCTGCGGCGGGTCGCCACCATCGAGAGCATCGGTTCATCGACCCGCATCGAGGGCAGCAGGCTGTCCGATGACGGGAAACCACTGGGCGTCGTTTTCGCAACGGCGACGCCATTCGACACGCCATCCCTGATGGCTGAACTGATCAGCTGCTTCAACGCAGAGCGTCAGGCGGGACAGTTTCACCCCTTGCTGCTGATCGGTATCTGGATCGTGGTCTTCCTCAAGATCCATCCCTTCCAGGACGGCAACGGCCGGCTCAGCCGTGTTCTCACAACCCTGTTGCTCTCTGGCAGGCCGGCTATGCCTACGTGCCTTACAGTTCGTTGGAAAGCGTGGTCGAGCAAAGATTGCGGGCAAGGTCGCAGATCGGCTTCACTTCGGTCAGAATTTCCTGGCACTGGGAACGTCAGATCTTTGGCCAAGGCTGACTCATGGTCGCCAAAAGCGGACTGTCCGCTATGCGCGCCGGGTAGGACATTCAGAAAGAATAAGCGCTACGTCTCTCGCACCCAAAAGCAGCCCTTGAAATGCTACCCTTGGCTTGATCTTGTCAGGCAGTGCTCATGCATACCGGAAAGTCAAATGGTCGTGATCATCACGGGCACAAGAAATCGGGCAATTGCGATGCCAATTGACTCCTCACATCTCAGAATCAAGACATGAGCGCCACCGCTAACTTTCAACAACTTGCCAACTTCATCTGGTCTGTCGCCGACCTACTGCGCGGCCCCTACCGCCCACCGCAATACGAGCGCGTGATGCTGCCGCTTACGGTGCTGCGCCGCTTCGACGCTGTGCTGGCGCCCAGCAAGGAGGCCGTGCTCAAGCGCCATGCCGAATTGAGCAGCAAGGGCATCCCCAATATCGACGCCATCCTCAACAATCTGGCGAAGGATGAAGACGGCACCGCGCTGGGCTTTCACAACCACAGCCAACTCGACTTCCCCAAGCTCAAAGGCGATCCGGACAACATCGGCCGCCATCTGGCCGACTATATCGCGGGTTTTTCCGAGAACATCCGCAAGATCTTCGAGCGCTTCGAGTTCGAAAAGGAGATCGAGAAACTCGAAGAGTCCAATCGTCTGTATCAAGTGGTCGCCCAGTTCGCCGAGATCGACCTGCACCCGCGCAAGGTCGACAACATCACCATGGGTCTGGTGTTCGAAGACCTGATCCGGCGCTTCAATGAAGCCGCCAACGAAACGGCCGGCGATCATTTCACCCCGCGCGAAGTGATCCAGCTCATGGTCAACCTGCTGCTGGAACCCGACACCAGTGTGCTCACTCAGGCCGGCGTCATCGTCACCATCTGCGATCCGGCTTGCGGCACGGGTGGCATGCTGGCGGAGGCGCAGAACTGGATCCGCGCCCACAACGAACAAGCCACAGTCAAGGTCTTCGGGCAGGACTACAACCCGCGCTCCTATGCCGTGGCCGCCTCCGACCTCTTGATCAAGGGCCACAAGGACGGCCAGGTGATGCTGGGCAACACCCTCACCGACGACCCGTTTCCGGAGCACCGCTTCGACTACCTGCTGGCCAACCCGCCCTTCGGCGTGGACTGGAAGGCGGAAAGGAAGGTCATCGACCGCTGGCCCAACTTCCGCGGCTACAGCGGCAAGCTGCCGCGCATCAACGACGGTGCCCTGCTGTTCCTGCTCTACATGATGAGCAAGTTTCAGGACTACAAATCCGGCGACCGCGACAAGCCGGGCTCGCGTGCTGCCATCGTCTTCAACGGCTCGCCCCTGTTCACCGGCAGCGCTGGCAGCGGCGAAAGCGAGATCCGCCGCTGGATCATCGAGCGCGACCAGCTCGAAGCCATCGTCGCCCTGCCCGAACAGATGTTCTACAACACCGGCATCGGCACCTTCATCTGGGTGGTCACCAACCGCAAGGCCGACCACCGCAAGGGCAAGATCCAGCTCATCGACGCCCGTGAGCGCTACACAACAATGAAGCGCAGCCTGGGCGACAAGCGACGCTACCTCGACCAAGCGGCGCTCGACGCCGTTACCCGCGAACACGGCGCTTGTGCAGACAGCAAGACCAGCCGCGTATTCGACAACACCGACTTCGGCTATCGCCGCATCAGCGTGCTGCGCCCGCTACGCCTGCGCTTCCAGATCACTGACGAGGCCCGCGAGCGCTTCCTCAACACCTGCCCCGATCTGTTCGATGCCCTGCAGGCCGTGCAGGACGAGCTCGGCAACGAACCGCTGCTGGACTGGAACCAGGCCTGGGACGCTATTCAGCAGGTGTTCAGGACCTTGCCCGACGACATCGAGGGTTGGGCAAAGGGTGCCAAGGGCACGGTGCAGAAGAAGATCTTCCGCGACTGCTTCACCACGGTGGACCCCGAGGCTGCGCCCGTCATCGCCAAGCATCACAAGGTCGCGCCACTGGACCGTGCCGCTCTGTTCCCCGGCCAGACCGTGCCCGTCGACATCAACAAGGATGAGCTTTACGCCCTGTTGGGCCTCCATAAGATTCCCTCTTCTCCCCGCGGGGGAGGGGCTCGGGGCGAGGGCGTCTGCATCGAGTACGAACCCGACCCAGCACTCAAGGATGCCGAGAACATCCCACTGAAGGAGGACATCGCCAGCTACGTGCTGCGCGAGGTGCGCCCCTACGTGGCCGACGCCTGGATCGACCGCGAAACCTTGGACGAGCAGGACGGCGGCCTCGGCAAGGTGGGCTACGAGATCAATTTCAACCGCGTGTTCTTCCAGTACCAGCCGCCGCGCCCGTTGCACGAGATCGATGCCGAACTGGCCGCCGTGGAAAAGCGCATCCTCTGCCTGCTCAGCGAGGTAACGCAGTGACCGCGCAGGAACTGCTCGAACATCTCAACCTGCTGGACGAAAACGAGCGCATCGAGGCCAAGCGCGCCGACGAGATCGGCAAATCGCTGCTCGAAACCGTCTGCGCTTTTGCCAACGAGCCGGGCCTCGGAGGCGGCTGGCTGCTGCTCGGCGTGACGCGCGAAGAGCTGGCCCTGTTCCCCGCCTATGAGATCCAGGGACTCAACCACCCAGACAAGGTCAGCGCTGATCTGGCCAGCCAGGCTGCGAGCATGTTCAACCGGCCGCTGCGGCTCGACATCCAGGCCGAGGTGCTCGACGGCAAGACGGTGATCGCCGTATTCGTGCCCGAGGCTGCGCCACAGGACAAGCCGCTCTATCTCAAGGCGCAGGGCTTGCCGCGCGGCGCCTTTCGGCGCATCGGCAGCACCGATCAGCGCTGTAGCGAAGACGACCTGATCGCGCTTTACCAGGTTCGACAGCACGAGAGCTTCGATGCCGGTCTGGTGCCGGACGGCACGTTCGACGACTTCTCCCCCGACGCCCTCGCCGACTACCGCCAGTCGCGCCGCGACACCAACCCCGATGCCGAGGAACTGCGCTGGAGTGATGAAGATTTGCTGCAGGCGCTCGGCTGCGTGCGGCTCAACGCGGACGGGAAATGGCAGCCCACCGTTGCCGGGCTGGTCCTGTTCGGCAAGCCGGTCGCCTTGCGCAGCATCTTCCCGATGACGCGGGTCGACTACATCCGCGTTCCCGGCCGCGAGTGGGTGCCCGACCCCGAGCGGCGCTTCGACAGCCTGGAACTGCGCGATCCCTTGTTCCGGCTCATCCGCCGCGTGCAGGCCGCCATCCTCGACGACCTGCCCAAGGCCTTCGGCCTTGCCGAAGGCGACCTGCAGCGCAAGGACAGCCCCATCGTGCCGCAACGCGTGATCCGCGAAGCCGTCGTCAATGCGCTGATGCACCGCAGCTACCGCAGCCATGCGCCGGTGCAGATCATCCGCTACAGCAATCGCCTGGAAATCCGCAACCCCGGCTTTTCGCTCAAATCACCCGATCACCTGGGCGAACCTGGTTCGCTGCCGCGCAACCCCAAGCTCGCCGCCGCGCTCTACGACACCCGCTTTGCCGAAACCAAGGGCAGCGGCGTGCGCGTCATGCGCGAGATGTGCGAGAAGGCCGGGCTGGCGCCACCGCTGTTCGAATCCGACCGCGGGCAGGATCAGTTCGTCGTTCGCCTATTTTTCCACCACTTTCTGGGCCCGGAGGATCTGGCGTGGCTGGCGCGCTTCAAGAATCTTCACCTGTCCGAGGCCGAGGCCCGCGCGCTCGTCGTCGCCCGCGAAGTCGGCGCCATCGACAACGCCACCTGGCGCGACACCAACAAGGTGGACACCCTGACCGCCAGCCAGTCGCTGAAAAAATTGCGCGACGCCGGTCTGCTCCAGCAGAAAGGTCGTGGCTCGGCCACCTGGTACCAGCCCACCGGCAAGATGCTGGGTGACGATCACGGCTTGTCCAGTAACCCCGAGGGCTTATCTAGTAACCCCCTGAGCTTATCTAGGGACTTGGGCGCCTTGTCTAGGGACCCCAACTCCCTAGATAAGGCCGAAGCCGAACGGAAATCCAAACTCCGCCAGACGCTGCTTGCCGGTCTCCCCGGCGAGTTGGCGGCCCGAGTTGGCGCTCTGGGGCGTCGCAGCCCGCCTGATGCCGTCCGCGATGTCGTCCTCGACCTGTTGCAACATCGCCCCTGGCGGCTGGAAGAGTTAGGGCAGCTACTGCAACGCAACCCGGAGTACGTCCGGCAAAAATATGTGCAGCCCTTGCTGGAAGCGGCGCGCATCCGCATGACCCGGCCCGAGGTGCCCAACGACCCGGAACAGGCGTATCGCGCGGTGGAGGAGCGGCCATGATGAGATCGGACACGGCGGCAGTGCCGCCGGTCAATCGGCGCGAGATTGACGCGCGAGCCCGCGCGGAGCAGCGGATTCGGGAGTTGCTGCGGGAGGTGACGGAATGACACCCACGACAGCATCAAGCCTTGTTACTGCTTGGCAAACAGCGCGCTTGAAGTTTGCGGCGCCACTGCGAAACGAGCGCACAGCAGCAGGTTCCGATACCCCTGACTATCTCGGACTTGAGAACATCGAGTCTTGGACTGGTCGGATTATCGAGTCCGTACCACGGTCGGCAAATGAGATAGAAGGCGATACAGGTCTGGCCAATGTTTTCCGGAAAGGCGACGTTCTTTTTGGGAAGCTTCGCCCCTACTTGGCGAAGGCATGCTATGCCCGTCGCGACGGTGTATGTTCCACTGAGTTACTCGTAATGCGGCCGGCGGAAGTTCTTCACCCTCCATTTCTGCTTTACTCGGTACTCGCTCCTGACTTTGTCGGGGCTGTTAATGCATCAACCTTCGGCGCAAAGATGCCGCGGGCAAGCTGGGATTTCATTGGCTCGCTCGCGATTGGATTTCCGAAGATTGAAACGCAGGCGATCATCGCCTCCTACCTCGACCGCGAAACCGCCCGCATCGACGGGCTGATTGCCGAGAAGGAACGCATGCTGGCGCTGCTGGAAGAAAAGCGCGCCGCCCTCATCAGCCGCGTCGTCACCCGTGGCCTCGACCCCAATGCCCCGCTGAAACCCTCCGGCCAGGAATGGCTGGGTGAGATTCCGGCGCATTGGGAGGAGCCACGAGCGAAAGGGCTATTTCGGGAAGTCGACAGACGAACGGAGACTGGGGAAGAGACGCTGCTTTCATTGCGGATGGGGAAAGGATTGGTGCCCCACAACGAGGTTTCAGAAAAACTCCTGGAAGCAAGCGACGTGACTGGGTTCAAGAAGATCGAGCCCGGCCAAATGGTGATCAATCGAATGCGTGCGGCAAGTGGGCTAATCGCAGTAGCGACAGAGCCTGGCTTGGTTAGCCCTGATTACGCGGTGTTCGATGTTGCAGATCACAAGCTATCCATCGAGTACTTCCTCGAGCTCTTCAAAACCTCACTTCTTCAAGCGGTCTTCAGATCTTCGTCAAAAGGTCTCGGTACGGGTGAACAAGGTTTCCTGCGCCTATATACGGATGCTTTCCTGTCGCTCCACTTTCCGTATCCACCAATTGACGAACAGCACGCAATTGTTGCGTTCATCCAGCAAGAGCGCTCGGAGATGCTGCACATGGAGAGCCTGCTTCTTCGTTCAATTGACCTCGCCAAGGAACGCCGCGCCGCGCTGATCACCGCCGCCGTCACCGACCAGATCCCGCTGGAGGAAATGACCGGATGACCCGCACCTGCTGGATCATCGCTGGCCCCAACGGCGCGGGCAAGACCACCTTTGCGCTGGAGTACCTGCCCACGGTGGTGGGCTGCTCCCACTTCGTCAACGCCGACCTGATCGCCGCCGGGCTTGCGCCGCTCGCCCCGGAGCGGGAGTTGCTGGCCGCCAGCCGCATCTTCCTGCGGGAGCTGGAAACCCGGATCATGGCCGGTGAAAGCTTCGCGTTCGAAACCACCCTGGCTGGACGCACCTATCTGCGCATGGTCGACCGGCTGCGCCGCGACGGCTGGCGGGTGGACCTGATCTATCTGGCGCTGCCCAGCGCCGAGATGTCAAAGCTGCGCGTCGCCGAGCGGGTGGCCCACGGTGGGCACGCCATCCCGGAGGCGGACATCGAGCGGCGCTTCCCGCGCAGCCTGCGCCACCTGCTGGACGACTTCAGTCAGCGCGTCGACCGCTGCATCTGCTTCATGAACGATGGTGAAAATCCGGAGCTGGTCTTCGAACAGTGCGGAGACCAGCGCGACATCCTGCGCGCTGACCACTATCAGTTATTGCTTGAGAAGGCCGAACGATGAACGCCAGGCGAATCACGACCCCATCCCCGGAGGGCCAGAAGCAACTGGACGCCCTCCGGAAGTCCGTCGCGAATGTTCTGGAGAAGAAGCGGCGTCTGGGTCAGTACGCCGTCACCTGGGAGAACGGCAAGCCGGTGGTGCGGGGTGAAGATGCGCCCGTCGTGCCGGCCAGGGCGCGCTGACTGCGGTGGTGCTTTGACCCTTCTCGACCCCCACCGACCACGGAACCCAGCATGAAGCGCACCAGCGAAGCCGCTTTTGAAACCGCCATCGAGTCGGTCCTGCTTGGCGAGGGCTATACGCCGCTCGACGGCACGGGCTTTGACCGCGAGCGGGCGATCTTCCCCGATGAAGCGCTGGACTTCATCCGTGCCACCCAGGCCAAGGTGTGGGAGAAGCTGGCGGCGTTGCACGGCGAGCAGACCGGCACGCGGGTGCTGGAATCGCTGTGCAAGTGGCTGGACACCCACGGCACGCTGGCCACGCTGCGTCACGGTTTCAAATGTTTCGGCAAGACCTTGCGGATCGCCTTCTTCCGCCCGGCGCACGGCCTGAACCCGGAGCTGGAGGCGCGCTATCAGGCCAATCGGCTGGGGCTCACCCGCCAGTTGCACTTCAGCCCGAAGTCGGAAAAGTCGCTGGATGTGGTGTTGTCCGTCAATGGCATCCCGGTGGTGACACTGGAACTCAAGAACCCCTTGAGCGGACAGACGGCGGCGAATGCGATCCACCAGTACCGCCACGACCGTGACCCGCGTGAACCGATCTTCGTGTTCACCAAACGCACGCTGGTACATTTCGCGGTCGATACCGAAGAAGCTCACATGGCCACGCGCCTGGCCGGTTCCTCCACTCACTTCTTGCCCTTCAACCGGGGCGTGGACGGCGGAGCAGGCAACCCGCCCGACTTTGATGCGCGCAACTACAAGACGGCGTACGTGTGGGAAGAGGCCCTGCAACGCGACAGCCTGCTCGACCTGCTCGCCCGCTTTCTGCATCTCGATGTGGCAGAGAAGACGACCGACGACGGCAAGAAGATTCGCAAGGAAAGCCTGATCTTCCCGCGCTATCACCAGTTGCAGGCGGTGCGCCAGATGGTGACAGCCGCTGCCAGCGAAGGTGTGGGACATAACTATCTGATCGAGCACTCGGCAGGCAGCGGCAAGAGCAATACGATTGCCTGGCTGGCGCACCGCCTGTCCAGCCTGCACAACGAACGCGATGAGCGGGTTTTCGACAGCGTGGTGGTCATCACCGACCGGGTGGTGCTGGACCGTCAGTTGCAGAACACCATTTACCAGTTCGACCACCGCCAGGGCGTGGTGCAGAAGATCGACGAGGATTCGCGCCAGCTCGCCGAGGCGCTGGAAACCGGCGTGCCGATCATCATCACCACCTTGCAGAAATTTCCGTTCGTGTCCGGGCAGCTGGCCAAGCTGAGCGAGGAGCGCGGCGAAGGCAGCAAGAGCCATCTGCCCACGCGCAAGTACGCGGTGATCATCGACGAGGCGCACAGCTCGCAATCGGGCGAGACGGCGACGGAACTCAAGGGCGTACTCGGCGGCGCGGAGCTGCGCCGCAAGGCGCAGGAGATGGCAAAAGAGGAAGGCGAAGTTGAGCTGGAGCGCCTGTTCCTCGCCATGGCCAAGCGGGGCCATCAGCCGAACATGAGCTTTTTCGCCTTCACCGCCACGCCCAAACACAAGACGCTGGCGATCTTCGGCCGCAATGGCCAAGCCTTCCACCGTTACACCATGCGCCAGGCGATCGAGGAAGGCTTCATCGAGGACGTGCTGAAGAATTACGTCACCTACAAGACCTACTACAAGCTGATCAAGAAGGCCGAGGACGACCCCAACGTCGAGCGCAAGAAGGCTGCCAAGGCGCTGGCCCGCTTCATGCGCCTACATCCACATAATATTGGGCAGAAGGCCGAAGTGATGGTCGAGCACTTCCAGCACTTCACCCGGCACAAGATCGGCGGGCATGCCAAGGCGATGGTGGTGACCGGTTCGCGGCTGGAGGCGGTTCGTTACAAACAGGAGTTCGACCGTTACATCCAGGAAAAGAGCTACCCGATCAAGAGCCTGGTGGCGTTCTCCGGTACGGTGGAAGACGACAAGATCCCGGAGAAGTCGTACACGGAGGTCGAGATGAATCGCGGCCTCAAGGAGAAGGAACTGTCCGACGCCTTCGCCAGGCCGGACTTCCGCGTGCTGCTGGTGGCCGAGAAGTACCAGACCGGCTTCGATCAGCCGCTGCTGCACACGATGTATGTGGACAAGCGTCTGGCGGGTATTCAGGCCGTGCAGACGCTGTCGCGCCTGAATCGTACCCATCCGCTCAAGGACGACACTTTCGTGCTCGATTTCGTCAATGAGCCCGGCGAGATCCAGGAGGCTTTCCGTCAATACTACGAAGGCTCCGAGATGGGCGAGCAGGTCGATCCCGACAGGCTTTACGAGGTCAAGGCCGAGCTCGATGCCTCGGGGATCTACCTCCAGACGGAAGTGGCCGAACTGGCACAGGTGTTCTTCGCCCCGAAGCGCCGCCAGAGCCCCGGCGACCACAAGACGATGAACGCGATTCTCGATCAGGCGGTCGCGCGCTTCGTGCAGTGGCAGAACACGGAAGAAGAGGAGGCCGAGCTGTGGCGTGGCAAGTTGCAGGCCTTCCGCAATCTTTACGGTTTTCTGAGCCAGGTGATCCCCTACCAGGACAGCGATCTGGAGAAGCTGTTCACGTACCTGCGGCACCTCGCGTTGAAGCTGCCCAAGCGCAAGAGCGGGCCGGGTTACCAGTTCGACGAGGAGGTCGAGCTCGACTACTATCGCTTGCAGAAGATCAGTGAAGGCTCGATCAGCCTCGACGAGGGCTATGCCAAACCGCTGGACGGCCCGCGCGAGGTGGGGTCGGGCATGGTACGTGAAGAGCTCGTTTCGCTGTCTCGCCTGATCGATATGATCAACCAGCGCTTCGGCGGCGAGTTGAACGAGGCGGACCAGTTATTCTTCGATCAGATCGCTGAAGCGGCGAGCCTGAACGAATCACTGCAGAAGGCGGCAGCGGTCAACTCCCTCGACAAGTTCCAGCTGGTGTTCCGGCAGGTGCTCGAGTCCCTGTTCATCGAGCGGATGGAACTGAACGAGGACCTGTTCTCCGATTACATGGGCAAGCCGGAGATGCAAGAACTCGTCTCAAAATGGCTGGGTAGCCAGGTCTATGACCGACTGGCTGAGGCAAGGAAGGCGGGCAGATAATCACCCTCACTTGTTCCCTAGGATTGCTGCGGCAGCTTCATGGCCGACAGACGACTTGGGATTCAAACTCCTTGAGCGACCGCAAAGGCCGATAGGCGCGCAATCCCGGGGTGCCTGGACCATGCCTCTTGGACGACACCTCGTAGGCAGAGAGAGTACAGAGAGTGCTCTCCACGTGTGCCCTTGACCTCGAATTGCCCCTTCACGCGAAGCGCCAGATCAGCGCGCCGTTGATCTGGATTGCCTGGCCCGAGATTTGGGCGGCCTGATCCGAGGCCAGGAAGCCGACGAGATCGGCGACCTACTCGTGATCATCTTCGCCAACCGCGTCGGCTTTGCCCGAGCGACCTGCCCCATGGCGAAACGTTACGCCCTGCACGGTTCCTGGGCTCCTGTTGAAATGGGTGTAATTGAATGTAGTATTGTCGGCCATGATCGTCTCGCATGCCGTCCAGATAACCCCGGAAATCCTGAGTCTCATCGCCGGAATCGATGAGCTCAAGGGGGCTTGGCGCGCGCTTGGCACGCTGGCGCCGGATCGGCTGGCTGCGCTGCGGCGGGTCGCCACCATCGAGAGCATCGGTTCATCCACCCGCATCGAGGGCAGCAGGCTGTCCGATCGCGAGGTCCAGCGCCTGCTATCCAATCTGCAGATCAAGTCTTTCGCCACCCGCGACGAACAAGAGGTAGCCGGCTACGCCGAGGTCATGGAACGGGTATTCTCGTCCTGGCAGGACATCGAGCTGACCGAGAAGCACATCAAGCAGTTGCACCGCGATCTCCTGATCTACAGCGAGGAGGATGCATGGCATCGGGGCAACTACAAGACGACTACCAACAGCGTAGTGGCCTTTGCTGAGGGCGGGAAACCACTGGGCGTCGTCTTCGCAACGGCGACGCCATTCGACACGCCTGATGGCTGAACTGATCGGCTGGTTCAACGCAGAGCGTCAGGCGGGACAGCTTCACCCTTTACTGCTGATCGGTATCCGGATCGTGGTCTTCCTCGAGATCCATCCCTTCCAGGACGGCAACGCCCGGCTCAGCCGTGTTCTCACAACCCTGTTGCTCTTGCAGGCCGGCTATGCCTACGTGCCTTACAGCTCGTTGGAAAGCGTGGTCGAGCAAAGCAAGGAGGCCTACTACCTGGCGTTGCGGCAAACGCAAGGCACGATCCGCACGCGTGCGCCGAATTGGCAACCATGGCTGATGTTCTTCCTGCGTGCGCTCGCCGAGCAGGTCCGCCGTCTCGATCGCAAGATCGAGCGTGAGAAGCTGGTATTGGCCTCGCTACCCGAGTTGTCGCTACGAATCGTCGAGTTCACACGCGAGCATGGACGCATCACGATGGGCGATGCGATTCGACTGACCGGCGGCAATCGCAACACGCTCAAGCAGCATTTCCGGGCGTTGGTCGAGCAAGGTCATCTGGGTCAGCACGGCGCTGGCAGGGGCGTCTGGTACGCCTTGCGATAGGGGAAATTCACGCGCGGCGTTCGCCACCAAGGCGATCTTTCGCAACGCGAGGTCCACGACGAGCAGTGCGAGCGATTCGATTTGGTCGCCGCGCGTTGCTTTGCCGATGACCCGACCACCTGCCTCCTGAACCCTGGTCAACTGCCCGGCGCGTACACCAGCTCGGGAACCACCATCTCCCAGGATTCGCACTGCGCGTTGATCCGCGACTTGTATGCCTCCGCCACGTCCTTCGGCCGGCGCACATGGATGGCGGCGACGCGGGCTTCGATGCAGTGCATGTCGGTTTCCGGTTCGAAGTGTTGCGACAGGGCGCCGATGTCGACCCCTTGCGCATCGCACAATCGCCAGGCGCCGGCCGATGTCTGGCGCAGCGCGATCCGGCTGCCTACCGCGAGCGCGGCCAGTGCCCGGTGAATGGCGTGGCCAGGGGGGTGGCGCGCGGCAAAGTCGAGGTCGATCTGCCGCCAGCCCAGTCGCCGATGGCGACGCGCCAGTTCGGGCGGCGGCGCTGGCAGCGGCGCCGCGAGGCGACGCAGCAAGGCCGGCGAGTGGGACGAGGAGGCCGATGACGATTCGGACGACGAGTCCGCCGGTCCTCCCGCCAGCGCGTCGAGCCAGGCCTGGCCGCGCGCGAAGCGCGCCAGCGCCAGCGTCTTGCGGGCGCGGGTCATGGCCACGTAGTACAGGCGGCGCGTGGCGTCCGCATCCTCGTTGGCGCCGCTCCGCAGCCAGTCGCCATCGAGGACCGCGACGTGATCGAATTCGAGACCCTTGGCCCGGTGCGCGGTCAGCAGGAGCAGGCCGGTCTGCCGGCGGCGCGCTTCCCGGCCCCACTCGGCCAGCCAGTCGAGAAAGTGGTCGAGCGGCAGTTCGACGTTTCCGACATCGAGCGCATACTCGGCCACCGCCTCGCGCAGATAGCTCCACCAGTGCGCGGCAGGCGGCTCCGCGGGCTGCATCGCCAGCCACTGGCGGATCGTCGGTACGTCGATCAGCGCACTGTCTCGAGTTCGCAACCAGCCGACCATCGCCTGCGTTTCGCGCAGACTCCAGAAGTCGCTGCTGTCTTCATCGGCCTGCTGCACCGGAATGCCCCGCAGTTCGCAATAGCTGCGCAGCGGGTCGAGTGAGCGCCAGTTGCGGGCAATGATGGCGCAGCGCGCCCAGTCCCACGCCGGCGCCAGATTTGCCATGCGCTCGAATTCCGTGATCACGGCAAGGGCCTGCGTCCGATCGTTGTCGCCGGCCGGCAGGATCTGCACGCGCCCCTGGCCGACCGGGTCGAGGCCGGCCCATTCGCCGCCGGTGGCCTGGCCCTTGCGCGCCGCATCGATGTGGATCGGGTGTGCCTGCTTCATGCGGTTTGCCGCCGGAGCGATCAGCCGGTTGGCGGCTTCGATGATGTGGGCCGTCGAGCGATAGTTGTCGGTCAGGAAGGACGGCCTGGCGGCATAGTCGGCCTCGAAGCGGCGGATGAACGCGACCGAGGCGCCATTGAAGGCATAGATGTTCTGGTCGTCGTCGCCGACGGCGAAGAGGTTGATGCGGCCGTCCTCATCGGGCCGGGTGCGGCCAGCCAGCGCCGAAATCAGTTCGTATTGTTCGGGCGCGATGTCCTGATACTCGTCAACCAGAATCCAGCGGAAGCCGGCCAGCAGGCGTTCGCGCTGCTGGTCCGCTTCCTCGGGCGGCAGGTCCTGGCCCTTGAGCAGCCTGACCGCCTGTTCGATGATCTCCTTGAAGCGGTCGCCGTTCGCTCTTCCTCCGCTCTGCGTGGCCAGACTGGCACCGACCAGGCGCATGGCCAGTGCGTGCAGGGTGAGCACGGCCACGCCGCGGGCATCGTCGCCGATCAGCTCGCCGAGGCGCTGGCGAATCTGCACCGCGGCGTGGCGGTTGTAGGCGAGGGCCAGGATGCCGTGCGGGTTTTCGCGGCGGACGCGGATCAGGTAGGCGATGCGATGCACCAGCACCCGCGTCTTGCCGGAGCCGGGCCCGGCGAGGACGAGAACGTTGGTGCTTTCCCGCTCATCGGCGACGATCTCGCGCTGTCGCCGGTTGTTCAGCACCTCGACGATGTCGTGCCACGACTGCGGCGTCGTCTGCCGCGTCAGTTCCTTGTCCCGATCGGGCAGCCAGCGGCGCATGAACTCGTCGCGTTGCAGGTTGAAGTAGTCCATCGTCAGGTGCAGCGCCTCGGCCATGGCCTTGAGTCCGCGCTGTACGTACTCGGCCATGACGTGAATCTGCACCACCTGTTCGTCATAGTGCAGCCTGAGGGGCGCGAAATCCCCCGGCATGAACTTGCGCTTCCAGTCGGGCTCCAGGCGAATCGTCATGGCCGGCCGGAAGACGGCCAGTCCCTTGTTGAGGCGGATGATTTCCTGCTCGTGCAGCCACAGCAGCGCACGGTCGAGCAGCTTGGGCGTGATCGTTCTTTCTGTCTTGAGCAGCAGATCGGCTTCCAGCGCCGCCAGCAGTTTGCCCAGCGTCGTTTCGGCCAGTTGATCGTTGCCGCGGGTACCGGCAGGCAGACAGCCGAGCAGGTGATCGAGCAGGCAGCCGGCGGCGGCTCGGCGGCGCCGGGCGGTGGCTTCCACGGCCGACCATTCGCGTTGCAGTTCGATGCCCAGCGATTCGACATCGACCCGCCGCAGCTTCAGGCTGCCCTGGCCCCCTTCCTCGTCGCGGCCGTCGGCGGCGAGGCTGCTCAGCAACTGGCGCAGGCGCTCCGGCAGGGCGTCGGCGTGGCCGGCATCCTTCAGGTGCTGGTTGGCGTGGCGCAGATGGAGGATCGACGATTCGCCACGGCCCAGGTCGGGGTGCTGCTCGCGCAGCAGGCCGATCAACGCCGATTCGAGTGCGGCGGCCTGCGCGAAGCGTTTCTTCGACGATCTCTCGACGCCGACGTGGAGGTAGGCGGTCAGCGCCGTATCGTTGCTGGCCAGTCCCAGCGCCTCGAGGTCGTAGAAAGCGGCGCGGACCTTTTCGGGGGAAAGCCCGGAGACGAGCATCAGCTCGTCGGTCGAGATGCCTTCATCGACCGGCGCGCCGATCAGCGCGCCGACAATCGCCAGCAGCCCTTTCCGATACTCCGGCGCGATGACTCTTTTCTCGATCTTCTTGCGCGCTTCATCGAGCGAGGCGACGCGCAGCGAGGAGGGGAAGACCTGTACCCGGTTTTCCTCGTGCGTCAGCAGCTCGGCTTCTTCGAGCCACGAGACGGCGGTGCGCACGCGCGTGTCGTCGGTGGCCGAATCACGCTCGAAAGCGCCGTCTTCATCCTCGGCGAGGATTTCGCCGGCGGTGGCGATCAGGTCGCCCTCCTTGCCGCCACCCCGGCGTTTCTTCCGGTCGAGATTGCGCAGCGAGTGCAGGATGGCCTGGATTTCCTTGCGCGACAGCCGCGAGCGCGCCGACATGCCGAATTGCCGCTCGACATCCTCGACCGTGTAGAGGAGAACGCAGCGTGCCGACTGACGGTCGCGGCCAGCGCGGCCGGCTTCCTGCAGATAGTTCTCCAGCGAACCGGGAATATCGGCATGGATGACCAGACGCACGTCCGGCTTGTCGATCCCCATGCCGAAGGCGTTGGTGGCGACGATGACGCGCAGGTCGCCTTCGATGAATGCCTTTTGCGTTCCCTTCTTCGTTTCCGGTGGCAGCCGGGCGTGAAAGTGGTCGACCGCCCAGCCTTTCTGCCGCAGAAAGCGCGAGACTTCCTCGGTTTGATGGCGTGTCGCGCAATAGACGATGGCGCCACCGGGCAGCTCGGGCGGCAGATCGGCTTCCAGGATCTGATGGATGTGCGAGAACTTTTCGGCCGGGCTGGTCGGGACGACGCAGAAATCGAGGTTGGCACGACTGGCGCCGCCGTTGAAGCAGCGCAGCTCGATGCCGAGCTTGTCCCTGAAATGATCCAGGATGTCGACCACCACAGCGGGTTTGGCGGTGGCCGTCAGGCAGAGGACGGGCGGAATCGCCTGATTGCCGGCCTTTTCGCGGATGAAGCGCCCGACATAGCGATAATCCGGGCGGAAATCCTGCCCCCATTTGGAAAGGCAGTGCGCCTCGTCGAGGACCCAGGCGCCGATTTCGCGTTGCGCCAGCACCTTGCGCAGCGTGCGGTTGCGCAGTTGCTCGGGGGAAACGATGAGAATGCCGATGTCGCCCAGGCGCAGGCGGTCGAGGACGTCGGCGCGCTCGGGCATCGAAAGCAGCCCGTTGAGCGCGGCGCAGCTTCGGATGTTGCGGGCCTCCAGTCCGGCCACCTGATCGGCCATCAGGGCCACCAGCGGCGAGATGACGACGGTCAGCGCACCGGTCTTGTCGAAGCGCGAGAGCGCGGGGATCTGGTAACACAGCGACTTTCCGGTTCCCGTCGGCAGAATCCCGAGGACGTGTTCGCCGCGCATCGCCGCTTCGACAATGCTCTGCTGCAGCGGTTGGCCCGCATCGTCGGCCGGCTCCGGACGAAATTCGGGGAAGCCGAACCAGCGCGCGAGTTCCTTGCGGGCATCGTGCCGTTCCCCGCACCACTGGCAGGCCGGGTCGGCGCAGGCGGTATCGCGCAAACGCCTGATCAGCATGCCGGCCTGCGGAAACTGATGGCGCACCCACGGTGGCATCACCGAGTTGCCGCCGGCCACCGACAGCCAGGCCAGTGCGTAGGCCAGGGCCCAACCCTGGCCGGCGGCATCGGCCACAACCTCACCGAGCTGCGTCGCGCAGACGTGTCCGGCGAGTTGCTGGCGAATGGCGGCGAGCGCTTCGCCATCGCTCGGACGGGCCTTGTGGCGCAAAGCCATGAAGAAGCGATCCAGCCCCGACTTTCGGCTGTGCACGGTCGTCAGCCAGTGCCAGGCGAGAACCCGGTTCGGCGAGGCTTCGGCCAGCGCCGTCTGCTGGTTGCGGAAGACCTCGAGCGTCAGTTGCGCGTCGAGCAGCGGATCGTTCAAACGCCCGCGCTGCAGTTGGCCGTCCTGATAGTGCTTGACCAGATGGTGGTAGGGATTGCGCGGGAAGGCCAGCGGGTTGAGCCACAGCGTGTCGACCACCGGCAACTGCAGTAGCCGCAGGTCGGGCTTGGCGGCGGCCAGATACGGCAGGTCGAAAGCGATCAGGTTATGGCCGAGCAGGAAGCTGGCGCCCTCGGCGAGCGCCTCGAGTTCCTCCAGCGCGGCCAGCAGATGGCCCTGCCGGAAACGCAGCGACCTATCCGGCTGGTCGCCCGCGAACGGCGGCAAAACGGTGAATCCGACCATCGCGCAGCCCGACTTCCAGGTCGATGGATAGACAGAGGGGCGCGAAACTACTCATGGGCAGCGTGAGTGGGCGTTTACGCTGCACCATCCCATGACCGTCCGATGCTCTTCTAGATCAGCGCGCCGTTGATCGAGATCACCTGTCCCGAGATGTAGGCGGCCTGATCCGAAACCAGGAAGCCGACGAGATCGGCGACTTCCTCAGGCTTGCCGGCGCGCTGCATCGGCACCAGTGTCCTGATCGTTGCGGCGTCGAAAGCGCCGTCGGCCATGCCGGTGGCGATGATCCCCGGCGCCACGGCATTGACCGTGATGCCGCGGCTGGCCACTTCCAGCGCCAGCGACTTGCTCGCGGCCTGCAGCGCAGCCTTCGCCGCCGAGTAGTTGACCTGGCCGCGGTTGCCGGTGATCGCCGCGACCGACGAGAGGTTGACGACCCGCCCCCAGCGCGTACGGATCATCGGCAGGATCAGCGGCCGGGTGACGTTGAAGAAGCCGTTCAGGCAGACATCGATGACGCGGTCCCATTGTTCGCCGGACATGCCGGGAAAGACCGCGTCGGCATGGATGCCGGCGTTGTTGACCAGGATCTGGATCGGGCCGGCGGCGAGGAGGTCCGCCAATGCCGTCGCCGTAGGCTCGCGCTCGGTGATGTCGAAAACGACCGCTTCGGCGCTGCCGCCGCCGGCGACGATTTCGCCGGCGACCGCCTCGGCCTGCGCGCGGCCGCGGTGGGCTTGCACGATCACGTGGCAGCCGTCGGCGGCCAGGCGGCGGCAGATCGCCGCGCCGATGCCGCCGCTGCCGCCGGTGACCAGCGCGCGCTTCATGGCCGTCGTACCGCGGCGACCTTGGCGGCGTCGAGGACGACGGCGGCGCGTCCGTCGACCAGGCAGCGGCCGGCGTGGCTGACCGAGAAGCGGTAGAGGAGATTGTGGCTGTCGCTCGACAGGCACTCGGCCTGGACGCTCAGTTCTCCAGGCAGGTCGTCGAGTCGGGCGACGTGCAGGGTCACGCCGCGCAGGCTGGTCAGGTAGCCATGGCGAGGCCGTCCACCGGTTTCGGCAAGCAGCGCGCCATGCACGGCCATCGCCTGCGCCGCGTACTCGATGGCGCTCGCCGCGCCCAGCCGACCCTCGGCGCGCAGCGGGTTGGCCGGGTCGGTATGGCTGGTTGCGCGGCAGGAAATCGTCGTCGCCGACCAGTCGACGACCGACTCGAGCAGGCACATGCTGCCCTGGTGGGGGATATGCTCGGCGATCCAGCGGTGGTCTAGCACGGGACGCAGTCCACGCGCAGTTGCATCGGCGGCAGGTAGTCGAGGCAGACGCTGCCCCCTTCGCGCCTGGCCAGCCTCTGCAGCAGCGGCAGGCTGCGCAGCGCCGGGATCGTCGTGCGCAGGCTTTCCAGTTCGCCATCGGCCAGCCTGGCGGCGTCGTCGGTGCCTGGCGTGACGGCGATGCGCGCCAGCGAGCGGACGCTCTCGACCGGGGTCAGCAGCAGCGCCACGCCGGCGCAATCAGGGATCGGCCGCTTGCGGTGCAGGGGTTCCGGATACTCGCTGTCGTAGGCGATCAGCAAGGTCGCCCGTTGGCCGACGACGACTTGCGCCAGCGCATCCAGCAGACCGGCGCCAAAGCTCGCATCGAAGGCGCAAAGCACCTGGCACGGGGCCATCGCGCCGGTGGCGATGCCCCAGTAGCCTGCGGCGGCGTTGTGTACCGAGTTGTGGAAGCGGGTCGGCGAAATCCGGCGGTCGTCGGTCGCCAATTGCTCGCACAGCGCGTGACAGTTGTGGCCGTCGGCGCCGGACGCGGTGAACACCGTGGCCAGGGTGCCGACGTCGGCTTCGGCATGGGCGGCGGCTTCCAGCCCAAGTGCGAGCGCCAGCTTGACGACACGGCTGGCGCGCCGGCGCTCGGCCGGAGGCAGAACGTTCGGCACCGGCAGCACGGAAGGCGCTGGCGTATAAGCCTGTTCGCCGCGCAGGATGGCGCAGGCGGTCGGCCAGTCCGGCATGCCGGGGGCGAGGAAGCCGACGCCGTCGACCCAGGCGGTGAGCGGAGTCGGTCTCATGCGCTGATGCCGAAAACCAGGCTGCAGTTGCTGCCGCCGAAGCCGAAGGAGTTGCTCAGTGCCCGCTGCACGCGCGCGGCGCTGGGAGTGAGCCGGTAGTCGATCGGGATCGCCGGGTCGGCTGTCCTGGTGTGCGGGCTGCCGGGCAACAGCTCGTGCGTGAGCGCCAGCGCGCAGATCAGCGCTTCGACGGCGCCGGCGGCTCCGAGCGTATGGCCGGTCGCCCCCTTGGTCGAACTGCACGGCGTGCGCTCTCCGAACAGCGCGGCCACCGCCTTGCCTTCGGCCGCGTCATTGCTCGGCGTCGCGGTGCCGTGCAGGTTGATGTAGTCGATGTCGAGGGGGCGCAGGCCGGCCGAGCGCAGGGCCGCCTCGATCGCCATGCGGGCGCCGAGGCCTTGCGGGTGCGGTGAGGACATGTGGTAGGCATCGCTCGACTCCCCGTAGCCGAGCAGCAGCAGCGAGCCGGGGCGGGCATTCTTCGGCAGGCGTTCGAGCAGCGCAAAAGCGGCCCCTTCGGCGACCGAGATGCCGTTGCGCGCCGTGTCGTAAGGCCGGCACGGCTGGCTCGAGGTCAGTTCGAGCGAGGCAAAGCCGTAGAGCGTCGTCAGGCACAGGGAATCGACGCCGCCGACCAGCGCCGCGTCGATGCTGCCACAGGCGAGTTGGCGAGCCGCTGCCGCAAAGGCCTTGGCGCTCGACGAGCAGGCCGTGGACACGGTCATCGCCGGACCTTCGAGGTCGAAAAAATCGCTCACGAATTCGGCCAGCGAGAATGGATTGTGCGTGTTGCGGTAGATGAAATCGTCGGGCAAGGCGCCACTGTGCGGGTCGCGCCGGCGGTAGGCGAGTTCGGCCTGCAGGATGCCGCCGGTGCTGGTGCCGAGAAAAACCCCGAGGCGGTGGCGGCCGTAGCGCGCAGCCGCCGCGCGCACCCGTTCGGCCAGGCCATCGGTTTCAAGGCCGAGTTGCGCCAGACGGTTGTTCCGGCAATCGTAGCGCGCCAGCGTCGCCGGCAGGGTCTGATCGTCGACCGCCGCCACCTCGCCGATCCAGGTATCGATCACGGCCGTTTCGAAAGCGCAGGGTGCCAGGCCACTGCTGCCCGCGCGCAGGCCTGCCAGCGTCGCAGACAGGCCGCGGCCGAGGCAGGTGGTCAGGGTGTAGGCGGAAACCAGCAAGGGGGTCAAGTGGATGCTCCAGATCGTCGGAGCCGAATATTAGCAGAGGACGATTGCCGGTTGCCCGACGCATCGGCAACGACGAGCGGCGGCACGGCCGGCGGGACGTTCATGCCGACAGCCGGCAGACCAGCATGTTGTTGGCAAAGGGTTTGCCCTCGTTCATCGGCAGCGTTTCGACGCGAAAGCCGAGTGCGTCGAGGAGTTCGGACCATTGCGCAAGCGTGCGCCCGTAGAGCTTTGCGAGGCGATGGCCGCGGCAGAAGGTGACGGCGTGATCGACCCAGTTGCAGAGGTGGTAGGGGAGGCCGGCGCCGGCATCGCCGACGCGCGTGACGAACAGCCCGCCTGGCGGCAGTGCTGCCCGAATCCGCTTCAGGACGTCCTCCTGACGCGTGTGGTCGATGTAATGCAGCGCGTCGAGGATGGTGACAACCTCCGCCTGGCCGAAGTCGACCGCGCACATGTCGCCTTGCCGGATGTCGACGATCGGGTGTTGCGGGCCGAAGGCGCGCCGGGCGCGTTCGACGTCCCTGGCCATCAGCTCATAACCGCGCAGGCGCAGCGGCTTCGGGGCGGCCGCCCAGTCGCTCGGCCAATGACCTTTCTCGTAGCGCGCGCGCGCCGCCAGCAGCCACGAAAACAGGCTGCCCTGGCCGCAGCCGAGGTCGAGAAAGCGCCCTTCGGCAGGAAAGATGCCGCGCCTGAGAAGTTCGCGGAAGATGCAGTCGCTGGACAGCTTGCCGCGTGCATAGTAGTAGGCGAAGTGCCCGCCGGCGCGGAAGGGGCGGCTGGCGTCGTCGAGCAGTGTGGACAGGAAGGGTTCGTTCATGCCAGGGAATGGGTCAGGGTGACGGGGTAGAGGCGACTCTCCGCGATGGCCTGCAGCAGCCGGGGCAGGACGGCGACGATCAGCGCTTCGCCGGTGGGTGCGCGCGCGGCGTGGCCGTCGTGCAGCAGCAGGATGTCGCCGGGGCCGAGACGGTGGGTCAGCCGCTGGAATACGCGCTGCGGATCACCCTCGCGGGTGTCGAAGGCGCGGCGTGTCCATGCCGCGAGTCGCAGATCGAGACGCGCCAGGACCGGGTCGAGCAGCGGGCTGCGCAGCCCCGCCGTCGGCCGGAAGAAGCGCGGCGCCTGACCGGTGATGTCGGACAGCGTGCTCTGCGCGGCCGCGATGTCGGCGTGCATGCGGCGCATGCCGAAGGCAGCGAAGGCGGATGCATGCGAATCGCCGTGGTTCTCGACGCGGTGGCCGCGGCGGACGATTTCGCGGCAGAGCACGGGGAATCGGCGGGCGCGGCTGCCAATGCAGAAGAAACTCGCCGGCGCGCCGGCGATGTCGAGAAGGTCGAGAACACGCGGCGTGACTTCCGGGTCGGGGCCATCGTCGATGGTCAGGGCGATTTCCCGGCGTGCGCTGGCCGCGGCAGGCAGGCGTGTCAGATTGGTGCCGAGCAGGGTGCTGCGCGGCAGCAGGCCGGCCGTCGTCAGGATCAGGTGGTTGGCGGCCAGTGCCCCGAGCGCCCACGGCCAGTGGCCCGGCATCGCTAGGACGCCGAGCGCTGCTGCGCCGTGCAGGGCGAACGAGGCCTGGATGGCCGGCGAGGGATTCCAGGGTCTTGGCATGTGCTTCACGTCGGCAGGAGTCGCCGGTCGAGAAAATGTTCCCAGAGGAGCTGCCAGACAGGCCACGTGTGACCACCGGGGACGACCTGGCTGGCGGTCGACGGGAAGCAGCAGGCGATCTTCCGCAGGCCCGCGGCGAAGCGGTCTTCGGCGCCATAGCCGACGAAGACCGGGAAGTCGGCTGGTGGTTTCTGCAGCCATTGCCAGACGCGGAATTCGCAGTCGGCGAGTTGCTCGGCAGAGGGTTGCCAGTGGGCCAGCCCGCCAGCGTCGGCGATGGCATCGGCGGTTAGCCGGCTGCCAGGGTAGGGGGCGAGCAGGCAGAGGCCATCGACGCTGCCCGGCGAATCGGCCTGCTGACACAGCGCCAGCAGGCCGCCGAGCGAGATGCCGCCCAGCCAGAGGTTCCGGCAACCCTGCGCGCGCGCCGGCGACAGGATTTCTTCCTGCAGTGCGGGCAGGGCCTTGCCGCTGGAGATCATTGCCAGGTCGAGGTCTACCGCCAGGAGGTCGAGCGGCAGGCGGCGGCGCGTGATGGCGCTGAAGAAACCGGCGCTGACGAAGTCCGCCGCGTTCATGTGCGCGCCCGGCAGCAGCACCAGCCGCGTCGGTGCGCCAGTGATCCGGCCGAGGGTTCGCAGAGGTGCGCTCATGCCTGCGGTGCCGGCTGGATGAAGCAGGCTGAGAGCAGCAGTGCCAGGACCGCGCCCGGACCGACGGTGATGCCCAGCGCCTGCAGGACGGGCACCTGCGAAGTCGCCAGCGTGCCGAAACCGATCGCGGTCGTCAGGCAGGCGATGAGCATCGAGGCGACCGTCCGCGGTTCGCCAGCCAGCCGGCCGCCGAGGCGGTCGAAAAAGAGGGCGTAGTTGGAACCGATGGCGACGATCAACAGCATGCCGACCAGATGCAGCAGTTGCAGGCGGACGCCGGCCAGTTTGAGGGCGGCGGTGACCAGCAGGACCGTCAGCAGCAGTGGCATGATCACCCGCAGCACGCGGCGGGGCGAACGCAGGGTTGCGCCGAGCAGGCCAACGATGGCGACGAACCCCCCCAGCGAGAGGAGCCGTGCTTCGTCGAGGTAGTGCGCATACAGCTTGTCCACCTCGCTCTTCATGTCGATCAGCAGCGCACCGGAACCCGCCAGGGTCGCGCGCAAGGCTTCGGCGTCGAGCGCGCGCAGGTGGTCACCGGACGGCGGCCGCAACGGCAGGAGGACGCTCCAGCCGTTGCGCCGCGGCAGCAGCAGGGCGTCCACGGCGAGCGCCAGACTGGTGCCGTGCAGCGCTTCCGGGCCGATGATCGGCGCCACGCGCGCGGCGTCGATGTCGCGCAGGAAGGGTTCGAGCTTGCTGGCGGCGAGCGGCGAATCGGCGAGCGCCAGCGGCAGACGTTCGCGCAGTTGCGCCGCCGAGGGCAGGCTGGCGCGCCGCGCGAGCTGGGTTGCCGCACTGGGCAGGAAGCGGACTGGCGAATCGTAGCCGCCGATGACGCCGGCTGCGAGCAGCCGGTCGAGTTGGGCGCCCGTACGTTCGGCGGCCTGCAGGGCCTGTTCGCGGTCGGCGGCGCTGACCACGACCAGCAGGCGGGCGTCGGGTGCGCCGAGGTCGGCGCGTAGCGCGTGGTCGATGGCCAGGTCTTCGGTGCTGGCGGTGCTCAGGGCTGCGAGTTCCTGATTCCACAAGGGGTCACGGTTGGCGATCAGACTGGCGGCGGCGAGTGTGGCGAGGACGATCAGCGGCCAGCGCAGCCGCGGCAGCCAGGCGGCGAGTCGCGCAAACGCCTGGCCGAGCGCGCTCGGGTCGCGTGGCTCGACGCCGGCCGGAAGCAGTTGCGGCAGGACGAAACGCGTGACGGCGGCGGCGGTGAGCAGGCCGCTCAGCGAATACAGGCCGAGCTGGGCCAGTCCGGGAAAGCCGGACAGGAGGAGAACCGCGAAGCCGCACACCGAGGTCAGGACGCCGAGACGGATCGTCGGCCAGAAGCGGGCGCGCCAGGTTGTGGTGTCGCCACCTTCGGTCTGGACGAAATAGTAGATCGAGTAATCGACCGCCTCGCCGATGAGCGCCGAACCAAAACCGACGGTGATCCCGAAAACCGTGCCGAAGGCGAGGCTGACAGCGACCATGCCGGCCAGCGCGCCACTGACCACCGGCAACAAGCCGAGGCTCATCAGCCTGAACGAGCGGTAGACGAAATACAGCAGGCCGGCGATGGCCAGCGTGCTGATCAGCGACAGCCTGGCGACTTCCGCCTGGATGGTCGCCCGGGCATGCACGGCAAATACCGCCGGGCCGGCGATCTGCAGGCTGGCGGCTGGCACCCCGGCGGCTGCGCGGGCGGCGGCGAATGCTTCGCGAACCACATCGAGTGCCCTGGCCTGGGCGTCGGTGTCTGAACCCAGGGCGGCGGTCTGCGCCAGCAGCACTGCCCGTTCGCCGTCGCGCGACGACCAGACGCCGGCGCGGCTGTCGGGCTGGGCGCCGGCATCGAGTCCGAGCAGCAGGCCGATCAGTTCGCCGGTCGGGTCCTGTGGCAGCAGCCGTTTGACCAGCAGGCCGGCGGGCGAAGACAGGAGGTCGATGCTCTCGGCGATCGCGGCGCGCAGGCCGGCGACCGAGAAACGTTCCGGTGTCACCGCCGGGCTGAGCAGGTAGCGATGGCGGAACAGGAATTCGCGGTCTGCGTCGAGACTGTGCGCTTCGCCGTTGCGTACGGCGATGAACTCGGGCTGGCTGGCGAGGCGCGCGCGCAGTTCGCGGGACAGCGTAGCCCGTTGCCCGGCATCTCCGCCGCTGATGCCCAGCATCAACAGTCGCGTGACGGCACCCTCCCTGAGCTGGTCGACGAGAACCTGCTGGCTGGCGCTGGGGTGTGCCGGCAGAAAGAACGACATGTCGGCCGAGAAGCGGCCATGCCAGACGATCGCAGCGCCGGCGAGCATTGCCATCGACCAGAGAACGAAGGTACGGAGGGCGGGGATGGTCACTTCTCGGAGATGTGCTCGATGCGGATCACTGCCCGGTCACCGTCGGCCTGCAGATACTCGATGCTGTGGATGCGGTTGCCTTGGCCGGCGATACTGATCTTATGAACAATGGCGGCGATCGCTTGGTCGCTTGGCAGCAGGGTGAGTGTCCAGCGCTCGCGGTTGCCGGCAAGGTGGAGCGCATAGTTCTTTTCGAGCGCCTGGCGGTTGCCGGTGAGCGCCCCGCGGATGCTGTCGACGAAGGCCCGTGCCTCCGGCTGGGCAGTCAGATCGATGCTCAGTTTCTGCTGGCCGCGCTCGATGGTCAGCCGCTCCTTGTCGAGCAGGAGCGTTTCCGGACGCGGCGTCAATTGTCGCTTTTCTAGCCGGTCGGGCGTCGTGAAGCGCATTTCGCCACTCGCTACGATTGGCCGGTCGAGCAGCGCGAGGTATTTGGTCTCGACGAAGCGCGCCTTGCCGCCGCGCGTCCGGGCAAGCTCGTCCATCAGTTGCGCCAGATCCCAGGCGGCCGCCCGCACAGGGGTGGTCAGGACCGTCAGCAACAGGGCGGCGAGCAGTCGCTTCACCGCGCCTTCCGCCAGAAGTCGAAGAAGTTGAACCAGTTGTAGGGAGCCTGCCGGCAATAGTGCTCAAGGCGGCTGACGTAGCATGCCTGCACCGCGCGCATTGCCGCCTCTCGGTCGGGCGCCGCCACCTGCGAAAAATCGGCGAGCATTTCGAAGTGGAGGCGGTAGCGGTTGCCGCCCAGATACAGCCCGGTCATGAAGAACACCGGCCGGCGCAGCATCGCTGCCACGCGGAACGGTCCGATCGGAAAGGCCGCCGGCTGGCCGAGGAAATCGTGTTCCTGCGTGGCCTCGTCGACCAGCGCGCGGTCGGCCAGCATGCCCACCAGATACCCCTTGTCGAGCTTGTCGCGTGCCTCGAGCATCGATTCCAGACGGCCGAGGGGGATGATGTCCTGACCCGCCGACGGATTGATCGCTGCCAGCGTGGCATTGATCTTGCGGGCATTTTTTTCGTACATCAGCATCGCTACCTTCAGGCCGGCGCGACCGCGGGCGACCGCGCGCAGGACTTCGAAGCTGCCGAGATGGGCGCCGACCAGCAGCGCACCCGGCTGCCTTGCCAGCGCCGCATGCAGGGCTTCGCTGCCATGCACCTCGATGTCGAACAGGTCGAAGCGATCATTGAGCAGGTAGACCCGATCATGGATCGTGCTCGCGAAGGTGAGGACGTGGCGGTAGCCGTCAGACCATTCGGCCCAACGTCCGAGTGAACGGCCAAGGTAGTTTCGACTGGCGCGCCGCGCCTGTGGAGAAAAGAACAGGAAATACAGGGCGATTCCGTAGAGCAGAAGGCGGCCAACGCGGCGGCCTAGGGTCAGGGAGATCCAGACCATCAGCCGCAGGATCGCGAGATTGCTGCGCTCCCGCTGGTGCAGCCAGGCGGCGGCGTGCTGCCCGCTGTTCATCGGCCCGGTCTCAGGTGGCCGGCGGCCACTTCGCATCCTTCAGCGAGGACGGAGAAGGCGATGCTCGTGTCCGGCCTTTCATGCAACTGGAAAGTGAGCACCTGGCCCGGGCCGACGGGACTGAAGAATTTGGTCTGGGCAATCTCCCAGACCAATGCCGGTCTGCCCAGCACGGCTTCGGCGAAGTACAGCGCGCGGTCGAGCAGAACGACGCCGGGGACGATCGGCTGGTCGGGGAAATGTCCGGAGAAGGCCGGGTGCCCGGCGGCAACGGTCCATTCGAAATCAGTGCGACGCATCGCGGGAAGTCGTCCGGCAGGATTCGTACAGCGCCTGCAGGTCGGCGCGCGGCAGTTTGCCGGTGCTGTTGCGCGGCAACGCATCGACCAGGAACAGGGGCCGTGGCAGGAAGGCCGCGTCGACCCGCTGCCGCAATCGGGCGAGCACTTGTCGCCCGGTCAGTTGCGGTGCAACGGCGAACGCGCACAGGCGCGTGATGCCGTGTGACGACGCGGTGTCGGGCTCGAAGAAAGCGCCATCGACGACGCCGGGGATGGCCGTGATCTGGTGGTCGAGGTAGGCCAGCGAGCTGCGCTTGCCGGCAATGCTGATCAGGTCGGCGTTGCGCCCCAGCAGCATGAAGCGCCCGTCGGGCAACAGCTCGATCTCGTCGGCAAGGACGACACGGCCTTCGATATGCCCTCCGAACGCGACGATCCGGTCGCCCTCCCGTTCCAGGCAGACCCCATCGAGCGGCCTCCAGGCGGGGTCCGCGAGCAGGCGCCGACTGGCTAGCTGACCGCTTTCGGTACACCCGTAGATCTCGTGCAGCGGGGCACCAAAACGGGATTCCGCTGTCATGGCGAGTTGCCGCGAGAGCGGGGCGGTGGCCGACAGCAGCCGCTCCACGGTCGGCAGTTCGACCTCGGCGGCAAGCAGCGTGCCGAGATGAAAAGGTGTGCTGACCAGGAGCCGGGGCGACGGCACGGACTGCAGCGCGCAGACAATGTCCTGTGGATAGAAGGGCTTGCCCGACCAGAACGGCGAATTACCGTGCAGGGCGAGCAGCACCGTCGATTCGAATCCGTACATGTGCTGTGCCGGCACGGTGCCGACGATGGTGTGCCGAGGTCCGTGCAGCAGACCGAGCCGGCCGGCTTCGGCGCGGGCGTTGCGGACCAGCGATCCCCAGGACTTGGCGTGTGCGACCGGTAGGCCGGTCGATCCGGAGGTGTAGGCGATGATCGCCACCCGTTCGGCGGAGATGTCGGGGATTCGGGCGAAGGCTTCGGAGGGAGCTGCCAGTCGATCGGGGAAGTCGACTCGCGGCAGGTCGAGACTGTCGAAAGCGCTGTCGCAGAGGCAGAAGACGTCGGGATGCTGGTGCCGGATCTGGCGCAGCGTTTCGACCGATTGGGACGACGGCTGCAGACTCGTGCGCTCTCCAAGCAGGCCAGCCGCCAGGCCGACGCTGAAGCGATAGCGGTCCTGGCAGAGGTTCAGAAAATACTGGCTGGTCGGCAGGATCGTGGCCAGTGCCGACGCGCTGGCGAGGAAGTCGCGCACGGTCGCCGGGCCGTCGGGCAGGTAGGCAAGGATGTCGTCGAGGCTGGTGTGCCCGAGCAGCGGCACCGCGCTCATCGGTCGTTCGCCAGTGAACCCGGTTGGCGTGCCTCACGATAGCCACGGATGGTGTCGGCAATCCGGGTACGATCCGCCGGTGGCAAGACACGATGTCGGACCAGATACTCGCCGGCAAACATCAGGCCCAGGAGGGGCATGGTCAGAAGATTGGCAAAGGTTGACCAGACGATCGGCGATGCCAACAGGAAGAGGGCGGTCGACAGGCCCGCAGTCATCCCGAAATAGACAGTCCAGGCGATGGTCACCTGCCGCGTGTAGCGCACCTGGGCGTCCGAAACGACGCCGTGGTGGGCCAGACGGGCGAAGCGGGTGACCAGCGGCTCGCCCTGGCCGATCAGGCTGCGTCCGAACAGCAGGCCAAGTGCCAGGTTGGTGCCCGCGTGCTGGAGGTAATACAGGAGGGCAACATTGTGCCGTAGCGCCTGCCATTGCCAGGCGAGGATGAGGGTCGCAGCCAGTCCGCCGGTTGCCGGCAGCCACCGCTGCCGCGGGTCCACCCGCCACAGCAGGAGGACGACGACGGCCACGATCGGCGCGCTGGCCACGGCCACGGCCAGATCGGAGGCACTCTCGCCGGCGCTGGTCTCGTGCGCGAGCCATGTCCAGGCGATCAACAGCCCGGCCAGGCTGCTCACGCGCAGGAGGTTGGCCGGGGTGATCACGGTCATTTCGTTCGTTGGCTGGCGATGTGCGCTGCCAGCGTACGCAAGGACGAGAAGATGCGCACGTTGTCGTCGTTGTCCGAACGCAACTGAAAACCATAGCGCTTCGAGACGACCAGCGCGACCTCAAGGACGTCGATCGAATCCAGTCCGAGTCCTTCTCCGAACAGCGGCGCATCCGGTTCGATGTTCCCCGGATCGAGATCCAGATTGAGCGCCGAGACGATCAGGTCGGCGACTTCCGCCAGGAGGGTTTCGGCTGTGAGGGTGCTGGTTTCTTGGGACATCACGTTTTTCCCGTGGAGTTATTGCGAGGCGGCGCGAAAGGCGAGCACCGCGTTGCTGCCGCCGAATGCGAAGGAATTCGAAAGTGCCGTACTGAGTGGCTGATCACGTCGGGTGACGCTGACATGGTCGACGCCAGCACATGCCGGATCGATCGTATCGAGGTGAGCAGTGGGTGGAATGGCCTGCTCGCGCAGGGACAGAATGGTGACGATGGCCTCGATGGCCCCTGCGGCACCGAGCAGATGACCGTGCATCGACTTCGTGCCGCTGACTGCGGGTCTCGTCCCGCCATCGCCAAAGACCGCTCGGATCGCTTCGATTTCCACCGGGTCGCCTTCGATGGTTGCCGTTCCGTGCGCATTGATGTAGTCGACATCCTGTGGGTTCAGGGCGGCATCGTCGAGCGCCGCGCGCAGCGCACGGATCTGGCCGTCGGCCTCAGGACGGACCAGATGCGCATGGTCGCAGGTGCTGCCATAACCGATGAGTTCCCCGTGAATGCGTGCTCCTCGCCTGTGCGCATGTTCCCAGTCCTCGAGTACCAGGGCAGCACCACCCTCACCAAGCACGAGCCCGTCCCGGTCTTCACTGAAAGGCCGGCAGGCGACGGGAGCCGTCTTCTCGTCACCGCTGGCCAGTACGCGCAAGGCATCCCAGGCACGCGCCACGCCGTAGGCCTGCGGTACGTCCGAACCCCCGGTCAGCATGATCGGCGCCTCACCACTGCGCACCCGTCGGAACGCCTCGCCGATGGCGATGCTCGAAGAAGCACAGGCGACGGTATGGCTCATGCTGACGCCGCCCAGCCCAAGCTGGATCGAAATGTGGGCATTGGCCGCGTTATTCATGCCGAGAATGACGGAGAGCGGCGAAATCCGTTCGCGGCCCTTTTGCCACAGCTCCTTGTAACCCTTTTCATAGGCCAGTGTGCCACCCAGGGCCGTTCCCCAGGAGACGCCCCAGCGCTCGCGGCTTTCGGCGTTTTGCCGCCGGTCGAGGCCGGCATCGTCCCAGGCCGCGAACGCGGCAGCCGTCCCCAACTGGGCGAAGCGGTCCATCGTTCCCGCCAGTGCCTTGCCGAGTACCGCACTGGCCTGAAAACCGGGGCAGGCGACGAAAGGGATGGCCAAGGCCCGCGGCAGCTCGTCGAGACGGAGGAGGCGAACCGCCGATTCGCCGCTCAGAATGCGCTGGAAGAAGTCCGCAAGACTATCGCCAAACGGGCTGACCAGGCCCAACCCTGTGATGGCAACGCGACGCCGGCTCATGACTCAAGACTGATGTTCGCCGCGCAGCCGATCCATCAGGCCTGCCATTTCGCCAACGGTTCGCGGAGTCTTCAGATCCCTTGCAAGGGTGATGCCGAAGCGTTCCTCGAATTCGAACATCAGTTCGAGAACCATGAACGAATCGACCCCCAGGTCGTCCAGAAGCGCATCCGAAGTGATCTTCACCGCTTCGACACCGAGTCGTTCTTGCAGGAATTCGCGTATCACTGAAAGGGAGTCCATAATTTTTCGATTCTATCCGATTGTTGCCATCCCGCCAACGCTTTGCCATGGGTAAATCCGTTCAACGCCAGCCGGCTCTCCTCTGAGGAAATCGGTTGGCAAGCATGAATAAATGGCGATCCTGGAAGTCTCCAGATCTTGTGATAGAGTCCCTCCCCATGCCCCGCGTTGAATCTGCTGATCGTCGAGTCGCCGGCCCTGACGTGGCGCTGACCCAGCGCGTCCTGCTCTGGCTCGCGTATGTCGCCTTCGTCATCTATGGCAGCCTGGTGCCACTGGATTTTCGTCTGCTGCCGTTTGATCAGGCCTGGGCGACCTTCAAGCAGTTACCCATGTTGAAACTCGGCGTCGAGAGCCGGGCCGACTGGATCGCCAATGGCGTGCTCTATGTTCCCGTGGGCTTTCTTAGCGTGGCCCTTTTTGGCTGGAACAAGGGTTTGCGGGCGCGCTTTCCCTTGCTCGTCGGCACGGCGTGTTTCTGCTTTGCGCTGGCGCTGGCGGTGGAGTTTGCCCAGTTGTACTTTCCTCCGCGAACGGTCTCCCGCAACGACGTGATCGCCGAGCTCATCGGCAGTGTCGTGGGGATCGCGCTGGCCTTCCATTGGTCGGCGTGGTTTCGCAAAGTGCTTGCTGCCCTGAGCGGGAACCTGGGCCAGCTGGCCGGCCGCGCCCTACAGGCCTACGCGGTCGCCTACCTGTTGTTCAGCCTGTTTCCCTTCGATTTTCTGCTGTCGAAAGCCGAACTGGTGGCCAAGGTGCAGTCCGATGCCTGGGGTTGGTTGTTTGCCGAACAGGGCACAGGCCGCGGCCCGGTCATTCTGATCGCCAAGTTAACCGCCGAGATGCTTGCCGTCCTTCCCCTGGGCTTCATCCTCGGCCGCTGGAACCTCGCCAGAGAGCGTCCTGCGACCCAGCATGCCGTACTCTATGGCATTGTCCTGGGGGTGGCCATCGAAACAGCGCAGTTCTTCATTTTCTCGGGCTCCAGCCAGGGCGTCTCGCTGCTGACCCGCGCCATCGGCATGTATGGCGGCGCTCGTCTCTGGCAAGACCGGATTTCCCTGCATGATCTCCATCTCCAGCCCAGGAGCAGGAAGCTGGCCTTGCCACTCGGTCTGCTTTACCTGCTCGCTCTGGTGGCGGTAAACGGTTGGTTCGATCATGCCTGGCACGGCGAGGCGGTCGCCAGCCGTACGCTGGCCGAGGCCCGCTTCCTGCCATTCTATTATCATTACTACACCACCGAGCACGCCGCCCTGATCAGTCTGGTATCGGTGGCCTTGATGTACGCCCCGATCGGGGTGCTGGCCTGGCTGCGCTGGTGGTCGCCGGCCGCGGCACTGTGGGTCGCCGCCCTGGCCGCGACCGGCATCGAGTCGAGCAAACTCTTTCTTGCCCACCACCCGGACCCGACCAATCTCCTGATCGGTGCCATCGCGGCCTGGTCGGTCAGCAAGCTTCTACAAGGCCTGGAGCAGGCCTCGGTGGCAACCCGGCAGGCCGGCCTCACGGTCGTGACCCGGCCAGTGATCCGGATTGACGAGAAGGCGTCGGCGGGCAGCGCCGGCCACGCTTCGAGGCGCGCCTGCCTGGCCCTGGCCACGATCCTGGCGGTGGCGGCCTGGATCGTCATCGACTTCCCTTTCTATCCCGGATTGCTCGCGCTGCTGCTGCTGTGCTACGCGGCACTGCTCTGGTTCCAGCCTGGCTTGCTCTGGGCAGCGATTCCGGCCGCCATCCCGCTGCTCGATCTGGCCCCCTGGAGCGGGCGTTATTACCTGGATGAATTCGATTTTCTGGTCATCGTCAGCCTGGCGGTCGGTTACGCCCGCGTTCGGCCGGCGCCCAAGGGTTCCTGCCGCGATCTGCCGGGTCTGGCAGTGGCCTGCCTGCTGGCTTTGACCTTTACCGTCAGCACGCTGTACGCCGTGCTTCCGATGGCGCTGCCCGATGTCAACAGCTTCTCCAGCTACTACAGCCCATTCAATGCCCTGCGCATTGCCAGAGGGGCGTTGTGGGCACTGCTGCTGTTCGCCCTGATGCACCGCTTCACCGCTGCGGGTCAGGATGTTCGCCCGGTATTCGCGGCCGGCATGGGGGTGGGACTCGCCGGGACGATCGCAGTGGTGATCTGGGAACGCATGCTCTTTCCCGGACTTCTCAATTTCACCGATACCTACCGGGTCACCGGACCCTTTTCCCAGATGCATACCGGCGGTGCCGATATCGAAGCGTATCTGACGGCTGCGCTGCCTTTTGCCTTGCTGCCCATGGTGCAGGCCCGTTCGCTCGCCGCGCGGCTGGCGAGTGGATTGCTGCTGCTCGGCGCCAGCTATGCCATCATGGTGACCTTTTCACGAGCAGGGTATGCCGGCTTCGCTTTGGCCCTGATCATCGCCTGCCTGCTGATCCTGCCATCGCGCTGGCCGAGCGCCGCGCGCAACACGGCCAGGGACCCTGCGCCGGCGCCCATGCAAGAAGCGCCGGCGTCCGGCCCCGGCGCTCTTCGATCCAGGGTCTATCGATGGGCAGCGGCTGGGCTACTGTTAGCCCTGGCCGCGGCGGTGGCCGTTCCGATCTACAGCGGTGCCTTTGCGCAGCAGCGAATCTCGGCCATCGGCCATGATCTGGCCGCGCGCCGGGACCATTGGGCGGATACCCTGGCCATGCGCGACCCAGGGCTGATCACCGCCCTGCTGGGAATGGGAGTCGGCCGCTTCCCGGAAACCCACTACTGGCGCAGCAGCGAGCCCAGGGCGACCAGTTACCGCCTCGAAAGCGAGCATGGCAATACCTTCCTGCGGCTCGGCACGGGCAATCCCCTGTACATGGAACAGTTCATTCGCATCGCACCCGGTGAGGAATACACGCTGCAGCTCGACATTCGCGGCCCCCAGGCGGGGAAGGGGGTTTCCGTCTCCCTGTGCGAGAAACTCCTGCTCACCTCGGGGCTTTGCATATTCAAGACGGCCGATATTGCCGAAGGGGACGGACAATGGCAGTCACAGCAGTTTCGCCTGTCCAGTGGCGAACTCGGCAGCGGCGGGTGGCTGGCACGGCGGCCGGTCAAGCTATCGCTTGCCAATGCATCGCAGGGCCGTGTGGACATCGATAATGTCCGTCTGCTGGCCGCAGACGGAACTCAGGTCAGTCACAACGGCGACTTCGAACAGGGGCTCGATCGATGGTTTTTCAGCGTCGACCAGGACCTGCCCTGGCATGTCTGGAGCATGCCGGTGGCCATCCTGTTCGACCAGGGCTGGCTCGGCCTCGTGGCCATGGCGGGCCTGATCGGGCTGGGGATGACACGCACCAGCCGACGCGCATGGACGGGTGATGTCTGGGCTGGCGCCTTTCTGGCCGCACTGTCGGGGGTCCTGGTGATCACGCTCCTCGATACGCTCATCGACGCGCCGCGATTCCTTCTGCTGCTGTTGCTGCTGACCTGGGTGGGGTGGGCTGGCGAAAGCAGGTCGGCTCGGGGGGCGCCGTGAGCGTGATTGCTGCCCGATATCGGTTCGATCGGGCCGGAAATCACCATGTGCTGGCAAGGTTCCCGAGCACTTCGGGGCCTGCTATGTGTCGGAGATTTTTACACTTACAAGCGGCAAGGAACCGGCTTCCATGATAATCATTTGATTGTACTGATGTTTTATAACGGGCACGAATAATGCTTCAAAATGATGTCTGTCTTGTAATCCCATATGGAAGGGTCGAACATGAAACGATCTCGTGCAAATTTGCTTTACGCCATTTCGGCGGCCGGCCTGCTGGGCCTTTCGCTCCCGGCATCGGCCGACTTCAGCGGTTACTACGGTGTCCCCGGTAGCTGGACGCTCACCAATTCCTGCGCTTCTCCTAGCGAGTGTGGAACAGGCTCCTACACTTCGGGCGCTCCGGCCTCGGTCACGGTGATCGGCTCCGACGTGATTGGCGCTGGCGCGGGGGTTCCGTTCTCTTCACTGACCAGTTTCACCATTATTGCCGGGGGGGCTGGGTTGGTCCACTTCGACTGGAGTTACGAAACGCTCGACGTAGGCGATCCCTTATCGACACCACCTGTACCCAGTGCGTTTTTTGATACCGCCGGTTATCTATTGAACGGCAGTACGGTCCAGGTGACCGATCTCTCTGGTGCAGCCAGCCAGAGCGGTTCTTTTGATTTCTCCGTTGCCGCGGGGGACGTGTTCGGCTTCTACGTCGAGACGATCGACAATCTTGGGGGGGCCGCGATGATCACGATCTCGAACTTTCGGGCCCCGCTACCGCCTCCTCCTCCGCCGGGACTACCGGAACCCTATTCCATCGCCCTCCTCGCTTTAGGTTTGGTCGGTGTGGCGGCATCGCGCAAGCGAAGGACGGTCTGATTGATTGGTTTCAATCCTGGTATGAGCAAGAACACCTCGCCGCCCAGACCGTCCCGAACCGGTTGCGGCGGCGGCCGGGAAATGCCGACCAACAAAGCGCATGGCGCTTGCTCTTTGCCGTTTCGGCCGCGAATCGCATTGTGCTGCAGCCACCCATGTCAGGGCCTGGCACTGGCCTGACCCGCTCTGGCCAAGTAAAATAGCCGCCATCTTTCTTGACAGCGACCAAACCTCGTCGGCTGAGCATTTTTCATTTGAGAAACCATCCCGTCCCATTTCATTCCTTAAGGTCATTGCGATGAAAACTTTGATTGTTGGAGTCACTCTCGGTGTTGCCTTAGCCGGCTTTTCACAAGGTGTGCTGGCGGGGTGTAGCACTGGACGCGTCAATGAGCCAGCGCTCACCACCTTGTTGAGAGACAATACCGTATGTGTTCCGCCGGTTACCGTGGCCACCATGCAATGGCAGGAGCTTCATCAGTCCGGAGGCAAGCTGATCGACTACAAGCGAGGTCCCTCTGACAAAGTCGATCCTTCGGCAGAGGTGGGTAGCTGGACGGTGACAGGCTCGAACCGTGGAGCTTTCGTCACGCACGACTATGGCCACGGCCATGTCTACACCTACTCGGTCTTTAACAACGGCGATGGAACGCACAGCTTCTGCAGCGGTGGGGCCGAGATCAAGGCCAGGATCAAGCTGGGTGGCGGCCCCTGTTGAGGGGTCACTGGCGGCACGGACCGCGTCCCGGGGAGGTCTGAATCTCAAGTCCTGACCAGACTGCCGATGGCCATGCCTCTATGATGTGAAAGTCGTGTCAGCGACTCATGAGTCTCGATTTGCCACTCGCAGGGCAAAAGCGGTGTTCTTCGGAGCACTGCTGCGTGCCGCCGCAGCCGGCCCGCACTGCAGCGCGGGTCGTGGGAGGAGTTGGGGGAGAGGGCAAAGGTCATCACTTTCATGATCGGGGGTGTCTGGATTAGTCATGGACGTTAGCCACCACTTCCTGCCCGAAGTCAAAGCGCAGTACGAGGCGCAACCCTATCCGGCCCGCGATCCCGCCCACGAAGGCAGGCGCTTGCTGCAGACCTGGCTCGACGACCTGCCGATGGTCAACCACTACTGCTTTGCCGGCCGGCAAACGTTCCGCGATCATTTCCGGGTGTTGGTTGCCGGTGGCGGCACCGGCGACGCGACCATTTTCCTGGCCGAACAACTCAAGGGTACTGATGCACGCATCGTGCATCTGGACATCAGCCAGGCTAGCCTGACGATTGCGCGGGAACGCGCACTGGTACGCGGGCTGGACAATATCGAATGGATCGGGGATTCACTGCTCAACCTGCCCCGCCTGGCGCTGGAGCCTTTCGACTACATCAATTGCTGTGGCGTGTTGCATCACCTGGCCGATCCGAATGCCGGCCTGGAGGCGCTGCGCGCCGTTCTCAAGCCCGATGGCTCGATCGCCCTGATGCTGTATGCGAGGGCCGGTCGCACAGGCGTCTACCAGATGCAGGAACTGCTGCGCATGGTCAACGACGGTGAATCCGACCTGGAACGCAAGATCGCCAACACCCGGCAGATCCTGGACAGCCTGCCGGCCAGCAACTGGTTCCGGCGTGCAGAAGACCTCTACCATGACCATCGGCAGGGCGATGCCGGTCTGGTCGACCTGCTGCTGCATCCACAGGATCGCGCCTATTCCGTAGATGAACTGTTCGACTGGCTGGCGCGGGACGCCGATGGGAACGGCCACGGCCTGCACCTGCAATTCACCGACGTGCAACGCGGCCGCGCACCTTATCTGCCGCACATGGTGCTGGGCGTGAAACCGCCAGACATCCTGCGTGCGCTGCGCCAGTTGCCGCGCCGGCGGCAATATGCCATCGCCGAGTTGCTGGGTGGCAGCATCACGATGCACGTGCTCTACGCAACCTCCAGCCCGGCCAGCACCGCGCCGTATGGTCATGCCGAATACATCCCTTTCTTCTTTCATGAGCCGCTCGATGGCGAAACCGCCGCGCGGGTATTCGGCAGTGGCCGCGGCCAGCCGTTTCTGCTGCATCACCAGCATTCCGGCGTCGCGCTGACCGTCAATCCCGGCCGCTACGGGCCGCAGATCCTGCGCCTGATCGATGGCCGGCGCAGTTTCGGCGAGATCTTCGAACGCTTCCGCCGCGACTGGCACGGCAAGGCTCAGGCGCCGGACGACAGCGCCCTGTTCGCGGATTTCTCCGAGACCTACGACACGCTCAATACCATTGAACGCTTGCTGTTGCGGCATCCGTCGGCCGATCCGGCATCTGCCGGCCGATAGGGTGGAATCCGCCCCGATTTGCGCAGCGCATATCCGGGCTGCCTGTGACGAGTGTGAACATTGACAGTGTCCATCCGGCACGCAGATACTACCTTCCCACGGGTGACTTTCCATCCATGGATCCGCCGATGTTGGAAGACTACCGTTACTGGAAGGATCTGGACTACACCCCGGCGAGCCGCGATGTCGTGCCCGCTTCTTTGGCCGGGCGAGTCCATGCCGGGCAACGGGCGCTGGACGTTGGCTGTCATCACGGCGCGGCGAGCTTCTTCATGGCGTCGATCGGTTTGCGGGTGCTGGGTATCGATATCAATCCGCGGGCCGTCGAAGTGGCCCGGCGGCAAAGACCAATGAGCACAGCCGGGCGTTGGCCCGAGTTCGTCGTTGCCGACTTTCTGGCCGATCGCTTTGCCGAGCCGGCGAGCTTCGACGTCGTCGTCCTTAACCGCTTTCTCACCTGCCTGCCGGCGTTTCCGGATTGGCAAAGCGGCCTCGAACGGGCACAGGATCTCCTGGTCGATGGAGGAGTCATCTACGTCAATGATTTTCTCCTCATGCCGGCGTGTGATCACAATCGCAGCCGGTACGTGCAGGGCCATGCGAGCGGAGGGCGCTGGGGCAACTTCGCGGTCTTCGATGAACAGGAGCAGGCCAGCTTTGTTGCTCATCACCACAGCGCGCAGGAACTGCGACGGATCGCAGCACCCTATCGGCTGGCCTGTCTGCGGCGCTACTCGACGCGCTCACGGAACGGATACCCGAGCCGGATGTTCGAACTGATCGGCGTGCTGGAAGCACGTCCGCTCCGGATCGGCTGACCAGCGCTGACCAGGGGGATGATCACCGCTAGCCGCACCATTCTTGGCCTCTATCATGGCTACAACGCCAATGCGTGCGTTCTCATCGACGGGCAGCCGGTCGTGGTCGTCGAGAAGGAACGGCACTCACGAGTCAGGCATGCCTATGGTTCGTCTCCCGAGTGCGTGCAGGACAGTCTGCACCGGGCCGGCCTGAGCATTGCTGACGTGGATTGCGTCGCTTTCTGCGGGGCATCCGACATCGATACCGACTATGGCTATGATGTCCCCGTGTCCGCCGATGCGCGGACACGGTTCCCCGCCACACTCGGGACACGACTGCTGTCGTCCGAATGTTTCCGGGAAACCTCGCTCCGCGTTCTCGACCGGGTGCTGCCCGCGGTGATCGTCGAACACCATGTCGCACACGGCGCCTGCGCGTTCTATACCTCGGGTTTCCAGGAGAGTCTGGTGCTGGCCTTCGACGGGCTCGGCGATTTCGGCCGCTCCTGTCTGATCATGCGCGGCGAACGCACGCAGCTCGACTGCCTTGAGTCGGTCCCTCTGCGCATCGGGCTGGCGTTCAGGAAGGCGGGGACGCACCTGTATCGACTGCACGGCGGCAAGGGTTTCGATGCCGCCGGCAAGCTGATGGCACTCGCCGCTTTCGGCGAGCCGCGCTATCTGGCCGCCGCCCGCCTGTTCCTCGACCACGTCGATCGATCGACGGGTGGTCGCGATTGGCTCCTCCCCGAAATGGGCAACCTTCGCCCAGGTGCGTTGAGCGATCTCGACAGCCAGCGGGCGCGAGATTTCGCTGCCTCGCTGCAGGCAGTTGCCAGCGCGGCGACGCTCGCACTCCTTCGGCGCCACGTTCTTCCGGGCGATCATCTCTGTCTGACCGGAGGGTGCGCGTTGAATGTGATCATCAACCGGGATCTCCTGCGCGAGTTGCCGCTGGCCGCGCTGTACGTTCCTCCCTGCCCGCACGATGGCGGTCTTGGGCTGGGCGCCGGGCTCTACTTGCGCAGCCACATCGAAGGCCGGCAGAGCAATATCGACGGGCTGGACCCGTTTCTGGGCCTGACCGACCTTGATACAGTGCGTCGCAGTGAACTGCCGCTGCTGGCGAACGACGGCCTCCCCGCGATGACCATCGCTGACCTCGGGCGGGAATGTCAGGTCGAGGCAGCGGTGCGCTTGCTGGTGCAGGGTGAGGTCATTGGCTGGTGCCATGGTCGCCCGGAGCTGGGTCCGCGGGCACTCGGCAACCGCAGCTTTCTGGCCGATCCCGCGCGCGACTGGATGTGTGCTCACCTCAACAAACGCATCAAGCACCGCGAGCCGTTCCGCCCTTATGGCCTGTCGCTGCGGGAAGAGAACGTGCCGCGCGTCCTTGACACGGCGGTACGCTCGCCCTACATGATGATCGCGGGAACCCTGCGCGAGCGCTGGCGCAGCGCGCTTCCCGCCGTCGTACATGTCGACGGGACGACCCGTTTGCATACGGTCTCGCGCCGCGCCAATCCCCTTTTCTGGGAGCTTCTGGCGGCATTCGAGGCGGCGAGCGGTGTGCCGGGCCTGCTCAACACCTCGTACAATCTGCCTGGCGAACCCATTGCGGAAACCGTGACCGATTGTCTGCGGGTATTCTGCGACACACCGATCAGGCACCTGTTTGTCGGCGGGCAGCAACTGAGCAAGTGCTGATGGCCGGCGAAAACACCCTTTTCATCAGTTACGCCCACCGGGACGAAATCTGGAAAGACGAACTGCTGGTTCAACTGCGTGCCCTCGGCCGTGCCGTTCCGCTCGATATCTGGGATGACCGTCGCATCAGGCAGGGCGAAGACTGGTATCGCGAAATCAGGAATGCAGTGGCGCGCGCGCGCTTCGCCGTCTGCCTGATCACCGGGCACTTCCTCGGATCCTCATTCTGCATGGATGAAGAAATCCCCGAGTTGCTGCGCCGACGTCAGGAGGAGGGCCTGGATCTGTTGCCGATTCTGATCGAAGACTGTCCGTGGGAAGCGCATCTGTGGCTGAAGCCCTTGCAAATGCTGCCGCGCGACGGCAAGACGGTCAAGGTGGACTTTCGGGACAACCACGAGACCGTATTCAGTGCCGTTGCGAAGCGGATATACGAGGCGCTTCAGGGGCCGGCAGTAACGCCGGCGGGAGCGCCCGGCTTGCCGACCAGGCCGGCCGCCGCCGCGCCAAACGACACGCAGCGCCTGCCGCCGGCAACCTCGCACCTATTCGGCCGTCACCATGAGCTGCAGATTCTCATGGACGCAGTGAACGACCCCGACGGTGGCATCGTCGTTCTCCACGGTTGGGGTGGTGTCGGCAAAACGGGTCTGGTGCGCGCCTGGGTTGACGCCCTTCCACAACATCCCGGAGCAAGTACCAGGCCGGTATTTGCGTGGTCCTTCGGCAACCAATCGGCTACCGACCGCGAGACCTCGGCGGACAGCTTTGCGATTGCCGCGTTGCGTTTCTTTGGCGATGGTTCACCGCTGCAGGGACTGCCCTGGGAAAAAGGCGAGCGCCTGGCGGGGCTCGTTGCCGGCCGGCGCGGAATCCTCCTCCTCGACGGCCTCGAACCCCTGCAATGCCGGGATGGGACGCTGCGTGATCCGATCATCCTGAGCCTGCTCCGCCAACTCTCTTGTCGGTGCGGCGGGCTGTGTGTCGTGACCAGTCGCCTGGCGCTGGCCGACTTTGCAGAAGAAGGTGACCGATCCGGGGTAAGGCACCAGAATGTGGAGGAGATTTCGCCCGCGGTCGGCCGTGCGCTGCTCCGCAGTCGGGGTGTCAAAGGCCACGACCAGGAGCTGGAAGCACTGGTCACGGCCTGCGGAGGCCAGGCACTGGCGGTCGAGTTGCTGGCTTCCTGTCCTGACGTCCGTGGCAAACCCGGCGCAGCTGCCAAGACGGGACCCATCGTCGGTGCCCGGAGCGAACACGCACGGCGTGTACTCGCATTGCTCGCACAACAGCTCGGGAACGGCGCCGAAGTCGGCCTGTTGCGCGTACTCGCCCTTTTCGACGGGCCTGTCGGCATGGACGAACTCGATGCCGTGCTCGGGCCACCGGTGTTGCCCGGTGCGACCGACTTCCTGCAAGGTGCGCCGACAACGTTCCTGTTTCGGCAAATCCAGAAACTGCGCTCCCAACGGCTGATCAAGGTCAGTGATCACGACCCGCTCACGCTGGACATGCACCCCATCGTTCGTGAGTACTTCGCCGACGACTGGTCGCGTGCCGATCGGCCGGCTGTTCTCGCCGGACACCGGCGCCTTTACGAATACCATCGTGCCCGCGTGCCGGCCGAACCGGCGAGTGCCGACCAGTTCGAACGGCTCTTCCTGGCTGTCGGCCAGGGACTTCAGGGCGGTCTGTACGAGGAGGCTTACGAATTGTACCGTCAGGCGGTCGCTCATCGGGGTGTCTCTCTCCTGCCCTCGGAGCATGGCCTGATCGGACTGGAGCTGTCGGCTCTGGCGGGTTTTTTCGCGAAGCGATGGTCAAGCCTGGTGTGTGAGCTGCCGTGCGCTGCCCGAGTGGACATTCTCCGGCGTGTCGCGGAGTGCCTGCAGGCGATGGGACGCGTCGCCGAGGCCGAGGAACCGCTGTTGGAATGTCTGGCTTTCGAGCAGGACGGAGCCGACGAGGGCACTGCTGCGGAGACCGCTCACCGCCTGAGCACCGTTTACCTCGTCCTTGGCGATCTGCCACGGGCGAGGCACTACTCCAGGGTCAGCGTTGCCCATTTTGCAGGCCGGCATCCGGATCGACGTATGGTGTATTCCCTTTGCCGACACGGAGACATTCTCCAGCTCATGGGCGAGAGGAGCGAAGCCGAAGCGACTCTGGAACGCGCGGAGGCGCTCAACGCGCAGATCGATCCGGACCATCCGGCGCTGCACGGCGTCGAGTGTTTCTGGATGTGTGACCTCCTCATCATGCAGGTTCAAGAGTCGCTCTTTGCGGCGGGTCATGACCGGCCGGACGTGGAGGGCTTGCTGGCGCGGCTGGATGAAGTCCGCCGGCGTGCCATGCTTGCCATCGCCAGCGAACTGGAAGATGCCTTTCTTGTCGCTCTTCACCATATCTGCATCGGGCGCGCCGCGATGCTCCAGGCATTGCTCGGCAGGCGCCATCGTCTGGCGGATGCCGGCGAAGCGCTCGATCGCGGCGTCAACGCCCTGCGTCAGTCAGGGCAGCAACACTGGTTGCCGCGTGGGTTGCTGGCGCGCGCTGCGTTTCGCCGCGAGTCAGGGCGGCTCGCCGAGGCCGAAGCGGACATTCTGGAAGCGCGCAAAATTGCCGAGAAACGACGCATGACACCGATGCGGCTGCACATCGCCGATTGCCTGATCGAGCACGCTCGCGTTGCTCTTGCCAAGGGAGACCTGGGCGCCGCGGCTGAGCACTGTCGGGATGCGCGTCTCCTGGTGGACACGATGCGCTATCACAGCCGGGACAGCGCCCTAAGCGCCGTCGAGGCGCAACTGTCCTGAGCCTGTCGTTGCTTCAACGGTCATGGCCGACAGGTTCCCGGCGTTTTGGCCGCGCCAGGTCTTCGCGCTCACTGGCGACTTTTCTGAGCGCCTCCTTGACTGCTTCCGGCATCATCGCGTAGGTCATCAGACTGGAGCCGATGCACACCAGCCAGAAGAGCAGAAAACCGGTCGAGTAGGTCGCGATCGACGACCATTGCACCAGTTCTCCGAACAGGTATAACTGCCCTGGATCGATCATCGTGAAGAAGATTACCTCGGCGATTCCCGCGGCGATGAACGCAGGCCACATTACCCATATCACGTGTTTCATGCTGTTATCTCCATCAGCGCGCTTGCAGGCAAGCGCCAATCGATTTCTTGAAGCGGCAAGGGCTTGGCGTCAGTTCATTCTGCCTGGATTGGCAACGAACAACTGCGGATCGACCATCGCCCCGTTGAGGATCACGCTCCAGTGCAGATGTGGGCCAGTGGCGCGACCGCTCATTCCGGACAGGCCGAGTCGCTGTCCCTTGCCGACCGTCTCTCCAGTTTGCACATCGATGCGCTCGAGGTGGCAGTACATGCTGATCAGACCGTTGCCGTGGTCGACAAACACGGTCTGGCCGTTGAAGAAATAATCACCGGTGGCGAGCACGATGCCATGCGCGCTGGATTTGACGGTGCCGCCGCGCGGTGAGGCGATATCGAAGCCCGCGTGCGGCGAGCGCGCCTCGCCATTGAAGAAGCGACGCACCCCGAAGCGGCCGGTGAGGCGACCCGCCGCGGGCAGGACGAAGTCGGTGTCGGTATCGTCGGCATCGCGCCAATGGCGCTTGATGGCCTGGATGGCGGCGATTTCACCCTCGACGCGTGCCAGATCGCTGGCCGAGAGCTGCACCTTGCTGCTGTCCTTGAGCGTGATCCTTTGTGCCGGATAGTCCTTGTGATCGACTCTGAACTGTACGCTGCGCGATTTTCCCTGTGCAGTCGCCTGCTCCATTTCATCCACCCGCAGCGCGTATGTCCCTGGGGGCGTGTCCAGCGCCAGGCCGACGACGCCGACCCATTGACCGGCGTCGGCCGCGACCAGCACCGGCTGTTTGCCGAGCCAGGCGCGTGGCGGTCTGGCGCCAGCCGCGATCGGCCCAAGCGAAACCACTGCCACGCCGCCGGGGACGCTGGCTGCTCTGGGCAAGGCGGCGTGCGTGAGCGAGGGCAGCAGCAGGGGAAGCAAACATCGCAGACACAGGGCGACACGCTGGCAAAGCGGCATGGCGTTCACCCCGCTACAGCGACGCAGCGCTGAAAGTGTCGCACTGGCGGACGTCGCCGCTCTCCATTCCCCGCCTGAACCAGCGCACACGCTGTTCGGAAGTGCCGTGGGTGAAGGATTCCGGAACGATCTGGCCCTGCGTCTGGCGTTGCAGTCGGTCGTCGCCAATTGCCGCCGCCGCAGTCAGCGCCTGCTCGGTCTCGCCCGGTTCGAGGATCTTCTGCATGCTGTCGGCGCGATGGCCCCAGACGCCGGCAAAGCAGTCGGCTTGCAGTTCGAGCCGCACCGACAGCGCATTGGCGGCAGAGCGGTTGCCGCTCTTCTGCTGTGCCGCGTGCACCTTGTCCGAAATGCCCAGCAGGTGCTGTACGTGATGACCGACTTCGTGGGCGATCACGTATGCCTGGGCAAACTCGCCGGGTGCGCGAAAACGTTCCCTGAGATCGCGGTAGAACGCCAGGTCGATGTAAACCTTCTGATCGGCCGGGCAATAAAAGGGGCCCATGGCAGACTTGCCGGTGCCGCATGCGGTTGGTGTAGCGCCGGTGAACAGCACCAGTTTCGGTTCCTGGTAACGGCGACCGGCCTCACGAAAGACCGTCTGCCAGGTCGTTTCGGTACTGCCGAGCACCTTGGCGACAAAGCTCGCCATTTCATCGTTGACCGGCGGCTTCGCTGCAGGGCGTGCTGCGGACGAAGTGTGGTGGCTGCTGTTCGAAACCAATCCAAGGATCACCGTCGGGTCGATGCCGAAAAAATAGCCGGCGGCGATCGCAACCAGCAGCGTCCCGATACCGACGCTGCCGGCCCCGACGCCGCCACCCCCTCGCCGGTCCTCGACATTCTGACTTTCGCTCTGATCATCCAGGCGCATGGCTTATTCCCGCGATACACATTGCAATGCCGCCGATGTTAACAGAACCTGGGCGGGATGACAGCACCGAAAGACACTTAAAAAATCAGGGTTGTATTTCCCGACGGGAAAGCCTACAGTGGCTTCGCCAATGTCGGCAGCCACAAGGAGAAGCGTATGGGGAAACTAACCGCCGGCCTGTTGGCCGTGGCGCTGGCGCTATCGAGTGCTCATGCGGTCGCCTGCTCGGCTGAAAAAGCCAAGGACGGGCAAACCGAAATGAGCACTCCTGCCAAACCCAAGACCTGACTTGTCGGTGTAAGCAACACGCGCGGCGCGTACCTCTGGTATCGCGCCGCGTTGCGTTTCAGGTCATTACGTTTCAGCTCATTGTCGTCCGGCCACGGGCGAGAAATACTCAGCATGGCTCAACTCATTCTTCTGCCCGGCAAGGATCGCTCGCTTGCTCGTCGCCACCCCTGGATTTTCGCGGCTGCGGTCGATAAGCTCAGCGGTCGCGCACGACCGGGCGATACCGTCGATGTCGTCACTGCCAATGGGCGTCCTCTGGCGAAAGCGGCGTGGAGCCCCGAGTCGAAGATTCGCGCCCGTGTGTGGACCTTCGACCCCGACGAGATCGTCGACGATGCCTTCTTCAAACGCCATATCCAGGCTGCCGTCGAACGCCGCCAGCAGACACCGGATTTGCGCGGACAGGAAGGCCTGCGGCTGATCCATGGCGAATCCGATGGTCTGCCGGGCCTGATTGCCGACCGCTACGGCGACACCATCGTGCTGCAACTGACGGCGACCGGCCCCGAGAAATGGCGGCAGGCGATCATCCATGCGCTGCAGCGTGCGACTGGCTGCGCGCGCATCTACGAGCGTTCTGATTCGCATGTACGCCGCCTCGAAGGGTTGCTGCCGGTGACCGGCTGGGTGTTCGGTGCAGAGCCCGCAGAAAGACTCTGCATCGTCGAGAACGGCGTGCGCATGCAGGTCGACGTCGTTGCCGGCCACAAGACCGGTTTCTATCTCGACCAGCGTGACAACCGCCTGCTGACGCGCACTCTGGCCGCCGACCGTGCGACGCTCAATTGTTTCTGTTACACCGGCGGGTTTTCGCTGCAGGCGCTTGCCGGCGGCGCCGGCAGCGTCCTTTCGATCGACTCGTCGGGGCCGGCTCTGGCGACGGCCATCGACAACCTGGCGCTCAACCCGCAGCTCGACGCGAACCGGGCCGAGTGGCGCGAAGCTGACGTGTTCACCGAATTGCGCGCGCTGAAGAGCGCCGGGCGGCATTTCGACCTGATCATTCTCGACCCGCCCAAGTTCGCTCCCTCGGCGGCGCATGCCGAGCGCGCCGCACGCGCCTACCGGGACATCAATGCCTTCGCCTTCCGTCTGCTCAATCGCGGTGGCCTGCTGATGAGCTACTCGTGTTCGGGGGGCATCAGCAGCGAGTACTTTCAGCGCATCGTCGCCGATGCCGCCCTCGATGCCGGTCGTGGCGCGCGCATCCTGCGCCGTCTCGCCGCGCCGCCGGATCATCCGGTGGCGTTGCATTTCAGCGAAGGCGAATATCTCAAGGGCCTGCTCTGCCAGGTCGATTGAGCCAGGCGCGCTAGCTTCCCCCCCAGATCTGCTTGACGCGCGCGTCGCGGCCGCAACCATGACGGTAATAGGTATAGCGGATCGGGTTTTTCCTGTAGTAGTCCTGGTGATACTCCTCGGCCGGGTAGAAGGGGGTGGCGGCGGCGATTTCGGTTTCGATGCGCGGCAGCCTGCCACTCGCCAGCAGGGCGTCACGGCTGCTTTCGGCGGCCTTGCGCTCGTCTTCGTTCTGCCAGTAGATGCCGCTGCGGTACTGCGTGCCGATGTCGCAGAACTGCCGGTTCTTGACGGTCGGATCGATGTGCCGCCAGAAATAGTCGAGGAGTTGTGGATAGCTGACCTTCTGTGGGTCATAGCTGACGCGGATGGCCTCGGTATGTCCGGTGTTGCCCGCACTGACCTGTTCGTAGCTCGGGTTGACGGTGTGGCCACCGGTATAGCCGGACTCGGCGCCGAGCACGCCCGGCAGTTTCTCGAAATCCGCCTCGATACACCAGAAGCAGCCGCCAGCAAAAATCGCCGTCCTGATCTCGGTTTTCTTGCCGGTCGGTGGGTCGGCAGCGCCGGCCCAGCCGCCCATCGCCAGCAGCCACAGCGCTGCCATGAGCAGGCGCGCGCTCATGTCCGCAACGCCGGCAGCGGATCGGCGCGCGGCACGAACTGCAGGGCCACGCCGTTGTTGCAATAGCGCTTGCCGGTGGGCTTGGGACCGTCGTTGAAAACGTGCCCCTGATGACCGCTGCAGCGGGCGCAGTGGTACTCGGTGCGCGGATAGATGAGTTTGAAGTCGGTCCTGGTGGCCACCGCTTCCGGCAGGGGCTGCCAGAAGCTGGGCCAGCCGGTACCGCTCTCGTATTTTGCAGAGCTGTCGAAGAGCGGCAGGTAGCAGGCGGCACAGATGAAGGTGCCGTCGCGTTTTTCCTGGTTCAGCGGGCTCGTTCCAGGGCGTTCGGTATCTTCCTCGAAGAGCACGCGATAAGCGGGCAGCGGCAGCAGGGTGGCCCATTCGGCTTGCGATTTCCGCAGTTTATTGCCAGCGGCCTCGCTAGCCCAGACCGGGCCAGGGGCGGCTACCGGCAGGATGAAGGCGGAGATGCCACCCAGCCATTTCAGTGATTGACGACGATCCATGATGTTCTCCAGTACAAACGGTTTGCGAATTCCCGCTGGCCAGGCTCAGTCGGGCATCAGTAACATTCGGCCGAAAAGCGCCGTGTCAGTTCCCCCAGGCCAGCGACCCGCCGGCGGACGCCTGATCTGGCGGGGCAGGGTAGGGCATCGAGGCTTTTCCTGGCGAAGGTTTGCTGTATGGTCGTTGGCAGGAAAAGAAACCTTACGTCCTTCTTCGCATCTCCACTCCTTGCCCTGGGAGTGGCTCCCGACATTCTCAACGGTGTAGCCTCCATGGGCAGGCTGTGATTAAATTCGCAGCCATGATGCTGACCCATGCCACCCCTGTCGAAACCGCGGCAGAAGCGGAAACCGCCGTCCTGCTGATTCGCCGCACGGGCGCGCGCGCCACCCCGGCGCGGGTACGGGTCCTGCAACTGCTGCGCTCTGCGCCGGCGGCGCTGACCCATCACCAGATCGAGCAGGCGCTCGGTGATCTGGCCATCGATCGGGTGACGCTCTACCGGGTGCTCGACTGGCTGGTCGAGAGCGGAATCGCGCACCGCACGACCGATGCACAGCGGACCTTCCGCTATTCGCTCGCTGCCGTCGGTGAGCATGCCGCACATACCCATTTCCGTTGCGAAAACTGCGGGCGGGTGTTCTGCCTCGACGCGGCTCCGCCGGTGCCACCCAGCCTGCCGGAAGGCTTCTGTCTGTCGCGCATCGAACTCGATCTGTGTGGCCGCTGTGCCGAATGTGCCGGCGAACGCCGATGAACCCTGTCGCCTCCCTTCGATGTTTCCAGGCGAATTCACGCTGACCCTGCGCCGCCATCCGGCAACCCCTGCCCCGGTGGTGCGCACGATCGAAGTGCATGCGGCGCGTGCCGCCGATGGAGGCATTGCGCTGGCCTACTGCCTGCGCGGCGACCTGGCCCGCCTGCGGATTCCGGCGCCACGGCCACCCGAGCCTGCCGATGGACTCTGGGAGCACACCTGTTTCGAGGCCTTTGTCGGCGTCCTTGGCGAGGCCGGCTACCACGAGTTCAACTTTTCGCCGTCGGGTCAATGGGCAGCGTATGCGTTTTCCGGCTACCGCCAGCGCGACGACAGCCGGACCCTGCTGGTACCGCCGCAGATCACCGCCAGGCTGTTCGCCGGCCGGCTGGAACTCGAAGCCGTCATGGCTGCCGCCGTACTGCCGCCGCGAGCCGCCACGGCAACGCTGCAGATCGGTCTGTCCGCGGTTGTCGAAGCCGCCGACATCATCGACGGCAGCCATAGCTACTGGGCCCTGCATCATCCGGCAGCCTTGCCCGATTTTCACCACCGCGACTGTTTCGCCCTCGAACTGGCGCCAGCGCACGAGTCAAGCTGAAGGAATCCAGAATGCCCGCCCTGCAGTTCGGACTCGATCGTCTGCTCACCGACCCGGCCCTGCGCCGGCCCCTGCACGGCCGTCGGCTGGCCCTGCTGGCGCATCCGGCGTCGGTCAGCGCCGATCTGAGGCATGCCCTCGACGCCCTGGCCGCCTTGCCCGATCTGCAGCTCACCGCAGCCTTCGGCCCGCAGCATGGCTTGCGCGGCGACAAGCAGGACAATATGGTCGAGTCGCCGGAGTTTCTCGACCCGCTGCACCACATTCCGGTGTTCAGCCTGTACGGCGCCGTGCGTCGGCCGACACCGGCGATGATGGCGACTTTCGACGTGCTGCTGGTCGACCTGCAGGACCTCGGCTGCCGCATCTATACCTTCATCACCACCTTGCGCTACGTGCTCGAAGCTGCTGCCGAACACGGCAAGGCGGTATGGATTCTCGATCGCCCGAATCCGGCGGGACGTCCTATCGAGGGACTGCTGTTGCGTCCCGGCTGGGAGAGCTTCGTCGGCGCCGGGCCACTGCCGATGCGGCATGGTCTGACGATGGGCGAACTCGCCGGCTGGTTCATCCGCCGCCTCGCGCTCGACCTGGACTGGACGCTGGTCCCCATGCAGGGCTGGCTCCCCGAAGCGGCGCCCGGCTACGGCTGGCCACTCGGCGAGCGCTGCTGGATCAACCCCAGCCCGAACGCCCCGAACCTGTCGATGGCGCGTTGCTACGCCGGCACGGTGATGCTCGAAGGCAGTACGCTCTCCGAAGGCCGTGGCACGACGCGTCCGCTGGAGCTTTTTGGCGCGCCGGACATCGATGCGCGCCAGTTGCTGCTGACCATGGAGGCTCTCGCAGGGCACTGGCTGCAGGGCTGCCGACTGCGCGAATGCTGGTTCGAACCGACTTTCCACAAACACGCCGGGCAGCTCTGCCACGGCGTGCAGATCCATGTCGACGATGGCGGCTACCGACACGCCAGTTTCCGCCCCTGGCGCCTGCAGAGCCTGGCTTTCAAGGCGTTGCGGCGATTGCAGCCGGACTATCTGCTGTGGCGCGATTTTGCCTACGAATACGAATTCGATCGCCTGGCCATCGACCTGATCAACGGTTCGCCCTTGCTGCGCGAGTGGGTCGATGACCCGGCCGCGACGCCGGCCGACCTGGATGCCCTCTGCCGCAGCGACGAGGAGGCCTGGGCGCAGGCGCGTCAGGAATTCCTGCGGTATTGAACCGCTCGGCGACTGTTGATGCGTCCGGAACGACCGGCGCGCACGGTCGGCCAGGCGGTCCGGCGCAGCTCGCCAAAGCGGAGCAGATGACCTTTCACGGCGCGGTGATCTTTCGATGAGGACTCCGGGATGAGGGCTGCCTATCATCAGCCGGGCGAGTCCGCTGCGCGGGCTCGTTCCCCCCGGCCACATCCTGACAGGAGAACCCTCATGTACCATACGCATTGCACCATGGCCCGCTTCAGCGTCGCTGCCGCCGCGCTCGCCCTCTGCACCACGGCCGGCGCGGCGCCTCTCAACGTCACCGTGAAAGTCGAAAACCTGGCGCCGACCAACAGCATCAGCTTCGCCCCGCTGCATTTTGGCTTCAACAATGGCAGCTTCGACGCTTTCGACAACGGCGCGGTGGCCACGGCGCCGATCATCTCGGTCGCCGAAGGCGGCAGCGGCTCGGCCTGGCAACCGGCATTCGCGGCCGCTGATCCGACGGCGACGCGCGGCACGATCGGCGGCCTGCTGCAGCCAGGGGAAAGCCGCAGCAGCAGTTTCCTGGTCGATCCTCTGCTGAACCCCTTCTTCACCTTTGCTGCGATGGTCGTGCCGAGCAACGACTTTTTCATCGGCAACGATTCGCCGACCCGTTTCCGCTTGTTCGACGCCGCCGGCCATCTCCTGATCGCCTCGATCGGCCAGAAGGCCCGCGACCTCTGGGACGCCGGCTCCGAGCTGTTCGATCCGGCGGCGTCGGCCTTCGTCGGCAATAATGACCTGCGCACGCCGCAGAACGGCGTCGTCCGCTTCGACTTCGCCGAGCTTGCGGGTTTCAACGGATTGACGACGGGTGCCGGCTATGTGTTCGACAGCGCGCTCGCCGCCGATTCCGATGTCTATCGAATCACCTTCGCGGTCGTCCCCGAGCCCGGAACCGCTGCGCTGATCGCCGTCGGTCTGTTCGCCGTCGCGGGGGTTTCCCGTCGGCGCCGCGGCCAGTCGTCTGCGTCCGCGCTCGCGCCGGCGTGAAACCGGGCATCGTCCTTCCGTCGCCGGACATTCGCTGGCGCCGCTCCCGCGCCTTGCCGTTCGCCCGGTGAACGAGCAACTGCTGCTGGTCGAGGACGACGACGCGATCGCCGCCGCGCTGCGTCTGCACCTCGAAGAGGCCGGCTATCGCCTGCATCGCGAGTCCGACGGCTTGCAGGCGATGGCGGCGATCGATCGCCAGCGCTGGGACATGGTCCTGCTCGACCTGATGCTGCCCGGCGCCGACGGTTGGGACGTCTGCCGTCACCTGCGGGCGCAGCACGCGGATGTGCCGGTGATCATGCTCAGCGCCCGTTCGGCCGAGGCGCACCGCTCGAACTCGGGGCCGACGATTACCTCGCCAAGCCGTTCTCGATGCTCGAACTGGTGGCGCGCGTGCGGGCACTCCTGCGACGCATCGAGCAATTGCGTTCGTCGCCGGCGCCGGCATCGGAATTGCGCTTTGGACCCTTCCGGCTCGATACCCTTCGCCGCGAGCTGCTGCGTGGCGCCGAGACCGTTCCACTGACCCTGCGTGAATTCGACCTGCTGTACTTCCTGGTGCGTCATCCGGGCCGGGCCTTCAGTCGCGGCGAACTCCTGCAGCGCGTCTGGGGCGCGGCTTTCGACGGTTACGAACACACCGTGAATTCGCATATCAACCGCCTGCGGACCAAGATCGAAGAGGACCCGCGCGACCCGCGCCGGATCGTCACCGTCTGGGGCGTCGGCTACCGCTTTGAAGAGACGCCCGCGTGATCGCTGCCCGCTCCTTCACCACCCGCCTGACGCTGGCCCTGGCGCTGCTGCTCGTCGCCTACGGTGCGCTGGTCGGCGTGCTCGGCCGGCACGTCGCCTCGGAGCACGAGCAGGAATCGCTGCAGCGCCTGTCGCATGGACTGGCCTGGCACATCGTCGAGCACTGGCCGGAGATCACGCTGACCGACCCCGATCAGGCGGATCGCGCTGCGCGCGCGGAACTGCTGTCGATGCTGATGGTGGTCAACCCGGGCATCCAGGTCTATGTGCTCGACGCCGACGGCCGCGTCCAGGCGTACATCGGCGAACCCGGGATGGTTCGGCAGGAACAGGTCGACCTGCAGGCAGTGCGCGACTTCCTGGCCGGTGCCGCCCTGCCGCTGCGCGGCACCGATCCGATGGGCTCGGGCATGGCGCGCATCTTCAGCGCCGCGATGTTTCCGCCGCGCTCCACCGATACGCGCCCGCCGGGTTACCTTTACGTCATTCTCGACGGCCAAGCGCGCGAACAGGTGGCCGGGCAGTTGAGCCTGCGCCGAGTCTGGCAGGGCGCGGGTGTCGTCGCCGCGGTCGGCCTGCTGGTCACGCTCTTGCTCGGTGTCTTTGCCTTCCGTCGCCTGACGCTGCCCCTGCATCGCCTGGCTGGCCGCATGCGCGAGTACTCGCTGCAGACGCTGCACACCGCCGACGCCCAGCGCGGCCGCTCGCCGACCAGCGGCGACGAAGTCAGCGCCATCGCCGCGGCCTTCGACGAGATGACGCAGCGTATCGAGGCGCAGACGGCGCGCGAGCAACAGCAGGCAAGCGCGCACCGCGAGATGATGGCCAGCGTCGCGCACGATCTGCGGACGCCCCTGACGGCGCTGCACGGCCACCTCGAAGCGATGGCCGGCAAGGCGCCCGCCGAGCCGGGACGCGGTGATCGCCTGTTGGCCGCGGCGCTGGCGCAGAGCGACAAGGTACGCCGCCTGTCGCAGCAGTTGTTCGAGCTGGCGGCGCTGCAGTCCACCGATCAGGTGCTGCACCGCGAGCGTTTCCGGCTCGACGAACTGGTCACCGATGCCGTGCAGAAGTTCGATCTCGGCGACGGGCCGCCGCCGGTCACGCTGCACGGCGCGGCGCCCGGCCCCCTGGAACTCGACGGTGATCTGCAGCTCATCGAGCGCGCGCTGAGCAACCTGATCGACAACGCCATGCGGCACGCCCCCGGCGCCGCGCCGGTGCGCGTCAGTCTGCGGCAGGCCGGCGGACGGGCCGAGGTGCTGATCGAGGATGCAGGCCCCGGCCTACCCGAAGAACTGCTCGACCGCCTCGAACAGGGTCGGTCGCTGCGCGATCCTCCGGTTAGGCGAAGCAGCGGCGGCATCGGCGGCCTCGGCCTGGCGATCGCCCAACGCGTCGCCTCGCTGCACGGTGGCAGTCTGCAAGCACTGGCGTCGCCGCATGGGGGCACGCGGCTTTGCCTGGCCCTGCCGCTCGCTGCTCCATAAACTGGGCGCTAATCATCCGGAACGTCGCCCAATCCTCCTCGCCATGACTGAGCACCGGCAGGGCCCCATTGCCGGACGAAGCCGCTGAACAGCGCGGCGCGGCCGTGCAGCGCCGGACGGCCGTCGCCGGCCTGGGCGAGCAGCAATTTGAGGTAGAACGGCGAGCGGAAGAGGTCGAGCTGCGGCGTTCCACGCAGTTGCCGCCAGAGCGCCGGGCCACGTTCGGCGCTGTACAGCGCCAGGAACTGCTCGACCTGCGGGTCGGACAGCGCTTCGATGCGCACGTGCGGCACCGGCAGTTCGGGTGTCGACAGCGAGGCGCTGTAGTCGAGGCTGCGGCACGAGAAGAGCGCGCGCGTGCCGGCGCCGCGGTGCGCGAGTTCGGCGAGGAAGTCGCGCCAGAGCGCGATCCGTTCGCGGTAGTCGGCTTCGTCGGTGTTCGGGATTTCGTTGACCGCGTCGAGCAGCAGGACGAGTCGGCCGCTGGCGAGCAGTTCGGCGAACGCCGGCAGTTGCGGTTGGCGATGCGCCCATTCGCGCGCCAGCCACTCGTGCGGCGTCGGCAGTGCTTCGCCGGGACGTGGCGGCCGGTAGCGGCTGAGCTGGACGAAGAAGCTGAAGCGCGCCGGATCGGCTTCGCCGGCGCGCAGTGCGTCGAGCGCGAGGTCGAGTTCGAGCCGGCGCAGCAGCGTGCTCTTGCCGCAACCGGGCGGGCCGAGCAGCACCAGCGCGGTTTCGCTGGCTGCGGCGAGGACCTCGCGCAGGTCGTCGAAAGACTGCGGCTGCGCTTGCCAGCGCGTCCCTTGCGCGTCCGGGCCCTGGTCGAGCAGCAGCGTCAGGCGGGTGAAGCGTTTGTCGAGCGCGTAGCGCGCCTGCGACCATTCGGCGATGCGCGCCAGGCGGTATTCTGCGAAGCTGCGCGGCGAGTGGCGGAGGATTTCCGGCAGCGCGCTTTCGGGCAGGGCTGGTGGTCCGCCGGCGAGCAGCCTTTCGCGGAACATGCGCAGGGGCGGCGGCAGGCCGGGGAAGGCGGGTGCCGCTGCCTTCGCCGCTGTTGTATCGCCAGGAAAACCGGGAGCGGTTGCGGGTTCGGGCGGCTGCTCGCTGACCCCGGCAAGGAGCTTCTGCTTCGCCGCCGCTTCGTCGAGTCCGACCAGATCGACGTAGATCCGGCTTGCAAGCAGGCCGTCCGGCCGGCAATCGGCGACCCGCACCGGCAACAGCGACCGCTTTTCTCCGGTCGGATCGAGCGCCCAGGCCGCCCTCCATTCGGCCTGGGCGAATTCCGACGCGAAATATTCCGGCGAGAGGACGGCGATCGTGCGGCGGGACGTTTTCAGGGCGCGATGCATTTCGCCGATAAAATCGCCGCCGGCGTGAAAGTCCCATGCCTGGATCCGCAGCGAATAGCTGGCCTCCTTGAGCTGCCAGGCGATCCACTCGGCCCAGCCCTGGTCGGCCCGGGTGTGGCTGATGAAGAAGTCGCGGGAATCGGCGGACACGGGGGGGTTCTCCCTGGCTGGTTCGCGCCCGCCACCGCAGGCGCTTGGCGGGCGCCGGCGGCGGCTTGGCTGGCGAGGGGATTTTACGGGAATCGGCTTGTCGGCGAAGCAAGGGGAATTGGCCTGAATGCAGGCGAAAGTGCCGGTCGCAGTGCTCATCCGGTCCGGGGCCTGGGACGATTGCGACAGCCCAGACAAGCGCCTGAAGGGCGGCTGCGTCGCTGTCAGCCTGGTAGGTTGGGCTGAGGAACGAAGCCCAACAAACCGCACGTCTTTGGCCGCGCGCCTGGGCTGTTGGGCTTCGCAGGCTCAGCCCAACCTGCGAGTGCTACGAGTGCGTGGAATTCGACTCCGCCACCCCGCGCCACGCGGCAACGCCGCTTCGCCAGGCAAAACGATAGAATGCCCGGATAGAAAGCGATCAGCCCACCCCGCCAGACCGCTCCGGCCACCCATCGGAGTCCAGCGACGATTACGACAGCCCATGAAGTGCAGGGCAGCCCGCAAGCGGAATTCGCCGAACGGATGTTCGTTTACAACTACCGCCTGTTTGACCGCTACCACCGCCCAGTCGCCAGCATCGCCTTGCTCGCCGACCAATCCGAAGGCTGGCACCCGAGTTCGTTTGGCTTCGAGGTGCTCGGTTGCGAACATACGCTGAAGTTTCCGACCACCAAGCTATTGGACTTTGCGGGCCGCGAAACCGAACTGCAAGCGGAACCGAATCCCTTTGCGCTGGTGACGCTGGCCCATCTGCTGACCAAGGCGACGCGCCAGGACATGGCAGCTCGCTTTGCCGCCAAGTGGAAGCTGATCCAGTTGCTCTACCAGCGGCGCTGGGAAAAACAGCGCATCATTGACCTGTTTGTCGTCCTTGACTGGATGATGCGGCTGCCCGAACCTCTTGCGCAGGAGCTGTGGCAGAATATCGACCTGCTTGAGGAGCAAGAACAAATGCGCTACGTGTCGTCGGTTGAACGAATCGGTATCGAGAAAGGCCGCGAGCAAGGTCTGCAGCAAGGTGAAGCCTTGGCACTTCAGCGCCTGCTGCGCAAACGGTTCGGCGCCATTCCGCCGGAGATCAGCGCCCGAATTGCGGCCGCGTCGCTGTCAGAAATCGAAGGCTGGTTCGACCAAGCCATCGAAGCGGGTCGGATCGACGAGGTCTTCGGGCTGATCGCACACTGAAGCATGGGCCTTGTCCGGGTCGATGCCTTCGTCGCTGCCGATCGGGTAAGTTCTCGCTTCGATGGCGACCAGCGGCGGCGGATTGCAGGGTGCTGAATGGATTGCTGGCATATCATGGGCAGCCAAGAGTCTTGCCATCCACGAGTAAGCTTCCCGCCGCCCGTGCCGCCGCCATTCCCGAGACTTCCCGGATCTTCCCGAGTGCCACGGCTCAGGACTGCCGCGAGTACCGCAAGTCGGTGCGGGACTTCGTGCAGGCCAACGAACCGGCGGTACCGATCTCCCCGCAGGAGGACAGGGTAGCCGGCGGTGAATTCGTCTTCGAAGTGTGCGAAGAGCGAGTCGAGGATCTTTCGACTCGTACTGATCGCCGGGTGGCAAATCACGTCAGTTGAAAAAGGGACAAACCCTCGCTCCGTCTGATCGCTTTGCCGACTCCGCTTGCCCGCAGGAGGAATTCCGGTGTTTCCTGGGTCGGCACGAAGCAGAACTTGCGCGGCAGGTCCGTGTAAAGGGAACGCGGCGGCAGCTTACCCCGGATGTTTTTCAGCAGTCGGCCGCTTTCTTCGCTGTGGTAGTAGATCCGCTGCAAACCGAGCTCCTCGCGCACGAACGCAATCGTCGCCCAGAGCATGGCTTCGGCCCAGATCGCGGCGTAACGTTCAAGCGCGAAGCGGCAGTACTCCTGGGTGGTCTGCAGCGAACATTTCAGGCCGCAGTAACGGGTTTCGTCGGCCGGCTGCTGGCCGGATTTCAGGCGGCCGGCCACGCGCTCGCCCAGCCAGGCGACACGCCGGATCCAGTCGGACTGGATTTCCTCGATCAGCGCGGTGCCGGTCTGCCAGTCGAGATCAATTCGGGCCCAGGCCAGGGTATTTCGCCGTTCCGAAACCGGATGGCCGCGGTAATTGAAGCTGTCACCGGTGTAGCCAAGGCGCTGGAAAAGTCGGTCATGGCGGCGGCAGAAATTGAGTTGCAACACCAGGTTGTAGCCGGGCCGCGAGGTCTGTTTCCAGCAGGTTTCCCGCTTCAGTTCGCTACCCCAGGTGCCCAGGGTGAGGACGAAGTCGGTCTGGTCGGCGTCATAGTCGTGCCGGGCCAGCTGCATATCATCAATCTCCTTGCCGCCGCTGTCGGCAAGGATGTTTCTGACGCGTGGCTTCTGCAGGAGCTGAGCATAGGGCGATTGTTTCAGTGCGGCGATGCGCAGCGCCTGCCGCCGGCTGAGATGGCGTAACAGGCCGATACTGTAGCGGTCGCGATAGTAGTGGTACAGGGTGCGTTCACCGACGAGGCACTCGAGCACCTCGTCTGCCGTTTGACGGTCCATGGGGGACTCCGTGAATTCGGGGGAAGGGGGGATGGCCGATTGCGGTAGCTCGGGCAGTGGGCTGGTTCATGGTTTGCTCCTCGGAAAAAGGGGGTGAATGTCCGCCCCCGGCAGGGGCGGGCGTGCTTCAGTCGATCTCGAATTCAGCCTTGTCGCCGTTCAGCAACTCAGCCAGGGATTGTTGTGTGCGCTGGCGCATCTTTTGCCGGATGGCCTTGCGCGTCGAGCCATGCGGCCCGGCGCGCCGGGTCAGTCCGGGCACCAGCAGCGGGTTGCGCGGTTTGCTGCGCGGGATGACGAGCGTGATCTTCTTGTCGGCCATCGCTCACCCCTTCACGCAAAGAACCTGTTTCAGGGTATGGACGACTTCGACCAGATCGCGCTGGTCATCCATGACCTGATCGATATCTTTGTAGGCACCGGGGATTTCATCGATTACCCCGCCATCCTTGCGACACTCGATGCCTGCCGTCTGTGCTTCCAGATCAAAACGGCTGAAACGGCTTTTGGCAGCGCTGCGGCTCATCCTCCGCCCGGCGCCGTGAGAGCAGGAACAGAAGGACTGCGCATTGCCCAGGCCGCGTACGATGTAGGACTTCGCGCCCATGCTGCCGGGAATGATGCCCAGCTCGCCCGCGCGGGCCGAAATGGCGCCCTTGCGGGTGATGAACAAGGCTTCGCCGAAATGGGTTTCGCGTGCCACGTAGTTGTGGTGGCAGTTGATCGCCTCGGCCTCCAGGCTGAACGTCGGCAGCTGCCGCTTCAGCACCTCGATCACCGCTGCCAGCAAGCGCTGGCGGTTGAGCAGGGCGTAGTCCTGCGCCCAGTTCACGGCCTCGACATATTCATCGAACAGCCCCGAGCCTTCCGAAAAATAGGCCAGGTCCTTGTCCGGCAGATGCAGCTGATGCCGGCGCATGTCGTTCTGCGCCGCCGCGATGAAATAGCGGCCGATGATGTTGCCGATGCCGCGCGAGCCCGAGTGCAGCATGATCCAGACGCGATCCGCTTCGTCCAGGCACAGTTCGATGAAATGGTTGCCGCCACCCAGCGTGCCGATCTGGCACAGCCAGGTTTCGTTGAAGCGCCGCTGCATTTTCATCAGCCCCGGATGCTGGCCGACGATGCGGTCCAGCCGGTCGCTCAGCGCCCGGCCGACGCGCTGCAAGGCACTGCCACGCATGCGGCTGGCCGGGTGCATGTTGAAGCCGAGCGGCACCATCTCCTCGATCCCCATGCGCAGGCTGCGCAGGTTATCCGGCAGTTGCCCGGCGCTCAGCGACGTGCGCACCGCGTTCATGCCGCAGCCGATATCGACGCCGACGGCAGCAGGAATGATCGCTTTCCTGGTCGGGATGACGCTGCCGACCGTCGCACCGATGCCAGCGTGTACATCGGGCATGGCGGCGACATGACCATGCACGACCGGAAGTGAAGCGACGTTCAGCAGCTGCCGTATCGCCTCGGGTTCGATGTTGCGCGTCCACACCTTGACGGGCACGCGCCCTTTGTTGAATTCAATTTGAATGCCCATGTTGATTCCAATGTGTTGCCTTGAGCTGCCCTGGCTCGATACGGGCCGCTCGAATTGGAATCCGGGTGCCGGTGCGCGTTGTCGCGCTTAAACGGCATGGGCAATAAAAAACCCCTGGGCTGGATGGCCAGGGGTTTTCTTTTCCCGGCCCGGATTCGTCTCATGCACGAGTTCCGGGCAACGATATGCCGGAGGACTCAGCGCGAAAGCACCTCTTCAGTTGTGACAGGCATATCGATCTCCTTGGAATCAAAAGGGTTGAGAAAACGAGTGCCAAGTTTCAGCCGGGAATGCCCGTGTGGTCAAGCAGTATCCCGATTCCGGCAACAACAACTGGATAGCGGGTGTTGCGTACAAACAACAGTGTGGTGCCACCGTGAGGTCGTGCGGGGGGCATCTGCTCAAAGTGAAACGGGGGATCGCCTGGGTGCAGCCTGCCGTCTCCGATCCGCAGCCGCTGATCGATCAGAAGCGGGTCCGTGGCCCCCGCCACGGCCCGCGCAAGGGTTCGGCGCGAGCGATCGCCAGCGACGCGGCGCACCAGCCTTCGCAGGCATTGCGACCGGGGCGGTGGCGCCAGAAGTTCAGGAAAGCCTTGCAGCGCGCGTAGAAGCGGAAGAAGCGCAGGACGTTCCGGCGTTCCGCCGGGGTCAGCGCGTGCGCACTGCAGATCAGCTTGTCGTCGCTCATGCCGCGGTCGGTGAGGGTCACCGCCCCCCAGGCGCGCACCCGCAGGCGGGTACCGAAGGGCAGGCGGGGTCCGAGTACCAGCGCGTCGAGCAGATCGCCCTCGAGACCGAGGAAGTTGGGGACGGAGCCGTAGTTGAAGGGGCAGGGCAGAGGCGAAACGAAATCGACACGCCCCGTGGCGCCGCGCTTGAGGAAACTGCCGCGCGGCACCTCGATCACCACCTCGACTTCCGGCGCTTCGTCTTCGCTGCGGGGTGGATCGAGGCGTAACCTGGGCATCGCGCCAGTCTACTCCAGCCTGCCGCCGGTTGGAGCAAGGAAGCGAAGCAGCCAGGCACACGCCGAATCGATTGCCTGCTGCCAGTCCGTCTCTTTCATCAGGTGTTCGGCGTCGGGAAACGATTGATGGCACAGCCGGTCGGGATCGTTGCGATACCAGTCCGTCAGTTCGGCGTGTAGCGATGCCGCGGCCGCGGGGGGAACGACTACGTCAGCGCCCGCGGTCACTGACAGGAGAGCGCTTGGAAAGAAACGATCGACCGCCAGCCGAGAACCGTCCGGACGCCCCCTGGCGGGCGAACCGAGCAACGCGACGGCGGCACGCAGCCGGCGTTCGCGAGCAATCGCGCCATAGACGATGCAAGCGCCCATCGAAACGCCGGCGGCACCGATTCGCTCCGCATCGGCCCCCCCGCGATCGATCAGCCTATCCACCAGCATCGGCACTTCATCGACGGTTTCGGCAACCAGCGAATCGAAGAGCGGCTGGGCTTCGCGCGCGGATCGCGCCAGGTGCTGCGCAAGCTCGGGCGGCTGGCGCTCGCCGTGGCCGACGGAGTCGATTCCCACCGCCAGCAAGCCGGCACCGGCAAGCTGCGCAAGCTCGCTGCGATGCACTTCCTTGTCGGCGCTCCAGCCATGAAACCACAGCACCGTCGGCAATGGGCCGATCGCTGCCCGCGGGCGGGCGATCAGGGCCGGCACCTCGCCGAGCCAGGCATGCGTCCAGTCGATTGTCATCATCGGTAGCCCTTTCCGGCGCATGCCGGCCTGCGCGCCGGCATCGTTCGATGGGCGCGGAGCATGCTCCGCGAATTCCCCCTCTTATCCCCCGACCCCTTCCACTGCCCGCGCCGCAGCGCGGGCCGGCTGCGGCGGCGCGGAAGTTTCAGCGCTTCTGCCGCCGTCAGTCGAGGGTGCGAAAGCGTATTGCGGAAGGTCAGGTCCTGCCGGGAATGCGTTTTCGCCAATGATACCCGAAGCCTTCCGGACTGGGCTGACCGGCCGATACGCTGCGCCCGATGCGCGGGCGGGGCCTGGACGGCCATGCCAGAAATGGCCCGTTTTCGAGCGTCGACCGGGACAGGACGGCGAACGGGTGCTCGCTCATGCGCGCGGCTTCGGCAGGGGCTGGCGGTTCCAGGCGATGGCGTCGTCTACGAAGGTGAAGACGATCGGGATGAGCAGCAGGCTGAGGAAAATCGAGCTGATCAGGCCGCCGATGACGACGATGGCCATTGGCGCACGGAAGCTCGGGTCGGTGCCGATCCCGATGGCGATCGGCAGCATGCCGGCACTGCTGATTTCCCCGGCGGGTTGCCTGCGGGTGGCCGTGGGGCCTCGCGCCACCCGTGCCCGTCGCCGGGCCTCAGCCGCCGCACGGCTGAGGCCCGCGCGACCCGGGTTTCGCAGCGTTGCCGAAAGGACACTGCTGATGACGGCCACGGCATATCCGCGGCGTTCGAGGGGGCGTGTGCTGCCGCCAGAGGACATTGCGCCAACACCTGCATACGTATACCGTTGTCGCATCTCGAGTGCTCGACCTGAATCCCCATGGCGACCGCCTGCGCGCCCGCTCGCACGGCTGTCTATCGCCGTCGCCGGCCCGAACGCACCATGCTCTATCGCACCGTGCAGACGCACCTCGCCACCTGGCTCGAACTCACCTTCGACCGTCGGCAGGGCGCTGCCGGTCCGGCGTATGTCGAGCGGGAGTTCCGCCGCTATCTCGAATGCGGCATTCTCGCGCATGGCTTTGCGCGCGCTCGATGCGCCGACTGCGGCCACGATTTTCTCATCGCCTGGTCGTGCAAGGGTCGTGGCGCTGTCCCGCTTGCAACACCCGGCGGATGGTCGAAACCGCCGCCCATCTGGCCGACCACGTTTTTCCGCCGTTGCCGGTCCACCAGTGGGTGCTGTCCGTTCCCAAGCGCCTGCGTGATCACCTCGAACACGATCGGGCGATCGAGACGCTGGCACTGCGCATTTTCCTGAGCGTGGTGGAACAAGCCTTGTGCCGAGCCTGCCCGGCGGCGGGCTCCGATTCGCGGATCGGCGCGGTGGCCTTCATCCACCGCTTTGGCGCGCTGCTCCATCCGCATGAGCACTTCCACTGCCTCGTCATCGAGGGCGTCTTCGAGGCGGACCCTTCAGGAGTAGCGACGTTTCACGAAAGCCGTGCACCCGACCAGAAGTGGCTCGACGAAGTGCAGGCCAAGGTCCGCCGCCGTCTGCTGCGCGCGCTGACCCGCCGCGATGTGCTTGAGCCGGAAGATGCAGAGACGAGGGCGAACTGGGCACATGGCGGCGGCTTCTCGCTCGACGCCAGCGTGCGCATCGAAGGCGCCGACCGCCCGGGCCTGGAACACGGCTGCTGCGTTATTGCGCTCGCCCGTCCTTCGCGCTGGAGCGCTGGCGTGAAATCGACGCCGAACACGTGGTCTACGAGAGCGTCAAGCCCACTCCGCCGATCAACACGCCCAGCCCCTCGTCCATGGGGACGGAGGAAGCACGGGGAGAAAAGAGGAAGCGCTCCTGCGTCGCGCCGTCCGCTACGCCTGGGCGCCGCTGCTCGCGCGGACCGATGAGGTCTTTCCGCTCGTCTGCCCGCGCTGCGGCGGCGAGAGGCGAATCATCGCCTTCATCACCGACGACGGTGCCGTCCGCAACATCCTGACCCATCGCGAATGGCACGGCGACAAGCAGGCGGAACTGGCTGCCCTGGTCACCGAGAGCCTGTGCCTGCATGCCGAAGGCGCCGAGGACAAGGCCCAGGCCCTGGTCGGCCAGGCGCTGGAATTGCAACGTCAGGTCCAGGCCGAGGCAACGGAAAAGGGCAAGCATCCTTCCCAACGCCTGGCGGTCGATCTGGCACATGCCTGCTACGCCACTGGCAAGGCGGACGAAGGCGCCAAGATCATGCGCCAGGTGGCCGCCGAAAATCACGAAGATCCGCACCTGATCGGCCATATCACCCAGGTCTTCGAGCGGACCGGGCAGAGCGATGCCGGCAAGGCCATCCTCGACGAGGTCGGCAAGGAAATCATCGAACTGAACAACCGGGGCGTCATGGCGGCACGCAGCGGTGACCTGGCCGGCGCTGTGCCACTGCTGATCCGGGCCGCCGAGCAGGTGCCCAACCTGCAGTTCCTGGTCAATGCGGCCAAGGCCATTTACACCCTCATGGATCAGAAGGGCTGGGACAACGACCTGGCGGCACGCGCCCTCGGCTATCTGCAGCGCGCCCAGCGAAAGGACCGCAAGAGCGCCAAGGTGGCCTCGGCCCGCCAGCTGTACATGACGGTCGCCAAGAAATACGGCATGCCGATCAAAAACAGCTGAAGGCCCGCCCTGCGGGGGCCGCAACATTTTGAAGCCATTTCGCCGGCCGGCCGTTCATACTTTTGCCCCGCTGCTGCGTTGATTGCTTATCGGCCTGCCTTTGGCGCAGGCCTGCCCCTTTTCCGGGAGTACAAGATGTTGAAGTCCCTGCACTGCGTATTCATTGCCGTTCTCGTGCTGGTCGCCTTGCCGGCGCTGGCGCAGAGCGATCCGCCCAGCCGCGTCGGCCGCGTCTCCCATCTGGAGGGCGAAGTCGGCTTCCGGGCCGACCGCCGCGACGAAGGCGGGCCGGCGACGCTGAACTGGCCGGTGAGCAGCGGCGCCGTACTGGAAAGCGGCCGCTCGGGCCGCGCCGAAGTGTGGATAGGGTCGACCGCCTACCGGCTGAACGGCGACAGCCAGGTCGAGTTTCCGCTCATCGACGATCGCCGCGTCGATGCCCGCCTGAACGGCGGCAGCCTGGCGGTGAGCGTGCTCGACAGCGACCAGGCCGACGATGCGCCGGTGGCGACCCCTGACGGCACGGTGCGTTTCCTGACCCCGGGCCGCTATCGCATCAACGTTTATGCCAACCGCAGCGAATTGGTCGTCCAGGCCGGTCGGGCCACCTTCGATAACGGCCAGCGGGTCATCCCCGTGGCCGCCGGCCAGATGGCAGTCTTCGGCAGCGACGGCGGCGAGCAGCTGGAAGCCGCTCGCGGCTACGACTCCTTCGACCAGTGGGTAGGCAATCGCGAAAATGCCTCGCTGGCCGGCCCGGCCCGCCAGCACGTTTCGCCCTACATGACCGGCTACCAGGATCTCAACGCTTACGGCGACTGGCGCAATACCGGCGATTACGGCACGGTCTGGTACCCGCGCTCCATGGCCGCCGACTGGGCGCCCTACCGTTACGGGCGCTGGGCCTGGGTGCCGCCTTGGGGCTGGACGTGGATAGACCAGGCACCGTGGGGCTTCGCGCCTTTTCACTACGGCCGCTGGGCGATGATAGGCGGGCGCTGGGGTTGGGTGCCCGGCCGCCTCGTGGCTCGCCCGGTGTATGCGCCGGCCCTGGTCGGCTGGGTCGGCAATCCTGGGTGGAGCGCCAGCTTCAGCTTCGGCTCGGCCCCCGCCGTCGGCTGGTTCCCGCTCGCCCCGCGCGAGGTCTATGTACCGGCCTATCGCTACAGCCCGAATTACGTTCGCCAGATCAACGTCAGCCACATCAGCGACGTTACCGTCATCGACCGCGCCGTACGCGGCACACCGCCGGCCTACGCCTACCGCGCCCTGCCGCAGGCAGTAACGGTGGTGCCGACCACCCAGATGCGCGAAGGCCGGCCGATTACGCGCAACGAAATGCGCCAGGTCGATCGCCGCGACCTAGACCGGGCACCGCAGTCCCGGCAGGCACCGACCGCGCAGTGGCTGGCCCCGACACCGGGCGCGACGCGGCCGCGCGAGGGCGAACGCGGCGCCAGCCACCCGCCGCGCAACGAATTCAGCAGCCCGCGGCCGCATGACCCCGAACGTGGTCCATCGCGTTTCGAGGCGCGCGACAATGACCGACCGGGCTTCCGCCAGCCGGCCGACAACCGCGGCCGACCGGAAAGCACGCCGCTGCGCCAGGAAATGCCGGCGATGGACAGTCGCCGCGGCCAACAGGAAACAGCCCGCGACGCCATGCCGGATTCGCGTCGTGACAATCGGCGCGGGCCGGACGCCGATCCCCGCGGCATGCGCTCCGAAGCACTTCGTCCGGAATCGGGCCGCGACATGAATCGGGACGCGAACCGTGATGCGGCCAACGAGTCGCGCCGCGACTTTTTCCGGCGCCACGGGGAAGATGCCAACGCACCGGAACGGCGCCGCGACGAGCGTGGGCAGCCTTCCCCGGCGCTGCAGGAGCGCGACCAGCGCCGGGACATGCGCGACATGCAGCGGATGGAACGTTCACCCCAGCAGCCGGCACCGGCCGTCGCCCCGCAGGCCGTACCGCAGCGCACACCGGAAGCCATGCCGGCCCCGACGCGCCGCGAAATACCCCCTCCCGAAATGCGCCGCGAGGAACGCCCGCAGCCCTCGTTCCAGCCCCAGGAACAACGCCGGGAAATGCAACGCGAGGCGCCAAGAGAAATGCCGCGCGAGATGCGGCGTGAAGCTCCTCCCGAGGTGCGCCGCGAAATGCCCCGTGAGATGCCGCGTATGGAAAGGCCGATGCAGCAGGCCGCGCCAGTAGCACCGCCCCCACAACGCGAGATGCCCCGACCGGCACCGGAAGTCCGCATGCCGCCCCCGCAACCGGCCGCCCCGCCGGCGCGGGCAGAACCGCCACGGAAGCAGCCGGCGCCGCAACAAAGCGGCAACAGCGAGCATCGCAAGCGCGACGACGAGCGCGAACCACGCTGATATCGCCATCCGCCATGCAAAAAGGCCCGCTCAACGGGCCTTTTACATTCCGGTAACAGGGCTTTCAGTGCTTCTGGCCGAGGCCGAGGTAGGCTTCGATGACGCGCCGATCGGCCGCCAGTTCGTTGGTCGAGGCCAGCAGGATAGAGGCGAGCGAGCTTTCGCCTGGACTGTCTATCGCCGTCGCCGGTCCGAACGCACCATGCTCTATCGCACCGTGCAGACGCACCTCGCCACCTGGCTCGAACTCACCTTCGACCGTCGGCAGGGCGCTGCCGGTCCGGCGTATGTCGAGCGGGAGTTCCGCCGCTATCTCGAATGCGGCATTCTCGCGCATGGCTTTGCGCGCGCTCGATGCGCCGAGTGCGGCCACGATTTTCTCATCGCCTGGTCGTGCAAGGGTCGTGGCGCTGTCCCGCTTGCAACACCCGGCGGATGGTCGAAACCGCCGCCCATCTGGCCGACCACGTTTTTCCGCCGTTGCCGGTCCACCAGTGGGTGCTGTCCGTTCCCAAGCGCCTGCGTGATCACCTCGAACACGATCGGGCGATCGAGACGCTGGCACTGCGCATTTTCCTGAGCGTGGTGGAACAAGCCTTGTGCCGAGCCTGCCCGGCGGCGGGCTCCGATTCGCGGATCGGCGCGGTGGCCTTCATCCACCGCTTTGGCGCGCTGCTCCATCCGCATGAGCACTTCCACTGCCTCGTCATCGAGGGCGTCTTCGAGGCGGACGCTTCAGGAGGAGTAGCGACGCTTCACGAAAGCCGTGTCCCCGACCAGAAGTGGCTCGACGAGGTCCACGCCAAGGTCCGCCGCCGGCTGCTGCGCGCGCTCACCCGCCGCGTTGTGCTTGAGCCGGAAGGCTTGAGCCGGAAGATGCCGAGACGAGGGCGAACTGGGCGCATGGCGGCGGCTTCTCGCTCGACGCCAGCGTGCGCATCGAAGGCGCCGACCGCCCGGGCCTGGAAGACGGCTGCTGCGGTATTGCGCTCGACCGTCCTTCGCGCTGGAGCGCTGGCGTGAAATCGACGCCGAACACCTGATCTACGAGAGCGTCAAGCCGGGTCCCGGCGGCAGGATCAGCCTGATGCTCACACCGCTCGAACGGATCGAGCGTCTGGCGGCGCTCATTCCGCCGCCGCGCCGGCATCGGCATCGCTACTACGGGGTGCTGGCGCCGAACGCGCCGTTGCGGGCACAGGTCATTGCGCTCGCCGGCGTGCAGGACAGTACGCCGGCGGCAGCCGCAACCGAGTCAATCGCCGCAACCATTGCGCCAAGCACCACCCCAAGCCGGGCGTTCGAGGGGACAGAGGAAGCACCGGGGGAAGCGGAAGCGATCCACCGTCGCGCCGCCCGCTGCGCCTGGGCGCTGCTGCTCGCGCGGATCGATGAGGTCTTTCCGCTCGTCTGCCCGCGCTGCGGCGGCGAGAGGCGAATCATCGCCTTCATCATCGAGGCGAGTGCCGTGCGCAACATCCTGACCCATCTGGGCGAGCCGACCTCGCCGCCACGCCTGATGAGAGCCCGTGCGCCGCCGCTCCGGGAGATGCAGGGCGCCACCACGGGCGAGGACGACCCCCAGGCTCAATCGACGCCGGAGTACGAACCCGATCAGCGCATCGCCTGGTAGGTGCCGGTCTGAAAGTGCAAAGTGCCAACGCGCAACGCTCGAAGCCAAAGCAAGACGAGCTGCCATCGCCCGTCGTGGGACGACTCGTGCTGGTGGCCATCCGCCCGGCCGGACCGGCCAGGCGGATGGCCACCAGCACTGAGCGCGGCGGGATTCGGATGACTTTTCAGGGGCTTCCGGGTCGAAACTCGAGTCCATAATTCGACATTGACGCTGCTTGATGAAGGCTCAAATACTGTCAATGCTGCTCAATGGTGCCGTTGGATTTCCTATCCTTTGATCGACGGCGACTACAGCCAAACTAACGGCAGGAATTCCCGCCGTTTTTTCATTTCAGCCCTTGGATAGCCAGTGGTGCAGGACACCGAACAAGGTGGCCGGCGCCAGCGGCTTGGTGACGAAATCGTTCATGCCGGCCTCCTGGCAGCGCAGGCGGTCTTCACTGAAGGCGTTGGCAGTCAGCGCAATGATCGGCACGGTTCTTCCGCTGACCTGCTGTCGGATTTGCCGGGTCGCGTCGACGCCGTTCAAGACCGGCATCTGCATGTCCATCAGAATCAGCGCGTAGGTGCCCTCAGAAGCCATGCGGACTGCCTCGGCGCCATTGGCGGCGATATCGACGGTGAAGCCGGCCTCCTGCAAGATGGTCGAAACCACCTCCTGATTGATGATTTCATCTTCGGCCAGGAGAATCCGGCTGCCCCCGAAATGCAGCCGCAATGTGGCTTCCGTAACGTTTTCGCTTGCCGGTAACTGTTTCGTTGCTACGGTGGCCACTCTGCGCAGCCGTACCGTGAACCAGAACCTGCTGCCCTTTCCGGGGACGCTCTCTGCGCCCGCCTCGCCACCCATCAGGATCGCCAGGCGCTTGGTGATCGCCAGGCCCAGGCCAGTTCCACCGTACTTCCGGGTCATCGTGTTGTCGGCCTGTTCAAAGGCGGCGAACAGACGCTTTAGCGCGTCAGGATCAATGCCGATTCCAGTATCGATTACCGAGAAACGCAAGGTGGCGTCGTGCTCGGTTACCGCTTCCGTTTGAACGCGCAGGGTCACGCAGCCCCGGTCCGTAAAGCGAACAGCGTTGGTGGCGTAATTGAGCAGGGCTTGTTGCAGGCGGGTGGCGTCCCCTTGCAAGCCGGACGGCATCGCACCCACGTCGGTGAGCAAGGCGACGTGCTTGGCTTGGGCGCGTTCGAGCAGCATGGCGACACAGCTTGAAACCAGGCGATCAACCGATACCGGCGCTTCTTCCAGTTCGAGCTTGTTGGCTTCGATCTTCGACAGGTCGAGGATAGAGTTGATGACATCGAGCAAATGGTCGGCCGATGCCTGCAGTTTTTCGAAGCGCTTGTCTTGCTCATCAGAGAGGCCGGAATTCCGGATCAGGTGCGATATGCCCATGATGGCATTGAGCGGCGTCCGGATTTCATGGGACATGTTGGCCAGGAAGGCGCTCTTGGCCACCGTGGCCGATTCGGCAGCGATTTTGGCCTCGGCAAGTTCCTGGGTTCGTGACTCGACCAGTTCTTCAAGGTGCTGGCGGTACTGCGCCAACTCGCGCTCGGCAGCCTTGCGTTCCGAAATGTCCAGCACGTGGGCGATGCGGATACGTGGGGTGCCATCCGGCGATTTGGTGACCGTGATATCGATCATGACCGGGAAGCGCTCGCCGTTGCGCGTCACATGCTCGCTCTCAAAGACCAAATGGCCGTCTCGGTCCATTTTTGCAATCTGCTGTTTGACCTGATCATGCAAATCTGGAGGGAAAAGCTCGAGGACGGGTGTGCCGGCCATTTCCTCCGGTTCAAATCCGCGTCGGCGGGCAAAGGCCGGATTGACCGCTATCAAGCAGCCGCGTTTTGCGTCTCCCAAGGCCATCCCGAACTCGACATGCTGGAATGCATTGGCCCACTCCAGCAGGCGTTCTTCGAGCACCCGCCGGGCCGTGATGTCGAGCACGATCCCGTTGTATTGCGTGGGCTTGCCCTGATCGTCCAGTGTTGGAATGCCGCGAGCTAACAGCCAGCGAGGCTCGACGCCCTCGGGCGTGTTCACTTGCCATTCGATTTCGAACGTGGCGCCTCGCTGGGCTGCATCGATGACAGCGCCACTGACGGAAGATCGATATTCCGAGGAAATGCTGTTCAACCAGGCGTCGTAGGATGGGGCGACGGTCTGGTCTGTGATGCCGTACAGCGCATGCAGGTTGTCGGACCAGGTGTTGGCGTTGCTGGCGATGTCCCAGTTCCAGACGCCGGCCTTGGCGGTGCTGAGCGCCAGGCGAAGCTGATCCTTGCTCTGGTGCAGCGCCTGGATCGATGCCTTGCGCTCGCTGATGTCGATGACGATGCCCTGATATGAGGTCACTTCGCCGTCGTTGTCCTGCACCGGGATACCTCGGGCAAACAGCCAGCGCACGGGGGCGCCGGTCGGGCCGTTGACCTGCCACTCCACGTCAAACGCGACCCGGCTGGCCGTGGCGTCCGCGATAGTACGGGTAATGGATTCGCGCTGAGCGGGAAGCACGCGGCTCAACCACGCATCGTATGACGCAGGGATCGAGCGGTCGTTGATGCCGTAGAGATCCCAGAGGTTGTTCGACCAGGTGTTCTTGTTGGTGGCGAGCTCCCAGCGCCAAACGCCGGCCTTGGCAGCGCTCAGGGCCAAGCGGAGATCTTCGTCGCTCCGGCGCAAGGCCAGTTCAGCCGCCTTGCGGGCCGAAATGTCGCTGACCACGGCCAGGACAAACTGCTCGCCTTCCAGTGTCATGCCGCTCAAACTGACTTCGACAAAAAAATCCCGGCCGGAGCGATGCAGGCCGCATACATCGCGCATCCGGGCCATGCGTCGAGCGGTCGGGGCGGCAAAGAAGCTGTCGCGTTGCCCTTCGTGGGTGGCGCGATCGCCGCGCGGAACGAGCATTTCGATGGGCTGGCCGAGCAGGGCGTCCACGGTATAGCCAAACATGGTGCACAGGGCCGGATTGGCCATCACGATATGGCCCGATTGCTCGACGACAGCCATGCCTTCCAGGCTCGACTCCCAGACCTGACGGAAACGGCGTTCCAAAATCAGATTGGCTTTTTCGGCCCGATGCAGTTCCGAGATTTCCGCAAAGGTCAGTACGGCCCCGGCCACGTCGTTGGCCTCGTTCCGGTAGGGATCGATCTGCATCAGGTAGTGGAATTCGCCCTGATGCACGCGCTCCTTGAATGAAGTTTCCTGCGCGATGACCTGCTCGAACCGATCCCGGAGGTCCGGCAGTTGCAGGTGACAGGGGACGCCGAACAGCGACTGGCCGATGTCACCCGGCACAATGCCGAAAATGCGACTGGCCAGGTTGTTTAAGCGGGCGATCCTGCCGTTGCGGTCCACCACCACGAGACTACTGCGCAGCGAATTCTGGATGTTGGCCAGCGTGGTGTTGAGTTCGATCGTTTCCTGCGATTTGACGCGCAACTCGTCGTTGAGGGTCGTCAGCTCTTCGTTGGAAGACTGCAATTCTTCATTGGACGCCTGCAGCTCTTCGCTCGACGACTGGACCTCCTCGTTCAGCGACTGCAACTCCTCATTCGAGGTTTCGAGCTCCTCGATCACGGCCTGCAGGTGCTCGCGGGTGTCGGCGAGTTCTCGTCGCAACAGGTCTACTTCGTTTCGCGCTACCGGGGTTTGGTCGTCATCGTCACCGAGATGGGCCACTTCCTCGTTACTGGCTTCGAAGCAGATGAGCAGGGATATTTCACTGTCTTGTTCCTGGGCATCGACCCGGCGCAGAATGGGGCGAACCTGGCCGGGCAAGCCGCTTTCGCCCAATTGAATGAGGCCGCCCTGCAAGTGCTTGGCATCCTCCTGGACCAGTCGGTAGCACAGGGCTTTCAGTTCAAAACGCAGTGCCGGCAGGCAGAGCGAGAACACGGTGAACTCGGGGTTGTCTTCGGCCAGGGAGAAATAGCGCTGGGCGCCGCCAAAGAATCGAACCGGTTCGAAATTGCCATTCACCAGCACGGCGGGCGGGGCGTAGTGCGTGGCGAGCGCCGAGACTGCCTGGTCGATCTGGGTCTGCCGGTGAGGGTTGGCTTGCGAGCGGGGCAGGTTGGCGATTTGTCCGGTGCGGCTGTTGCGGAAGCGAACCTGGCGCGCCTGGTAAACGGCGGTGGCGCTGTTGCGCCGGAAGATGCGGGCATCGGTATCGACGGGAATGAACAGGTTGCTGCCGAAGCCGACCGATTCCGAGCGGCCGAGGACAAGGATGCCATCCTGAACCAGGCCATAGTGGAAGGCCCGGATCAGTTCGGCCTGCTGGTCGGCCTTGAGATAGATCAGCAGGTTGCGGCAGCTGATCAGATCCATGCGGATGAACGGGGGGTTGGTGGTCAGGTCATGGGCCGAGAAGACCACCATGTCGCGAATCGGCTTGGTGACGCGCCAGCCGCCGGTACAGGGGGCGAACCAGCGCTCGCGCCGAACCGGGTCGAGTTGCGCCAGGTCTTCCTTGGAATAGATGCCAGCCCGCGCCCGTTCGAGCGCCCGCTGATCGAGGTCGGTCGCAAAGATGCGAATGTCGAGATTCACATGGCGGCTGCGCAGGATTTCGGCAATCAGGATGGCCAGCGAATAGGCCTCCTGGCCACTGGCGCAGCCGGGGACCCAGACGCGAAAACTGTCGCCGTCGTGGCGCTTGGCAAGGCTTGCGTGCAGCGTGTCGGAGAGGACTGAATAGACTTCGGGGTCGCGGAAAAAGCCTGTCACCGAGATCATGAAGCTTTGGTACAAAGCCTGGACTTCCGAATCATCGGTGCGAACACGCTCGAGATATTCGCCCAGCGAGGCGATGTTGAGGTTGCGATAGCGTCGGATGACCTGCCGGCGCAGGGTGGGCTCCTTGTATTGGCTGAGGTCCAGATCGGTCAGTTCGGCAACGCGGCGGAAAATCTCCGCGAACAACTGCTCGCTTTGGCGATCCCCGACCGGCTTCTCGAAAATCAATTGGTCGAGTTGATTGAGCCACTGGGCAATTTGCTGGGTATCGCCGGTTCGATCCGCCAGGTCCGCCTGGATGATGGCTTCCGGCATGGAGGGGTGGACCGCCTGGTCTGGCGATTGGGCGAAAACGATACCGCCTTGGGCCGCAATCTCACGTGCGCCAAGCAGCCCGTCCTGCCCCGATCCGGAGAGCACGATGCCTAGCGCCTTGTTGCCGGCAGATTGGGCCAGCGAGGTGAAAAGTCGGTCGACCGACGGCGCAATGGAGGCCTCCGGTAGTGGCGAGCGCAGCACGATACGATCCTGTTCGACGAGGATGTCGCTGCCCGGCGGGCAGATCAGGATGCGGCCACCCTGCGTGGTGTCGCCATCCTGCGCATACGTCACCGGCAGCGGGGAGGTCTCCGCCAGAATTTCGGCCAACCGCGAGGGCTGATTGGGGGATAGGTGGTGGGCGATGATGAAAAGGTACGGGCAATGCGGATCGAGTTCACCCAAGATTGCACGCAAGCCCTGCAAGCCACCTGCCGATGCGCCTATGGCAATCACCAGGCCGTTCGAGACATCCACTTTCATCGCGTATTGCACCTCGTTCAGATTTGACCGTGCTGCTTACCCTTGCAGGCTGTCAGTGAGTCAGCATATTGCGAATTCATTAGCAACAACATGTGATATTCATCAATTGTGCCAAAAATAGAGTTATATCGGATGGGACATTCACATGAGCCTGGGCTGAAAAAGGGACTACGGGCTGCCAAGGTGTCGGGCGGAAGCCGCCGCGGCTTGGGCATGGGCGATTTCCAGCACCTTGCGCCGTGATGTCTGGCCGCTGGCCTCGATCATCGTTCCGGCCACCCCGCTACGCCGCCAGCGGGATCAGATAGGGCTGCGTGGGTGGTCGGGGTCGTCGGCTAGCCGGGCGTGGGGGCAGCGGCATGCGCTGAAGCACCTGGGAGAACAGCGTTTCATGGGTACAGCCAAAGAAGCGTTCGGCCAGCAATTCCAAATTTAAGCCCGTCATGATATGAAAGGTCTTTTGGATTTGACTGGAGAGCCCCGATGTTTGCTGGAGTGACGAGTGGATGGCCGCTCTTGACGACGAGCGTCCTAATTGAACGGATTCGCGCCACCTTCCGGGAGCTGCCTGACGCACGCCAGGGCGGCAACCATCAGCGCTACACCCTGGAAGACGCCGCGCTCGGGGCCTTTGCCGTGTTTTTCACCCAGAGCCCGTCGTTTCTGGACTATACTGAAATAGGTAACAAACGACTTTAACTGTCTGGTGTAATGGGCTGTAGAATTCGAGCATTGCTTTCTGTAGGGACAGGCTGCGATGCTGAGACTGACCTTTACCCCGGCGGAGGCGGACGCCTTAGAGCACGAGCGATTTCACCATCCGCATCCCCACGTGCGACGCAAGATGGAAGCGCTGTGGCTGAAAAGCCAGGGGCTTGCGCATCAAGATATCGCGCGGCTCGCGGGCGTGAGCGGCAAGACGCTTCGCACCTACCTCCAGCAGTAGGTGGAGGGCGGCGTCGCCGGGCTGAAGGAACTGCATTTCCGTCGGCCGCAGAGCGAACTGGTGGCGCATCAGGAGACGATCGGGGCTTATTTTCTCACCCATCCGCCGGCTTCGATCCATGAGGCCGTGGATGCGATCAGAAAGCTCACGGGTTTGAGCCGCTCGCCGACTCAGGTGCGGCTTTTCCTGCGAGAGAAGTGCGGGATGAGACGCCTGAAGACCGGCACCCTGCCGGCCAAGGCGGATCCCGAGGTCCAGGAAGCCTTTAAAAAAAAGAACTTGAACCGCGTTTGGCAGAAGCCCAAGCGGGCCAACGTGCCGTGTTCTTCGTAGACGCGGCACACTTTGTCTTGGGCGCCTTCCTGTCGGTGGTGTGGTGCCTTGCTCGGGTCTGGATCAAGGCGCCCTCGGGCCGGCAGCGCTTCAACGTACTGGGTGCGCTCGACGCCGTCACCAAAGAGGTCGTCACCGTCGTCAATTCCACCTACATCAATTCGCTCAGCGTCTGTGCTTTGCTGGAGAAACTGGTTACCCTACGGCCCACGCTGCCTATGACGGTCGTCCTGGACAACGCCCGCTATCAGCGTTGTGCGTTGGTGAAAACCTGCGCCGAGAAACTGAAGATCGAGTTGCTCTTTTTACCCACCTACTCCCCAAATTTGAACCTCATCGAGCGTTTGTGGAAGTTCGTCAAAAAGCAGTGCCTCTACGCCAAGTACTACCCCGACTTCCATTCCTTCACGACGGCCATCGAACGCTGCTTGCAAGATACCCACACCATCCACGCCAAGGCGCTACAGTCCCTATTGACCCTGAACTTCCAAACCTTCCAGAAGATTCAATCGTGACCGCGCACGGTATATCCGGTGCGCCTGCAGAAGGAACGAGGAGGCAACAACGCCATGGCTTTGTTCGGCATGCATCAGATTCCCTGCGCTCCTCAGATCCGCAACCTGCTGGATCCAGTTTCTCCCGAGCACGTCACGCCGCTGTTGATGGAGATAGGGGAGGCGCTCCACCGATTGGGCGGGTTGGCGAATCACCGCCTGCTCGCTGGAAGCTTTGCAGTGGCTCTGGATGGGGTGGAATACTTCTCCTCGTCGGCGATTTCCTGTCCGAATTGCTCCACGCGCCCGCAGGCCAATGGCCAGACGCGCCATTTCCATGTCGCCGTCACCCCGGTCCTGGTCGCGCCGGGGCAGGAGTCGGTCTTTCCGCTGCCCCCCGTGTTCGCCACTCCGCAGGATGGGCACAGCAAGCAGGACTGTGAACGGGCGGCCAGTGGGCGCTGGTTGCAGCAATGGGCGCCGCGTATAGCGCCCTGGGGCGTGACCTTCCTGGGCGATGACCTTTACTGTCACCAGCCCTTCTGCGAAGAGGTGCGGGCACAGGGCTGTCACTTCCTTTTCGTCTGCCTGCCCCAGTCGCACGCCCCCCTTTACGAATGGGTCAGCGATTTCGAACGCAACCAGACGGTCAAGACCTTGGTCACGACCCGCTGGACGGGCAGGCAACGCCTGACCGATACCTATCGCTACCTCAATGATCTGCCGCTGCGCGACAGCAACGATGCGCTCCTCGTCGGCTGGTGCGAACTCACCACGACCGATGCGAAGGGTCAGGTGCTCTACCAGAATGCCTGGGCCACCTCGCACCGGGTCACCTCCGAGAACGTCATGACGCTGGTCACAACGGGCCGCAGTCGTTGGAAAATCGAGAACGAAAACAACAACACGCTCAAAACCAAAGGCTACCACTTCGAACACAACTACGGGCAGGGTAAACAGCACCTATCCTCGCTGTTGGCGACCCTGATCATCCTCGCCTATCTGGTGCATACCGTTCTCGACTGCCTGGACCAACGCTATCGGGCCATACGCGCCCAGTTGCCCTCGCGACGGACCTTCTTCGAGCATCTGCGGGCACTCGTTCAATACCTCCCTTTCCGATCCTGGGACCACCTCTTCGACTTCATGCTCGACGCCCTCAAGCCAGTGCCCCGTAAAGCCAAGGGCCAGCCAAACACCGGCTAGGGCAAATTTGGAATTGCTGGCGTTCGGCGGCGGTCATGCCGTCGGGGCGCCGGATGTGGTAGTTGTGCACGGCGGTGAGGGCCGCGAGTTTGCGGTCGCTCAGGCGATGGCGGCCCTGGTGATGCAGGGCCAGTTGGCCGTTGCGGCCCTCCACCGCGGAACTGCTGCGCTGGAAGCGATCGGCGCATTCGCCGGCGACCTGTTCGAGGCGCGCGCGTTCGGTGGGTGGTCAGGCGTGAATCGGATGCGCCCCGTGGCGCAGCGGTTCGAGCAACTGTTGACTCAGCTTGCGCAGTCGGTGACGAGGCTCGGCATGGGTGCTGCGCGAGGCGACGCGCTCCAGATACAGAGCGGGAATGAGTTGTTCGACGAGGGCGCGCTCCAGGGGGGAAGGCAACGCGAGGGCCTCGACCTGCTACTGCAGGGTTCACGGGCTTCGCCCTGACGTGCCTGCGCCTGGATGTGCGCGGTTTCGGCCTGCGCCAGATCGCTCAGGGCGGCGTCGATGCGGGTGGTGAATGCGGGCGGGCGGCCGCGGGGACGCGGCGACTGCTCTTCGTACGCCTGCCGGGTAGCCCGCTGCGCCGCCACGACCGCCTGAGCGGCCACCACGGTCGCCGCGGCCTGGCGGACCTGACGGGCCAGGGACAGGCTGGTGGCCTTCGACACTTCATACTGGCCATGGAAGAGGTCCGGCGAACGATGGGCGGCCCACTCCACCTCGACAGGCCGACACAACGCCGTGGCCTCGTCGCCGGTGCCCTGGATGACGGTGACGTTCAACCCGACCAGGGCCGCCCGCAGCGCCTGCGTCCAGGTCGCCGCCTGGCGATTGGCCGCATACGGCTTCAGAAGAACAAAGCCCGACACCGGCTCCCGCGCCACCAGACAGACCTGCGGGTGGAAGGTCTCGTCCTCACACACCGTGATCTGCCGGTGCGCCATGTGCTGCCCCAGCGCCGCGCGCTGCTCGGACGCGATGGCGACCACCGCCTCTTCCAGGGCCGCATTGAGGCCCTGGTGGGCACCGTAGCTGGCGCCGACGAATGCCGACAGCCCGCTCAACTCAAGGAATTGGCACACCACCCGGATACCGGCACCGCCCTGCAGGGTGATGCAAAAGTGCGCCGCCAGAACCAGTGGATGCAGCCATTGCACGCCTTCCAGGGTCTCCACCCACGCCGCCAGGACCACGGGGGCCGCGCCCTGCGCAACCGGCTTGCGCCACTCCTGCAAGGTGCTTCGTGCCAGGCCAAGCTCGGCGGCCACCTGCCGCTGCGGCTGTCCCGCCGTCAAGCGCGCATTGGCCATCTCAAGCGGTTCCGCCCGCTCCAGGCGCGAGCGGCGCTTCACGACTCAGCGACCATCCATGACAGTGCAGCGGGCGGTGGCATCGGCCGCGTGTCTGGGTTACAGTCAATCCCGGCAGGACCCTCGAACATCTTTCCTCTCCCTCGGTTGGTTCGCACCCCAAGGGTACGAAATTTCGAGGGTTCTGCCACTCTCCCGCACGGCTTTCACCATGCGCAACACTCAGCCTTGGCCGGAATGATGATCCAGGCCTGGCCGCTTTTGTGTGACCTCGGATTTGGCGATTCCCAAAGTTCCCGCGACAAATTTCATCAGCGCTTCATTCGCTTTGCCATCAACCGGCGGCGCCGCGAGCAGAATCTTGAGGGCGTCGCCATGCAGCCCGGCGATTTCCGATTTCTTGGCGCCGGGCTGTTCGGCGTCGGGAAACGATTGATGGCACAGCCGGTCGGGATCGTTGCGATACCAGTCCGTCAGTTCGGCGTGTAGCGATGCCGCGGCCGCGGGGGGAACGACTACGTCAGCGCCCGCGGTCACTGACAGGAGAGCGCTTGGAAAGAAACGATCGACCGCCAGCCGAGAACCGTCCGGACGCCCCCTGGCGGGCGAACCGAGCAACGCGACGGCGGCACGCAGCCGGCGTTCGCGAGCAATCGCGCCATAGACGATGCAAGCGCCCATCGAAACGCCGGCGGCACCGATTCGCTCCGCATCGGCCCCCCCGCGATCGATCAGGGCCGGCACATCGCCGAGCCAGGCATGCGTCCAGTCGATTGTCATCATCGGTAGCCCTTTCCGGTGCATGCCGGCCTGCGCGCCGGCATCGTTCGATGAGCGCGGAGCATGCTCCTCGAATTCCCCCTCTTATCCCCCGACCCCTTCCACGGCCCGCGCCGCAGCGCGGGCCGGCTGCGGCGGCGCGGAAGTTTCAGCGCTTCTGCCGCCGTCAGTCGAGGGTGCGAAAGCGTATTGCGGAAGGTCAGGTCCTGCCGGGAATGCGTTTTCGCCAATGATACCCGAAGCCTTCCGGACTGGGCTGACCGGCCGATACGCTGCGCCCGATGCGCGGGCGGGGCCTGGACAGCCATGCCAGAAATGGCCCGTTTTCGAGCGTCGACCGGGACAGGACGGCGAACGGGTGCTCGCTCATGCGCGCGGCTTCGGCAGGGGCTGGCGGTTCCAGGCGATGGCGTCGTCTACGAAGGTGAAGACGATCGGGATGAGCAGCAGGCTGAGGAAAATCGAGGTGATCAGGCCGCCGATGACGACGATGGCTATCGGCGCACGGAAGCTCGGGTCGGTGCAGATCCCGATGGCGATCGGCAGCATGCCGGCACCCATCGCAATGGTGGTCATGACGATCGGCCGCGCCCGCTTGCGGCACGCGTCGAGCAGGGCGTTCCAGCGGTCGAGGCCGTTCTCGCGGCGGGCGAGGATGACATAGAAGTGATTGATTCAAAGGGTGGTTTTGTAGCGGGTATTAAACATGGGCTGACCTTCGTTGACCAGACGGGCGTTGCGGATGAGGAGCGTGCTCATCGTCAGAATTCGTTCTGCAGCCGCTTGTAACCCTGCACCAGTTCGTGATTAGTTCTACTTTGCCACATTGCGCAAACGGTTGAAATACAGGCTGTTGAGCCACATATCCAATGCTCTATCACACAAGGAGTATGACGATGAGAACTCCCAATTTATTTATTTGGGATCGAGCGTGCAGTAGCCGGCTGCTGCGAGAATCTGAGCAGTCATTTTGAGTCGTTCCGAGAGTGTTTCCGCAGTAAGACGCGAAACACGGCCGAACCAGCTGAACAGTACTTGCGGGGTCTTTTTCAAAGTCCTCGTGCGAACCTGGAACAGATGAGCGAGACGGTGGCGGAGACCGAGTATCACAGCCTTCACCACATGTTGAGCGATGCCGCATGGGACTTTGAGAAGGTGCGTCGGGAGACGGCGCGACAAGCGGACGACCTGATCGGTAGGCCAGAGGCGGGATTGTTGCTCGATGAGTCTGGGTTCGAAAAGAAGGGGGACCATTCAGCGGGCGTGGACAGGCAGTATAACGGTCGCCTGGGCAAGGTCGAGAATTCGCAGGTTGGAGTGTATGCTGCGTTGGCACACGGATCGATGGCCGCGATCATCGACTTCGAGTGGTTCCTGCCAAAGGACTGGGTAGCAGATACCAAGCGTTGCAGGGAAGCCGGGATTCCGGAATCGGCACAGGTCTTTCGGAGTAAGCCGCAGATGGCTGCCGAGATGGTCAAGCGGGCACGGGCCGCTGGGGTGCGCTTTGGCTTCGTTGGTGCCGATGGCCTCTATGGTCACGCGACCTGGTTGCTGTTTGATGGGGACGATGCAGGCGAGGTCTTTGCTACCGAGGTTCACAGCGACCAGCAGTTTTACTTTGCCGATCCGGGAAAGGCGTGGGTCCCCGCCTGGGAAGCCCGCGAATGGGCCGCGCGCCTGAAACGAAAGGAGTGGCACCCGGTGATCCTGCGCGACGGGGAGAAGGGTGAAGTGCGTGCGATGTTTGCCCATACCCGCGTATGGATCCGTCATCCGAACAGCGCACAAGCCCGCCCATGGCATCTCCTGGCGCGCCGCGACGGCACGAAGGTGAAGTTCCTGCTCTCCAACGCGGCGCCCGACACGCCACTTGCCGAACTGGCGCGAATGCAGGCACAGCGCCACTTCATTGAGCGCGCCTTCGAGGATGCAAAAGGTTGCTGCGGGATGGCCGACTACCAAGTGCGCAAGTGGCGCGCCTGGTATAACCACATGGCGCTCGTCTGCGTCGCTCTGCTCTTTCTCGTCAAGGAGCGGCGGCAACACTCGCCCTACGCCGAGTTACTGTCCTGTGCCGATGTCTTCGACATGCTCGTGGCTCAGCTCCCGATGAAGATTCACGGTCGCGAAGACCTCGAGCGAATCATCGCCGAGCGTCATGCGAGACGACAAAGCGCCCGCGACAGCGCCTACCAAAGGCAGCCGCCAGCACCGAAAAATGCCATTCGAGTCTGTTAAAGTAGAAGTAGTTACAGGAATTTCTCCAACAAAGAACTCGTTGCCGTCGGCCAGCAAGTGGCGGGTGAACTCCGAGAGGTCTTTCATGACATTGTGTAAGAGGAAAGAAGGGGGCCGGGTTCAGACCCCATTTCTACTTTCTACTAAAAGCCTTTCAAACGGGGTGACGTTGTATGGAATTTCGCGCAAGCGGATGGTCACGGCCACGGCCGGGGTCTGTTAACAGGTGGATTGTGGCGTGTTGCGGCGCAACATGCGGGCGAGTGGACCGGGGCTCAGGGAAGGTTTCACCGCCGCAAATCCGGCGCTTGATTCTTGACCGAATAGTGTATATTGTTCGTGTATATAGCATTTTTGAGGCCATCCATGCCCGCCAGTACCGTCTTCACCAACAATCGCACCCAGGCGGTTCGCCTGCCCGCCGAACTGCGCTTTCCGGATTCGATCAAGAAGGTCGATGTGCGGGCCGTCGGCCAGGAACGCATCATTGCCCCTGCCGAAGCGGCCTGGGACAGTTTTTTCCTGGGCGAAAAAACCGTGACCGACGATTTTCTGCCGGAACGGGCCACCCAGGAGCAGCCGGATCGGGAAAACCTTTAATCCGTGCTGACCCACTTGCTCGATACCAACATCGTCATCTACGTCGTCAAGCGGCGTCCAATCGAGGCTTTGGCGTCCTTCAACCGCCACTACGGCCGCTTGGCCGTCTCAGCCATCACCCTCGCCGAGCTGGTCCATGGCGCCGAGAAAAGCAGCGACCCCGCCCGCAATCTTTCCGTGGTCGAGGATTTCTGCAGCCGCCTGAGCGTCCTGCCCTATGGCGAGCGGGAGGCCTACCACTACGGCAGCATCCGCGCCGCGTTGGAAAAGCTGGGCCAGCCCATCGGCGTCAACGACCTGCACATTGCGGCTCAGGCGCGGGCCCACGGGTTGGTCCTGGTCACCAACAACCAGCGAGAATTCGAGCGGGTGCCGGGGCTAATGCTGGAAAACTGGGTAGCAGGGTGAAGGGAAGAGCTCTTTTGAAATGTAGATCGTAAATTCGCCCCTTCAAAATTAGCTTTTTCGCCACCAACGGAATGGATCCTCAAGGTAGATTTATTCACAAACTCTCAGAGGCTGTGAATTTTTCACTTCCGCACCACGTTGGGCACAACCAGACGGCTGGCGCCCGCCTGCGCCCAATGATGCTTAATGCATGTTTTGGCTGGCCTTGTGGCCTGGATCTCCCCCTTTTCCGCGCCTTTCTCCCGATTACCCTGCCATTGGCGGTACTGCGGACGTTCCTGTCCCTATGCCGACCAGTTCGGGGGCGAGCGGAGCGGCGCGCATGAGGTTGTGCGCCAGTGCGAACAGCAGCGCGACGCCCTTGACTTTCTTCAGCCCGCGAACCAGTCAGCCCTTCAGGCTGCGGTTGCGTGCCGGCGCATTCACCCATTCGGCAGTCGCCGCGCGATCCTTGTAGAGCGCCTTGGCCTCATCGCTTCCCATACGTTCCCGCCATTTAGCCACCGCCGGGCTGTCCTTTGCCTTCGTTTGGTGAACGTCGACTGCCGGGTCTTTAGTCTTCGGCACGGGCGCATAGACGGTGGTCTCCCCAGCCACCGCGTCGAGTTGCCCATGCCAGGATAGCCGCCATCGACCCGCCAACTCTCCGGGGTCTGACCACAGCGTTCGCTGACCTGCTCAACCATGGGTGACCTCTGTCCCTGATCGCTGCCGGCGGTCACCACCTCCACACCGATGATCACCTGACTTTCGATGTCGGTGGCGTACTGAAAGTTGAACGCCGGCCGAAATCCCCCATCCCCCATCTTCATGACCGTGGCGTCAGCATCGGTGGTCGAGGCACGCGCTTCCTTCGGGTCCTTTCCTTGACCCTGCTTGATCGCCGCCCGCTCGGGAAGCCGAGCCAAGGCGGCTTCAATACGCGCTTCCCGTTCCTCCGCCGCACGCCGCTGTGCGGCTTGCTTGCGCGCCGTTTCGCCGACCGGGTCGTCATCCACTGGCGCCTTGAGGCGGCTCACCTGCTCCCGCGCCACTTCGAGGCACGCTTTGAGCTTCTCTTCTCGCCGGAACGAGGCGGCTCCCTCACTCGCTCGTACGCGCATCCCGTCCTGCGCCGCCGCCTTGAGCTTGACGGCACCCGCGGCCATCAGACTCGCGACGTGGTCGGTCAGCAGGTCGTCCAGGGCGTCCCCTGGGTGGCTGCGAAAATCGGCGAGGGGGTGGTCATTGACTGGCACACCACCACAGAGCCAGCGGTAGGCGTCATGCGCTTGGCGTCAACCGGGCCAGCGTACGCGCACTGCCGACGCCTTCCAGGGTGGCGTACAGCCACAGAGCGTACAGAATCTCCGGCGCAATGGCCGCTCGTCCTACTCCGCCCTCAACCACTTTGATTCCGGCATACAGCCCTTCCAGGTTCTGCCGCTCAACATACCCCTAGACAATCCTGGCCCGGTGCCCAGGCGGTAGCAGCGATTCCAGGTCACTCGCCCGCCATTCGAGTTGATTGTGGTTCGGCATCAGTACGCGCGCTGCCGCCTTTGGTGACGATGCCTTCGCACTACTCTGGCTCGTCGGCTTCGCTGGCGTCATCGGTTCGTCGGGAAAAAGCGGAGAAGTCTCGGTCATGCTCGTAACCTGGCAACATCCATGACTCCAGCACTAATCTCGAGTGCTCGACCCGAATCCCCATGGCGACCGCCTGCGCGCCCGCTCGCACGGCTATCTATCGTCGTCGCCGGCCCGAACGCACCGTGCTCTATCGCACCGTGCAGACGCACCTCGCCACCTGGCTCGAACTCACCTTCGACCGTCGGCAGGGCGCTGCCGGTCCGGCGTATGTCGAGCGGGAGTTCCGCCGCTATCTCGAATGCGGCATTCTCGCGCATGGCTTTGCGCGCGCTCGATGCGCCGAGTGCGGCCACGATTTTCTCATCGCCTGATCGTGCAAGGGCCGTGGTGTCTGTCCCGCTTGTAACACCCGTCGGATGGTCGAAACCGCCGCCCATCTGGCCGACCACGTTTTGCCGCAACTGCCGGTCCGTCAGTGGGTGCTGTCGATTCCCAAGCGGTTGCGCTATCCCCTCGAACATGATCGGGCGATCGAGACGCTGGCGCTGCGCATTTTCCTGAGCGTGGTGGAACAAGCCTTGCGCCGCGCCTGCCGGGCGGCGGGTTCCGATTCGCGGATCGGCGCGGTGGCCTTCCTCCACCGCTTTGGCGCGCTGCTCCATCCGCATGAGCACTTCCACTGCCTCGTCATCGAAGGAGATTTCGAGGCGGACGCTTCAGGAGTAGCGACGTTTCACGAAAGCCGTGTCCCCGACCAGAAGTGGCTCGACGAGGTCCACGCCAAGGTCCGCCGCCGTCTGCTGCACGCGCTGACCCGACGCGGTGTGCTTGAGCCGGAAGATGCCGAGACGATAGCGAACTTGGGGTCGCTGCTGCCCTTGAGGTAAAGGTTGCCGCCCAGCTTGCCCTCCACCGGATCGGCCTCGGCGAAGGCAGTCGTCTTCCAGGTCCAGGCGGGGCCGAGCAGGTCGAGGGCGGCGTAGGTGGTCACCAGCTTCATGACCGAGGCGGGATTCATCGCCTGGCGGGCGTTGTGGGACACCAGGGTGAAGTGGGAATCAACGGAATGAACCACCACCGCCACACTGTTCGCGGGAATCTGGACGGACTTGAGGGCGCTGAGGACAGGCGGGGGAAGCCCTTCGGCGGCGACAACGGCGGGGCCGCACAGCAGGAAAACAAAGGGGGGAGGCGCCGGAAGGGGGGCGTGGCGAAGTTGGGGGCGCGAGTGGAAAGTCCATTGTGGCGCGGCTTACGGTGAGTCGATAATGCGGGCATTCTACGGAAGGACCGCCGCCATGGACACCTCGTCCCTTGCCCGCGCCGCTCGCCTGATCGCGACCGCCGATGCGCTCTTCATCACTGCCGGCGCCGGCATGGGAGTGGATTCCGGCCTTCCTGACTTCCGTGGCCGGCAGGGCTTCTGGCGGGCCTACCCGGCGGTCGCCCGGGCGCGGATCGATTTCGAGGAGGTGGCCTCGCCCGCAAGCTTCCGCCGCGACCCGGTGCTGGCCTGGGGATTCTACGGCCACCGCCTGGCCACAGCCTGTCGTGAGTTCGCCGCCCTCGCCTCGTTCAGGGGGTGCCAAACGCCAATCTGTGGGGTGGCAGGTAGCGACGCCAGCGCCGAATATCAAAGTACATCGCCGGCCCGCTGGATGACACCTCCAGCCCGCCGGCCGAACATCGGCAGGAGGTCGGCATGGCCAGCATTCAGTCACCAGCGGGCACCTAGGACGCTTATGTCCTGTGGTTTGCTTCCCTGTTCAACCCGGGCCGCGGCGTCCAGGTGCCTTGTGATCAGTCAGGGCATGTGGCGCTTGACGACCTGCCGGACAGGCTCAGGAACGCCTACTTCTGCGCCAGGGCTCTGGTAGGCCAATGGCACTACCTTTATTCGACCAGCGCCTGCTGAGCCTCGGCGCGCGTGCGGAAATGTTCTCCATGCACGCACTCGACCTTGACCGTGCCGTTGCCCTATTCCATCGGCGCATTGTCCCAGCAGTCGCCCTTGCGGCTCATGGAAACTGTAATTCCGCGCGCCTGGAGAACCTTGCGATAGTCGCTGGCGGCGTATTGCGACCCGCGATCCGAGTGATGCATCAGGCCCGGCGCCGGGTTCCGCCAGCCCAAGGCCACGGCCAGCGCTGCCAGCGTCAGCTCTTGCGGTACCGTCGCACTCATCGCCCAGCCAACCAGCTTGCGTGAGAACAGATCAAGCAGCAGTGCCAGGTACAACCAGCCCTCGTCGGTCGGGATGTAGGTCAGGTCCGCCAGCCACTTCTGGTTCGGCGCGGTGGCCTCGAAATCTCGTCCGAGAACGTTTGGAGCGACCGGATGGAGATGCTTCGAGTCCGTGGTCACCACGCGGAACCGGCGCCGTTTGCGACTGTCCAGCCCATGGATGCGCATGAGGCGCCCAATCCGTTTCTCATTGACCGGTCGGCCCAGAACGGCACCCACCTCGGCCGTCATTCGCCGACGACCATAGCGGCCCTGATGCCGCGTCTGAGCACGACGAATCTCCGCCACGATCCGCACCTGTTCGGCCGTGCGAGCCGCCGGAGCCCGAGACCGCGCCGTGTAGAAACCACTGGCCGATACCCCTAGCAACTCGCACATCGGCCGCACCGGATAGGAGCCGATATGCGCTTCGATCCACGAGTACTTCACATCGACTCCTTGGCGAAGTACGCCGCCGCTTTTTTTTTAGGATCCCTTTCTCCATCCGCAGCTTCGCAACCTCTTGCCGCAATCGCGTCACCTCCGGTTCCAGTTCGCTCACCGGCCCTCTCATCGACCCTTGGGTCGGTGCCTCGCCTCGACGCGCCCGCGCGACCCAGTTCGCCAACGTCTTCGCCGACATCTCCAACGACCGCGCCACCGCCGGATCGCTGCGCCCGCCATCAACCACCTGTTGCACCGACGCCTTCCGAAACTCCGGCGGGTAATGCCGATTCACTCTCTTCATGTCCAACCTCCACAAGGATACGCTGCGCCCGATGCGCAGACGGGGCCTGGACGGCCATGCCAGAAATGGCCCGTTTTCCGACTCCACCGCCTCCGGCCATGAACAGGCTGCCGACGCGTAGGTTCGAACCGGCGGCGGATCGGATCGAGCCGAACGCGTCGAAAAACACGAATACGCGCCAGGTGTCGTGTGCCATCAGCTAGAATGGACGGCATCGGATTCGCAGCAGGGAGGCGTGCCAATCCTGCGCGGGACGGCGGACTCTGGCCGCTTGCCGGCCATCAGCCGTCGCCTCGCCGGCATGGCCCGCGATCACGTTCAGGAGGCCTCGGTCATGTCGGCACATGCCTATCTCTCACAGTTGCAACTCGCGCCCGTCGCCGTGCGCGCCACGACCTCCGATTCGACGACGCATGCGCTGCGTTCCGGTGCGGGCAGTGCCGAAGCCGCAGCAGACACGGCCGGGATACCGCTCACCGATGTGCGCGCCGCCGTCGATGTCGGCAGCCTGGTGAGCTTCGTCGACGGACTCGACGCGCAGAGCAAGGACGACGTGCTCGATTCCCTGCAGCTCGCCCAGCGTGCGGCAAACGCTGCCGCCGACCGCTTTGCCGATGTGCGCAACTGGTACCACCAGTACCTCGACGTGCTCGGCCAGATCGGCTGGGTGACCGGGCAGTTCGCCTTCCTGGAACGTGAGCAGAGCGAAGGCGACCTGCGCATGGACCAGGCCGCGCTGTCCGTCCTGATGGCGATCGCGACGCAGAACCAGCTGGCCATCCTGAAGGAGGCGGTATCCGCGCTCGGCTCGCTGGCCAGCAGCGACGGCACCATCAGCCTGTTTGCGCAGATGAGCGCCCACGAGGGGCTCGGCAACTTCCAGATGGGCGCGGCGCAGCGTGCCGGCAACGGCGTGGTCGAGCTGGCGATGGGCGCCTACCACTTCCGGGCCGTGGACAGCACCGACCGGATCGTCTTCTTCAAGCGCAGCACGCGGGCGCTGAAGCTGTGGACGGCTGCCCAGCGGATGACGCTGAACACCGCCAGCTATGCGGAAAACCGGGCGCAAATCCGGCAGATGCTTGGCGAGGAACGCCAGCGCGCGATCGCGGCGATCCGGCTCAAGCCGCTCTGATCGGCCCGGCACGGGCATCGGTTGCCGCCGCGCCGCGTGTTTCCGACAGAGAGCAGCAACAGAAATCGATCAAACCGAAAGGAACCCACCACCATGCTGACTGCAACCGCGCAAGCCCTCGTCACCGCCAGCGCTGATGGCTTGCGTGCCTGCGTGGAAGGCGCGGCCGGCGCGGGCGCCGACTGGACCGCCAGCCGCGAGGAGGCTGCGCGACTGGGCCGAACGCCATGATCGGCTGGCCGGCCTGGACGACGCGGATAGCGAGCTGCTCGAGATCGGCCGCGAAATGGCGCGCTGGCTCGACGATTCCGGCTGGCTGAGCGGCTGGCTGCGCCGTCCCGGCGCGCGCCGGCTGATCCTGCAATCGCCCGATGTCGAGCACGACCTGGGACGCCTGTTGCACGACGCCCCGTGGGAGCTGCTGACCGCGCCGGGTGCCGAGTCCGGCCACCTGGCGGGCGACCCGCTGCGGCCGCTCGAGCTGGCACGCCGCCTCGGCGCCCCGGAAGACCCGCAGCAGCCCGTGCACGGCGATCTCTGCCTGCTGTTCATGGCGGCCGCGCCGCAGGGTGAAACGGTGCTCGACTTCGAAGCCGAGGAATCCAGCATCCTCGAGGCTACCAGGAGCCTGCATCAACTGCTGCTGACCGTCGAGGAAAGCGGCTCGCTCGCCGGTCTGCAGCAGCGCCTGTGCGCCAGCGAAGGCGTCGCGCCGGACATCGTCCACCTCAGCTGCCACGGCGGCGTGGACGACGGCTTGCCCGTGCTGTACCTCGAAGACGAACGCGGCCAGCGGCAAGCGGTGCCCGCGGCAAGACTCGCCGAGGTCTTGTCCGCCAGCCCGGAACTGCGGCTGGTCGTGCTCTCCGCCTGTGGCACGGCGGCGCAGACCAGCGACGGCGAAGGGCGACGCAGCACGCTGGTGACCGACCTGATCTGCAGCGGCGTCGATCAGGTGCTCGGCTGGGACGGGTCGGTGGCCGACCGCGACGCGACGCAGTTCGCCGCCGAGTTCTACAAGGCGCTGACCGCGCGGCAGGATGTCGTCGCTGCCGCGGCCAGGGCAAGGCTGCGGCTGCACACCGAGCATGCACAGGAAGCACGCTGCGGCCGGCACTGGCACATGGCAAGGGTCTACCTCGGGCCGCGTGGCGGGCAAACGCTGCTCGCCCAGGGCGGGCAGCGGCGGGCGCTGCGCAGCGCCGTTGGCGAAGAACATTTTCTCGACAAGGCACGCGCCGCGGTGCCGGTGGCGACGCGCAGCCACTTCGTCGGCCGGCGGCGCGCGATCCAGCAGGTGCTCGGCGCCTTCGAGGACGGCCGGGCGGCGCTGGTGCACGGCATGGGCAACCTCGGCAAGTCGAGTTTGGCCGCGCGCATCGCACACGACCGCCTGCCGCAGCTCGCCTGTGTGGTGGTGTTCGGCCGCTACGACGCGCTGGAAGTCTGGGACCGCCTGCTGGACGCCTGCACGCCCGCCGAGCGGCCGCCATTCAGGGATCGCTGGCGCAGCCGGATCGCCGCCGACGAGCGACAACTGGCCGACGCGCTCGACGACCTCCTCGCCGGCCCGCTCGCCGCGCGGCCGGTGCTGCTGATCATCGACGATCTCGAGCGCGTGCTCGAAGAACCACGGCCCGACCAGCCGAGCGTCCGGGTCCAGCCCGAACGGCGGCCGATGCTCGCTGCGGTGCTCAGGGCCTTCGGCCGGCAGCAACGCAGCAAGCTGCTGCTGACCAGCCGCTACACCTTCAGCCTGCCCGGCTCGGGTGGGCGCGATCTCGCTGACGACCTGGTGCTCGTGCCGCTGCGCGCCATGGACGAGAGCGACCGGCGCAAGCAGCAGCGTGCGTTGCTGCGCGACCTGCCGGAGCGGCAGGTCGCTCGTCTCGACCTCGCCCTGCTGCAGCGCGCCGGCGAGCTGGCCGACGGCAACCCCGGACTGCAGGCACTGCTCAGCCAGCCGGTGCTCGCCGGCGAGGCGCAGGCCGCCGGGCAGGCGTTTGCCGTCATCGAGCACTACCTGCAGCACGGCGTGCCGCCGGCGGCGATCCAGCACGAACTGGCATCCGGCCGCGCGGCCGACGAGCGAAACGCCGTGCTCGACTTCTTCCGGCGCATGGCCTTCGACACCTACCGCAACGCGCTGAGCAGCCAGCAGCTGCGCGCGCTGCAGGCCGGCTGCCTGTTCGCCAGCGGCCTGCCGCTGCCACTGCCAGCGCTGCAAGCCGCTGCCGGTGCCGCTGGCGTCCGCGATGCCGCCGCGGCCGTGCAGCGCCTGCTCGGCCTCGGCCTGCTCGACGACCACGGGCCACTGGCCGACATCGCGCACGCCGCCGTCAACCCGCTCGCCCGCCCGCTGGTCGATGCCATCGCGGACGACGACGCCCGGCAATGGGCGGCCGCCGCGCTGCCGGCGCTCGCAGACGCGTGGATCGACGGCGACACCTTCCGCTGGCCGGTCGCCTTTGCCGCCGAGGCCTGGCGCCTGATCGAGCGGACAGGGTCGCCGGCGCCGGCCCGGCTGATCGACGCCGCCACCGCCGTGCTCGCCCGCCATCGCCACGAGCAGGGCGACCGCGCCCAGGCCATCCTCGATCAACTGGTCCGGCCGGCGCGCCAGGCGCTCGCTGCGCAAGGCCATGCCCCGTCCCGCGACTTCTGGTCTGCCGTCCATGACGTGGCGAACCGCGCCGGCGACACCGGCTTGCGCATGGCGAGCGTCGCGGGGCTCAAGAACCGCGCCACCTCGCCCTTCGAGCGTGGCTCGGCGCTGCTGCGGGAAGCATGGGCCGCCCAGTCCAGCGGTGATCCCGACGGCGCCGATGGCTGCTTTGCGGAGGCGGCGGAGCTTTTCCGTTCGGCCGGTGCAGACCGGGAGGTCGCGATTGCGCGCGGGGGGCAGGCCGACATCCTGCAGGCGCGCGGGCAGCTCGACGAGGCGCTGCGCATCCGGCTGGAAGAAGAGCTGCCGGTCTATGAAAAGCTCGGCGATGTGCGCGAGAAGGCGGTGACGCAGGGCAAGATTGCCGACATCCTGCAGGCGCGCGGGCAGCTCGACGAGGCGCTGCGCATCCGGCTGGAAGAACAGCTGCCGGTCTATGAAAAGCTCGGCGATGTGCGCTCGAAGGCGGTGACGCAGGGCCAGATTGCCGACATCCTGCAGGCGCGCGGGCAGCTCGACGAGGCGCTGCGCATCCGGCTGGAAGAAGAGCTGCCGGTCTATGAAAAGCTCGGCGATGTGCGCGAGAAGGCGGTGACGCAGGGCAAGATTGCCGATATCCTGCAGGCGCGCGGGCAGCTCGACGAGGCGCTGCGCATCCGGCTGGAAGAAGAGCTGCCGGTCTATGAAAAGCTCGGCGATGTGCGCGAGAAGGCGGTGACGCAGGGCAAGATTGCCGACATCCTGGAGGCGCGCGGGCAGCTCGACGAGGCGCTGCGCATCCGGCTGGAAGAAGAGCTGCCGGTCTATGAAAAGCTCGGCGATGTGCGCTCGAAGGCGGTGACGCAATTCAAGATCGCTTCATTGCGTCTGGACAGGAACGAGCAGCAGACGGAGGAAGGTTTCCTGGCCATTTTCGAGAGCCTCCGCGAGGCCTTCGACATCGCCGCGCAGATGCGCATTCCCGACGGGATCTCGGCCGTCGGGCCGCTTTATGCGCAGTTTCTGGCAGTGGGGCAGGCGTTCGCGGCCGCGCTGCAGGTGCTGGCGCAAGTGGACGAAGCCTGTGCGGTGCTCGGCGACGAGGCCGGGCGGCAGTGGGCGGCTGATCTGCGGCAGCAGATCGAGGCGATGCCGGGCGGGCAGGCCTGACGGCCGCGAAGCCCGGTTGGCACGCGCGCGAGCCTCATGCCGGAACCCGCCCAGGGCAGCGCGCGAAGCACTGCCTTTTGCCCTGCACGACAGGCCCTGACAGCCATCCGCCGATCGACCCGGCAGCCAGCCCTTGCCCCGTACCTCGAGGCGAGTTCGTCACGTCCCCCCGTCAGCCGGCGGCGAAGGACCGCGCGCCGCGGGATCGAGGTCAGCCGGCGGCCGATCGAGGCGATAGAAACGGACTCGCGCGGCGGGCGGCAGATCGACCGACTCCGGTTCGCCAATGAAGCGCAGCCCGGTGCTGCCTTCCCACGGGGCGAGCGGAGCGCGCGCCTGCGGCGAATGCGGATAGTAGAAATTGACCACCAGCGAAAGGCCGTGGCGGCGCTCCCACGCAGTGTCGAGCAGCGGATTGCCGTGTCCGCGCAGCGCCCTGCCGGCGGCTTCGACGGCGAGCCGCCACGCCGCTGCGTCCTGCGGACAGAGAAAGTCGGCGGCGAAGGGCGAACGTCGCGAGACGGCCGGGTTGAACTGCTGCGGCTGGAAGATCACCCCGGCGACCCCGCTGCCGTAGCGCCGACGCGCACTCGCCGACACCTCGGCCAGACGCACCCGGTTCATCGCGCCCCAGGCGATTCCGCGCGCCACCCGCAGATCGTCGGCGAAGCCGGTCGACCGCGCCTCGGCGTACACCAGCCGGGCCAGCAGTTCCTCGTCGCCCGGCCGGACGGCGAGAAGGATGTCCCGCGGCGCCTGCTCCGCCACGCGTCGCAGACATGACGGCAGATCGTCGGCGACGGCTGCATGCGCCGCCAGCAAGCCGCAGGCCAGCGCCGCGAAGGCGGCGACTGGCAGCGCGCCGGCCGCGGCCAGCGTCTCTCGCCCCGCGCCGCCCGGCCCTTGCCAGCCCGCCGACTCCGCGCTGGCGCCGCGTCGCCCACTCACCGCGAAAGCCAGGGAAACGACGGCCAGGACGGCCAGGACGGCCAGGACGGCGACGAGCATGACGATTTGCGCAGTGTGGTGGTCCATCTTTCCTTCATTCCTTCCTTCTGATCGAAACCGGCCAATTGACGGACGCGGACACTCAAGAAATCTTGAGAATCGCCGTGCAATCCGGCCCAGGGTGCCTTGCCTATCGATGGAAAATGATTGACAGGTAGTTGATTTTCAAAAGTAAAACAGCCTTCCGCAGGCGTTTCGGGAGGGGCGGCGAAATGCGCCGTTGCTGGAAGTTCTGCCCATGCCGCTGAGAGGCAGCCGGACCAGCTCGCCCGCCCCGATCGTCGTTCGATCCGCGAACTCACGCCGCAGGCGAATTATTGACCAGCGCCTTACGGCAAGTGTTAAGGTTTGGCTTTTCTCGGCGTTCGTGGGAGTCCATTGATGGTCAAGACTGCAGCTCCCCCGAGCTTCACCTTCGGGCACTACCTGGAGTGGGAAAACCGGCAGCCGATGCGCCACGAATTCATTCGCGGCGAGGTTTTTGCGATGACCGGCGCCAGCGATCTGCACAACGAACTGAGCGGCAATCTGTACACCCTCTTGCGCCAACACCTCCGCGGTACAGAGTGCCGGGTGTTCATGGCAGACGTGAAGCTGCGAGTCGAAGCGGCCGACTGCGGCTTCTACCCGGACCTGCTGGTGACCTGCGCCGAGAGCGACCGCGCCGACCGCCACGTCAAGCGCTCACCGGTCGTGGTGGTCGAAGTGCTGTCGGCAAGCACCGCCGCTTTCGACATCGGCGAGAAGTTCGCCGCCTACCGACAACTGGTCAGCCTGCGGGAATACGTGCTGGTCGATCAGGAGAGAATTCGCATCCAGGTGTATCGCCGCCTGAACGAACAGTGGTTCGTAGACAGCGTCGGTCCCGGCGAGCAACTGCGGCTCGAAAGCGTCGGCCTGAAGTGCCCGGTCGAACGAGTCTATGAAGACCTGAGTCGGGCAGCCCCCGGCGCCAGGTCATGATTTCCGGCACTCATCGTCCGGGCTCCGCCTGTCGGCCCCGGCCGCACTGAGCACCTTCCGGGCCTTGCCCGCTGGCCAGCGCACTTCCCGTGTAGCAACTCTCAGGCCGGCGAACGGGTGCTCGCTCATGCGTGCAGCTTCGGCAGGTGCTGGTGGATCCAGGCGATGGCGTCGTCTACGAAGGTGAAGACGACCGGGATGACCAGCAGGCTGAGGAAGGTAGAGCTGATCAGGCCGCCGATGACGACGATCGCCATCGGCGCGCGGAAACTCGGGTCGGTGCCGATCCCGATGGCGATCGGCAGCATGCCGGCACCCATCGCAATGGTGGTCATGATGATCGGCCGCGCCCGCTTGCGGCAGGCGTCGAGCAGGGCGTTCCCGCGGTCGAGGCCGTGCTCGCGGCGGGCGAGGATGACGTAGTCGACGAGCAGGATCGAGTTCTTGGTGGCGATGCCCATGAGCATGATCAGGCCGATCATCGACGACATCGAGATCGCCTGGCCGGTCACGAACAGCGCGAGGAAGGCGCCGGGCACCGAGAGGACCAGGGCGGCGAGGATGGTCGCCGGCTGCACGAAATCCTTGAACAGCAGGACCAGCAAGATGTAGATGCAGAGCACGCCGGTGGCCATGGCCAGGCCGAAGCTCTGGAATAGCTCGGCCATCGACTCGGCGTCGCCGATCGTGGTCTGCAGCACGCCCTGCGGCAGGTTCTTCAGGCTGGGCAGGGCCATCGCCCGCTGCTCGATCTCGCCGAGCGGCTGGCCGTTCAGCTCGATCTCGAAATTGACGTTGCGCAGGCGGTCGTAGCGGTCGATCTCGGCCGGCCCGCCGGCGATGGCCAGCGTGGCGACGTTGCCGATGGCCACCGGCCCGTTCCGGCCGGGCACCGTCATCCGTTCGAGCAGGGCGAGGTCGCGGCGGGCGCCGGGTGGCAGTTTGACGACGATGGGCACCTGGCGCTGGGCGAGGTTGAGCTTGGCCAGGTCCTGGTCGTAGTCGCCGGCGGTGGCGATGCGCAGCGTGTCGGCGATGGCCTCGGAGGTGACGCCGAGATCGGCCATGCGCGCGAAGTCGGGGCGGATGACCAGCTCGGGGCGGACCAGGCTGGCCGTCGTCGTCACCGCGCCGATGCCGGGCAGGGTGCGCAGCTCGCGCTCGACGAGGCGGGCGTGCTCGGTGAGCACGGGCCCGTTCTCGCTGGCCAGCACGAGGATGTACTTCTCGCCGCTCGAGCCGCCGAAGCCGACCTTGATCTGGGCACCGGGGATGACGGCGAGCGCCTCGCGCAGCTGGCGCTCGACATCCTGCTTGGTGGTGCCCGAGCGCTCGCCGCGCGGAGTCAGGTTCAAGGTCAGCGTCGCCTTGCGCACCTCGGCGGCGCCGCGCGGCATGAAGGGGTCGCTGCCCGAGGCGCCGCCGCCGACGGCCGTGTAGACCATCTTTACGTGCGGGTTGGCGCTGACGATGGCGCGCGCCTGCTCGGCCGCGGCAACCGTCTCGGCGAGTGTCGCGCCGGGCGGCAGGGTCACGTGCACCTGCGTCTGCGAGAGGTCGTCGGCGGGCAGGAAGCCGGTCGGCAGCAGCGGCACCAGCGCGAAGGAACCGAAGAAGAAGACGGCCGCGGCGGACAGCGTCGCCAGCCGATGCCTGAGGCACCAGGCCGCCCAGCCCTCGTAGCGCACCAGCCAGGCGGGTAGTGGCTTGTCGGCGACCGGCACGAGCAGGTAGGCGGCCATCATCGGCGTCAGCAGGCGGGCGACGACCAGCGAGAAGAACACCGCGATGGCCGCGGTCCACCCGAACTGGACGAAGAATTTGCCGGCCACGCCGTTCATGAAGGCGGTCGGCAGGAAGACGGCGATCAGCGTGAAGGTGGTGGCGATGACCGCGAGGCCGATCTCGTCGGCGGCCTCCATCGCGGCCTGGAACGGCGTCTTGCCCATGCGCAGGTGGCGCATGATGTTCTCGATCTCGACGATCGCGTCATCGACCAGGATGCCGACCACCAGCGACAGCGACAACGCCGTCACCACGTTGAAGGTGAATCCCATCAGGTACATCACCGCGAAGGTGGGGATCGCCGACAGCGGCAGCGCCGTGGCCGAAACGAAGGTCGCCCGCCAGTCGCGCAGGAAGAGCCAGACGACGATGACGGCGAGAATGGCGCCCTCGATCAGCAGCATCATCGACCCCTCGTAGTTTTCGATCACCGGGTCGACGAAGTTGAAGGCCTCGGTCATCGTGATGTCCGGGTGCTCGGCGTTCAGCTTTTGAAGTGCCCTGCGCACTCCCTCCGCTACCTCGACCTCGCCGGCGCCGCGGCTGCGCGTGATCTCGAAGCCGACCACCGGCCGGCCGTCGAGCAGCGCCGCCGAGCGCGGCTCGCCGACCGTATCGGACACCGTCGCCACCTGGTCGAGGCGGATGCGGCGTCCGTCGGAAAGTACGATATCCAGCGCCGCCAGTTCCTCGGCCGATTGCACGGTGGCGATGGTGCGCACCGACTGCTCGATGCCGCCGATGTCGGCGCGCCCGCCCGAGGCTTCCTGCTGAACGCGGCGCAACTGGCGCGAGAGGTCGGCGGCGGTGGCGTCGAGCGCCAGCAGGCGGGCCGGGTCGAGCTCGACGCGGACTTCGCGCGTCACTCCACCGACGCGGGCAATCGCGCCGACCCCGCGCACGGCGAGCATGGCCTTGGCGACGGTGTTGTCCACGAACCAGGAGAGCGCCTCGTCGTCCATGCGCTGCGAGGCCACCGTATAGGTCAGGATCGGCGCTCCGGCGACGCTGATGCGTCCGATCACCGGGTCGCGCAGGTCGCCAGGCAGGTCGGAGCGGATGCGCGAGACCGCATCGCGCACGTCGTCGACCGCTTCCTGAACCGGTTTTTCGAGGCGGAACTCGACGGTCACCGTCGCCATGCCGTCCTGGACTTTGGTATAGATGTGCTTGATGCCCTGCACGGTGGCGACCGAGTTCTCGATCTTGCGTGCGACCTCGGTCTCCATCTGCGCCGGTGCGGCGCCAGGCAGCGTCGCGGTGACGGTCACCGTCGGCAGGTCGATGTCCATGAACTGCTGGATCTTCATCGCCCGGAAGGCGAGGATGCCGGCCAGCGTGAGCAGGACGAAGAGGAGGATCGCCGGAATCGGGTTACGGATCGACCAGGCCGAAACGTTCATTTCGCGGCAGCCGCCACGACGCGTACCGGGTCGCCGTCGGCGAGGAAGCCGCCACCGGTCGCCACCACGCGCGCCTGCGGGTCGAGGCCGGAAACGATCTCGATGCGCTCGCCGACGCGTCGCCCGGTCGCGACCTTGGTCTGGGCGACGCGCGCCTGTTCGCCATCGCCCTCGAGGCGGAAGACATAGGCGAAGCCGTCACGCAGGACGACCGCAGACTGCGGCAGGGTCAGGGCCAGGGCGCGGCCGAGCTCGAATTCGCCGCGCGCGAACATGCCGGCGCGCACGGCCGCGGCGGACGCCGGAATATCGACAAAGACCAGTCCGTTGCGCGTCTGCGGGTCCACGCTCGGTGCGACGCGACGCACGCTGCCACGCACTGCCGTGCCATCCGGCCCGGTCAGCGTCGCCGCCCCGCCCGGCGCCACGCGGGCAAGGTCGGCGGCCGGCACCTCGGCGCGCCATTCCAGGCGCCCGCCGCGGATCAGGCGGAACAGTTCCTGCCCGGTTTGGGTCAGTGAGCCGACCGTCGCGTCGCGTGCCGAGATCACGCCGTCGTCAGGGGCCAGCACGCGTGTCTTGCCCAGCTTCAGCTCGGCTGCCTGCTGGCGGGCGCGGGCAGCGGCAAGGCGCGAACTGGCGGTGTGCTCGGCGGTCTGGTACTGGGTATGCAACTGGGCGCTGTAGAAGCCCTTCTCGCGCAGTTCCTGCGCACGCACGGCGTTGGCCCTGGCCTCGGCAGCGCTCGCCTCCAGTTCGGCGACGGCGGCGCGCGCCTCGGCCGCTTCGCTGGCCACCGTATCGTCGGCAATGCGGGCGAGCACCTGGCCTTTCCTGACGATATCGCCAACGTCGGTGTCGACGGCGGTGATGCGGTAGTTGGCGATCTCGGCACCGATCACCGCTTCCTGCCAGGCGACGACGTTGCCGTTGGCGGCCAGCGTGCGCGGCCAGTCTTCGTTCTGCGGGGCGACGGCAGTCACCGTCAGCGCCGGCTTGCCGGCCAGCGCCGCGGCCTTGGGTGCGGGGGCCTCGCCGCAAGCGGCGAGGACAAGTGCGAGGAGGAGGTGGGCGGCTGGCTTCAGCATGTTGAGTCACCGTCTGGGGCGTCGGCTACCGCTTCGAAGAGACTACTCCTCCGCTCCTTGACCGATGGATACAGTCTGTAGAAAGCCTGTGCTTCCTGGCCGCGAAGATGTCGGGATGTCGGGGAAGTGTGCCGCCTCCTCAGTTGCCGAACGGTCAGGACTCCCAATGGCCGGCGAAGACATGCAAGCTCACCCAAACTGTTGTGGGATGACTAGCGGCACGGGATGTGCCTTTCGTACCTCGATTCGCGTCACCCTCTGCAGTTCCAATCCCCAGTGGCTCATCGCCAGCGAGATCAGAAGAGCTTCGCCGGGGTTGAGGCAACCGTCGGCGTTGACGATGTCGAGTACGGCGCTCAGTACCTGCTGCTGAAGTTCGGGCGAGCGGATATCGTCGAGTAGGTGATCGATCAGTTCGCGATCAAGCTCGATCTGCCCGACATTTGGAGGGCGTGCGACCTGCAGCATGTCATTGCAGAATTCATGGATTACTCGATCGAGGGTCTCGGGGTCAATGTGCAGCTTTTCGAAGAGCGCGTGCTTTTCGAGTGACATCAGTTCGCAGTGGTCAAGCGCACCATCGGCGAGTAGAGCAACAGCTATGAGCCGTGAAATGGCTTCGGCGCTATCGATGGCGTAATTTCGCATGCTATTTCCTTTAAATTTTAGACGTTGTTTGAATCGAAACTGTCCATTGGTCGGAGTGGTTTCTTGTGGGCAATCGAAGGATACTCTTCTTCCTCCACGGTAAGATCTCGGCGAGTCGAGGCGCTGGTGCGCCGGCACTCGCACCGGTCGTCCTGTCCGGCGGTATCATCGCCGGTCTTTCGGGGGGTCGCTGTACGAAAGCGGCCCCGGCCTGCCGTGTCGGATGCGGGCGGCGCAGGACCGGAGCGGAAGTGTCGTCGCGCGTACGGCATACGGTGGTCTGCTCACCACGCGCAAATCCGGGCCGATGTCACGTCGTTCTCCCAGCACGCCTTTTCGGTTGGGCTGCGAATGAAGCGGCCAGGCAAGGGAATATTGCCTTTGCCAAGATTGAGGAAACCGTAAGCGAGTCCCGGTTCCGCCATATTCAAGATGTAAGTCGGCTTCCCGTGGGCCGAGATCTGAAAACTGCCGTCCCGCGCCGTGGCGCGGAACTCGCACTTGAAATTGCCCTCGTCGCTCGTCGAGCAGCGAGCCGGCCGCGCTTCTGCGACATATGCCTGGCAGAGGATGGCGGCAAGAATGCTGTGTACCACCAGCGAACGCGGCCTTGCTCCGGAAAGTCTTGCCGGGATCACCGTCAACCGCCTCCCATGGCCAAGCCATCCGGGAACGATCCGCCCTGGCGGCACAGGAGACCGCGGAAATCCCATGCAGGCCGGGCATTCGGCCAGGTTCCCGAATGCATTTTACGGGCGGTCTGTTGATTGCTAGTGGGTGGCATGATGGGATTTCAGTCGCTAGAGGCTCTCAATGCGGCCCAGGTTCGCGCACCCACCACGCCGTCCGCGGTGAGATGGTGCCGCGCCTGGAAATCAAGCACGGCCTCCTTGGTGTGGTCCCCATAATGTCCGTCCACCCAGAGACGATACCCGGCCTCGACCAGTTCATTCTGAAGATCCACGACGGCATCGTTGCAGTCTCCCGGGCGGAGTGTCGGATTCCTGGCGGTGGGCGTACTCTCCGCCAGCCAGATCGCCTTGGCTTTCCTCAAGTAGCGTTCGCGGTCCTCGAAGCCATTGAAGCCGCCATTCACCGCGCGCGTGACGGCGCGAATGTCGTCGCGGTCGGCAAATCGGTTGATATTCCGGCGTCGCCAATACGAAACCGCCGACAACAAGGCCCACGGAAATTGTTCCAGAGCCATCGGCTGTTGCTCGAAATCCGGCGCTTCGGGAACGATCTTGCGGATGTCGTCACGGGCTTCCCGATAGTTCGCCCGTCCGGTGGTCTGGATCAGGCCCCGTCCCCGATATCGTTGACCATCTCCCGGTTGCACATTCCCCAGATCCTTCCTGCCCTCGTAGGCGTTGCCGGAGGCAAACTCGCGGGTCGTTCTGAAGTGCGCACTCTCGTGCGCGAGCTGGGCCATGAAATGGCAAATCCGGAGCGGAGTCTCGATTCCTCCACTTGCCATGAGCTGCTGATGGTCCACGATTCCTTGCACGATCGAAGGAACCGCGGAGGATGACAGCTCCAGAATGTCGGATGCAGTGATTTTTTCCATGGCCAAGCTCCCGAAACAAGAATGAACGATCAGAATTCAGGTCGATCTCGCCACACTGGCTGTCGCCCACTTTGGCGCTGCATAGGCGCAGGCAGCAGAGAGGGATCGCCCTGATGGAGCGCGGATTGAATCGGCAAGAGAACAATCCGCCGGCGCCCCATGCTGAACCGTCGGCGTCGCAGGGGCGGAGCGACTATACCATTTCAGGCAAGCCGTGCCTGCTCAATCGTCGAGCACCACACTGGTATAGACATCCTGGACGTCATCGAGGCTTTCGAGGGCGTCGATCAGCTTCTGCATGCGCAGCGACTCGTCGCCGCCAAGCGGCGTCTCGTTCTCGGCTTTCATCGTCACGCCTCCGTATTCGGACTTGAAACCGGCGGCTTCGAGCGCTTCCTTGACCGCCATGTAATCGTTCGGCGCGGTGAGCACTTCGACCGAGCCATCGTCGTTGGAGAGGACGTCGTCGGCGCCGGCCTCGATCGCCGCGTCCATCAGCGCGGCTTCGTCGGTACCGGGGGCAAACAGCAACTGCCCGCAGTGTCTGAACTGGAAGGCGACACAACCGTCGGTGCCGAGATTGCCGCCATACTTGTTGAAAGCGTGGCGCACGTCGGCAACGGTGCGCGTCTTGTTGTCGGTCAGGCAGTCGACGATCACCGCAGCGCCGCCGATGCCGTAGCCTTCATAACGGATTTCGATGTACTCGACGCCTTCAATCTCGCCGGTTCCCTTCTTGATCGCGTTGTCGATCTTGTCCTTGGGCATGTTGACGCCTTTGCCCTTGTCGATGGCCAGGCGCAGGCGCGGATTGAACGACGGGTCGCCGCCGCCTCTCTTGGCGGAGACGGTGATTTCCCTGGCGATCTTGGAAAACGATGCGCTGCGCTTCTCATCCTGGCGTCCCTTGCGGTGCTGGATGTTGGCCCATTTGGAGTGTCCTGCCATGCTGACCCCTGATGATTGCCGATCGGGTTTGGCTGCTGCCCGGTGCAACAAACCCGACCGCAAATGGTTGATAATCAAACCCCGCATTCTAGCACTTCCGGTCATCCCTTCCTGCCACCGCTTTTCGGAGTCGATCATGGTTACCCCTTTGCTCATTGCCAGACACGAAGATACCGATCTGGCCCTGCTGCCGGCCCTGGCCAACCGGCACGGTCTGATCACCGGCGCCACCGGTACCGGCAAGACGATCACGCTGCAGTTGCTCGCCGAACGTTTTTCAGCGATTGGCGTGCCGGTGTTCATGGCTGACGTCAAGGGCGATCTCTCTGGCCTGGCCGCTCCCGGTAGCCTGACGCCAAAGTTGCAGGCGCGCCTGGACGCACTCGGCGTGTCCGACTACGCGCCGGCGAAATGCCCGGTCGCCTTCTGGGATGTATTCGGCGCGCAGGGACATCCGGTGCGCGCAACGATCTCGGACATGGGGCCGGTGCTGCTGTCGCGGCTGCTGAATCTCAACGACACGCAGGCTGGGGTGCTGCAACTGGTGTTTCGTATCGCTGACGACAACGGTCTGTTGCTGCTCGATCTCAAGGATCTGCGGGCGATGATCCAGTATGTCGGTGAGAACGCCAAGAGCTTTACCACCGAGTACGGCAACGTCTCGGCCGCTTCGATCGGTGCCATCCAGCGCGGCTTGCTGAACCTCGGTGAGCAGGGGGGTGAGATCTTCTTCGGCGAGCCGATGCTCGACATTGCCGACCTGATGCAGACCGACGATGGCCGGGGAGTGGTCAACATTCTGGCTGCTGACAAGCTGATGGCTTCGCCGCGTCTCTATTCGACTTTTCTGCTCTGGCTGCTTTCCGAACTGTTCGAGCAATTGCCGGAAGTCGGCGACCTCGACAAACCCAGGCTGGTCTTCTTTTTCGACGAAGCGCATCTGCTGTTCAATGAAGCGCCCGCAGCATTGCTGGAAAAGATCGAGCAGGTGGTGCGTCTGATCCGTTCGAAGGGTGTCGGCATCTACTTCGTCACGCAGAATCCGCTCGACATTCCCGATACCGTTCTCGGTCAGCTCGGCAACCGGGTTCAGCACGCGCTGCGCGCGTTCACGCCGCGAGACCAGAAAGCCGTGAAGGCGGCCGCGCAAACCTTGCGGGCGAATCCGAAGTTCGACGCCGAAACGGCGATCAGCGAACTCGGCGTCGGCGAGGCGCTGGTTTCATTCCTTGACGGCCACGGCCGGCCGAGCGTCGTCGAGCGTGCCTTGATTCTGCCGCCGGCGTCGCGAATCGGTCCGCAGACCCCCGAGGAGCGGCAGGCAGTGATCAGGAGTTCGGCGATTTACGGGCATTACGAGCAGGTCATCGATCGCGAGTCGGCTTACGAGAAGCTCAAAGGAAGCGCTGTCGCCACGCAGCCGAACGGTGGCGCGCCTGCCGGCGAGGCGGCACCAGCGGCGCCTGGTGGCGGCTGGCTGGGAGGGCTGAGCGACCTGTTCGGCGGTGGTTCGGGCAGCGGCCGGGGACGCGGCGGCGATTCGGTGATCGAGACGGCGGCCAAGAGCGCCGCGCGTGCCATCGGCTCACAGGTGGGTCGCGAGATCATTCGCGGCGTTCTCGGTTCGATCCTCGGCGGCGGCTCGCGCCGACGCTGAGTTTTGTCCATATCGATTCCCCGCCGACCAAGGAGCGAGGCTGCAAATGGTACTCGAAGAAATGACCCTGGGCGATGCGTCGCTGATTACCGTGACCTTCCTGTTTACCGACATCGAGGGCTCGACGAGCCTGTGGGAGCGCGAGTCGGTGGCCATGCGCGTGGCCCTGCAGCGCCATAATATTCTGCTCTCGTCGGCCATCGAAGGCCACGGCGGTTACGTCTTCAAGACCGTTGGCGATGCCTTCTGTGTCACTTTCGACGATGCGGCCGAAGCGCTCAGGGCGGCCTGCCAGATCCAGACCAGCGTCGCTGCCGAGAAGTGGCCGACACGTGCGGCGCTTAGGGTACGCGTTGCGCTACATACCGGCCCGGCGTACCTGAGTCATGGCGATTACTTCGGTACGACGGTGAACCGTGTGGCGCGCCTGTTGGCGGTGACGCACGGCGGGCAGACCCTGCTGACTTCGAAGACCGAAACGCTGGTGCGCGATTCCTTGCACGCCAGCAGCAGCCTGCACGATACGGGCATGCTGCGACTGCGTGACCTGCCGCACCCGATGCATGTCTTCCAGCTGGTCCATCCGGGTCTGTCGGCGAGCCTGTTGGAGACCGGCGTTGCCCCGAATGCGAACAAGCTGACCGGGGAGCCGCTGGCGCGCTTGCGGCCGATCGACGTCTACGAGGTGCCGACCTTGCCGACAATCGTCCTGCAAACGCTCAAGGTCATGCAGAATCCCAATATCGATGCTCGGGCAGTTGAACGGGTGATGGTGAATGACCCGGCGATTTCGGCCAAGATCCTGCGGGTTGCCAACTCGGCATTCTTCGGGTTCTCACGCCGTGTGGCCACCATCGCCGATGCTGTGCGTCTGCTCGGCTTCATCAATGTGCAGGGGATGCTGATCTCGGTTGGTGCTTTCGATGCCTTCCGCACCAAGCAACTGAACCTGGTCGATTTCTGGAAACACTCGATCGCCACGGCCACCGCAGCACGTTTTCTCGCATCGCGGGTGCGGTGCGTAGCCGACGAGGCGTTCATGGCCGGTCTTCTGCACGACATCGGCAAGCTGATCTTCGCCGTGCAGGCGGAATCCGTTTATCGGCAGGTGCTCGAACTCGGACGCGGTTCGGCCATGAGCAGTCTCGAAGCCGAGCGCACGCTGTTCGAGTTCACCCATCCCGAGGTGGGCGAAATGGTCGCCGAGCGCTGGGATCTGCCGGCGAAGTACATTGCCGCCATCGCTCACCATCATGACCCCGCGGCAGCCGGCGATGAACGCGTGTTCTGCTCGCTGATCGGTCTTGCCGACCAGGCGGCGCATACGGCGCTCGGCAGTCACGCATCTGCCGGGGATGAAGCCGAGCTGACCGCCCTGCTCGACGAACTCGACCTGGGACAGATGCAGTGGAACGACTGCCTGCTCCATCTGCAGGAGGCACAGGCGACCATCGCCGCCTTCGTCGGTGCCATCCAGTGAAATTCCCCCACCCCCCGTTCAACTGACGGGTACGCCCTCGTCGACGGGCGAGATCACCGACCACTCCTCGATCTCTGACAGTCGGCAGCCAAGCTGGCGGGCCATACCGCGGGCGCCGCAGGCCATCACCGCGAAGTGCCGCCAGGCGAAGATCGGCCGCAACAGGGGGACCCACAGACGCATCCAGGGTTTGCTCAGTTCAACGTCCCATCGATAGGTGAGAGATACTGCATCGGCCGAGGCCTCCTCGATGAGCCACAGCCCGATGCCGCGCAGGTCTCCGCTAGCCGCAGCTTCGAGTTCTCGCAAGCGTTCCACCCGCCGGGTGGTCATCACGATTCGCAGCAGGTATACCGTGCGCGGTCACGATTGAATCTTCTGGAAGGTTTGGAAGTTCAGGGTCAATAGGGACTGTAGCGCCTTGGCGTGGATGGTGTGGGTATCTTGCAAGCAGCGTTCGATGGCCGTCGTGAAGGAATGGAAGTCGGGGTAGTACTTGGCGTAGAGGCACTGCTTTTTGACGAACTTCCACAAACGCTCGATGAGGTTCAAATTTGGGGAGTAGGTGGGTAAAAAGAGCAACTCGATCTTCAGTTTCTCGGCGCAGGTTTTCACCAACGCACAACGCTGATAGCGGGCGTTGTCCAGGACGACCGTCATAGGCAGCGTGGGCCGTAGGGTAACCAGTTTCTCCAGCAAAGCACAGACGCTGAGCGAATTGATGTAGGTGGAATTGACGACGGTGACGACCTCTTTGGTGACGGCGTCGAGCGCACCCAGTACGTTGAAGCGCTGCCGGCCCGAGGGCGCCTTGATCCAGACCCGAGCAAGGCACCACACCACCGACAGGAAGGCGCCCAAGACAAAGTGTGCCGCGTCTACGAAGAACACGGCACGTTGGCCCGCTTGGGCTTCTGCCAAACGCGGTTCAAGTTCTTTTTTTTAAAGGCTTCCTGGACCTCGGGATCCGCCTTGGCCGGCAGGGTGCCGGTCTTCAGGCGTCTCATCCCGCACTTCTCTCGCAGGAAAAGCCGCACCTGAGTCGGCGAGCGGCTCAAACCCGTGAGCTTTCTGATCGCATCCACGGCCTCATGGATCGAAGCCGGCGGATGGGTGAGAAAATAAGCCCCGATCGTCTCCTGATGCGCCACCAGTTCGCTCTGCGGCCGACGAAAATGCAGTTCCTTCAGCCCGGCGACGCCGCCCTCCACCTACTGCTGGAGGTAGGTGCGAAGCGTCTTGCCGCTCACGCCCGCGAGCCGCGCGATATCTTGATGCGCAAGCCCCTGGCTTTTCAGCCACAGCGCTTCCATCTTGCGTCGCACGTGGGGATGCGGATGGTGAAATCGCTCGTGCTCTAAGGCGTCCGCCTCCGCCGGGGTAAAGGTCAGTCTCAGCATCGCAGCCTGTCCCTACAGAAAGCAATGCTCGAATTCTACAGCCCATTACACCAGACAGTTAAAGTCGTTTGTTACCTATTTCAGTATATCCCAGGCCGCTTCGCCAGAGGAAAGCATGCTGTGAACCGATCCCATCGCGGTCGCCGTTCGCGAGATGGCTGACGCTGGCCAGGTGTGGCCACCAGTCGGGCCAGTTGACCGGGTTGATCAGCAGCTCCCAGAGGCGTTCCCGTGTCGTTTGCAGGCGCCAGCGGCTGATCATCACAAAACGCGGGCTCACCGTCCTGGTGAGCACGGCTGCACCTCACGGCCGCGGATGAAAGCCAGCGCGCCGTGGTCGCTGCGCACCTCGCCGTGTTCGCTGCCAGCGGGTGCGAGGTGGAAGTCGCCGGCCTGAACCAGCACATCGCCGAAGAAAGCGTCGCCACTCAGCATGATGCATTCTTCCTCGCCATGGTGCACGTGCGCTGGCAGGTGCGCTCCCGCCGCCAGGCGGAAGAAGCGCGAGATGACGTCGCCGTCGCGCCAGAGAATCTTCTGCTCGACACCCCTGGCAATCCTGTGCCAATCGCCTTCGCCAGCAAAAACGGTATGGCTGGCCGGCCCGTCGCCCGGGATCAGGCCTCCGAGCAACTCGCCGAATAGGCTGCTGGTATGTCCGAGCGAGGTGCCGCGCAGATAGGCAAGAGCGCCGGTGCGGGAAGTAATGCGCGCATGCCGGCTGCCCGGTGGTGAAACATGGTAGTCGCCCGGGCCCAGGTTCAGTGCGCCGAGTTGCAAGCTACCGCGCAAGACGATCCCTTCCTCGAGATGGCAATGGCGATGTACCGGCAACATGGCTCCAGGGGCCAGCTCGATCAGCAGCGAAGCGCCTTGCGGACCTTCCCAAAGGGGCTTGGTGCGGACGCCGGCCTTCACCGTACGCCAGATCCCGTCGCCAGTGCGAACCGTGAGCAGCCCGGAATGCCGACGAACGCTGTCACCGACCCGGCGCAACAAGCGGTCGCGCAGGTCGGTACGCTGGCGCGCAGGCAGTTCGATCGGCAGCAGTCCCTCGCAGATCAGAGGCGTCAATGTGCGGCTGTCGCCGTCGTCCTCAGGGGTATTGGAGAATTGTTCGGGATTCATGGCGTCACCATTGGCGTGCGGGGATCGTCGGCGCCGAGCAACCGGCGCAGGCGCAGAAGAGCGCGGCGGATATGGGATTTGACCGTACCCAGAGGAAGACACATCTGGCAAGCAATCTCTTCGTGCGAAAGGTCCCGGAAAAAAGCCAGTGCGAGTAGTTGCCGGGGCAGAGGATCAAGATCCTGCAGCGCGGCATGCAGGCGGTGCTGCCGCTGTACGGCCAGCAGCAGATCCTGGGGATCGTTTTCCGCTCCCCGCTGGTCAGCATGTTGCTCCTCGTCAAGTGTTTCGGCCGGGTCTCGGCGGCGCAGGGCGTCGAGCGCACGGCTGCGGGCAATGGTCAGAACCCAGGCCAGAACACTGCCACGGGCAGAGTCGAAACGCGGTGCCTGCCGCCAGACTTGCCAGAAAGCGTCCTCGGTGACCTCCTCGGCAGTTTGCACCTGGCGGGTGATGCGTAATGCCAAGCCATAGACGCGGCCGGCCAGTGCTTCGTACAACTCGGCCAGCGCCTGCTCATCCTGATGAACGATACGGGCAATGCAGGCTTGTAGGCGTGCCTCGTCAGCCGGTATGCACGGTGTCGATGTCAGCCCTTCTGCCAGTTTGGTCTGGTCGGTCGCGGGGCTCGTTGGGGCATCGAAATCGTCGGTTTCGTTCATTTCAGGGGCTTCGGTATCCGCATCGGACGAATTCTGCCCGATCAGGACTGTCATGACAAACGCCTTGGCGAGAACTTCGGAGGGCTGCCGGCTGACGGCATCCGAGATGTCCTTGCAGGCAGCGGGTTGGCCGGTCACGCCGGGGTGCCGATGAAGGGTGGTGGTAGCGACATCTTTTTTTGCGGCGGACAGCAGGTGCTAGCCTGTCTGTTGCGCATACCGCTCGCTACGACAGCAGCCCGGCACAGGTGTCGCCGATACGAACTCGAACGCCTCGCCGCAGTCGAGAGGTCCAACCGACGACGCCGAGACTACCCGCCAGCAGCGCAAATGTCGATGGCTCGGGTATGGCCGAGATTTCAAGGAATGGGCGGGTCGCCGCGTTGGCCGAGGCGGAAGACGCGTACAGCGAAGCGATCGGCCTGCCCGAGTCGGCGATCACGATGTCGGGCTGCAGCAGTTCGACTCCGAAGTTGGTGGTCGGGTCGGACAACCAGTCCTGGACCAGCCCGGTGACATCAAAAGATACCCACTGGTTCACGCCTTCCTGCACCGTTGAGCTGAATGTTACGGCGACCGTCGGCTGTGTTTCCCAGGTCACCGTCGTCTCCCCCCAGGCCTGGGTGACGCGGTGCAACTCGGTGGTGATTGGTTTGCCCGTTGTCGGATTGTCGAACGGTGCCAGTCCCGGCAGGGCAAAGAGGTTGAGCCTGGCGTTCAGGATTTGCCCGGCGGAGAATCCCAGTGTGCCGAGATCGAAGCGCAACAGCGACCTGGTATCGTGGGCACGCGTCTCACCCAGCGCGCCGATCAGGGGAACGGTGTTGCTGCTCCCCAGGAAATTGCCGAAAGGTACAGGGGGTGGAATCAGCTCATTCAGCGTCTGGCTGTCCAGGTTCGTCACACGCGCCGCCGTCGGAATGCCGAAAAAGCCGGGAATCGCAAATTCGTAGACGAAGACATCCTCGCTCTTCGCTTCATCGGCTTGCAGGACTGTCGTCGTGGCGCCATGCGCTGCACTGGCGAGGATGCTGGCAAGCAGAATCGGCAGGGCTTTCGAGGTCAATGTGTATCGCATGGCAAGTCTCCAGTGGTGGAGTATGTGGCAGATGCGTCTTTTGCATCTGCGTCAACAACCTTACGCACGAAGTCATGCAGCGGATGCAGGCAAGGTTCCGAGCGGCGTCCAGAGGTCTGCGGCGCCTGGTATGCGGTCGCGGTGGCTAGTGGCGCTGGCTCGCTGGCCGGGCTGCGTTCGTTGGCGGGGAGTCCTGCCGTCGCGTCGGCGGGCCTGGGGCGAGGTATTCTGTCTCGCGGTGGTCGGCTTTGCTCCCGGCAGCTGTCGTGGCTTCGCGCTGCAATGGGTCCGACTCTTCGACGATGCTCTCGCTGGTCACTGCGCCGGAGATCCGCTCGACTGTTTCCATATGCTGTGTGAGCGAGGTCGGGCAGACGACCAGCGCACGTGCGGCGGCAAACAGTTCGGTGAACGATCCGCAAAGGCCGCGCTCGAGTGTGCGCTTGCCGCCGCGCCTGGCGCTGATCTGCGCGAGCGTGAACTCGACATGCTTTGCAGCTACCCAGACGTTGGTCGTGATTTCTTCACAAGCTCTCAGCGCTTGAGGCGGGCGAAGGCGCTGGCCATGGCACCGGTGGGTTCCGGCTGGCTACGCTGCCGTTCCTGGGCTCTTGCCGAAACGGGTATCCTGGCCATTTTCGGAGCGTTCGGCAAGTCGTCGGCAAGTCGCATGCTCAGGGCGATCCGCTGGCGCGGCAGGTCGACCTCGAGAACCTTGACCTTGACCACGTCGCCGGCCTTGACCACGCTGCGCGGGTCCTTGACGAAGCGGTCGGCGATCGCCGAGACATGTACCAGTCCGTCCTGATGGACACCGATGTCGACAAAGGCGCCGAAGTTGGCGACATTGGTCACCACTCCTTCGAGAATCATTCCCACCTGCAAATCCTTGACGGACTCGACGCCTTCACGGAAGTTGGCGGTGCGGAACTCTGGACGCGGGTCTCGACCGGGTTTTTCGAGTTCCCTGAGGATGTCGCGGACCGTCGGCAGGCCGAACTTTTGGTCGATGAATTGCTCCGGCAACAGTGCCCTGAGCAGTTGCGAGTCGCCGATGACTTCGCCAATTCCCTTCCTGACCTTGGCGAGGATACGCTCGACGAGCGGGTAGGCTTCCGGATGCACCGCCGAGCGGTCGAGCGGGTTGTCGCTTTCGTTGATGCGCAGGAAGCCGGCCGCCAGCTCGAAGGTCTTGTCGCCGAGGCGGGGTACTGCCCTGAGCGCCTGCCGATTGGGAAAGGCACCATGTTGGTCGCGGTGGGCGACGATGTTCGCGGCCAGCGTCGGGCTGAGTCCGGAGACGCGCGTCAACAGCGACGCCGAGGCGGTGTTGACGTCGACACCGACCGCGTTCACGCAGTCCTCGACGACCGCATTGAGCGCTCTTGCCAACCTGGTCTGGCTGACATCATGCTGGTATTGTCCGACACCGATCGATTTCGGATCGATCTTGACCAGTTCGGCGAGCGGATCCTGCAGGCGGCGGGCGATCGACACCGCACCGCGTAGGCTGACGTCAAGTTCCGGGAATTCCCGGGAGGCGTATTCCGAGGCCGAATAGACCGAGGCGCCGGCCTCGGAAACGACGACCTTGACGAGGTGCAGCTCCGGATGCTGGCGGATCAGATCGGCCGCCAGGCGGTCGGTTTCCCGCGAAGCGGTGCCGTTGCCGATACTGATCAGCCTGACCTGATGCCTGCGTGCCAGCACGGCCAGGGTGTGCAGTGCGCTGTCCCAGTCACGGCGAGGTTCGTGCGGGTAGATCGTGGCGGTTTCGAGCAACTTGCCGGTGGCATCGACGACGGCGACCTTGACGCCACTGCGCAGGCCGGGGTCGAGACCCAGCGTGGCGTGTTTGCCAGCCGGTGCGGCGAGCAGCAGGTCGTGCAGGTTGGCGGCAAAGACGCGGATTGCTTCGGCCTCCGCGCGCTCGCGCAGGGCGTTCATCAGTTCCAGTTCGAGGTGTGGAGAGGCCTTGATTCGCCAGCTCCAGCGTACCGTCTCGGCAAGCCATTTGTCGGCCGGCCGACCCTGGTCGACGATGCCGAAGTGGCGTGCGATGCGTTCCTCGCAGGGGTTGGGCACGCGCTGATCAAGCTCGCTTTCGAGGACCAGAGCCAGTTGCAGCATGCCCTCGTTACGGCCGCGGAAGAGCGCCAGTGCGCGATGCGAGGGGATTGCCTGGATCGCTTCCATGTAGGCGGCATAGTCCTGATACTTGGCCGCCTCGCTCTCTTTGCCGGCAACGACCGTCGACTTCACGAAACCATGGGTCTCGAGATGGTTGCGCAGTGCGCCGAGCAGCCCGGCGTCCTCCGAGAACTGTTCCATGAGAATCTGGCGGGCGCCATCGAGGACGCTCCTGACGTTGGCAAAACCGGCTTCGGCGTTAAGGTAGCGCACGGCTTCGGCTTCGGGTGAGCGCATCGGGTCGGCCAGCAGCGCTGCGGCGAGCGGCGCGAGTCCGGCCTCGCGGGCGATTTGCGCCTTGCTGCGCCGCTTCGGTTTGTAGGGCAGGTAGAGGTCTTCGAGGCGCTGCTTGGTTTCGGCGGAGTGGATTGCTGTAGCCAGCGCCGGCGTCAGTTTGCCCTGTTCTTCGATCGAGGCGAGGATGGTGCGTCGCCGTTCCTCCATTTCGCGAAGGTAGACCAGGCGCTCGTCCAGCAGGCGAAGCTGGATGTCGTCGAGTCCGCCGGTGACCTCCTTGCGGTAGCGTGCGATGAACGGCACCGTCGCCCCTTCGTCGAGCAGGGCAGCCGTGGCCAGCACCTGCTGGGGGCGGCAGTTGATCTCTGTGGCGATCTTTTCGGCAATCTTGTTGGTTGCAGGGTGTTCTGTCTGTGGAAGCATCGATGATGACATGGGTCTGAAGTGATTGGAAAACCATAAAATATGCGGAATCGGGAGGCAACACTCAAGGAAGCGAATGCTTCGCTTCTTCTTCTATTCCATTCTACAATCAGAAGAATTGCTGCTGCGCCGCAAATCAGGTTACATTGCCGCCATCGGCCAGCTGTGTGCGGTTGTGGAGCAAGGCACGAATCAAATGGCGACAATTACTTCACTCGCTCTGGCTCCACCAGCCTGCTGCATACCCCGACCACAGAGAGATACTCGCCATGCCTACCATGCAAAAATATGGGTTCCTTGTCCTTTCCTTTGTACTGGCCGCGCCGGTCGTGGCCGCAGAGACCGGAGTCCCTGCCGGAAAGGTCAAGCGCAGCGAAGGGAACGTCACTATCGACCGCGCCAGCCAAGTGCAGGTGGTCAAGGTGGGCACGCTGGTGTATGTCGGTGACCGGATTCGCACCGGTGACGATGGGGCGGTGGGCATCACCCTGTCCGACGATACCTTGCTCACTGCCGGAGCGCGCAGCACACTGCTGATCAACGAGTTCCAGTTCAACAGCACGACCCGGGAAGGGGGGATGCTGGCGACCCTCCTCAAGGGTACGCTGAGTGTGGTGACCGGGCTGATCGGCAAGAAGGCACCGGAAAACGTGCGCATCAGGACGCCAACCGTGGTTCTCGGCATCCGGGGTACCGAGTTCATTGTCGAAGCGCGCGCAGAGGACGAATGAGGCAGCCGAGTCGTTTGCTGTGGGTGTTCGCATTGAGCCTTGCGGCCTGTACGCGACTCACCAGCCACGTTGTATTGTTGCCGGGGCCGGATGGTCGTACAGGGGCATTGTTGGTCACCAGCGCAACGGGTGCGGTGGTGCTTTCCGAGCCTTATACCGGTGTCGATGTGGTTGACGGCAAGGTGGCTCCGACCAGGACCAGCGCGGCCATGGTGAGCGAGACCTACGGCCGGTTACTGGCCATGCAACCGGCGCGACCACGCGTCCATATCGTTTATTTTGAATTCGGACAGAGTGTGCCGACCCCGGAATCGCAGGCACGGCTGCCACGCATTCTGGCCGAGGTGTCAGCCCTGTCGGCCGGTGAAGCTGTCGTCATCGGACACGCGGATCGAGTGGGTCGTGCCGAGGCCAATGAGCAGTTGTCCTGGCAACGTGCCAACGCGATCCGCGAGTTGCTGGTTGGCGCGGGCTTGGCGCGTGAAGCGATAACCGTCTTTGGTCGGGGCGAACGCGAACCGGCAGTCGTAACCGCGGACAATGTTCCGGAACCGCGCAATCGCCGTGTCGAATTGAAGCTGCGCTAAAGGTCATGACTTGTTCAGGCACCCTCGATCATGAAGGTCATGACCGTTTCCCCCTCCCCCGGCCCCTCCCCTGCGAGTGGGGGGAGATTCATGAGTCGCTGACGCGACTTTCTCATTGAGTTGACCTTGATCTTTGGACGTCGGCTGGTGTTTCTCGATCTGCGACAGTGGCTTGGCGTCGCGCTGCTCGGCGTCTTGCTTGCGTACAGCCTGCGCTACATCGAGATCGATCCATTGCGCCGCTTCGACGCCTTCCTTTACGATTCACGTGTGCGTTTGTTCGCGCGCGAAGCGATTGACGAGCGTATTGCCATCGTCGATATCGACGAGCGATCGCTGGTCGAACTGGGCCGTTGGCCGTGGAATCGGGCGCGTCTGGCAGCGCTGATCGAGCGGATTTTCGAACAATACGGCGCGCTGTTGCTGGGTCTGGACGTGATCCTGGCGGAAGCGGACGAGAGTTCCGGGCTGTCCGTTCTGGATGCACTGGGCCGCGGGCAGCTGCGTCGGGATGCCGCTTTCCATGCGGCGCTTGCAGCGTTGCGGCAGGAGCTCGATTACGATGGCCGACTGGCTAAGGTTTTACACCGCTACCCGGTTGTTCTCGGTTTCCATCTGTCGAATGGGGATGCAGCGGCCAGGAGTGGTGCCTTGCCGATGCCGCTACGGCCGGATGTGGCCGAACAAGCCGGACAGTTTTCGCAGTGGAACGGCTACGGCGGTAACCTGCCGAGGCTTCAGAATGCCGCCATCGGTGCCGGCTTTCTCAGTGCACCGGTTGAACTGGACGGTGTGACGCGGCGCGCCTGGTTGCTGGCGTCTCATGACGGGCAGGTATACGCTGCCTTGTCGCTGGTGATGGCACAGGTGTTACTGGGAGATCCGGCACTACAGCTCCGGTTTGCCGACCATGCGTCCTGGCAATCCGCTTCCCGGCCAGTCGAGTCGATCGTACTGCTGACGGCAGGCGCGCCGCGACGCATCCCCGTTGCCGAGCAGGCAAGCGTCCTGCTGCCTTTTCAGGGGAGCCTGGGCAGCTTCCGCTATCATTCTGCAGCCGATGTCCTCGCGGGCCGCTTGCCGGCTGACAGCCTGCACGGCAGGGTCGTACTGCTGGGCACCACGGCGCCAGGCCTGTTTGACCAACGAGTGACGCCGATGGGCGAAGCCTTTCCGGGCGTGGAGGTGCATGCCAACCTGCTTGCAGGGTTGCTCGATGGTCGCCTGCTGATGTCGCCGGCCTACACCGCGACCATCGAGGCCGGCCTGCTGGTCGTCGTCGGGGTTGGCCTGCTGCTCGGCCTGCCCCGCCTTTCGCCGCCGCGAGCAGTCGTCCTCGCGGTGTTGATATCGGCGTTGGTAACGATCATCAACCTGGCAGCCTGGACAGGTGTGCAGCTGGTATTGCCGATGGCAGCCATTCTCCTGTTGGTGGCGATGCTGCTTGCCCTGCACCTGTTCTTCGGCTATTTTGTCGAGCATCGTGCCAAGCGGCGCTTGACGACGCTTTTCGGCCAGTACGTTCCGCCCGAACTGGTCGATGAGATGAGCCGTGACCCCGAGCATTACACCATGGAAGGACGAAGTGCCGAACTGACGGTGCTGTTCGCGGATGTGCGAGGGTTCACGGCCCTTGCCGAGACCCTGCCACCGGACGAACTGGCGCAACTGATGAACGACTATCTGTCGGCGATGACCGACGTCATTCGTGCTTATCGGGGGACGCTCGACAAGTATATCGGTGATGCCGTCGTCGCTTTCTGGGGAGCGCCGCTGGCCGATCCACAGCACGCCAGGCATGCCGTAGAGGCCGCTCTCGCGATGCAGGCGGCTCTGTCCGGCGTCAATCAGCATTTTGCCAGCCGTGGCTGGCCAGCGTTGCAGGTAGGCATTGGCATCAACACCGGCATGATGGTGGTGGGCGACATGGGTTCCCGCCACCGGCGTGCCTACACCGTGCTCGGTGATGCAGTTAACCTGGCCTCGCGTATTCAGGGGCTGTCGGCACAGTATGCCGCAGGCGTGATTATCGGCGATGCAACGCGTCAGGCCCTTGGTACTTGGCGTTGCCGACAGCTCGGCCATGCTGTGGTACGCGGCCGGTCGGCGCCGGTAGCCATTTTTGAGCCGCTGGTCGAGGCGCAGGCGATTGCCCGGCAGGGACCTTGACCCGCAGGGTTCATGGCGGGCGGCTAGCCAGACCAGAATGGCCAAATCGCTAAAGCCGTTGCCATTAGTGCCGTTGACCTGTCAATGGAATTCCGGTCGGCGATGATGAAAGGACAAGGATGAGCGGAGTCGCATGGAAAATCCGTGCCGCCATGCTGCTGCAGATCGCTGCCACAGCATTGGCTGGCTGGTTGGGCCATTCCGTATTCGGGGGAGGCCTCTACGGTTGGCTGGGCGCTTTGGTATTGCTGCTGCTACTGGCTGGACTGATCAGTCTGCTGGTCGAGAGAAATCTGCTTGGCCGTCTCGCTGCGCTGCGTGCGGTACTGGCGAAGATGTACCTCGATGGTGATCTGACCAGACGCGTACCCGTTGCGGGGCGGGACGAAATCGCAGCAGTGGCGATCGATTTCAACCGACTGATGGAGAGCTTCGCAACGATTGTCGGCAAAGTGCTGTTCAATTCCGCCGAAGTCAGCAGTGCCTCAAAAAGACTGCTCAGCGAGGCTGGCCGTGTCGCTTCAGGATCAAGACAGCAACATGATGCCGCCTTGGCAACCGCCGGCGAAATTGCCGAGCTGACCATAAACATGAATCAGGTCAGTCAAAATGCCAGCGAGACTGCGGGCATTTCAGAGACGTCGAATCGTCTGTCGACCGAGGGAATGGCGATTGTGCGCAGTGCCTCGGCAGAGATGGAGCAGATTGCCGCTTCGGTGGCACAGTCGGCGAAAGTGGTATCCGCCCTGGGTGAGCGTTCGCAAGCGATCAGTGGCATCGTCCAGACGATTCGCGAGATTGCCGACCAGACCAATCTTCTGGCCCTCAACGCAGCCATCGAGGCGGCGCGTGCTGGTGAACAGGGGAGGGGGTTTGCGGTGGTTGCTGACGAGGTGCGCAAACTCGCCGAAAGGACATCGCAGGCCACCGGTGAGATCAGCCAGATGATCGCTGCGATTCAGGACGAAACGCAGTCGGCGATCAGCAGCATCGACACCGGCAGCGGACAGGCCCGCAATGGCGCTGAACTCGCCCGGCAGGCGTCCCGCTCGCTGGAGTGCATCAATCAAGGCGCGCGCGAAACGATGGAGAAAGTCGAAGCCATCGCTACCGCCGTCGTCCAGCAGAGTCGTACTGGGCAGGGGATTGCCGAGCATGTGCGCAGTATCCGGGAAATGGCCGAGACGAATAACGCAGCCACCGCCGAGACCTTGCGAGCCGTCGACCATGTCGATTGCCTGGCCGAAAACCTTCGCGAGATCGGACATGTCTTCAAGCTCGGCAGTGCCGGCGAGCAGGCCGTCGCCACGCATGCCAGGATGCCGGCGATTGTCCAGGAGGCGGCGCGGCTGGCCAGCGAAATCCTCGAGAAAGCTCTGGATGCGGGCAGGATCAGGGTCGAGGATTTGTTCGATGATCGTTACCAGCCAATCGCGAATACCCGGCCGCAAAAGTTCAAGACCCGTTTCGACGACTTCACCGATCAGGCCATGGTGCCGCTGCAGGAGGGTTTGCTGACCCAGCACAACTGGCTGATCTATGCGATCTGTTGCGACCGAAACAGCTATGTGCCAACGCACAACCGAAGGTTTTCGCAACCGCTGAGCGGTGATGAGAAGGTCGATTTCGTGAACAACCGGACCAAACGAATCTTCGATGATCCGGTCGGCAAGCGCTGCGGCAGTCACCAACAACCTTTTCTCCTGCAGACTTACCGGCGTGATACCGGCGAACTGATGCACGACATCTCGGCGCCGATTTACGTCAAGGGCCGGCACTGGGGCGGCTTCCGGATTGGCTACAAGACCGAGGTTTGATCCGGTTTGGGACTTTTGCAGTGGGCAGGCATGACGTGGTAGCGCTTATTGGATTAAGATGTTCGTGATCATGCGTGCTGTGCTTTACGTGAGGGAATGAGGAATGTCCGATCTGCTGAAAAACATCGATGCCCGCACCAAACTGGCCGGGACCAACAAGCTGGAGATCCTGTTGTTCTCGCTCGGCACCGATGCGCGCACTGGACGACGTGAAACCTTCGGCATCAATGTCTTCAAGGTGCGTGAGGTGATGCGGACGCCGCCGATCACTTCAGCACCGGAAATGCCCTCTTCTGTCGAGGGGATGGTGAGTTTGCGGGGGGCACTGGTGCCGGTCGTCGATCTTGCCCGTTATGCCCGTATCGATACGGAGACGCCACGCTCGATCATGATCGTCACCGAATACGCAGGTCATACCCAGGGCTTTCTTGTCGAGGGGGTGGATACCATTCTTCGCCTCGACTGGAGCCAGATGCGGGTGCCGCCAGCGATGCTCACGGCCGAGATGGGTGGCCTGGTGACGGCGGTCACCGAATTGCCGGACGGTCGTCTGGTGATGATGATGGATGTCGAGAAAGTGCTCTCGGAAACGACCAACTACGACGACGACATCGTTTACCGCAATATCAAGCCGATCGACAATGCCACGCTCACGGTATTCTTTGCCGATGATTCGGCGGTGGCACGCAAGCAGATTCAGCGGACTCTCGAAGCGATGGGTGTGAAATTCATCTCCGCGATCAATGGTCGAGAAGCCTGGGACGAACTGGAGAAAATGGCGGACTACGCGCAGGCCTCCGGCCAGCAGGTGACCGACCTGATCAGCCTGGTATTGACCGATATCGAGATGCCCGAAATGGATGGTTACATCCTGACCAAGAAGATCAAGTCCGATCCACGGTTCGTTGGTGTGCCGGTGATCATGCATTCCTCGCTATCCGGAATGTCAAACCAGCAACTGGGCAGATCCGTTGGCGTCGATGAGTATGTGCCGAAATTGGAACCACAGCGCTTGTCGGAAACTTTGGCACGCAGGTTGCAAGATGCTCGTCCGGTAGTGCAGCTAAACTGAGACTGAGCGATCTTTCTGGAGCGATACAAATGGATTTGGCGGATAGGAAGAACCTGCTGGAGAGCGTTGACGCACGCACCCGGCTAGCCGGTTCCAACAGAATGGAGATCCTGTTGTTCTCCCTGGGGACGCGTGAGACTTTCGGGATCAACGTTTTCAAGGTGCGGGAAGTTGGGCGGACGCCGCACATTACCAAGACACCGAACATGCCGCGTGGGGTCGAAGGCCTGATCTCCCTGCGCGGCAACGTCATCCCGGTGCTGTCGCTGATCTCCTTTCTTGAGTACGAGGGCCAGCCTCGCGAGTATGGCAAGACCATGATGGTTGCCGAGTATTCCAAGAGGACACTGGGTTTCCTGGTCCATGAGGTGGATCGGATCATTCGTGTGGACTGGGAGAAGGTCAAGGCTCCCGAGAGCGTACTGTCGAGCAATCAGGGACTGATTACCGCGGTGACCGAACTCGATGACGGTAAGTTGGTGTCCATTCTCGACGTCGAACAGATTCTTGCCAACGCTTTTGGCGAGGCGATCATCGTCGATATCCCGCCAGCGAATGTTGATCAGGATGTCTGCATGTTTTTTGCTGATGATTCGCTGGTTGCCCGACGCAAGATCGTCGAGGTTCTCGACAAGCTTGGCGTCAAGCACAAGCATGCGACCAATGGTGCCGAAGCCTGGAGCCGACTGCAGGGGATTGCCGCACACGCGACACAAACGGGCCGGAGCGTTCGCGACGAGCTCCGCCTGATCCTGGTCGATGCCGAAATGCCCGAGATGGACGGCTACGTCCTCACCAAGAACATCAAGGGAGACCTACGTTTCACGGGTATCCCGGTGGTCATGCATTCATCGCTGTCGTCGCAGGCCAATCACGCGATGGGCAAGGCCGTGGGGGTGGACGCCTACGTCGGCAAGTTCGACGCCGAGATCCTTGCCGATACCCTGCGCCCGTTGCTCGAGCGCTGAGCAATCAGAAAGAAGTAACCTGGAGTTAAAGTATGGCTGATCCGAAGATGAAAATTCTGGTGGTGGATGATTTTTCGACGATGAGACGCATCGTCAGAAATCTTCTCAAGGAATTGGGTTTCTCGAACGTAGACGAAGCAGAAGACGGTGCGGTGGCATTGCAGAGGCTGCAGAATGGCGACTTCGAGTTTGTCGTCACCGACTGGAACATGCCCAACATGGATGGCCTGCAACTCCTCAAGTCGATTCGCAGCGCGCCAGCGCTCAAGCATCTGCCGGTACTGATGATCACCGCCGAGGCGAAGAAGGAAAACATCATCGCGGCTGCGCAGGCGGGGGCAAGCGGCTATATCGTCAAGCCTTTCACCGCCGCTACGCTGGCCGAGAAACTGCAGAAAATCTTTGACAAAATGGGTGGCTGAGATGAGCGACGCGGATAGGTCTGGAGACTCGAGAGAACTCGAAGCGCTGTTCGACAGCATTGCGGCCGGAGTAGCAGCGGACGCAACGCCAGCGCCGCCAGCATCTCGGGGGCCATCGTTGATGCAGCAGTTACGCGAGGGCGATGGGGCAGATGACAGCGACGAGTTGCAGCTCCTCTTCGACTCGGTCGTCGCAGCGCAGAGCGCGGCAGCGGTCACTCCTAAAGCGGGAGGTACTCCTGAAGCGGCGGGCAGTGGTGAACGGTGGCAAGGTCAGGACCGGGTGTTTCAGCGCATCGGTCAGATGGCCCGGCAGTTGCACGACTCGCTTGGGGAACTGGGTTACCACGAACTCATCGAGAATGCCGTCGCCGCCATCCCTGACACCAGAGACCGCCTCAACTATGTCGTCAACCTGACCGAGCAGGCCGCTTGCCGGGTGTTGAATGCGACCGATTTGGCAAACCCCCTGCAGGAGGAACTCGAGACCGCTTCGGCCACGTTGGCGACGAAATGGGATGCTCTCTTTGCCAATCGCATGGGTGTCGAGGAGTTCAAGCGTCTGGCCGAGGAGACGCGTTCCTTCCTCAAGCAGGGACTGCCTCAGAAAACCGGGGCCACGAAAGCGCAACTACTCGAGATCATGATGGCGCAGGATTTCCAGGATCTGACCGGCCAGGTGATCAAGAAGATCATCAATGTGGCGCAGGAACTCGAGTCGCAGCTGATGGGGGTACTCATCGACACTCTGCCCGGCGAGCGTCGTACCGATTCGGTAATGAGCCTACTCAACGGGCCGGTGATCAATGCCGAAGGGCGCGGTGACGTGGTGGCTACACAGCAACAGGTTGATGACCTGCTCGGCAGCCTGGGATTCTAGGAGGTTCAGGATGAGTGATTTTGCCGGGATGGAAGACCTTCTGCAGGATTTCCTGCAGGAGGCTGGAGACCTGCTGTCGGATGTCGACAACAAACTCGTCGATCTGGAGCGGAGCCCGGACGATCGTCGTTTGCTCAATGACATTTTCCGTGGGTTTCACACCATCAAGGGCGGCGCAGGTTTTCTCAATGCCACCGAACTGGTTACCCTCTGCCACTTGACCGAAAGCCTGTTCGACAAGCTCAGAAACGCTGAAATAAGGCTTACTGCCGGTCTGATGGATACCATCATGGCAGCGACCCAGAGTGTGCGCCATATGTTTGGCGAGATCGCCCAGGGTACGCAACCACATGCGGCTCCCGGCGAGGTCAGCGTCGCGCTGCGGGCCATTCTCGAAGGGCGTGTCGAAAGCCAGGCCGACACCGGGATGGCCGCTCCTGTCACTGTTGCAGACGAAGGTCCGGACTGGCACGCTCTGCACGCGGCCGTGAGTGGGCAGGATGTCGCGCTACCGGCAGTGGCCGCACGAAGCACGCCTGCCGCGGCGGCGAATGCGGCCGCGGCCGCGAATGCTGCAGTGGATCTTTCCAAGCTGAAACCGCATTTCCCGCCGGAAGGGCGCCGCAGTACCGACAAACCTGGCGCTGCGGTGAGCGGCGCTCCTTCCGGTCGCCGTGCCGACGAGCGGGCAGCTGCTCGCGAAGCGACCATTCGGGTCGATACCACACGCCTGGATCAGGTACTCAACCTGTCTGGCGAGATTGGTCTGACGAAGAACCGCCTGACCAGTCTGCGCGCTGATATCCTTGCCGGCAGAACCGATTCGGAAACCCTGCAGGCCCTCGATCAGGCAGTCAGCCAGCTTGATCTTCTGGTTTCGGATTTGCAGAACTCGGTGATGAAGACGCGGATGCAGCCGATCGGCCGGTTGTTCCAGAAGTACCCGCGGATTGCCCGCGACCTGGCGAGGCAGTTGGGCAAGGACGTCGAGCTGGCACTGATTGGCGAAGAAACCGAAGTCGATAAAACGATGATCGAGGATCTGGCCGATCCGCTCATTCATCTGATTCGCAATGCTGTCGATCATGGCGTCGAGGGACCTGAGGAACGTCTTCTGGCCGGCAAGCCAGCGAAAAGCGTGGTCCGTCTCGAAGCGCGTCAGGAGGGCGATCACATCGTCCTGATCATCGCCGATGACGGGCACGGGATCAGTCCTGAACGGATCAGGGCCAAAGCGGTCGAGAAGAACATCATCAGCGAAGAGGAGGCCAACACGCTCGATGACCGGCAAAGCCTGAACCTGATTTTCCTGCCCGGCTTCTCGACGATGGCGCAGGCATCGGCAGTATCCGGCCGCGGTGTCGGGATGGATGTGGTCAAGACCAACATCCAGAAACTCAATGGATCGATCGAGATCCGCTCCGAGCCTGGCAAGGGTTCGGTGTTCATCATTTCACTGCCGCTGACGCTGGCGATCCTTCCCGTTCTGCTCGTCCTGCTCGGTGATCAACCCTTTGCGCTGCCGTTATCGATGGTCAGAGAAATTCTGCCGATCGATCACCAGCGGATGCAGGAAGTGGGTGGCAAGGAAACCCTGGTGGTGCGTGGCGAAATCCTGCCGGTGATCGCGCTCTCGCGTCTGCTTGGCTGGCCACAGCTGCGGCAGCCTGAGTACGGCGTGTTGATGCAGACTGCAGAGCGCAGTTTCATTCTGGCGGTGGACAACTTTGCTGGCCGGGATGACGCGGTGATCAAGGCGCTGGACGACTTCCGTCCACGCGGTGTTGCCGGCGTAACGACGCTCTCGAATGGTCAGATCGTTCTGATCCTGGACATGAAAGAACTGCTCGCCGATCTGGGCACGCAAGCCGACCGCGACCTACGGAGCACGCCGGCGCGGGCTCTGGAGTTTTTCGCCTAGACACCGAGGGGAACTTGGCTGGCACGGGGGCTGTGGCCCCCGTTTAGTTTTGTGTCTCCGCGACAACTGTTGTTCCTGCGCAACTATCTGGGAATTGGTCTAAATAAGCGCGCTTCCTGATCTCTTGTAACCTCGGTTTTTTTATAATAGCCCGGAGTAAACAGGAAGATCCGAATGGCTGAGGAAAGCGACCTCGAAAAAACAGAACCGGCGTCAGCAAGACGTCTGGAACAGGCGCGCGAGGAGGGTCAGGTCCCTCGGTCGCGCGAGGTTGGCGCGTTCGTGATCTTGATCGTCGCCGCGACTGCATTCTGGCTGATGGGTCCCTGGGTAATGCAACGCCTGGCGGAAATTTTCCGACGTGGTATGTGGGTCGACTCACGCCTGGCACGCGAGCCGACGATGATGCTGGTTCGCCTGGCAGAGATCTCGCTCGATGCCTTGCTGATTTTTGTCCCATTGTTTGCCGCGCTGGTCGCAGCAACCCTGCTGTCGCCTTTTTTTCTCGGTAGCTGGAATTTCTCCATGAAGGCACTGCAACCTGAGCTGAGCCGTCTCGACCCGCTCAAGGGCATGGCTCGCCTAGTGTCCTGGTCCGGACTGGTGGAACTGGTCAAGGCCGTGGCCAAAGCTTCACTGCTTGGCGGCGTTGCGGTGTGGATTCTGTGGAGTGAGCGTGGCGATCTCCTGGCGATGTTTGCGCAGTCGCTTCCCGTTAGTCTGTCGAGCGCCGGCCACTTGCTCACCTTCAGCTTTTTCGCGATCGTTGCAGCGATGTTGCTAATTGTTGTGGTCGACGTGCCATTCCAGATCTGGCAGCATCACGACAAACTCAAGATGACTCGCGAGGAACTCAAGCAGGAAGGCAAAGAACTCGAGGGTAACCCCGAGGTGAAGGGTCGTATTCGCCAATTGCAGCGAGAGGCGGCGCGCAAGCGGATGATGGCCGCCGTCCCGGCGGCTGACGTGATCGTGACCAACCCGACCCATTATGCGGTCGCGCTGGCCTACAAGAGCGGCATGGTCGCACCGAAAGTGCTGGCCAAGGGGGTGGGTGAGATCGCCCTCAAAATCCGTCAGGTTGGCGCCGAGAATTCGGTACCGATCATTGAGGCGGCACCCTTGGCGCGCGCGCTCTACCGCCATGTCGATCTCGATCAGGAGATCCCGGCAACACTTTACGCGGCGGTCGCCGAGGTGCTAGCCTATATCTATCAGTTGAGCAACTGGCGTCAGACCGGCGGTAACTATCCGATGCCAACGCTGGCGATGACGGTTCCTGACGAACTCATCGGAGAAACGGCAAATGGCTGATGCAAGCCTGGTCATGCGGGATTTCGTCGCTCGTTTCGGCCATCGACAAATGGCCGGTCCAGTGCTGATCATGCTGATTCTGGCGATGATGGTCCTGCCACTACCCGCTTTTATCCTGGATCTCTTCTTCACGTTCAATATCGCAATTTCGGTGATCGTCATGCTTGTTGCCATGAGCGTGATCAAACCCCTGGATTTTTCCGTTTTTCCTTCCGTGTTGCTGGTCACGACGCTATTGCGCCTGTCCCTCAATGTCGCTTCGACCCGCGTCGTTCTGCTCGAAGGTCATACTGGGCCCGGTGCTGCCGGGCAGGTCATTGAAGCCTTCGGGCATTTCCTGGTTGGCGGCAACTACACTGTCGGAATTGTCGTGTTCACGATTCTTGTGGTCATCAATTTTGTGGTCATCACCAAAGGTGCCGGACGGGTTGCCGAAGTGGCCGCACGCTTCACGCTCGATGCCATGCCGGGCAAACAAATGGCGATCGATGCCGACCTCAACGCCGGACTGATCGCCGAAGATGAAGCACGTAAACGGCGTGCGACGATCGCCCAGGAGGCGGATTTTTTCGGGTCAATGGATGGTGCCTCGAAGTTTGTTCGCGGTGATGCGATTGCCGGTATCCTGATCATGCTGATCAACGTGATTGGCGGCCTGATCGTCGGGGTGTTGCAGCACAGCATGGATTTTGGCGCCGCCGCCAAGACCTATACCCTGCTGGCTATTGGTGATGGTCTGGTGGCCCAGATCCCGGCACTGATCATTTCGATTGCTGCCGGCATGGTCGTGACACGCGTTGGCGACAACGAGGATGTTTCACAGCAATTCGTCTCGCAGCTTTTCAGAAATCCGAAGTTGCTGTATCTGACGGCTGCGATCGTCGGTTTTCTGGGTCTGATTCCCGGCATGCCCAATTTTGTTTTCCTGCTTCTGGCCAGCGCGATCGCAGCCATGGCTTGGCAGCTGGAGAAGCGTGAGCATGTCGCCGTGCCAGAGCCGATCGCTGTTGCACCGGCAGCGCCGCGCGAAGCCCAGGAAGCCAGTTGGAATGATGTCACGCCACTCGACGTGCTCGGTCTGGAGGTCGGCTATCGGCTGATTCCATTGGTCGACAAGTCACAGGATGGTGAGTTGCTGCGCCGGATACGCGGTATTCGCAAGAAATTTGCCCAGGAAGTGGGTTTCCTGGTATCTCCTGTTCATATCCGCGACAACCTGGAACTGAAACCCAATGCCTACAAGATCTTGCTCAAAGGCGTCGAGATCGGTCAGGGAGAGGCTTTCCCAGGAAATCTGCTGGCGATCAATCCCGGTCGGGTTGCCGGACAGGTGCCTGGTACGGTGACCAAGGATCCAGCCTTCGGGTTGCCGGCGGTGTGGATTGATCCGGCGCTGCGCGAGCAGGCCCAGGCCTACGGTTACACCGTCGTCGATGCCAGTACGGTCACTGCCACGCACCTCAACCACCTGATTCTCGCGCACTCTGCTGAACTGCTGGGGCGGCAGGAGACACAGGCGCTGCTCGATCATCTGGCAAAAGAGATGCCCAAACTGGTTGAGGAACTGGTGCCCAAGGCCCTGTCACTCGGCGTAGTGCAGAAAGTCTTGCGTAATCTGCTGGAGGAGGGCGTGCCTCTTCGTGACATGCGCACGATCATTGAAACCCTTGCCGACATGGCTCCACGCTATCAGGATTCGGAGGTGCTGACCGCGCAGGTGCGTACAGCGCTGGGCCGTTCGATCGTTCAGGAGCTTTACCCGGGGGGGGCTGAAATGCAGATAATATCGCTGGATCCGCAACTCGAACGCCTTCTCATGCAGGCTGTCGGTGCTGGTGGCGATGGCTCCGGCATCGAACCGGGCCTTGCAGATACCTTGGTGCGTGAGGCCGTTGCTGCAGCGCAGCACCAGGAAGAGGTTGGTTTGCCAACGGTCCTGCTGGTTCCGGGGAATCTGCGCACGCTGCTGTCGCGCTTCCTGCGCCGCAGCATTCCCCAACTGAAGGTCCTGGCACACGCTGAAGTGCCTGAAAGCAGGGTCATCAAGGTGACCTCCATCATTGGACAGAGAGTATGAACGTCAGGAAATTCATTGCCGCAACGGCGCGTGACGCCTTGCGCAAGGTCAAGGAAACCCTCGGACCGGACGCGATCATTCTGTCCAATCGAGGGATTCCCGGAGGGGTCGAGATCATGGCGGTGGCTGCCCGCGACATGGAAATGATCGTACCGACGCCGGAGCGGGACGCACCTCGCAGCAAGGAATACACAGCCGCTGCACCACCCGCTCCGATGCCGGGACGAGTCACCGCAAGGGATCAGCCGCTGTTGCGCGGCATGTCGCCAGCCCTGGGGCAAGCGAGTGCGCGTCCTAACTCTCGCCCGCCGCCAACACCTGCGGTGAGACCCCTGCCGCAGATGGAACTGGAGGTGCCGCAGTCGCTCCCGCACAGCGGTGCAAAACCAGAGGCGGAAGTGGTACCTGTCGCCGTAATGGAGGAAATTCGTACGCTGCGCCGGCTTGTCGAGCAACAGTTGGCCGGTTTCGCCTGGGGGGAGGCCGCGCGTGCAGAGCCTGTCAAGACAGAAATTCTTCGTCAGATGCTTGACGTCGGTTTCTCACCCCAGGCTGCGCGCGATCTGCTTGCCGATCTCCCCAGCGAACTGGAGGCAGGGCAGGCTTTGTCCTGGGTCAAGGGGGCTGCCGAGCGTAGCCTGTTGACCATTAACAGCGAGAGTGACATTGTCGATCAGGGTGGCATCTATGCGCTGGTCGGCCCCACCGGAGTTGGGAAGACGACGACCACTGCCAAGCTGGCTGCACGCTGTGTGTTGAGACACGGTGCCAGGAAACTCGCCTTGGTGACGACCGATGGATACCGGATCGGTGCCCACGAACAGTTGCGAATCTATGGCCGGATTTTGGGTGTTCCAGTGCATCTTGCCAGGGATGCCAAAGACCTGCGCATCACGCTGCACGATCTGCAGCACACGCACATGGTGCTCATCGACACCATCGGAATGAGCCAGCGTGACCGGATGGTGAGCGAACAAGTGGCCATGTTCGGGGCCAGTAACGTCAAGTCGCTATTGCTCCTGTCGGCGACCAGCCGCGGCGATACGCTCGATGACGTCGTCAGATCGTACAGCCGGCTGGATCTGGCGGGGACTATTCTGACCAAGGTTGACGAAGCCGCGAGCTTGGCTTCGTCACTTGATGTGATCATCCGGCACGGTTTGCGGCTGTATTATGTGTCGAATGGGCAGCGGGTGCCGGAGGATCTGCATTTGCCTAATCGCCAGTACTTGCTGCATCGTGCTTTCAAGGACTTGCCCGAGAGTTCCCCGCATCACCTGAGCGGCCTGGAGCCCGGCTTGATGATGGCCAGTTCGGCGGTCGGTCTTCAGTCAGCCGGAGGCCAGCATGGCTGATTTCCGAGGCGATCAGGCGTCAGGCTTGAGACGCCTCCTGCAGCGCCCGCAATCGCGTATCGTGACCTTTTCTGCCGGCAGCGTGGGGGTGGGCAAGAGCGTTCTGGTGGCCAATTTGGCGGCCACACTAGCCGGCCAGGGCAGAGAGGTTCTGGTGGTGGACGAGAGTGTCAAGCACGGCGTTGCCACATTTTACGGCGCCTTTGCAGCCTACGATCTGCAGCAGGTGATCGATCGGGAAAGGTCGATCGCGGAAGTGATTCTTTCGGTAGCGCCGGGGATCCGAGTGCTGCCGGCGGCCAGAGTCGTCAAGCAACTCGCCAGGCTCACCGCTGCCGAGCAGCGCATCCTGCTTGACTGTCTTGGTGAAATCCGGCCGGCTGCCGATGTCGTTCTGGTCGATACCTCGCTCGACCATCCGCTTGGTTTTTCGCCGCTTGGCCTCGCCGCGCACGATACCGTGATTGTCGTGTTACCGAACAGCCGGTCGATTACCGAGGCCTACGCACTGATCAAGAAAGTCAGTCTGGGTTACGCGCGCAGGCACTTCCGAATCCTGGTGAATAAGGTACGAACCACCGTCGACGCGCATGCAATCCATGACAATATTGCACAGGTGACCAGCAGTCGCCGATTGGCTCGCCTTGATTACGCGGGTTGCGTGCCTTTTGACGAACATTTGCAGCAGGCCTCCCGGTTGTGCCAACCGGTTGCCAGCTTGTTTCCGAACTCGCCAGCAGCGAAGGCATATCGAATCGTGGCCAACGAACTGTTGAATTGGCCAGGAGCCGAAGACGATTTCGGAGGACTCGAAGATTTTGTGCAACAACTGCTACACTTGTGCCACCGCATCGATCCAGTTGCTATCTACGCCTGATAGCTTCTTCAATAACTCATGTATAACGCTGCTGGTCAACTCAATAAGGATCAGCTGGTCGAGCGCTTCGCCCCGCTGGTCAAGCGCATCGCCTGTCACTTGATGGCTCGCCTGCCTGCCAGTGTGCTGGTGGAGGATCTGGTGCAGAACGGGATGCTCGGCCTGCTTGATGCCATTGGCCGTTTCCAGGCCGGCATGGGAGCTCAGTTCGAGGCCTATGCGGTACAGCGCGTGCGCGGCGCGATGCTCGACGGGCTGCGCGATAATGACTGGTTGCCGCGCAGCCTGCGCCGCAACTATCGGCGTATCGAAGTTACGATTGCCCGACTCGAACAGGAAAATGGCCGCGCACCGACAGAAAGGGAACTGGCTGATGCTCTGGAAATGCCTCTTGCCGACTACCAGAAAATGCTGCAGGAAGCACGAGGGCATCAACTGATCTACCTGGAGGATATGATTTCCGAAGGGGGTGAAGAATATCTCGAACATCATCTGGCAGATGCAGACGCCGATCCGTCCACGATTCTCGAAAACGAATATCTCCGTCGCGAACTCGCGCAGGCGATCGAAGGGCTACCGGAGCGTGAGAAGCTGATGATGGCGCTCTATTACGAACAGGATCTCAACCTGCGCGAGGTCGGCGAGGTGATGGAAGTCAGCGAGTCGCGCGTGTGTCAATTGCACAGTCAGGCGGTGATGCGATTGCGCGCTCGCTTGTTCGGCGCTGGCGGCAGGAAGCTGGGCAAAGCCGCAAGTCATGGATAGAACCAGTGTCCTCGGCTTGCTGATTGGTCTGATGGCGATCGTTGCCGGCCAGATTCTCGAGGGGGGGCATCTCGGATCGCTCTCGCAACCGACGGCGCTGATGATCGTTGTGGGCGGTACGCTGGGTGCGGTCATGTTGCAGAGTCCCTACACCACTTTCGTGCGCGGAATCCGCATGGTGAAATGGATGTGGTACCCTCCTGAGGTCAATCATCAGCAGGTGATCCAGCAGGTTTCGAACTGGAGCCAGGTGTCGAGGCGCGAGGGTCTGCTGGCACTTGACGCCATCCTCAACGAGTTGAAGGACGAGTTTACCCGAAAGGGTCTGCAACTGCTGGTTGATGGCGCTGAGCCGGAAAGACTGCGCGAGGTTCTTGAAGTCGAGATTGGCACCTTTGAACAGGAGATGAAACTTTCTGCAAGAATATGGGAGGCCGCAGGCGGTTATTCGCCGACCATCGGTATTCTCGGTGCAGTGATGGGATTGATCCAGGTGATGGAGAATCTCTCCGACCCATCGAAACTCGGCGCCGGTATCGCCGTCGCTTTTGTCGCCACGATCTACGGCGTTGGCCTGGCCAATCTGGTCTACCTACCGATGGCCAACAAACTCAAGGCGCATGTGAATCGCCTCATTGTGCAACGCGAAATGATCGTCGACGGGTTGGTGGGTATCGCCAACGGGGATAATCCACGGATCATCGAGAGCCGATTACGTGGTTATGTCTTTTAAACGATGGCACGGCGAAAACACGAGGACGAACACGACAACCACGAACGCTGGCTAGTATCGTACGCTGATTTCATTACCCTGCTTTTTGCCTTCTTTGTGGTGATGTACGCGCTCTCCTCGGTAAATGAGGGAAAGTACCGTATTCTGAGCAATTCGATGATCAGCGCCTTTCGCAATGTCCCTGTCAACAGCACTGGACAAACACCGATGGTTCTGCCACCGTCTGCACCGGTGGTACAGAAACCGGACCTGGTAAACAAGACGCAGGAAGCCGTCAAACAGCAACAGCGCGAGAAAATGCGAAACGTTGCCAAGGAGATCCTTGAGGTGATGGCACCGCTGATTGCTCAGGGAAAGGTGCGTGTGCTCGAAAGCAGCCGTGGTGTGAGCATAGAAATCAACGATAGCATCCTGTTTGCTCCCGGCCAGGCACTGCTGCAACCACCCATGGCCAGAGCCATGCAGTCGGTTGCCGATGTGCTGGTTGCCTCGGAGTTTCCGATCATCATTGAGGGGCACACCGACAATATTCCGATCAAGAATGTGCAATTCCCCTCGAACTGGGAGCTTTCCGCCGTGCGTGCGACTACCGTCCTGCGCCTGTTCGCCGACGCTGGTATCGCCGCTGAGCGCCTGACCGCGATTGGTTATGCCGATACGCGTCCGGTCGAGCCAAATGTGCTGGCTGATGGGCGGGCGCGAAATCGCCGGGTGACGATCCAGATCGAATCGGAGATTCCCGAAAAGGGTACGGACATCACGCCGGCAGGCCGTAATTGAAACTGATTCAGCAAATACGGTTGTGTATGCCGACAGGACTCCGGATCTGTCCCAGTGCAACCCGGAAACCGCTGCTGCGTGGACGGTAGGCAGGTTCGATGCGACTACGGTTGGCAGAACGTGCGTAGCGGGCGGGGTCGCTCCATGTACCGCCGCGCAGGACGCGCATCTTGCCGATGATTGGGCCACTTGGGTCGAACTGCGGTGCAGCCGGGTATTCACCATACCAGTCGGCGCACCATTCCCAGACGTTGCCATGCATCTCGTACAGGCCCCAGGGGTTTGCCGGCAAAGAAGCGACGGGCACGGTGCGCTGCCGATAAATACCTTTGTCGCCACCGATGCAGGGATAGTGACCGTGAAAGTTGACCTGCTCAACAGTGACCTGATTACCGAAAGAGAAAGGTGTCGTTGTCGTAGCCCGGCAGGCATACTCCCATTCGGCCTCGCTCGGCAGGCGGGCGTACAGTCCCGGAAAGCGTCTGTTCAACTCGGCGATAAAACCCTGAGCATCGTGCCAACTGACATTCTCGACGGGATTCTGCGGGTGATCCTGGAAATGGCTGGGATTCACCGGCCATACTGCCAGCCAGAAGGCCTGCGTGCAGGCTGTGTCGGCGAGCCAGTAGCCGTTGCTAAGCGTTACCTCGTGCTGCAACTCAGCACTGCCTCGCTCGCTCTCGTCAGCTTGTGTGCCCATCAGAAAGTGCCCCGGTCTAATCCAGCGAAATAGCTGCTGGGCATTGCCAACGCGCAGTATCACCGATAGTCCGAAGCGATCCTCTACAACATTGCTCACCCAGGGTGGCGGGATAGGCCTGGGAGGGATGATCTCTGACATAATTGGCTTTCGTGGCGGCGTAACCGGAAATTGTCTGTTTGATTCATGCTAATGACAAGCCGGAGGTAGGCACTCAGGCGTTCCTCGGGATTCCACTATGGGCTGCTGCCGGATAGAGCGCACCATTCGATCGGGTCATGGCGTTCCTCGACCCAGGATTTGATCGGCTGGCTGTGATGCTCCCGATGATCGTCCAGGTTCCGTGTTCATGCGCACATCCATTAGGGCAAATACTCGTCATTCAAGAGTTATTCAGGCCTAATCTATAGAAAAAATCTTTCATCAGATCTCCCGGAATTCGCTTGCAAGCACTTAGTGTTTTAGACAGGAGGTGGGTGAGGCACAGCATTATACAGGAGAGTTGCCGAGGCGTTGGTGTAGTATATTAGCATACCTCCTGTAATTTATCCCATAGCCATGTATTCTTGGTTCTGGGCAAGACCTCCCTCTTTTTGCGCCCTTTTTCATGCAGCAGGCGCGATTTGCCCTACCCGGACAGATGCCGGCATCCCGAGATAGGTAAAGGTGTTGAGGATCGCGGCCGGGACATGAGCTTCGGTGACTTGCCGCTCGAAGGTCCGGGAGTACGGTCGGTCGCCCAGTGGCTTCAGCCGGTACATCCTGTTCTCGGCGATGCTGCGCCGGTGGTAGCCGCTCTCGTTCTTCCAGCCACGGCTTCCCTTGGCTTCGATCTCCTGGAGGATCGCATCACGGGGATGATCGTTTCCCCAAGCGACGGCGCATTCCCGAGGGGGGAAGGGTGGCACGAGCGCTCCGCTCGGCGATGGCCGCGTGGCAGCCGTAGCTGTCGTAGGCGCCATCGGCCGATACCTGGGCGATCTCGCCTTCGATCTAGTCGAGCAGACCGGGCAGGATCTCGCTGTCGCCCCACTCGGCCGTGGTCACTTCAATGCAGATGAGGTCCTTGGCAGTTTCGTCTACGGCCAAGTGGATCTTGCGCCAGGTGCGCCGCTTGCCCACCCCGTGCTGGCGCACCGTCCCACGGTCGGCTTTGCACAGCCGACCGGCTGCAGCGGCGTGAAGCGGTGCTTCACGAAACCCCGCTTCCGCCCATTCGCCTTCACCGACAATCTTCAGCCCGGTCGAATCAATCACCACATGCGTCGGTCCCGGGCGCGGCCGGCGCGGAATCTGTACCGAAAGCTCTGCTGCCCGTCGCGACATATAGCTGTGGTCCGGTACCGGCAAATCCAGGTGGCACAGGCGCATCAGCGACCTCACCAAGCCTTCCGTCGCCCGGTAAGGCAACTGGAACAGTCCCTTGATCGTCAGGCACGTCTGGAGGGCGATCTCCGAGTACCGCCCAGGGGTGCCGCGCCCCACCGGCGGCGGAGGCGTCCAGCTGTCCCGAAGGCTTTCATCGTCGAACCAGATCGTCAGATTGCCGCGATTGACCAGCGCTCGGTCGTACTCCGACCAATTCGTCACCCGATACCGCTGCTTCAGCCCCACCTCGCCCGTGTCCGGATTCACTCGCATAACCATCTCACACACTCCTGTTGCCGCAAAACCCTGCAACTTAGGGATCATGTCAATATACTACACCAACGCCAGTTGCCGACCTCGATGCGCAGCCATTTACCCTGCTGACCACTTAGGGAGACGCTGATTGATTGACTGGAGTGTCGAGTGTTGGACTCGCAGCGCATTTCCAGTCCACAATACGTCTCCGTTTTATGAGGATTGCATCCTATTTTGCCGATTAACGCATCATCTTTGCCTCTTTCTGCCCTTTTCGGGCCATTTGGGATTCATCAGGACGCACCTTGGGCGCGAAGGGCAAATATACGCCGCTTGGCAATCACCAGATTGGCCAGTCCGAACAGGGTGTACAGTTGGGCGGTGTTCTTGGCCAGCCCCTTGTAGCGCGACTTCGTGAAGTGGAACAGGTTCTTCACCCCGTGAAAAGGATGTTCCACCTTGGCCCGAATCCGGGCCTTGAGTGTCTCGCACTGGCGCAACAAGCGGCCGAGTGGGCGGTCCTCGGAAATTTGCCTAATTTTGCTCGGCTTCTCGGCGACGACCCACTCGATGTCCCGGTCCTTCAGTTCTTCCCGCTTCTCGACGCCGGTATAGCCCGCATCCAGGAAGACGATCTTTTCTTCTCCGTGCAACACTTCCCCGGTCTGCGTGATGTCCGCCACGTTCGCGGCCGTCCCGACCACCGTGTGGACCAGGCCGCTGTCGGCACCCAAGCCCATGTGCGCCTTCATCCCGATGGACCTCGGGTTGCCCTTCCTGGTCTGGTGCATGTCCGGATCCCGTGCCTTGGCCTGGTTTTTCACCGAAGGCGGCGCAGCAATAATCGTCGCATCGGCGATCGTTCCTTCGCGCATCGTCAAACCTTGCGCCGACAGCGTACGGTTGATGGTCTCAAACCGCGCCTTGGTGAGTTTAGGTGATCTCCGCAAATCCTTATACCAAGCAAGCCGGTCGGATCAAGATGTCCCACTTGGGTAGAAGCGGGTTTCGTTCCAGTCTGGATTCGACAGCTTGCATGGCGTCTTTGCCGAGGGAAACTCCTTTCTGATAGGCTGTGCGGCTCAACTCGACGATGGGATGAAGCCCTTTCCAGGTCATGCTCTTGGCCCATTCGAGCATCGTTTGCGTATCGGTCAGTTTGGCGCCGTTCCAGTGCTTTTCGAGGATTCCCCAGCAACGCTCGACGGGATTGTATTTGCTGTGGTAGGGCGGATAGTACAGAAGGTGGATGGACTTGCCGGTGTGATCGGCAAACTCGACCATTCGCTTGAGGAATTGGGTGCGTCGGCCGCTGCTCTCCGGCCCGTTATCGGTCTTGATCTGCAGGTCCGTGACACGAGCCTGCTCCTCCGGCGATTGACACTTCCACCAGGCGTAGAGGCTGTCGACGAGGAAATCGCTGGTCTTGGCCGAGCTTCCGAAGGACAGGTGCAGTTGTCCGCTGTCTTCGTTGACCACGCCAAACGGGGGGTGTTTTTCCTCGCATCCCATATCGTGGTCGGCCGCTTTAGGGTCGCCCCGCGTCTGGCCGCCTCGCGAGTACTCGCCAATCTTCACCGTCGCCTTGCAGTCGATGCTCAAGCGCATCACGGCTTTGCCTTCGCAAGCCCGGTCCTGTCGCTGGATGTTGGTAAAGATGGCGTCGGTTTCGGGGACTTTTTTTGGGGTTTGGCCTTGATCACCGGACGCAGCCGGTACCCATTACGGTTCAACACTTCCGACATGCAGCTCCTGGAGGGCAGCACGTCCTCGGCAAATCCTTGCGCCCGCAACTGCTTGATCGCTTCCTCGGCCGTCAAGCGGGTGAACGACAGCGTCGGGCGAAAGGTCGGATCCTGTTGGGAATGGCTGCGTGCCACTGCCCAGAGGGCCTGTGCCACCTCCGGGTGCTTCTCTTCCCACAATTTGGCTCCGCAGCAGAACTGGTGATGCCCCAAACAAACCATCCCGCTACGCTTCTCGTGCAAGCCAAGCTGCGCCGCCTTCCGGCTCCATCCGAAGACGTCCTCCGCGCGTCGAGGATTGCCGCCACAGTACTTCAACGCCATCTCCGCCTGAAACGCCCGGCGGTCCGCACCCGTCATCTTGCTCGAAGCAAGTTGGATATCTTCCAGGTGACTGGCCTCGAGACGAACGTGACTTCCTTCATCAGTACCGAGCTTCATCCCTAACATCCCTCCACTCAGAATCTACTCTAAGTATCGCACACAAAGGTATAGAAAAATGAGGAAATCACCTTATGCTGTTCGAGCAGGTGCCGGAACTGCAGCAGCGTCGTGGCATCCGGCGCACTCTCCCGCACCAGGTCAATCCCCATGAATGCCTGCACCGCCAGACTGTCGGTTACCGTGTCTTCCGTCCCTTCGTCCGACAGGCCGAACCACTGTTGCACGCAATACATCCGCAGCATCCGTTCCAGCGCGATCGGGGGACGACCACGCTCGCCCTTCGGGTAGTGCGGTTCGACCGCTTTGATCAGATCGGACGTAAGCGTTTAGCCCCCCTACGACACCTACCCAGCAGGTTGGCGCGGAGTTGAGCAATTGAGCACAGCGCTTGCCAGCGCAGGACGGTCTGGGTATCTTATAGCGGCAGTGAGGGTGTGATCGTATCCCGTGGAGCCAATAAGTGTACCTGAGCGACTTTGATCTTCAGCAACTGGATGAGCAGAAGCTGAAGGAGTTAGCAGCGAAGCAGAAAGATAGCTTGCTGGTGAAGTTGCTGTGGGATTTGAAAGAGGCGCGGGAACGGCTCAAAGCGAACTCGCAGACCAGTTCTCGGCCGCCGCGCAGTGACCCCCCGTGGCACGGAGCAGTCTCCCGGGAGGCAGACTCGGAAGCCTCTGGGAACGCAGATAATCCAGAGGATCCCGATGCAGACGAGGATCGTGCGGCAAGCGCGGTGAAGAATACCGAGCCGAAGGGCCTTGCCACCCCGGCGGAGGCAGACCTGCCGGGCGGCGCGGCGGCAGCCCCGACCAAGAAAGCGGGGCGACAGCCCGGGGCCGCGGGCCATAGCCGGCCGGTGACCTTGCCGATCAACGACACCGTGATCCACGCTCCGGAATCCTGCGTGCGCTGCGGTGAGGCTTTGGATGCGGCCGGGTTTGTCGCGCACGGCGGGCGGTACGTCCTGGATCTCGAGACCGACCTGAATGCGGAGCTCCCCGGCTTGCGGATGTGCCATGACAAACATCTCTACGGGGAAATTTTCTGTGGCCAATGTGGGCATGTCAATCGCAGCGAGCCCGGCCGCTGCCAAGCCGAGCCCGGGTGGAGCGTCGGCCTGAGCGAATGGCACCTGGTCGGGCCGATGCTGGTCAGCCTGCTGGTGTGTTTCTCCCACCGCATGCACCTGTCGCGTCGGCGGACGCAGGAATTTCTGCGAGACTGGCTGGGCGTTGCGCTCTCCACCAGCACGATTAACCAGTGTATCCACGAAGCCGGTCGGGCGGTCGAGCCGATTGAAGAGCAGTTGGTCGAAGAACTGCAGCAGGAAGCGTTGACCCATGCCGATGAAACGCCGTGGAAGGAATGGGGCCAGTTACTGTGGCTGTGGGTGCTCGTCACGCCGACGATCTGCCTGTACTTTATTGGCTACCGCAGCAAGGAAATCCTGGAGAACGTCCTGGGCGAAGGGTTTGTCGGCTGGCTGATGAGCGATGGCTACCCAGTCTATCGCCGGTTCCAGAAGCGGCTGCGCTGTTGGGCGCACCTGTTGCGCAAGGCCGAGGGACTCAAAGAAAGCCTGAGCACCGAGGCGCGGGCCTTTGGACAGGCCACCCACGACCTCCTCAACGAGCTGATGATCGCGATTTATGAAGCGCGGGAAGGTCCGCCGGTGGATCTCACTCCCCGCTTCCACGAGCGCTTGGAGTCCTTCCGTGAGCTTTGCGAAAAGCACCAGGATTCGGTCCATAAAAAGACCCGCGCACTGGCGCGCGAACTTCTCAATGACTGGGAAGCCTTCTGGATCGTCGTCGTCCATCCCCATCTGCCGCTGACCCATAACGAAGCGGAACGTGCCTTGCGGCACTGGGTGATTGCCCGGCTCCTCAGCCAGGGGACTCGTACCGGGCAGGGCACCCGTGCCTTTGCTCTGCTGGCCAGTGTCATCGACACCTGCCGCCGTCGCCACATCCTGCCCTGGCCCTACCTGGCGAAGGTGATCACCGAGCGGCGCAAAGGCAACTCAGCACCCCCGCTACCGGCCGCCGCCTGATTGGGGGGCTCGCAATCGGTGGGGGCTAAACGCATACGATCGGACCAGGGCATCAGTTAGTCCATCTCTATCAGGAAGTGCTCTCGTCGCGTGATCCGCTTCCTGCTTTCACTTTCCACCGGGGAAGAAGTCATCGGCTTCACCGGGGTGCTCACCAAGGGGGGATAGCCAACTATACCAGATCAGTATCTGGTGATTAAATCAGCGCCTCCATAGCAAACCTGGCAACAAATCGTTCCCTACGGTAACATCATGTCCAGTGATCGCTTCTCTCCTTTGGTCGATCAAAGCCTTGACAAAGTGATTTTGGCGAACTGAAGCGCTTGCTCACTATCAATATGTTTTAAGGAAACACCAATTTAATCGTTATTTCACGGCAAGTAATCATGCAACAAATTGATTTTATTGATGAAAAAATCTCGTTTACCGATTAAATCAGCGCTTCCTTAATGAGTCGGCCGCTCAGCGCCCCGGTTTGAATGTCTACGGATCCTGGTCAGAAAATCAATTGAAGTGGCGAACACCTCCGTTATCGAGCATAAACTCATTGTAGATGGACATCACCATGTCAAAACTGCTGTCAATCACGGAACCTGGCCTGCAACAAGACGCATCGAATGCAAAATTTGCGCTCTGGGCTCTGGGTTTTCGACCGTTCTACTTACTTGCCAGTATTTTCGCAGCCTTGTCGATCCCGCTTTGGGTTGCCCAATACACGGGATACTTGCCGGTCAGTTTGATGCACGGCTCGACTTGGCACGGTCATGAGATGCTGTTCGGGTATACGCTGGCGGTAGTCGCCGGGTTCCTCTTCACGGCTGGCCGTAACTGGACCGGACAGCCGACGCCGACTGGTGGCGTGCTATTTGTCTTTGCCTTGCTCTGGATCGCCGGACGGGTCCTGGTGCTGACGCCTTACGCAACCGCTGCAGCCCTGGTGAACGTCGCATTTCCGATAGTGGTCGGGATTGGACTGGCAATCCCTTTGGTGAAGAGCCATAATCGACGCAACTACTTCTTCGTCGCGCTGCTGATACTTCTTGGTGCAGTCGTTCTGGCCATGCATCTTTCCTGGCTCGGAATGCTGGCCTGGCCTGAACGGGTGAGTTTGCAGGTTGGGCTCGATGTCGTCCTGTTCATTATCGCGGTGATGGGTGGACGGGTGATTCCCATGTTTACCAACAACGGTATCCCGGGTACACAAGCCATACGCCATCCACTCATTGAAAAGATCGCACTCGGATGTGTCCTGGTTTTGCTGGGTGCCGATATTCTGTCGGCGACAGCAACTATGATCGCAACCATTGCGCTGGCTGCCGCCGTGGTGCACGCGGCCCGGCTCTACCTCTGGCAGCCTTGGCGAACCTTTGCTACGCCGCTGGTATGGGTGCTGCATGTGGCCTACGGCTGGGTTATCATCTCTCTCGTGCTGCGAGCACTGGCGGTGCTCGGCCTAGTTGCCGAGCCACTCGCGATACACGCCCTGACGATCGGGGCCATTGGCGGCATGACGATCGGTATGATGACACGCACCGCGCGCGGCCATACCGGCCGTCCGCTCCTTGCCGATGGCTTCGAGCTTGCCTGTTTCGTCCTCGTCCAAGCTGCAGCGGTGATCCGGGTCTTCGGGGGCATGATCGTTCCCTATGCCTACCTGGGCACGGTCATAGGGTCAGGGATTTGCTGGTCTCTGGCGTTTGCCTTGTATGCAATTCGGTATTGGCCAGTGTTGTCGCGGGAGCGGATTGACGGCAAGCCTGGGTAAACCCCTCTTGCACATCCTTCGACTTTGTGCTCTACCCGGTTGCAACGAGGAACCGGTATCAAGCAGTCTGACGGCAGAGGGTAAAATGGCGGTTTACCTTGCCAGGAGTCTTCCATGAACGTTTCAATTGTTCTGACCGTGATCGGCGATGACCATCCAGGTCTTGTCGAACAGCTTGCCACCACCATCAGTCAGCACCAGGGAAACTGGCTGGAGTCGTCAATGTCCAATTTATCCGGCAAGTTTGCCGGGATTGTCTGCGTTAGCGTCGCAGAGGCACAACTTGCTGCTCTTTCGAAAGCGCTTGCCGCTTTACCCGGCCTGCGTATCATTTCCGAGGTTTCCCGCTTGCCCACCGGTGAGGCCGGCCAGCGACGGTTGAAGCTTTCGCTGGTGGGTCATGACCGTATCGGCATCGTTCGCGAAGTCTCGCAGGTGCTTGCCCGGCATGCGCTCAATGTCGAGGATCTCAGCACCTACACAGCAAGTGCGCCAATGTCGGCAGGAATGCTCTTCCACGCCAGCATCGAGTTGACTGCAGCATCAAAACTCGACGCGAGTGAACTGACCCGTGAGCTGGAGAGCCTGTCGAACGACCTGATGGTCGATATCACGCTCGACGAAGCCGATCGCAACTGAGCGGTCTCGCTGCCTTGAGGCCACGCAGGCACGATGGGCACAATGACGACTACTTCTTCTTTTCCATTTCTCGTGCCGCCCTGATCATGTCAGCATCAAGCACGGCCGTATTGGTTCCATAGCAGCTGAACATTTCGATTTCCTCGACGACGACCGGCGGCTCAGGGTGGTATTCGCCGGCTCCGGCAGTCTTCGCGCTGTATTGCTGACCTCTCAAGCGTGCGATCATCATCTCCTGTTCGGACAGCCCAGTCTGCATACCCGGCGGAACCTTCGCCCCCAGCTCGATCAATGCCTTGACGACCTCTTTGCGGTTGCCGCGAACGGCCATCGACAAAGGCGAGGTGGGTTGGGAATTATCCGGGGTGTTGACTTTCGCGCCACGGCTGACCAGCTCGCGGACGATGTCGGCGTATCCCATGAAACACGCGACACCGAGCGGCAAGCCGGGGTCGCCCCGACCGTCAAGTAACTCAGCTGATGCGCCAGCGTCAAGTACCGCCCTGACATCGTGAAGACGCCCTGAGCGAATGGCCTTAAGCAAGTCTATGCCAACGTTCACGCTTGATCTCCGATCCTGTGGCCTGGTTTCAGCCTAATGGCTGCTCACTGACGACTATTCCATCGCCGTCAACATAAATCCACTCACCCGGCCTGAAAGTGACGCCACCGAAACTGACAGCCAGATCGCGGTCGCCGACGCCTTTCTTGATGCTCTTCAGGGGGTGCGTATCAAGCGCGCGCAGGCCGAGGTCGATACGACTGATGTCTTCGGAATCGCGGATGCAGCCGTACACCACAATTCCTTCCCAGGCATTTCTGTGAGCCAGAATTGCCAACTGGTCACCGACCAGCGCGCAACGCATCGAGCCACCTCCGTCAATCACCAGAACCTTGTCCCTGCCATCTTCAGCAAGAACTTCACGTACCAGCGAGTTGTCCTCGAACAGCTTTAGCGTGACGACCTTGCCAGAGAAAGCGGAGCGGCCCCCATAATGGCGAAACATGGGTGCGACGATACGGACGCTGCCAGCCTGAATTCCGGCCTCGTTGTTGTCCAGTAAGTCGGGGGTCTTGAAACGCATGCGGCTGGCCTTGGTGATTGTGGTTCAAGAAATGCGCATTGCTCGTGGCATGGTCATGGCTGTTCAGGCCAGTACCGCGTGCTCTTCTTCGAAAGTCAGCTTCACTTTCTTGTTTTCGTCGATGTCGACGGTCACGTGGCCGCCGGAGGCCAGTCGCCCGAACAGCAACTCATCGGCCAGCGAAGCGCGGATGGTATCCTGAATGAGGCGAGCCATCGGGCGGGCACCCATCAGCGGATCGAATCCTTTTGCGGCGAGATCCTCTTTCAGTGCCGTGGTGAACACCGCCTCCACCTTTTTTTCATGCAGTTGTGCCTCGAGCTGCATCAGGAACTTGTCTACAACCCGCAGGATGACGGCGTGGTCAAGCGCTCCGAACGAGATGGTGGCGTCGATTCGGTTGCGGAATTCTGGGGTAAAAATCCGCTTGATCTCGGCCATCTCGTCGCCAGCCTTCGGGGATGGGTTGAAACCCATCGTTGCTTTCTGGATGGCTTCCTGGCCAGCATTGGTGGTCATGATGATTACCACATTGCGGAAGTCTGCCTTACGTCCGTTGTTATCGGTCAGTGTACCGTGGTCCATGACCTGCAGGAGGATATTGTAGATGTCAGGATGCGCTTTCTCAATCTCGTCGAGCAATAAGACACTGTACGGTTTCTTGGTGATCGCCTCGGTCAGCAATCCGCCCTGGTCGAAGCCGACGTAGCCCGGTGGCGCACCGATCAGGCGCGAGACAGCGTGCCGTTCCATGTACTCCGACATGTCGAATCGCACCAGTTCATTACCAAGACAATAAGCCAGTTGCTTGGCGACCTCCGTCTTGCCGACTCCGGTTGGTCCCGAAAAAAGGAAGCTGCCAATCGGCCTGGTGGGATTACCGAGGCCGGAACGGGCCATTTTGATTGCTCTGGCAAGCGCATCGATGGCTGCATCCTGGCCAAAAACCACGGCTTTCAGGTCACGGTCAAGATTCCTCAGGTTGTTGCGGTCGTCGGACGAGACGTGGGTCGAGGGGATACGTGCAATCTTCGCGACGATTTCCTCGATGTCGATCTTGCCAATCAGTTTCTTCTGTCTCGATTTGGGAAGGATCCTCTGTGCGGCGCCCGCTTCGTCAATGACATCAATTGCCTTGTCAGGCAGGTGGCGGTCGGTAATGTAACGTACCGAGAGTTCGACGGCCGAGGTCAATGCCGCAGCCGAGTACTTGATGCCATGATGAGATTCGAAGCGTGACTTGAGTCCCTTGAGGATCTCGACCGCTTCGGCGCTTGACGGCTCGTTGACGTCGATTTTCTGAAAGCGCCGTGAAAGCGCGTGGTCCTTTTCAAAAATGCCGCGATATTCGGTGTAGGTCGTCGCGCCGATGCACTTCAACTGACCAGTGGACAGCGCGGGCTTGAGCAGGTTCGACGCATCGAGGGTGCCGCCTGAAGCCGATCCTGCGCCGATCAGGGTGTGAATTTCGTCAATGAACAGAATCGCTTGCGGATTGTCGCTGAGTTGCTTCAAGACTCCCTTTAGCCTCTGTTCGAAATCACCGCGATACTTGGTGCCGGCCAGAAGAGATCCCATATCAAGACAGTAGACATTGGCTTTGGCGAGAATCTCGGGAATCTCACATTCGACGATCCGGCGTGCCAGCCCTTCGGCAATTGCAGTTTTTCCGACACCCGCCTCGCCGACCAGCAGTGGATTGTTCTTGCGGCGGCGGCAGAGCGTCTGGATAACCCGCTCAAGCTCACGGTCACGGCCAATCAGCGGGTCAATCTTGCCCTGGAGAGCCAAGGCGTTGAGATTGATGGTATAGCTCTCGAGTGGGCCAGCAGCGCTTGGCTGTTCGCTTTCCGCCTCGACTTCCGGTTCGTTGCGCGGCGCGCTCTGCGGCACCTTGCTGATTCCGTGCGAGATGAAGTTGACTACATCAAGGCGACTGACCCCCTGTTTCTGCAGGTAATAGACCGCATGCGAATCCTTTTCTCCAAAGATCGCGACCAGAACATTGGCGCCGTTGACTTCCTTCCTGCCGGAAGACTGAACGTGCAGGATGGCGCGCTGAATAACGCGCTGAAAACCCAGGGTCGGTTGCGTATCGATCTCGTCATCACCAGCGACAGTTGGCGTGTGCTCACTGATGAAGCGGGTCAGATCCCGGCGGAGTTGCTCAATACCTGTTCCGCAGGCGCGCAGGGTTTCGGCAGCCGATGGGTTGTCGAGTAGTGCCAGCAGCAGGTGTTCGACAGTGATGAATTCATGGCGTTTCTGCCGTGCCTCGACAAATGCCATGTGCAAGCTGACTTCAAGTTCCTGCGCAATCATTTAATTTTCCTCCATTACGCACGCCAGGGGATGCTGGTTACTGCGTGCGAAGGTTGTGACCTGTTGAACCTTCGTGGCGGCGACGTCGCGCGGAAAGATTCCACAGACTCCACGGCCCTCGGTATGAACTTTGAGCATGATACGGGTTGCGTGTTCTCGATCAAGGCCAAAAAATTTTTGCAGAACGATGATCACGAAATCCATCGGGGTAAAATCGTCATTCAGCAACAGGACCTTGTACAGGGGCGGAGGCGCAAGTTGCGTGCGTTTCGCTTCGAGCAGGGAACTGTCTTGATGCTTTGTGGCCATGAGTTAATTCTAACCAGTCTTTGCGGATGCGCAATACCAGTCTTGCCCTTTTTCGGGATCGTCAGACGGTGCTGCCAGCAACCGACATTGAAAACGCTTGACGCCGCTGCCCGATCTAGCGTAAAACGCTAAAATGCTCTTAGTACAGGCGGCTGGTCGGTGTTTATCTAGGTCTGAGATCGCTGATCGGTTGGTGTTGAATGAGAAGCATGCAAGTCGGGCGATACCCGGGTTTAGTCTTTTTTCAAGGAAGTGGCAAGATGGCAACAGGTACAGTGAAGTGGTTCAATGACGCTAAAGGTTTCGGCTTCATTACTCCGGACGATGGTAGTGAAGATCTATTCGCCCATTTCTCCGCGATTACCATGGGCGGTTTCAAGACCCTCAAAGAGGGCGAGAAGGTTTCCTTCGACGTGACGCAGGGCCCGAAGGGCAAGCAAGCCTCGAATATTTCGCGCGCCTGATTCTTTGGGTGTGCAATAGGGACCCGCCTTCGGCGGGTTTTTTTTCGCATCACGCCTGGATCTCTATCGCTTGCCGCCTGCTTTCGTACCGGGATGTGAATGGTGCGGCCTCGTCATCTCAGTTCCCTGTCCAGTGTCCTGACTTGCCGCCGCTTTTCTCGAGCAGGCGCACCCCTTCGATGCGCATCCCGCGATCAACAGCCTTGCACATGTCGTAGATCGTCAGCAAACCGATACTGGCGGCGCAAAGCGCCTCCATCTCGACACCGGTGCGGCCGAAACATTCGGCGCGCGCTGTGCAATGCACGCGGTTGGTTTCTTTGTCGATGGCAAAGTCGACCGATACCTTGGTCAAGACGATCGGGTGACACAAGGGGATCAGGTCGGCAGTGCGTTTGGCGCCTTGAATCCCGGCAATTCGCGCGATGCCAAGGACGTCGCCCTTGCTGGTCGAACCTTCCAGAATGTGAGCCAGCGTTTCCGGCCGCATCAGGATGCTGCCGGTGGCCATCGCCTGTCGATGGGTCTCGGTCTTTTCGCCGACGTCGACCATCTGCGCCTGACCTTGTGGGTTGAAGTGGGTAAGGGGGGTAGTGGGCATGATCGTCAGTGAAGTACGCAGGTTGTCGCCAATGGAGGTACCCGAAATGGAGCCGCTGGCACTTGGTAACGCTTGGTAACAATCTTGCGGCTGGGCATTAGTTATCATAGCACCATCGCTATTCGCCGATGCCCGGGAGCTGAGTTGATCAGAATCGCTTGTGCCGCCGTATTCCTGACCCTAACGGTCGTGTCGGGGAACTTCCCGCTGCGGGCAGACGAGCTTCCCGACTTGGGGGAGGCGGCGCATGCCGAACTCCCGCTGCAGATTGAACGGAAGATCGGCGAACGCATCATGAATGAAATCCGCCTGCGTGAACCGAGCTACGTTGACGACGCGGAGCTTTCCGACTACCTCAATCGTCTCGGCAGCCGCCTGGTTGCTGCCAGTTCGAATCCGTCACGCGATTGTCAGTTCTTCTTTGTTCGCGATAACACGGTCAATGCATTTGCGATGTTCGGCGGTTTCATCGGCGTGAACACCGGCACCTTGCTGACGGCGCAATCGGAGTCTGAACTGGCTGGCGTGCTCGCACATGAAATCTCGCATGTGATGCAGAATCACCTGGCCCGGCAGATTGCCCGCGAGAAACAGAATTCGATCGCCAGCATGATTGCGATGGCCGTCGGGGTACTGGCTGCCCGCTCCAACTCGCAGGTCGCCAGTGCTGCGATCGCGTCGGCACAGGCTGGCTCGATTCAGGCACAACTGGCCTATAGTCGTGATTATGAACGAGAAGCTGATCGCCTGGGTTTTCAGATGATGACTCAGGCGGGTTACGACGTGCGCGGCATGGGCGACTTCTTTGGTCGCTTGCAGCAGGCCGGGCGGGTATACGAAAACAACGCACCAGTCTATATGCGCTCGCATCCGCTGACCCTGGAACGGATCTCCGACATGCAGAACCGGGCGCAGGATGCTCCCTATCGGCAGGTGGCCGACAGCCTGGACTTCCATCTTGTGCGCGCCAAGTTGCGCGCGCAGATGGGCACACCGCGCGAGGCGGTCAACGAGTTTGGCAAGCAGTTGCGGGACAAGAAGCATGTTTCGGAAGCAGCCACCCGCTACGGGCTGGTGTACTCGCTGTTGAAGTCAAAGGAAGTGGCTGCCGCGCAGCGGGAACTCGAGGCGCTGATTGCTCTCAAGCTGTCTTCGCCGATGATTGCCGGTCTCGCGGCCGAGATCAGGATGGCGGCCAATGACCTGGCCGGAGCACTGGCGATCTATCGCGATGCCTTACAGCGCTATCCGCAGTCCAGGGCGCTGGTCTATGGTTACGCCGAAGCACTGCTGGCAGCGGGGCAATACGAACAGGGCCAGCGCTTTCTGGACTCGCAATTGCAGGTCTACAGTTCGGACTACAAGCTGTATGGCCTGCAGGCCAGAACCTTCTCGGCGGCGGGCAGGCGCCTCCAGCAACATCGGGCGCAGGCCGAGTTCTATCTGCTGCAGGGACAGCTGGGGCCGGCGGTTGAACAACTTCAGTTTGCGCAAAAGGCTGCCGACGGCACTTTTTTCGAACAGTCTGCGGTAGACGCACGTCTGCGTGAATTGCGCAAACTACAGCTGGAAGAGGCGAAGGAGAAGCGGAATGGCGGGTAAAATACGCCTTTCGTTGGGGGGGCGGGCCATGCATTTTGATCGAGAATTAGATGTCAAGGGGCTGAATTGCCCGTTACCGATTCTGCGTACCAAGAAGACTCTGTCCGAAATGTCTCAAGGAGAAGTGCTGCACGTACTGGCCACCGATCCGGGTTCTCTCAAGGATTTCGAGGCCTTCGCCCGGCAGACTGGTAATGAACTGCTGTCGAGCACTGAGTCGAACCGGGTCTTCGAGTATTACCTAAAGCGCAAGTAAGGAATTGCCTGGCGGACGGGCCCTTGCTGCGGTGTTCCTTGCCAGAGCGCAGATTGATGCCTGCCTGCTTCGCCTTATTTGACGGTGACGGTGGAAGTGCACTGCTGCTGAGCGAGGGGTGTCGATCTATCGTGCTCGACACCGCAGCCGATCCTGTACGGGTTTTTGATGTGGTCGAGAGGACGCTTGCGGCCGGAAACTGGGTGGCACTGGCGGCCGATTATGCACTCGGTGCAAGCCTCGAACCGATCCTGGCCAAGCCACCACCGGGGCGGACCCTGCTCCGGGCCTGGGTATTTGAGCAGGCAGAGTGGCTTGACCCGCCGATGGTCCACACGTTTCTTGCCGAACAAGTGGCAGGGCTCCCCGAGTATCAACGGCTGGCCGGAATCGCCGAACTGTCACCTGGCGTCGATGCGGCCAAGCATGCCGAGCAGGTCAGGCAGATTGGCCACTGGATCGCAGACGGCGACTGCTACCAGATCAATCTGACTTTTCCGCTGACTTTCCGGATCTACGGTCATCCGCTGGCGCTATATACGCGCTTGCGCGAGCGGCAGCCTGTTCGCTATGGGGGCTACATCGGCTGTGGCCAGGAAGCGATTCTTTCCTTCTCGCCGGAGCTGTTTTTCGAACGCTCGGGCAGCCGCGTCGTGACGCGTCCGATGAAAGGCACGGCGCCGCGCGGCGGCACGCCGCGGGCCGATCAGGAGTGGCGGGCGGCGCTGCTCAGCTCGGCGAAGGAGCGCGCAGAGAACATCATGATCGTCGATCTGCTGCGCAATGACCTGGGACGACTGGCGCAGCCGGGCAAGGTGCGTGTCGAAGCCCTGTGCGAGGCCGAAGCCTATCCAACGCTCTGGCAGATGGTGTCTACGGTGGCTGCAGACCTGCCGGCAACGCCCCTGATCGAGCTGTTCGGCTCGCTGTTTCCCTGCGGGTCGATCACCGGCGCACCGAAGATACGCGCCATGCAGCGCATTGCCGAACTGGAAGAATCACCACGTGGCCTGTACACTGGCGCTCTGGGCTGGTTGGCGCCGACTGGCGACTGCCGTTTCAATGTCGCCATTCGCACCATCGAAATGGGAACCGACCAGCGGGCGCGCATGGGGGTGGGTAGCGGCATCGTCGCCGATGCGGATCCGGCGTCCGAGTATGCGGAATGTCTGCTGAAAGGGAGTTTTTTGACCGCTTTCGATCCGGGATTCGAGTTGTTCGAAACCTTGCGCCTCGAAGACGGAGAGTATTCCTGGCTGCCTCTGCACCTGGATCGCTTGCAGGCTTCTGCTCGCGGCCTCGGTTTCGCCTGTGCGCTGCCGACGGTGTCCGCGGTGCTGGCTGCAGAAGCTGCTGGTCGACCGCGCGGGGTCTTTCGCGTTCGTCTGACGCTCGCGCATGATGGCAGTTGCCGCGTCACCGCGTCGCCTTTCATGGACGAACCCGGCCGCCAGTGGAAAGCACGCCTGGCGGCTGAAGCGCTGCCCGACGACGACTACCTGCTGCGCCACAAGACCACGGCGCGCATCCGCTATGAGCGCGCGCTGGCGGTGCTGACGGCATGCCCCGCGGTCTTCGACACGATCTTTCTCAACACGCGCGGCGAGGTTTGCGAAGGCGCACGCAGCAACGTCTTCGTCGAGCGCGACGGGGTGCTGCTGACGCCACCTCTGCACTGCGGCCTGCTGCCCGGCGTGCTGCGCCGCCAACTGCTCGAATCGGGGCGCGCGCGTGAACAGGTGCTACGGCTCGAAGACCTGCGCGGGGCTTCCCGACTGTATCTGGGCAACGCTCTGCGCGGTCTCTTGCCGGTGTTGCTCGAACAGTGACCGCGGGGGCCGTTCCTGGCATTACGACGTTCAGGTGTCCCGGTCTCTGAGTGGCATGCCCCCTCGGCTTGCTGACGGGGAACAAAGTTTTAACGCCGGGATAAACGGAGCGCGAGCGCGCTCGACTGGCTGAATGACTTCAATTCTATGGAGGGAATGAACATGGCGACGATCAACGGTACTGCGAACGAGGAGATCCTGAATGGACTTGTTGGAAATGGCCAGGATACCTGATGCCATGATGATGTTCTGGTTTTTGATCGTCATGCTGGCCGCAGCATGGGGAATTGTCGGCCATCTTCAGGAAAACCTTGCGAAGATGCCCCGGCCAGCACCTGCTCAGATCGTGCTGCCATCCGTACCGACGGGTGCTCCAGCGTTACCCCAGCTAAATTCTGCTGACGATGACGCGGTCAAGCATGCAAGCGCGGATGGGGATTCAAGGCCTTTGGACAAGGCATCCTCTACCGAGACACCCAGACAAGGAGATCAGTGCTTTGGCAAATGCGAGTGATGATGCGCGACCCGGCCGGCCGTGCTCCACTCAGCGCTGTGCGGCTCGATGTGCAGAATACGATGATCTCCGACCATGGCAGCTATCGCGGTAGCGATGGAGACGACATCCTCGATCGGAATCTCATGGTCGGCAATGGGCGCCTGAGCCGGCACTTTCTTCGTCGGTACGGGGGCGGACGGGCGCTTGTGCGACACCCAGGTGCCGACGCGGTTGAGTAGCGGGAACCATGAGAGTACCAGGCCGATGAACGAGATCACTACGAAGCTCAGGAAGAAGTCGATCAGGCTGAGGAGCAACGCGCCTTCAAGGGTGTCGGGAATGAGGGAACTCATGTTCGCAGTTCTCAATGTGCAAAGGGTAGAGTCAGCATGGCGTGCTTAGCCGACACCGATCAGCGCGAGCATGATGCCGCCGGAAATGGCTGTGCCGAAGACGCCGGCGAGGTTCGGACCCATCGCGTGGTAGATGAGGAGGTTTTTCGGGTTCTCTTGGTACGCCACGATGTGCGAAACGCGCGCCGCGATCGGAACCGAAGCGATTCCGGCCGAGCCGATCAGCGGGTTGATCTTGGTCTTCATGAACAGGTTCATGATCTTTGCCGTCACCACGCCAGAACCGGTGCCGAACAGAAAGGCGATTAAACCGAGACCCACAATTTCCAGTGTCTGCAGCGTCAGGAACTTTTCCGCCGCCATGGTGGAGCCAATGGCCACAGTCAGGATCATGATGATCACATTCATCAGGCCACCCGCAGCGGTCTTGGCCAGGCGATCGACGACCCCGGTTTCCTTGAACAGATTGCCGAGCATCAGCATGGTGATCAGCGGTGCGACCGGCGGAAAAAACAGATTGACGATGATCGCGATCACGATCGGGAAGGCGATTTTCTCCAGCTTGCTCACCTTGCGCGATTGTTCCATGCTGATCTGGCGTTCGGCCTGGGTAGTCAGCAGCCGCATCACCGGCGGCTGGATCATCGGCATCAGCGCCATGTACGAATAGGCGGCCACCGAGACCGGGCCAAGTAGATGTGGCGCCAGCTTGACGGTGACGAAGATCGCCATCGGGCCGTCGGCGCCACCGATGATACCGATGGCGCCGGCCTCAGCCAGGCTGAAGCCGAGCAGTTTGGCGAGAATCAGGGCAACGAAGATTCCCAGGTGAGCCCCGGCGCCGAGAATGACCAGTTTGGGATTGGCGATCATCGGTCCGAAGTCGGTCATGGCGCCGACACCGAGGAAGATCAGCGGCGGAATGATCAGCAAGGCCACGCCCTGGTAGGCGTAGTGGAAGAGCCCACCTTCCTTGACGACATAGAGCAGTGCCGAAATCGCCTGTCCACCCGGTACATCATCTGGTGGGCCGGGAACGTTGGCGACGATGCACGAGAATCCGATGCCGATCAGCAGCAGCGGTTCGTAATGCTTGGTGATGGCCAGATAGATCATCGTACAACCGATGATGACCATCACCAGGTTACCGAACGAGAAATGCACCGCCCCGGTCTGATCGAGCAAGGCCTGGAGAAAAACCAGGATTTGATCCACTGCCACCTCCTGTATCCGGGAAGAATGGCAGGATGACCCGCCACTCACCGCTGCGCCGGGAATCGCCAACGGTGATGATTTGGAGTATAAGTATCGCCGACGAGCGTCCTAACTAGGGTTGGCACTAGATCTTGCCGCCAGTCTTGCCAATGACTTGCCCATGCACTGACCGGTCTCAAGCAGTGACACCCACCATTTCGCGGTGCTCGCCGTGAATCGCCCGATGACCTTGCTGCCGCCGGGATTGTCGGGTGGTGCCCGGATCGCGCATGCAGGCACCGGCAGGTGGCTCGCCTTGGCGCTGCTGCTCACTACATGGATCGGCGCTCTCGACTACTTCAGTGGCTACGAACTGCGACTCGGCAGCCTTTACCTGCTGCCGATTGCTCTCGCCACCTGGAAAGCAGGACGCCATGCGGGGCTTTCGATCGCCGCCGCCGCCTGCCTGTGCTGGCTGTTCAGCTTCAGCTCGTCGCACGGCTACGCGCGGCCGGAACTGTTCTATTGGGATGGCCTCGTGATGGTGGGGGTCTTCGTCGTCTTCGTCATCCTGCTGACCCGGCTGCGTTTGGCGCTACATCGCGCCGACGAGCGTTTCGTGCGCGTTCTCGACGAAATGCACGCGGCTGTCTATGTGGTGGACCCGCACAGCGGACGGATCCTGTACGCAAATCGACGCCTGGCGGAGATGATCGGCGCGGAGCCGAATATGCTGGGTGCTGCCGACCTCCCGCAATACCTGACCGTTGGCGATGGCCATGATCGCCGCGGCGCGCCGTACCCCTCGCAGGGCTTCAGCTCCGAAGAACGTCGCGACCCAGCGAGCGGTCGCTGGTATCTCGTGCAATTCGGCCCGATACCCTGGCAGGACACCAGCGCAGTGACCCTGATCGTCGTCACCGACATCTCGGATCGACGCCACGCGCAGTTTCTGCGGCGCGAGAACCGGGACATGCTGTACCGTACGTCGCGCCTTTCCGCGCTCACCGAAGCGACTTCTGCACTGGCACACGAGATCAACCAGCCGCTGATGGCGATCGCCAGCTACAACGACGCCTGTCTGCGCCTGTTGGCCAGCGAAACAATGGACCGCGCGGAACTGGTACACGCGATCAAGAAGTCACACGGCCAGGCCATACGCGCCGGCAACATTGTCACGCGGATGCGCGACTTCGTTCGCAGCAAACACCCCCAGCCGGTATTGTGCGAACTGAACGCCATCGTTCGCGAGGCGATAGAGCTGATGGAAGCGCGCATCGAGGACCACTGCGTCGTCGTCAACGTCGTTCTGGGCGAGGACCTGCCGCCGATACTCGCCGATCGTTTCCTGCTCGAACAGGTGGTGGTGAATCTGCTCGAGAATGCGGTCGATGCGATGCGGCCGCTTGTCCAGGCGCGTCGCCGGCTCACCGTCTCGACCGGGCGGCAGCCCGCGGGCGTGATCACCGTATCGATCAGCGATAATGGCGAAGGAATACCCGCGGCGATCGACAAGCATCTGTACACGCCATTTCGCTCCACAAAACCACAAGGGCTCGGGCTCGGTCTGTCGATCTGCCGCTCGGTGGTCGAAGCACACGGCGGGCACCTGTGGCATGACCCGAATCCAGGCGGGGGCACGATTTTCCACTTCACGATCGCAGCGGAGGATGAGTGAGCGACAGTCCGGCAATCGAACAGACGGTATTCGTGATCGACGATGACGAGGCGGTACGCGACTCGCTGGGAATGCTGTTGCGCACGGCTGGCCTGCAAGTGCAGCTTTTCAAGTCGGCGCGGGCCTTCCTCAAGCGCTTCAGCCGGGAGTGCTCGGGCTGTCTGATCCTCGACATCCGCATGCCGGTGATGAGCGGTCTCGACCTGCAGGACGAGCTTTACAAGCGGCGATGTCGCATCCCGATCGTCTTTCTTACCGGGCACGGCGACATCCCGATGGCCGTACGCGCGTTGAAAAAGGGCGCATTCGACTTCATCGAAAAGCCGCACGACGGGCAGCGCCTGGTGCTGGCAACCTGCCATGCGCTGCGCGCCGATGCCGAGCAACGCTACGGCATGGCTGCCTCCCTGCATTCACCGCCGGACCTGGCGGAGCGCCTGGCGCTGCTGTCAGTCCGCGAGCGCGAGGTGCTCGCGCACATCCTCAAGGGCCGGCAGACGCGCGCCATCGCCGAGGAACTCTGCGTCAGCGTCAAAACGGTCGAATTCCATCGCAGCCGTATTCGGGAAAAGTTGCACGTCGGCTCGCTTGCCGAGTTATTCCGGCTGTTCATGACGAACGGCGTGCAGGGCCTGCGGCGCGATGAGTACCCTCCTGTAGTGGCATCCGAAGAAGAATAACGCGATGTGCAACTTTCAATGAGGTTGCACTGACCTGCCGGTTTTCACCAACCGGAGCCGGCAATGCTTACAAGTGTAGGTTTTTATCGAGCATTGGTTCTGTGGCAGAGTTGGCCAAGGTTCCGGGACGGCGTGCGCGACGGGAATCATTTGATGGCCGAGCAAAGCGGCGATCATCAAATTCCAGCCTTGGCGGAAGATCCCAACCAAACGCCAACCGTTGTTCTGCCGCCGAGCGGCTCCGGGAACGGTCGGCAAGGTGGCGACCGGCAAGGCCGCTTCGGCTTAGCCGCCGACGGACAGCAGCCACCCGGTGGCCAAGGCGATCGCGAGCCACCGCCGTTGCGCGCGCGTGATCGTCCATACGGGTGTATGGCCATATGGCCAGCCACCCCGTTTCAGACGTTTGAATCCTGGCTCGATCCATGCCCGCAACCCATACCAGCAGACCTCCGCGGCCTGTGGCGACAGATCGGTCAGCACCCGCCACGCTTCTTGATGACCGGCGTCCCAGCGGCCCAGCAACGTGCACTCCAGTCGAGCCTCCTTGCCGTGGAAGGCCGTGCCTTGGCTCGCCAAGGAGCGGCCCACGGCGGCTACCCGTTGGGTCAAGGGTACCCCGCGTGATACCAACCCCGAGGTCGAAACGTGCCCTGTTGATTGATGCGCAGCAGCAGGTGCCAGCCCAGTGCCTGAATCGCCTGGAAAAGTCATTTGGCGTGCAAGTCACGATCGGCGAGGACCATCACGCTCCAGCCGGGCGGCACAACTTGGCTGAAGTGTTTCCACAAGGCCAGCCATTCGGGCTGCCACGGAGGCTTCTCGGTGGCGGGCAGAATTTTCCAGGCGACCGGGACAGCACAGCCCCGATAGAGCACACTGATCACGAGCGCCACAAAGCGTTGGCCCAGAGTCGTCGCATCGAGGGCAATCGCCACTTGCTGGCCGGACCAGCCTTCAAGCACCCAGGCCCACCACGGTGCCCAGCACCCGGTCACATCGAGCTCGGCCCGGTGCGTCCCCGCTTTCGCGCTCGCTTCGCGATACCTGTCTCGCAGGCGTTCGCGCACCGTGTGGAACGATTGACCCCGCAGCGGTGCCAGCAAGCCGGCCACCGCACTCAATGCGCAAGACCGCGCGAGCATCATGCCCAGGCTCCACCACGCCAGGCCCGCCGCAAGCGGTTTGCTCAAACCCGGAAAATGCTTGGAAACAGTGGCCATCCAGGAAGAAAATTCGGGATAGCGAAACATGATTCACCTCCGGCAAAAAGCTTCGTTCTAACCTCTTTCCATCGATATGGGGACATCTTGTCTCGCTACCAGCGGTCCACCCACAGCCGCAAAAACACCTACACTTGTAAGGGGGCTTCCACCTGGACGCTCTTTTTTGTCGGAGAGCAGTTGTTCGGGATCGAGGTTCCAGTCGCTCCCCGCGCCAGGTCTGGATCACCGTCGATCGTGGCGACGGCGCCGTCCTTTTCAGGGATAGTCCATGCGGCGGCAGCTTCGATGAGCACTCAACCATTGGCGGGAGTTTGAATGGATCCTCTGACCCATGCACTGCTCGGTGCGACGGCTGCGCAGGCTGCCCTTGGCCCGCGTCTGGGGCGCCAGGCGTGGCTGGTCGGCGGCCTCGGCGGTGTGTTGCCTGACCTCGACATCCTGATCAGGAGCTCGGCCGACCCCTTGCTGGCGATCGAGTACCACCGCCACTTCACGCACGCGCTGGCCTTCATTCCGGTTGGCGGCATCATCGCCGCCTCGCCGTGGCTGCTGCGGCAGCGCCATCGCCCCGACTGGCGGGCACTCCTCGTGGCCGGCACCCTTGGCTATGCATCGCATGGGGTGCTCGACGCCTGCACCAACTACGGGACGCATCTGCTGTGGCCGTTCTCACCGTTGCGCGTGGCCTGGCACTGGATCACCACCATCGGCCCCTTGCTGACGTTGATCCTCCTCTTTGGACTGGTGTTTGCCGTGCGTCGGCGGTCCCGGAGTCCGGCGCTGCTGGCCCTGCTGCTCGGTCTTGGCTACGTCAGCCTGGCGGCCTGGCAGCGTGAGCGCGCGCTGGACATGCAGGCGCAGATCGCCGCAGCCCGCGGGCACCCGGTAACGCGCGCCGAGATGTTTCCGACGGTGGGTAATCCGGTACTCTGGCGATCGGTCTACCAGTCGGGCGAGACGCTGTACACCGATCGTCTGCGTCTCCTCGGAGCCGAAATGACCCTCTGGAAGGAGGGCAGCCACGTCGATCTGCTGCTGGAGAAGGATCTCTCGCCGCAGGCCAGAGCCGACCAGCGCGTGCGCCGTGACTTTGCCCGCTTCAGCTATTTCTCGGCCGGCTGGACAGCGCATGCCGCCAGTGATCCGACGGTGATCGGTGATGCCCGCTATTCGCTGCGCACCGATGCCTTCGAGCCGATCTGGGGAGTCCGCTTCCATCCCGGCACAGCAGTGCCCACTGAGTGGGTCGACTTCACGACCCGGAATCGCGTACCGATCAGCGAACTGTGGCGCGAGATCAGCGGTACGGCTTCAGGTTACCGCAGCATGCCGTCGCCTGGCAACTCCAGGTAGTTCGACGCCCGGCCATTCGATTCCTGCGCGCATGCGGCAGCTTCTGGTTCTGCGCCAGAGCATGCGTCGAAGCTGGCCTTGCGTAGCCTGTTCGGGCTCCCTCGTCGACCATCAGGCAGACTTTCCCATTCGAATAGCCACGACGTCTTGAACTCATTGCGCGAACCAGCCAGGGAGCTGGGCTCGCAATCGCTGGAACGCCTGGTCGGTGCAGTGTTGAAGACTGAAGCGTCTCGTGATGCCCTCTCTCTTAGATGGCCGAAGACCGAGGCCCCTTTCGCACGCGGCAAACGGCTTCCATAGCCTCCTTCGGCTGCAGCGGCTTACCGTTGGGCATCGAACTTGAACCCGCGGTGGCACAGCCCAGGGCACCCTGCAGAGCAAACTGCATGTTCTTGTCGGCAACCAGCACCAGCAGGTCCTTCTGCCTGTGCGCAAGGCCAGATCAGTTTGTCGAAACTTGCGCTGCCTGACAGGATGAATTCTATGGAAACCCATGCCGGTTCCGCCCTACGCCCGCTCTTCTCAGGCTGCGTGCTCCATCGTCAGGCGGGCCTGGTCCTCGAGATCCTTCTTGCGCTGCGCTACCCGCCGCAGGTAGCTGGCCTGGTTCTTCGTACACACCAGCGCATAGGGGCGGCCGCGGCGGTCGGTTTCCAGATTCAGGTCGCAGTCATGGTTGCGAATCGAACTCTCGACATGGCTGCGGTGAACTTCAGCGGCCTTGAATGTCCAGACCTTGCGCACCGGGTCGGCGAGGAAAGCGGAGAGTTCGGCACAAGGGTTGCACTGGCAGGCGATCCGGCTCGGACGGGAGAAATCCGTCGGCGCTGCCAGCGGCTCGGCGATACGCTGGTCAAGGTGGTTAAGGCAGGCAGCAGCGAGACGCCGGGTCGGCGGCCAGTCGGGCGCATCGCCACCCTGTTCAACCAGCCGCAGGGCGGCGGGAACGAGGATAGCATCGATCGCGAAGGTGTCGGGCCACGCCAGCAGGTGGTCGACGGCGCGCTCGGCCAGCGCAAGTGCGCCGAGATGCCGCAGTGCGGTCAGCAGATCGACGACCAGCGCCGGGGTCACCGCGAAAGGTCGTGACCAGGTTTCCGGTTTACGTGGCAGCGCCGGGTCGCCCGGCAAGGCCGCGAGCAGCGCCGTCGCCGCGGGTTCCAGCAGCCTGTCGCAGCGACCGGCCGTCGGACCTGCCGAAAATTGCGCAGCGATCCGCTCGAGCAGTTCCGCGCAAGCGCTCGGCTGATTGGGCGCGTTCCTGGCGATGATGCGCTCGATCAGCTCGGCCGCCTGCGCGCGCGGCAGTAAGTCCGCGGCATTGGCCAGGGCCTCGTTGTCGAGGCTGTCGTAATAGCCTTGGGCGGTCAAGCTGGCCAACAACAAGGCGATGTTTTCGGTGTCCTGCAAGCGGTTCAAGGTGGCCAGCAGGGTGGCCGACCTGCCGGTGCTGCTGGTCGATGGCCAGCTCGGGATAGGCCAGTTGACAGCGTTTTCGATCACCAGGCGGGCGAGGTGGTGGGCCTGTTGCCACTCGATCGCCGCCGGATCGTCGCCGCTCTCGGCCCAGCGCCGGGCCAGTCCTGCCAGGTAGGGCAGGAACACTGCGCAACCCGCGGCGGCGATGACCCCGAGTTTCCCAACATGCGGCCACACGACGAGGGCAGCGCGGTGATAAGTGCGTTCGAAGCTCGCGCCGGCGTTCCCCGTGGCTTCGAAGAACTGTTGATCATCGGGCTCTTCGTCGTCGAGCGCGTCGGGTGGGCAGAGTTCCTCTTCGCTGAACGGCAGGTCGGCGAGTTCCGGCCGGCTGCCGTCGGGCGTCTGCCATTCCGAGAGCGTCAGCGAGCGATCGTCGATCTCGCCGATCTCGAAGTCGTCGTCGTCCGGTTCCGAATAACGGCCACGCCGCGAGCCCGAATACGAGTATTCGGCGCTACCGCTCTCCTCGATCGTCAGGCGGGCGAGATGGAGTTCGCAATTCGCTCGCCGGGCAGCAGCGACGAGCACCGTCGCGACGGCTGCGTCAGCGTTCTTCAGCGATGAAAAACCGATCTCCGCCGGGGTATAGGCATGCTCCAGGGGATAGATCAGCTTGTCGGGGCAGTCGCGGGGCGTGTCGGGCATTGTCGCAGCGAGTTCGCTGGCCCAGCGGCCGAGCAAGTCGGTCACCCGATCTTCCTCGGCGTCGTAAGCAGGCGGTTCGGGCAGCTTCCCCGGCCCCTGGCGGATCAGGTTGTAGATCAGCACCAGACGGTAGCCGGAGCTGATCGGCCGCACTTCGTGCCAGCAGTCGGCGTAGAAAGCGGCGAAAGCGACCTCCGAAGCGTCTTCGCAGGCGAGGTCGAGGCACACCTCGCGGTCCCGATGGCGAATGAGCAGCTCGCCGCCAGTGTGCAGCGACGGCAGGACAAGGACCAGGGTGGCAAACATCCCAGGCGCCTTCTCCGTGTCGCGATGCCTGACGAAAAAACTGCCGGCATCGTAGATCAGCATCTTGTACAGCTCTGCCGCGACGGGCTCCGACACGCCGAGACCGCTGGCGCTGCGGGCAACGATCGTCGCCAGGCTCTGCGCCCAGTGGCGGCCGCCGATGCGCACGCGATCGGCGCCAATCTGCCAGGTCCGCCGGACACGGGTGTCGATCAGGGTGTCGGCACCGCGTCCGTAGGGGGCGTGCTCGGCAACGGCGACCAGTTGCTCGGCCTGCGCCGGCAGGAGCGGTAGCGCAACCGGCCCGACGCCCGTCACTTCGAGCTGCGGCGTGAAAATGTCGATTCGGCCGGTGGCATGGAAATCGCCGGGGCGCAGGACGGACTGGAGGATGCAGGCCAGGGCCAGCGAGAGGTCTGACATCGGATTCGGTCTCCGTTCGAGGGGGGCAGAAGGTGGATCGGGTGGCTTGCAGGAGACTTCCGGAGCCTGCGACCTGAGTACTCAATGATAAGGCAGGCTGAAGCCTGAAATCAGCCTTGATGGAAACCATCGCATGATTAACGACCACCAGGCACGCCCGAGGCAGTCAGACTTGGCCGCTGTCCCGATTCTGCAGACTCAGTCGAACGAGATCGGCGATGCTGTTGACGCGCAACTTGGCCAGCAGTCTCGCCTTGTGAACCTCGACGGTCCGCGGGCTGATGTCGAGTGCGCGCGCAATGTCGCGGTTGTGCCGGCCAGCAACGACTTTGTCCATCACTTCCCGTTCGCGGGGGGTCAAGGTCGCCAGCAGGCGCGTGGTTTCAGTCTGCCGATCGCGGTGTTCCTGCGACGCGCTCTGACGGCTGAAAGCCTCGTCGATCGCCCGCAGGAGTTTGTCGTGGTCGATCGGCTTTTCGAGGAAGTCGACTGCCTGCGTGCGAAACGCCTGCCGCGCCGATTCGACGTCCCCGTGGCCGGTCATCACGATCACCGGCAGCGAGCACCCACTTTCCAGGAGACGCTTCTGCAGCGTCAGTCCATCCATCCCCGGCATGCGGATGTCGATCAGCAGACAACCGGACCAGTCGCTTCGTCGGGCGGCGAGGAAGCCCTCCGCGTCGGCAAACAGCACGACCGAAAAACCCTGCAGACCGAGAAGAAGTCCCAGCGCATCGCGTACCGACTGATCGTCCTCGACGATGAAGACAGTATTCAGGCTAGTTCCCATCAGCAGCTTTCTCCTCCAGGGGAAGAACCAGTTTGAACACGCCGTGATCGGCCACCTCTGCCCACAGGTTGCCGCCGTGCGCCTCGATGATCGCCCGGCTGATGGCGAGGCCAAGGCCAAGACCGCTGGCCTTTGATGAATGAAACGCTTCGAACAAATGCTCAACCATTTCCTCGGAGACGCCGGGACCGCTGTCTTCGACCATGACACAGACGCGTCCGGAACCTTCCTGATAGGCCGAAACGCGTACCTGACGCTCCCCCTGGGGGCGTTCGGCAGCGGCCTCGAAAGCATTGGCAAGCAGGTTGCGCAAGACCACTTCGAACTGCAGCCGATCGACCCATAAGGCACAAGGGGGTGCCGGGTGGAGCACCAGTTCGATCTCCTGCAGCTTTGCCTGCTCGGAGAAACGCACCGCCACCGAGGACAGGATCGCACGCAGCCAGATTCGCTCGAGTCGCGTCGTGCCGGTACGAAAGAAGTCGCGCAGGCGACTGACCACATCGGCCGCACGCTGCGATTCGGCGACGATGCGGTCGATCACCTCGCGTAAGCGCTCGCCGCTTTCGCCCTGGGCGAGCAACTGCTGGCACGCCCGGGTGTATGCCAGCAGGGCCGTCAACGGCTGATGCAGTTCGTGTGACAGTGCGCCGGCCATTTCGCCAGCAGCGGCGAGGCGCAGCGTCTGCTGCAGTTCAGCGGTCAGCCGCTGTTTTTCGTCAACCACGACGCCAATGAAAAATCCCGACAGCGCGAGGACCAGAACCAGCACTTCAAGCTCAAGCAGGGTGGGGGCGGAAAGACCAAGCAGGCGGCTGGCGACGATGACTCCTAGCTGGGTCAGTCCGATGGTCAGCACGGCGCCCGCCAGGCCTTGCCTGGCGGCTGCCCAGGCGATCGGCAGAAAAAGCACCGAAAAGTACTTGAACTCGGTCATCTTGCCGGCAACGAAGACCAGCGCCAGGACGCTGCCGGTGCTCACCAGGCTCAACGATTCCCGCCCCAGCAGCAGCCGGCGCAAGCGGGTCCGCGCGCGCGTGTCGAGCAGCATCGAAAGGAGCGGCATCGAAACCAGGATGCCGACGACGTCGCCCAGCCAGTAGTGCAGGAAAGCTTCGACAACTGTTGCCGGCGGCAGGAAACCGGTCAGGGCCAGAGCAGCAATGAACAGCAGGCTGTTGAACAGAATGCCAATGACCGTTATCGTTACCCAGTCGATCAGGCCGCGCCGATCGGCAAACATCCCCTTGCTGCCCAGCCGCCGCCGCAGAATCGACGCGATCAGCCAATAGCCGGCGCTGAGCAGCAATGCAAGGCCGCAGGCCAGGAGCCAGGGCATGGGCAGGTCGCGCGCCCAGGCATCGGCGGCGAGAATCGCCAGCGCCAGCGGTAACACGGCCCTGCCGCCGTAGCGCATGAGAAAAAGCAGGCCAAGCGCCGGCGCCGGACTCCATGGGGTGACATCGAGGCCGTGCAGGGGATGGATATGACTCACCCAGTCGAGCGCGACATAGCCGGCAACGAGCAGCCATGTGTCGCGCCAACCGAGTTGCCGGCTTGCCAACTTCGGCATATGGGGTTGCCTCAGGTAGATCGGACCCTCATTGTGCCCGTGCCCGGGTGGTTTGGGTATTGCCAGAATCACGTACGGGTTTCCCTTATTTTCGTGCCAAGCGCTGACCGATAGAGCGGCCGATGAGCTCGTCCCATACCCAAGCCGCTAGCGGTATCCCGTACGGTGCAGCCCGAATTTTCAGGCATCCAAGAGTTTTCTATGATGCCCCATCGTGTCATCGGCAGGCGACCAATGACCTACGACAACCACCAAACTGAAATCACTTGGAGAATCTCATGACCTCTCGCTCAATGTTGCGCAAGCTGGCTGTACTCATGGTCGGTGCGCTGGCGGCCGCCGGCGCATCCGCCAGAACCGAGATCCAGAACAAGGGCTCGGACACCCTGGTCAATGCGGCCCAGTCGCTGGCCGAACAGTACGGCAAGGTCAACCCCAAGGTGGCGGTCGCGGTATCCGGCGGCGGCTCCGGCACCGGCATTGCGGCGATGATCAACGGTACGGTCGACATCGCCAACTCCAGCCGCAAGATGTCGGAGAAGGAAATCAAGGAGGCGCAGGCCAAGGGCCGGCAACCGGTCGAGCACATCATCGGTTACGACGCGCTCGCGATCTTCGTGCACAAGAACTTCCCAGGCGACTCGATCAGCATCTCCGACCTGGCGAAGATCTACGGCCGGGACGGTGGCGCCAGCAAGTGGAGCGATCTCGGCATCACCATTCCCGGTTGCAAGGGTGAGATCGTCGTCGTCAGCCGGCAGAACAATTCCGGCACCTACGCCTATTTCAAGGAAGCAGTGCTCGGCGAAAAAGGCAAGTTCCGCCAGGGGACGCTCGACATGCACGGGTCCAAGGATGTCGCCGACCTCGTCGAGAAAACTCCCTGCGCGATCGGCTACAGCGGGCTGGCCTACGTCACCGACCACATGAAGGCGCTCTGCGTTGCCCCGACAGCCGGCAAGCCCTGTGTCAAGCCGACCGAGCAGACGGCTTTCGACGGTACCTATCCGATCGCCCGGCCGCTGTTCATGTATACCAACGGTGAGCCGGCCGGCGAGGTCAAGAAGTATCTGGACTGGATCAAGAGCAACACCGGCCAGTGCATCATCGAGAAGGAAGGCTACGCGCCGATGAAGAAGGTCAGTTGCAAGTAAGCGTCTCTCACAGGGCACCAGTACACCACCGGTGCCCTTGCCCCAGCCCATGTTCCAATGCTTGAGGAAGCAGCCAGCGATGAGTCATTACGAAGAACGTATCGAGAAGGATCTATTCAAGATCAGGCAGCAGGTAGCGCTCCTTGCCGGACTCGTCGAGAAGGCACTCGGCGACGCCGTGCACGCTCTGCTGGCCGACGATGACCCCTTGGCCTACGCCACGATTCTGGCCGACAACCGGGTCAATGCCGCCAGTAACGAGCTGGACCGGATGTGCAATGCGTTCATCGGGGTACACCTGCCGAGCGGCGGACACCTTCGTCTGATGTCGGCGGTCATCCACACCAACGTCGCGCTCGAGCGCGTCGGTGACTACGCCGTCACGATCTGCCGCGAGGCGGTGCGACTGGCCTGCCCGAAGGGTCTGATGGCACGCGAGATCGAACTGATGGCAAGCGATTCTCGGCAGATGCTGAAGCAGGCCGTCGACGCTTTCGTCGAGGGCAATGCCGAGAAGGCGAAGGCAACGATGGGTATCGCTGATCAGGTCGAACGAACCTTCGACCTGGCTTTCGGCGAACTGCTCGGAGAAGGTGAGCGCTTCAACATCAAGGATCTGTTTGCTTACCTGACCGTGTTCAATTCGCTGGAGAGGGTTTCCGACCAGGCAAAGAACATCTGCGAGGACGCGGTGTTCGCGGTCACTGGCGAGGGCAGGGGGCCGAAGTTCCATCGCATCTTGTTCCTCGACGACGACAACAGCCTGCTCGGCCCGCTCGCCGAGGCGATTGCGCGCAAGAACTTTCCGGACGCTGGCGAATATCACAGTCGCGGCCGGATCGCCGGTGTGACGGACCCCCAGTCGATCGCTCTGCTGCAGGCACTCGGGGTCGACCTCGACCACCACCGGCCGCAGGCTCTCTCCAGCCATCACCAGGAACTCGCCGCGTATCAGATCATTGTCAGCCTGCAGGGGCCGGTCAGCGCTTACGTCGAGCAGATCCCCTTTCATACGGTGGCGCTCGAGTGGCCAACCAGGCAGCCTGCCGGCGGGCAGGCGGACCTGCGGCTCCTCAGCCGCGAGATCGCCGTGCTGGTCAGCCAGCTGATGAACACCCTGCGCGGTCAGGAGAGCGACTGAAATGGCAAGCAACATACAGGCGCTCGACAACAGCGCCACCGACAATCGCCTCGGCGATGATTTCGACCGCCGCAACCTCGACTGGTACATCGACAAGATCATTGCCTGCGTCGTTTTCATCTGCGGCATCTCGGCCATCCTCTTCGTTCTCGGGATCTTCTTCTTCGTCACCAAGGAGGGAATCGGATTCGTTTTCGAGAAGATGGATTTTCGCGAGTTCTTCCTCACCCCCTACTGGTCACCGAGCGATGCCGAGGACCCCGAGTACGGCATCCTTGCGCTGATGGCCGGAACGGCGAGCGTCACCGGGCTGGCGATGCTGGTCTCGGTGCCGTTCTCGCTCGGAGCCGCCATCTACATCGCCGAATTCGCCAGCGGCAAGACGCGCGAGGCACTCAAGGTGCTGGTCGAACTGCTGGCGGCAATTCCCTCTGTCGTCTGGGGATTCATCGGCCTGGTGATCATGAACCCGCTGCTGATCAAGTGGTTCGACATTCCGGTCGGCCTCTGCGTCCTCAACGCCGGCATCATCCTTGGCCTGATGGCCGCGCCGATCATGACCTCGATCGCCGAAGACGCTCTCAAGGCGGTCCCCGACCGCTACCGCGAGGCGGCCGAGGCCATGGGCGCGACCCGCTGGCAGGTGATCTACAAGGTGGTGCTGCCGGCAGCGAAGAACGGTCTGCTCGGCGGCGTCCTGCTCGGTGTCGGTCGTGGCTTCGGGGAAACCATGGCGGTGCTGATGGCCACCGGTCACGCGGTGAACATCCCGGACAGCCTCTTCGACTCGGTGCGTGCGCTCACCGCGACGATCGCCGCCGAACTCGGCGAAGCGGTCGTCGGCGGCGAGCACTACCAGGTGCTGTTCACCATCGGCATCTTCCTCTTCCTGGTGACCTTCATCATCAACCTCAGCGCCGATCTGATCGTGCGCGGCATCCGCAAGGGCTAAGCACAATGAACACCGCCAATCCCGCGCTATTTCAGGCCAGCGACCTGAATCAGCGCAACGCACGCGTGCAGCAACGCTACCGCCTGCTCTTCGGGCTCATGACCCTGCTCCTGATCACGCCGGTGCTGCTGATCCTCGGTACCCTGGTGGTGAAGGGGGGGAGCGCGATTTCCTGGGAGTTCCTGTTTACCGCGCCGACCGACGGCATGCGCAGCGGCGGAGTATTCCCGGCGCTGCTGGGCACCGTCTGGCTGGTCACCGTCGCCTTGCTGCTGTCGGTGCCGATTGGCGTCTTCGCGGCGATCTATCTCAGCGAGTATGCCGGCGACAACTGGTTCACGCGGGTGATCAATCTGGCGATCATCAATCTCGCCGGCGTTCCCTCGATCGTTCATGCCCTGTTCGGCCTGGGTGCCTTCGTCCTCTTCTTCAAGTTCGGCACCAGCATCCTCGCTGCCAGCCTGACGCTGGCGGTGATGACCATGCCGGTGGTCATCGTCGCCACCCGCGAATCGCTGCAGGCGGTACCGCAGGCCTTTCGCGAGGCGTGCTGGAACATGGGCGCGACGCGCTGGCAAACGATCCGCCGCGTCGTTCTTCCGAACTCGATCACCGGCATCCTGACCGGCGTTATTCTCGAAGTCTCGCGCACCGCCGGGGAGACGGCACCCATCATGTTCACCGGCGCGGTATTCTTCACGCCATTCCTGCCGCAAAGTGTCTTTGACCAGACCATGGCGCTGTCCCTGCACCTCTTCGTGGCTGCAACGCAGGTGCCGGGGATCTCCGAGGAGGTCCCCTTTGGCGTCGCGCTGGTCCTGATCGCTCTCGTGTTGACCATGAACAGTGTCTCGATCGCCTTCCGCATGTGGCTGAGAGGGAAAAAGAAATGGTAGGGCTTGTGGCCACTCCTGCACCGGTAGCCGGTGCGACCACGGCGGCGGTCGCCGCGCTTCCGAACAAGCTCGAAGTGAGCAGTCTGACGATCCGCTACGGCAGTGCCGTGGCGCTGCGCGACGTCAGCCTGTCCATTCGGGAACACGAGATCTTCGGCATCATCGGCCCTGCCAACGCCGGCAAGACCTCGTTTCTCAAGGCGATCAACCGCATGGACGTGTTCACCAGTGGCATGCGGGTGGATGGCGAGATCCGTTTCAACGGTCGCGACACGCGCCGCCTGAACAACGACTATGCGCTGCGAAGTCGCATTGGGGTCGTCTTTCCGCTACCCGTCGGTCTGCCGATGACGGTGTACGAGAACGTCGCCTTGTCGCCGCGCCTGCGCGGGATCAAGGAAAGTGCCGAACTCGACGTCATCGTCCAGCGTTGTCTGACGCGCGCCGCGCTCTGGGATGAAGTCAAGGACCGCCTGCACGCGCTCGGCAGCCTGCTCTCGGGCGGCCAGCAACAGCGCCTGACGATCGCCCGTGCGCTGTCGCAGGACCCCGACCTGCTGATGCTCGACGAGTTTTCGATTGCCGTCGACCCGGTGACGACGATGCGCATCGAAGAAGTGCTCAAGGAGTTGCGCAAGGAAGTGACGATCATCCTGGTGACCAACCTCGTGCAGCAGGCGCGGCGGCTGGCCGACCGGACGGCATTCTTCCTTGGCGGCGAGTGCGTCGAGATCGGGGTGACCGAAGACCTCTTCACCGGCGAAGTCAAGGACCAGCGCACGCGCGACTATGTCGAGGGCAGGTTCGGCTAACCGTCGGACGCCCTACGTCGGAAGTGGCCCACAACAGGCGTCGAATAGCCGGCGATCCCGGCATTGTCAACGAAGGATAGGATCCAGGATGAACATCGAACAGACGGCTGCGCTCCTGCAGCCGACTCCGCAGTATGCGATCGACAGCCAGCGACTCAACCTCTGGTACGGGACTTTTCAGGCCCTCTTCGATGTTGATCTGCGTATTCGCCAGGGGATCATCACCGCGATGATCGGGCCTTCGGGATGCGGCAAGAGCACCTTCCTGCGCAGCGTGAACCGGATCAACGAACGGCTGGGCTACGTGCGCATCGAGGGTAGCATCCGGGTCATGAACGAAAACATCTACGACCCTGGGGTCGAACTCGTGCAGGTGCGCAAGCAGGTCGGGATGGTTTTTCAGCGCCCGAATCCGCTTCCCATCTCGATCCGTGACAACATTCTGTTCAGTCACCGGCTGCACGCCGAGGGCGGTGGCGAGGTGGAGCAGGGGACGCCCGACGAGATCGTCGAAAAATCGCTGCGCCAGGTGCTGCTCTGGGACAAGGTCAAGGACCGCCTGAAGCGCAAGGCCACCGAACTTTCGCTCGAAGAACAGCAGAAGCTGTGCATCGCCCGCTTGCTGCCGGTGAAACCGAAGGTTCTGCTGATGGACGAACCGTGCTCGGCGCTCGATCCCAAGGGGACCGAAGCGGTCGAGGAACTGCTCTGGGATCTGCGTGGCGAATATACGATCCTCATCGTCACCCACAACATGGCGCAGGCGCGGCGCGCCAGCGAGGAGTGCGTGTTCATGCTGATGGGCAAGGTAGTCGAACATTCAAGGACCGACGTGTTGTTCGTCACACCTGCCCACAAAGAAACCGCGGACTACATCGAAGGGCGCTACGGATAGCCGATCGTGGGACCCGGTGTCTCCTCGGGCGGCAGCGCCCGTGACGGGCACCACGCATCGAGGGCATTTCGGCTGGTAAGGATCAGGCGTCTGGTCAGCGCGCGCAGCAGACGGCGGCGGACCCTGGACTGCGCTTCGTCCAGCAGCAGGGGCGCAGCGTGCTGCGCCCCTACCATGCGTTACAGTGCGGCCCAGGGCGGTCAAGACACAGCCAGGTTCGCCAGCGAATACCCGCCCGATGTCGGAGTCCCGGCGGCTGGTCGGTTGGGGTGAGGCATGCACCCCAACGGTGACGGGAGGGGATCGGTGTTAAGCTTGGCGCCATGGAAATCGACTTGACTTGCCGAGCTGCCGTTGAGGGGATATCAGCGTGCGGGATTCTGGATTGCCTGGGTCGCCGCATGCCATGACGGGAATGGCTCTTGAACTGGCGGTATCGCCGGACGGCCATTTCTATCTCGAGACCGTAGCGTGCGAGTTCGACCTGCCGGATGCCGCCGTCGCCCGGCGTATCCGCAAAAGCTTCGCAGCGGGTAGTGCGGCCGGTCTGCTCGATCTGGGGGCGATCGAACTCGCCAGTTCCTTACCCCCTTCGCTCGCCTACGGGCGCGGCCTGGCCCATTTCTTCATGGCACGGCTATGTGCGATTCCCGACCTCGAGAGCCAGTGGGCGAGAGCCGAGTTGCCCGCCCCTCGCGACGATCTGGCGCGCCTGGCAGCGGCGGCGCCACCGCTCACCGGCGCCGAATACCTTGATCTCGAGCAACTGGAAGTGCTATGGGCGGATCTGCGAACCGTCGCGCGGGAAAAAAATTGCCGCTGCCGGTGGCAGTCCGCACACCTGGTTGAAGGAGGCGCACCCGAGCTGGAACCTGGTGGGCCGGGTGTGTTTTCATCTGGCCGAGAACAGGAACGACGAGCGCGATGAGGACGGCAGGCAGCCACCGGCAGGAAAGCCCCGGTCAGGGAGCAGCAGATCCTGCGGGCACAGCTCCTCAATCGATTCGAAGAGCCTCTGTCATCCGTTACCACTGCCCATCTGCAACGGGACGCTGAGAAACCGTTCGATTCCCGGCAAGTAAAGGCCAAACGCCACGCCACTGACGATCGAACGTATCCCCTTCTTCAGCATCGTCAGCTGAACCGTCGTGCCATCGCCGGCAACCACCCGCAGCCCCTGCCATCGAGGAATCGAAATCTCCTTCTCCACGAGGGCGATCAACTCCCGGTTCACCTCGTCGAAGACCCGCGAACTGATCTTGTAGCGCGCGGCGGAAAAGGCTTGTGCGCTCACTTTCCGGATCGACTCCGCCCGATTCCAGAGGTCGGCAAAGAACGTATTCCACTCCGACTGGACGGCGCCCTGTACACCCGAGAGCAGAAAGCTTAGGATCACGGGGAAGGTGAGCATGCGGTCGCGGGTAAAATGCCGGGGATCGAGACGGGATTTCTCCATTAGCTCCTGGGAGGACAGATAGCGGGCGAGTGCATTAATTACATTTGAATACTTCAGGGTCAGTGATGGCATCATTTCTCTCTTCTTATCAGCTTGTTGGAGAGACGCTATGCTATATGGACTAGGCGGACAAAGGGATCTCCGACGAATTATGCCTTCGTGCTAAATTGGGAGGATTGGCCGTCGACGGGCTGATGCGCCTGAAGGGCCGCTGGGTGGAAGTCGATCGCGAGGCGCAGGCAATCAAGAATCCGGGCACGCGGCAGACCCGGGCGGTCAAACGGCTGCCCAGCCGTGTGCGCCTGGCGCTCACCGGCACGCCCGTGGAGAATCGGCTCGGTGACCTGTGGTCGCTGTTCGATTTGATCTGTCCGGGACTGCTCGGCTCAGCGCAGGCGTTCAGCCGATTCGCGCGCCGCCTCGCAGAGGACGAGCACGCCGGTTACGCGCCGCTGCGCAAGCTCGTGTAGCTCAGGAAGCGGATGAGTGCAACAAAACCATTTGCCATTGACAAAAGAATGGCCGGTGCGTTTGCTTGATGGGAGAAGTGTGAATCGAGAGGTTCACGCACCGTTCTGTGCGCGGCTGGAGGTGAAATTCCCCCGCCGACTCGCCAGCAGTGTACGGGAAAATCGCATGAACGGTTTGATGAGGGTGGGCAGGCGAAAGCCTGTCCTCTACTCTACCCGGTTTCGCGGGCGGGATTGGCGCATCGTTGGCATTGTCATCCCTAACGCGGGCTTGGTATGATGCCCGTTCCTCCCGTATTGCCGCACAGCCTCAGGAGACTGTCATGGGTCTGATGGAACGACTGCAAGAGATTGCCAAGGTGCTTCCCGAAAATGAACTCGCGGAGGTAATTGGCTTTGCCGAGGCGCTCAAGGCTAGGCGCGGTGCCACCAGAATCGCTGCGCCAGATGCAGCGATCGATGTCGAGCTGATGCATGCGGTGCGCTCGCGCTGCGAAGGCGGCTTTACCTGGCGACGCGAGGAGTTGTATGACCGCGGTATTCGTTGACACCAATATCGTCGTTTACGCCTACGCCAACGATCCTCTGAAGTCTTCGGTGGCCGAGGCCATCGTTAGCGCGACCCCGGTGCTGAGCACCCAGGTTATCAACGAGTTCCTGAACGTGGCTCGAATCAAGATGCGCCTTGATCTGGCTACTCGCCACAAGATTGCTCACAATCTGCTGCACGCTTGCACTGTCGTATCCCTGGATGTGCAAGTCGTCGCGCAAGCCATGGCGGTCGAGGCGACCTATCAGGTTTCCTACTGGGATGCCTTGGTGATTTCTGCCGCGCTTGCCGCCGGATGTGACACGCTTTATTCGGAGGACATGCAGAACGGTCAAGTTTTCGAGAATTGCTTGACCGTGAGGAATCCGTTCGTTAGGAGGTCGGGTTAGCCCGCCCGACAGGCATATCCACATTGCTCGGCCGATGCAACGTAACCACCCAACGGCATAACCGATTGCCATGCGAAATGAGTGCATTGCCGGCATATCGACTTCGGAAATCGTGGTCTATCCCCGGTTTCTCTGTCCCCGGTTTCTCCGGTTTCTCCCGGTTTCTCTGCGACAGTTGGGCGACCCTGCGCGACACCCTCTCGGTGCAGCGCCGGGTGACCGCGACCTTCAATCAGCGTGACGGCCGCTCCCTGCATGTGCGAAAGGCCACCGTTGCCGAACCCGATCTCATGGCCATTTATCGCGCGCTGGGTATCACCGCTGCACCAGGAGGGACCAGAAAACTGACCATCTGAATCTGCAATTATCGGCTTGTAGTGCCACTCGATATTTTTTTGCATCTAAGTAATTGATTAAAAGAGATGTTTTCTAGATATGTGAAACATCGGCTGGGTTCACCCAGATTCGCCAGCCCGATGTCGGAGTCCCGGCGGCTGGTCGGTTGGGGTGAGGCATGCACCCCAACGGTGGCGGGAGGGGATCGGTGTTAAGCTTGGCGCCATGGAAATCGACTTGACTTGCCGAGCTGCCGTTGAGGGGATATCAGCGTGCGGGATTCTGGATTGCCTGGGTCGCCGCATGCCATGACGGGAATGGCTCTTGAACTGGCGGTATCGCCGGACGGCCATTTCTATCTCGAGACCGTAGCGTGCGAGTTCGACCTGCCGGATGCCGCCGTCGCCCGGCGTATCCGCAAAAGCTTCGCAGCGGGTGGTGCGGCCGGTCTGCTCGATCTGGGGGCGATCGAACTCGCCAGTTCCTTACCCCCTTCGCTCGCCTACGGGCGCGGCCTGGCCCATTTCTTCATGGCACGGCTATGTGCGATTCCCGACCTCGAGAGCCAGTGGGCGAGAGCCGAGTTGCCCGCCCCTCGCGACGATCTGGCGCGCCTGGCAGCGGCGGCGCCACCGCTCACCGGCGCCGAATACCTTGATCTCGAGCGGCTGGAAGTGCTATGGGCGGATCTGCGAACCGTCGCGCGGGAAAAAATTGCCGCTGCCGGTGGCAGTCCGCACACCTGGTTGAAGGAGGCGCACCCGAGCTGGAACCTGGTGGGCCGGGTGTGTTTTCATCTGGCCGAGAACAAGAATGACGAGCGCGCACCGTTCGCTTTCCTCGCCACCTATGCCGCGCGCTTGTCCCGGCAGGCCACAGTGCAGCATCGGCCGCTCGCTGGTGCGCTGCAGGAATACGCCGGCGCCGGCGAGCGCAACGCCCTGCTCGGGTTGCTGCTGCCGATCCAGAAGGCTGCCGAGCACAGCCCATGGCTCAAGTCGCTGGTCGATTCGGGCGCCATTTTTCATCCGCTGGCCTGGACTCCGGCCGAAGCTTACCGCTTCCTGCAGGATGTTCCGGCCTTCGAGGCCAGCGGCGTGGTGGTGCGCATCCCGGACTGGTGGCGGCCGCGCCTGCCGCCGCGCCCGCAGATCGACATCCGTCTGGGTCACCAGGTCGCCGGGCTGGGCCTCGCTGCGATGATGGACTTCCGGGTCGATCTGACGCTCGACGGCGAAGCCCTCTCGGACGAGGAATGGCAGCAGGTGCTGGCCCCCGGTGAAGGGCTGATGCGCCTGAAGGGCCGCTGGGTGGAAGTCGATCGCGAGAAGTTGCAGTCGGTGCTCGAACACTGGCAGGAGGTGCGGCGATCGGCGGGCGAGGGCATTTCCTTCCTCCAGGGCATGCGCTTGCTGGCTGGCGCCACCCTCGACGGTGACGCGGCGGACGACTTGCCCGCGGGCACCGCCGAGTGGTCGAAAGTGATCCCCGGCGAATGGATGAGGGGCGTTCTGGAGGGGCTGCGCGGCACACAAGCGGGGGCTGACCCCGGCCCCGAGCTGAAGGCGCAATTGCGTCCCTACCAGCAGGCTGGCGTGCATTGGCTGTGGTGGCTCAATCGCCTCGGGCTCGGCGGCTGTCTGGCGGATGACATGGGGCTTGGCAAGACGGTGCAGGTGCTCGGCCTGCTGCTGCTCCTGAAGCGCGAAGGCGATCCGGGACCGCATCTGCTGGTGCTGCCCGCTTCGCTGATCGCCAACTGGCAAGCCGAGATCGAACGCTTTGCGCCGACCCTGCGGACGCTCATCGCGCACGCTTCAGCGTTGCCCGCCGGCGCACTGGCGACACTATCCGCCGCGCAGTTCGGCGGCGAAGGTGGCGTCGACCTGGTCATCACCAGCTACGGGACGCTGGCACGCACCAACTGGATGGCCGAAGTCTGCTGGTCGCTGGTCGTGCTCGACGAGGCACAGGCGATCAAGAATCCGGGCACGCGGCAGACCCGGGCGGTCAAACGGCTGCCCAGCCGCGTGCGCCTGGCGCTCACCGGCACGCCGGTGGAGAACCGGCTCGGTGACCTGTGGTCGCTGTTCGATTTCATCTGTCCGGGACTGCTCGGCTCAGCGCAGGCGTTCAGCCGATTCGCGCGCCGCCTCGCAGAAGACGAGCAGGCCGGTTACGCGCCACTGCGCAAGCTTGTGCAGCCCTACATCCTGCGACGTCTGAAGAGCGACCGGCAGATCATCGCTGATCTGCCCGACAAGACCGAACTCAAGGCCTATTGCCCGCTGACCCAGGTGCAGGCCGCCCTCTACCAGGAGTCGGTGGCGACGCTGGTGCAGCAGATCGAAACACTCGACGGCATCCAGCGACGCGGCGTGGTGCTCGCCTTCCTGATGCGCTTCAAGCAGATCTGCAACCACCCCTCGCAATGGCTCGGTGACGGCGCCTACTTGCCCGGCGACAGCGGCAAGTTCTCGCGCCTGCGTGAATTGGCCGAAGCCATCGCGGCGCGCCAGGAGAAAGTCCTGGTGTTCACCCAGTTCCAGGAGATGACCGGGCCGCTGGCAGGATTCCTGCGGGAGATCTTTGGCCGACCAGGCCTGGTGCTGCATGGCGGAACGCCGGTGAAGGCGCGCCAGTCGCTGGTCGAAGCCTTCCAGCGTGAGTTTGGTCCGCCGTTCTTCGTCCTCTCGCTGAAGGCGGGTGGCACGGGTCTCAACCTCACTGCCGCCGCGCATGTCATTCATTTCGACCGTTGGTGGAACCCGGCGGTGGAAAATCAGGCGACCGACCGCGCCTACCGCATCGGGCAGAAGAAGAATGTCCTGGTGCACAAATTCATCTGCCGTGGTACGGTGGAAGAGAAGATCGATGCCCTGATCGAAACAAAACTGGGGCTGTCGAACGAGATCGTCGAGGGCGGCGCCGAAACGCTGCTGACCGAAATGAGCAGCGACGACCTGTTGCGGCTGGTGTCGCTCGACCTGGAGAGAGCCATCGACGAGATTTGAGCGGACCGACCGCACTGACACCAACGCATTGGAAGAGGCCACATGGGACGTTATTCGAATGGCGGCTGGGCACCCTATGTCCCGGTTGCCGAACGGCGGCGCCAAGCCGCCCGAAAAACCAAACAGTTGAGCAATCAGGGTCACCTCTGCCAGCCCGTCACGATCCAGGGCCGCACGATTGCGCGCAGCTTCTGGGCCAAAGCCTGGTGCGACAACCTGGAGGCCTATAGTGACTACGAGAACCGCCTGCCGCGCGGACGTACCTATGTGCGCAACGGCTCGGTGGTCGATCTGAGGATCGCGCCGGGCAGGGTCAGCGCGCTGGTCTCGGGCTCCGAGATCTATACCGTCGAAATCACGGTGCGGCCGCTGGAAGCGGCGCTCTGGCAGGCGATCATCAAGGAATGCGCCGGCCAGATCGGCTCGCTGGTGGAACTGCTGCAGGGCAGGCTCTCGGACGCCGTGATGGCGGTTGTCACCCGCGCTGGCAGCGGGCTGTTTCCCACACCGAAGCAGATTGCCTTCGACTGTTCCTGTCCGGACGGTGCTTACCTGTGCAAGCACGTCGCCGCCACACTCTACGGGGTCGGCGCTCGCCTCGATCAGCAACCGGAGTTGCTTTTTCTGCTGCGCCACATGGACCCGCAGGAACTGATCCTGCAGGCGGGTAGCGTGCCGGTGGCGCCGTCCGGACTGGAGCAGGGACAGCGGCTCGATAGCCCGGATCTCGGAAGCCTGTTCGGCATCGAACTGGACGAGGCGCCGCTGTCGGGTGAACTCTCCTCGGCACACGAATCGGCCGCACCAGGAACGGAAGAGACCGCTGCCAGGCCCAGCATTCGAACCTGCGCGCCGGCGAAGCCCGATTCGCGGCCGTCCGTCCTGAAGGCTCCGACTGTGCCAGCCAGCAAGAAGCCCGCCATGGAGACCGTGACGATGTCACGCAACAGCGTCAAACGGGTCACTGCGCGTCAGTTGACCGCGCGTGGCATCCCACACTACATGCTGCAGAACTGGCTGACTGCTGGCGTGCTGGAGCGCACCTCGGTGCGCGGCGAGTACCAGACCACGGCGCAGACGGAAGAGCGTATCGCGCGTTACCTCAATCGCTCGAAGTGATCAAGTTGTTGTCGTAATGACGGCTGGTTCCAGCGTCCAAGGCGACGAGTTGGAGTCCGTCCACCATGCGGGCGAGGCGTGCGGCGTTTTTCTCTCGATGCCGGCTTTTTTCCACGCCTTGCCCCAGTTCACCCAATACTACGGGCGAGAGTATGAGTTCGGACAGAGGCGTTTTTTCCAGTTTGTTGCGTATCTGTTCCACGCCCTTCATGCCGGCGATAATAAGAGGAGGCGTTCCAGCGTCGCGCTGCCCGATACGCCTGGGCGCTGCGTCTCGCGCGGATCGAGGAGGTCTTTCCGATCGTCTGCCCACGCTGCGGCGGCGAGAGGCGAATCATCGCCTTCCTCACCAACGCCGGCGCCATGCGCGACATCCTGACCCCTATCGGCGAGCCCACATCGCCACCAGGCCTGATGCCCGCCCGTGCGCTACCGCTCTGGGAGAGGCTCGACGCCACCCTGGGCGAAGACGACCCGCAGGCTCAACCGGCGCCGGAGTACGAATTTGACCGGCGTATCGCCTGGTAGGTGCGGGAAGGGAGTCGCCATGCGCAAAGGTCCAGACTGAAGCGAGACGAGCCGTCATCGCCCGTCGTGGGACGACTTCTGCCTTGCAAATATAGAGATTGACGCTCCTTGATGGAGACTCATACACTCTCGTCGGTGCCGTCGGATTTCCTATCCTTTGGCTTGTTCTTCTGGTCCTGGAGGTCGTCGTGATGCGTCCGTTGCTGCGTGTGTTTCGTGTATGGTTTCTCGTCGCCGTGGCGGCATTCTGGCCGTCGGCACACGCCGCTTTGGGGGATGTCAGCTACGACCCGCACCCCGCCTTGATCGATGAGGACGAGGTTGCCCAGTTCGATGCGTTCAATTTCCTTGCGGAGGCTGTCGTCACATCCAGTGGCGGCGCGTCGGCTCGCCAGGACTTCGAGCGTGGTTTCGCCAACGCTCAGGTGCTCACGGACTGGGTGCGGCTGGGCGACAACCGGGTGCGCTTGGGTTTTGGCGACAGCCTGGCGCGGATCGACTGGCACAGCCGAATCGGCCAGATCGATCCCGGCGCCACAGCGTTCGGGCTATTCCATCCGCACGGCACCTACGGCAATGCGCCGGGCGTGGCCGGCGACCCGCGCAACTTTATTGCCGACCACTACTTCCTGACCGCCGATGCCGTTCCGGGTGAAGCGAAACCCTATTTCGTGATGCAGTTCGAGCGGCCGATCGTCTTTGTCGCGCTGTCGGTCAGCGACTACACCAGTGGCGTCGGCGGCAGCCGCCGTTTCGATCTGCTGGTTGGCGACGACCTGGCAAGCGCCGTGGCGCTGCCGGAATACGGTCACAGGCGGGATTTCACCTTTCCGTCGGACGAGCTCATCGACGGGGGCTTCTTCCACGTGGTCGGCAACGGCAAAGGGGTTTGGTCGCCCAGCGTTTCCAACCGCTATCCCCGCTTCAATTTCGCCGTCCTGCGTCTTGATCCGGCCGACGCAACGGTCGGTTTCGACAACCTGATAGTGGTCAATGCGGTTCCCCAGCCAGGCGTTCTGGCGCTGCTGCTTGCCGGACTTGGAGCGTTGGCCGCGACCTGGCGTCGGCCAGCGGCAAGGACATAGACCAAGTCGGGCGCGCGCTGACGACGCTGCGGGTGGCGGCGCATCACGATTGCTTCTGGCAGGCTGAGAGGCTAGCTTTTGGCAAGGGCGTAGCGACCGTCGCTTACCTGTCACAGGTGCTGTCGGGGCGCGATTCGAGGCCTTGTTCCTGCACCTCCGGATGCCAATTCCTCGTTTGACCGGGGCTGTCGGCGCCACAAGATATACTCGCGGTCGTTCTCATGCTGACCTCGATGTCGAAATGACGCTGGCGCCGTGAAGCGGCGCGTACGATTCGAGCCCTTCCCGGGTCCGCCGATGTTCCGGAGGGGTAGGGGGATGCGCGCACTTCAACGTCACCCTGCAGGGCGGTGCCGGGCTGCGAATGATTGCAAGATCTGACCACCCCCTGACTCTGCCCCTGTGCCCCGTCATCCGCTCCGTGTCCGGCGGCGGCGCGGTGCTTCGGCCGGTTCCGGCAGGTCGCGGAGGCGCCGCACCCAGAGCGCGATGTCCGGGTCCATCCGTGCCAGGACCGCTTGCGGGTTCCTGGCTTCGTCCACTTGCGCCAGCGTCCGCAGCAGGGTTGCTTGCTGCGGCGCTTCGGCAGCCAGTTCCGGAGTCAGCAGCCCCGCGACGTCGCGCAGCAGCCCTGGGTCCTGGCAATCCCGAGCGAACGCTGCGATGATCCCCGAAAGCGCGGAATCCGGAGCGCTGTCGGCGCCAGGCGCGGCAGGCAGGCGAAGCACGCGCGGCAAGATGCCGCGCGCCGCCGCGAAACCTGCCGCCCGACCTTCCGCCGCCGCCACCCGTGCGACGGCCGCACCGATGGCGCCGTCGTCGAAGAAGTGGGAACCAGCCAGACGGTCCGCATGAGCAGCCAGCAGTGCATCCAGCCCTTCCCAGGCACGCGCACGGGTCGCGGCCGCGAACAGCTCTCCGAGCCAGAGCGTCCACACGGGCCTCTGATCTTTTTGCGGCGTTTTCTCGTGCCTGTCCACCCAACTGGCAAAAGCCTGGATGGCTTCGGGTGAGGACACGTGCGCGGCCGACTCGATCGCGGCAAATGCCGCATATTGCATCGCCCAGCCATCCGATATCGATTGCGCCAAGGCGAACGACCGCAGGGCCTCGGACACCGCCTCTCAGTGCCGACCCAAGGCGCCGAGCGAACGGGCGGCAAGTCGCAGGGCTACGGCCTGTTCGCCGACCTCTCCCGCACGCGCGGCCCATCTCGGCGGCCTCGCGCGCTGTCGCGATGGCCTCCTCGTGCCGACCCGACTCGCCGAGCGAAAAGGCAGCATGCCGCAGGGTTTCGGCCTGTCCGCCGACCTCCCCCGCCCGGGCGGCCAGCTCGGCGGCCTCGCGTGCCGTCGCGATGGCCTCCTCATGCCGACCCGACTGGCCGAGCGAAAAGGCGGCACACCGCAGGGCTACGGCCTGTCCGCCGACCTCCCCCGCCCGCGCGGCCAGCTCGGCGGCCTTGCGCGCCGTCGCGATGGCCTCCTCGTGCCGACCCGACTGGCCGAGAACCCAGGCACGACAGCGGAGCGCCAATGCTCGCAAGGATTCGGGCAGTTCGGCCGGGAGGGCCGCAGCGGCCGTCGCCCAGCAGCGAATCGCGCCGGTCCTGTCGCCGCTCAGATGGAACAGGAGAACACCCCGTTCGACGTGCAGCAGAAGCTGTGCCGCCGAATCCACATTTGCCGCGATCTCTTGGGCCAGCCGCTCGTCTGCTTCCGCCACCAACTCGAGGCGCACTAGCGCCTGGGCGGCGATGATCGCGCCGGCGGCCCGGGCGATGGGGGTTTCCGGCTTCCAGCGGTCGATCTGGTGGGCAATGTCTTCGGGGCGATCCTCCAGATCGCGCAGTATCCGCTCGATCGGCACCGGCATCGCTTCGCCGCAGCAGCGTGCGAGCCGTTGCAGGCGCGCGCCGAAACGCAGCACGCAGGCGTTGAACGCCGTACCCGGTGCGCCGCTGCCGCGCGCTAGGTCGGCGAAGATTCGCGCTTCGGCGGGCCGGCCCGCGTTCAGGTGTTGCATGGCCTGCGCCTTCTGTTCCGCGCGCGAGTAGAAGGCGAGCATGAAGTCGAGGATGGTGGCGAGCGGCGTTTTCAGCGCGAGCTGGTAACCCTGGCGCAGGCGGTAGAAATGCACGAACACGCGGTCGGTGACGCGGTACAGCGTTTCACGGCCGTCCAGCGCGGGCAGGCCGCGAATGATGTCGGCGCGCTGCAAGCCCTGCATCACCCGGGCGATGTCGGATCCCCCCCGCGCCGACGCGCTGGGCCAGTTCGGTCTGCGACGCCGGCTCGCCGCCCCGGACGAGCGCGTCGAGCAAGCCCTGGGCCAGGCCGGGCAAGTCGTCGATGCGGCGCCGGTAGTAGTCGGCCAGCTTGTCGGCCAGCGCGTTCATGGTGCCGGCCACCGACAGCGCATCCTGCGTTTCCAGCACGTCGGCGAGCAGTTGCGCCAGGCGCGGGTTGCCGCCGATGAAGTCGGCCTCGGCGCGCGCCTTGGCCTCCGCCGCCGCGTCGAGCGGCACCACCTCCTCGGCCTTGCGGTCACGGTTGAGGTAGCGGTTGAAGTAGACGATGCAGGTTCCTGCTCGGGGTCGGGCCACTGGAACATGGCCCCCGACCAGCTTTGATCCTGGCCGGTGCGCAGGTCGGCGATCCGCTGGGCGATATAGGCCGGCAGCGCGTGCGGATTGCGCGTCAGGTTATGCTGCTCCTCTGGCAGGAGCACGAAGGGGATCGGCATGCCCCGCGCGGCGGCGAGCTGCGCGGTCTCGATCTGCACCAGACGCACCACGAAGGACTTGCCGAAACCGCGCGGGCCGTAAATCACGACGTGCTGCAAGGCGCCGGGCGCGGTGGCGAGACTGCGCCGAACGGCGTCCATCACCCGGCCCGTTTCCTTCTCGCGACCCGTGGCGAGCATCCGGATGGCCTCGTCGCTCATCCGATGGGTCATGAAAGTCTGCACGAGCGGGGATGCAGGCGAGTCCATCATGCCAGTCGCGACCGTTTCCACCACAGCCTGGCCAGACGCGAGGCGGGCCGCCAGGTCCGGTTGGCGTCGGCGTCTTCGCTGAAGTGGATGAAGCCGTCTTCGACCAGCATGTCCAGAAATCCGGCGAGACCGATACGGGAGTAGCCCTCGGCCAGTTCGAGGTCGTCCAGCGGGGTTCAGTCCGCCGCCTCCATGATCCGTTTCAGGACCGGAACCACCAGCTTTCACTGACCATCCTTGTCGATCTCGCCGTAGAACTTGAATCGCTTGTTGAACTGGTTATAGAAATCGTCGTGCAGAACCGGGCGCACGTAGTGGGCAAACATCCCGGCGAAGTCTCCTGGTGGCGGCGGCGACTGGATGCCGATCTCCAGCAGGCCCTTGACCAGAAAACTCGGATAGAGCACGCCACATTCCTCGATGAATTTGCCCGTGTGCTCGTCTCTCCAGCGGCCTTGCGACAGTTTTTCCGCCGCCTGGCGGATGAACTCCCGCGCTTCGTCGTCGCTGAGTTCGGGTACGTCGAAGGGCTGCGAGTCATTGAGATGGTCGCCGGTGAGCTGATAGCGGCGCGACAGGGCGGTGACGCCGATCGAGCCGGTCAGCAGCATCTTCATGCCGGCAGCGCGCCATTCGCGCATGGCGGCGAGCAGTTGATCGATTTCGTCCCGCCCTTCCGGGGTTCGTTCCAGAATGTTCTTCAAAAACAGCGAAAATTCGTCGATGACCAGCAGCGGCGGTACCGAGCTGGCGCCCAAGGCCTTGCGGATACCGTTGTACGCCTCCCGCCAATACGCCGATACCAGCGCTTCGCCGGTCCTGGTGCCACTCGCCAACGCCTCCAGCGCGTTTCGGACCGGGCTGTCCTTGGCGATGAAACCGAGAACGCGGGTTTTCAGGTCCGACTCCCTGGGCAGCGCGCCGAACAGGTAGCCGAGCAAATCCTGGATCGATTGCAGGCCCTGGGCATCGAAAAACGCCACGGGTTTCCCCGCCTGTTCCATCTGCTCGATCAACATTGCAACCGTACTATACGAAAGAAAAGATATCTGCGAGTCCGCATACCAACGCATGGTACCCGCTGGTGCCGACTCCACCCGCTCTTGAGGCAGGGGCGCCAACTGCGGCACACGCTGGCTATGGATCGCCTTGCGCAGCGTCGAATCCTTGACGCCCTGTATCACTTCGGCCGCCTGCTTCTGGTGGTCAGCAACAGCACCTGACGATCGCCAGCGCGCTGTCGCAGGTGTTGCTCGACGAGTTCCCGATCGCCATCGATCCGGTCACCACGATGCGCATTGAGGACGTTCTCAAGGAGTTGCCGAGATTGCAGGCCCGACTCGCCGGTGAAGGAGGGCGTGTGCATGCGGATGGGCAGGGTGGTCGAACATTCGAGGATCGACGAGTTGTTCGTTACACCTACCCACCAAGAAACCGCGGACTACGTCGAAGGGGGTAACGGATAGACGATCGTATTCGAAGGCAACGAGCAGGGGGGCGTCAGCCGCGCGTCGCTTTGGGAAATGGCGATCAAATTGTCGCTGGGCCGCCTGCGCGTGGACCTGAACAAGGTCGTCGAGACCATCGAGGCACAGGGTTTTCAGTGGCTGGACATCACCAACGTGCATCTGCTCGCGGTCGCCGCACTCCCGCTTGATGACGAGCACCGAGACCCCTTCGACCGGCGGCTGGTCGCACAAAGCCTCGGTGAGCCGCTCATTCTGCTGACCGCGGACGCCAGGCTCGCGAAATACCGGGCGACGCTCAGGGTCCTGGGCTGACCGGGAGCCTGTGGTGATCCTCGGTGGCAGCACCGCCTGGCCGGAGTCGCCACGCCGAGGAGATGCGACGATCATCGCTGCTCGGCGTGGACGGCTCCCCGCCGGAACCCCGGCACCCGTCGAGGCCACGGCGGCGTGCGCGACTTAATGCCGACGGTTGCGCGCGTGCTGCCTGTTCCTCGTCAGGTGCTGCAGGATGCCCAGCAGCGCCGCGCTGGTGAGGCCGAGCATCAGGATGCCATTGAGTGCCTCGAGCGGACCAAGAAGCTTCCGGTCGGTACTCATGACCACGTCGCCATAGCCGAGCGAGGTGAAATTGACTCCCGAATGGTAGACGGCCTGATGGAAATCGGTGAACTCTCCGAGCCAGAAGAACAGGCTGCCCCACAGCATGATCTGCAGGAAATTGCCCAGCATCATGATCACCATGGCCATCAACAGCGTGCGGATTCCCGCCAGCAGTGTCATGCCGGATTCGGCTTCGTCCGTCCGTCGCACCGCGTAGCGGACGCTCCAGAGGGCAAATGTGATCTGCAGGATCAGACACCCCATCATGATCAGCAAGCCGATCGCCAGATTGATTAGGATCATGCCGCTTCCTTCCATCAGCCGTTGTGAAAAAAGTCAAGCAAACCGAGGCGCATCGCTTTGTGGTCTTGCCAAAGCGCTGGATCGTCGAACATACTGTTGCATGACTCGGCTGGTCCAGATTGAAGCAAGACGAGCCGTCATCGCCTGTCATGGGACGACTCGTGCCTTGGGCCATCCGCCCGGCCTGAATGGCCGGGCGGATGGCCCAAGGCACGGTGCGGGGGGCGGGATTCTGATGACTTTTCAGGAGTTCCCGGGGCCAAATTCGAGATTGACGCTGCTTGATGAAGGCTCATATACTCTTGTCGGTGCCGTTGGATTTCCTATCTTCTTATGGCCGCCCGCCACCCTCTTTTCCAACCGCCAGCGCGGAACATCATGACACAGCGGGGGGTTTCAAGAGGCTCTTTTTTGAGGAAATTTAGACTGATGGAACCGAATCGAGACCAAGCAAAGGAGCGGCCGACGGACCAATTGGAACCGTTCGATCCACAGAAGCATTGGGACGCCGATAGCACGCCGCCTGTCTTTGCCGCGATTAGCCGCGAGCTCGGTGAGCTGCTTCCCGGAATCGGTGCCAGGACTCCAGAGATTGAGGCGGCGATCGTGCTGGCCTCGCTTATGCACGACGTCGCCTACTATTACGGAGGAAGCCGCTCAGAAAAGAAGGCTGCTGACGAACTGTTCAGCAAACAGATTCCGTTTTTCGCTTCGTTGCTGAACCAAGAAACGGTTCAGGAGGCAAAAGTCACCGCCTTCGTCGACAAGCTCGCTGTCACGATCGGCGGCGGGCCTCCTTTCCAAAAGGATTATTCGTGGAGTTTTGGCTTTGAGAAGGCGCAACGCGGCTATACCGAACTCGACCCCACTGAGGCCATGAAGATTCGTTGCCGTGCGCAATACGTCTTTGTCAAGGTTGTCCGAAAAATTGCGGTCCAGAAGTTCGAGTTGTCCGATGTTCTAAGGAAGAAGCTGGCGGCTGCCGGGTCCGGATACCGAGAGGAACTCAAGGACGCGGTCGTGCGACTGGCGAAGGAACTTACCCGCTTGGAATTCCGAGGGGTGCCTGGTTTGAGCGGTGAGGGAAAGGCAGGGTTACGCCCTACAGACGAAGTAATGCCGCCGCGATGAACAGGGTTTTGGCACTCCGAAAGCATATGTTAAAGATAGATCAACCATATGATTTGTTGTGACTTATTACATCCTTTTCACTTTTATCGATAGGAGATACGGCATGACAGACGTCAGGGTTCACACATGGATCACCGAGAATTCTCGCTCAGGATTTCCCGAGATTGACAATCCTGGCCTGCTGGGAGCCCTGAGCAATCGTCCATCATTCGGCATTGCGTTCTCGGGTGGCGGCACGCGGTCGGCAGCAGCCACCCTCGGCCAGATCCGCGCCCTTTGCAAACTCGGGTGGGTCGATCAGGCACGCTACATGTCTGCGAACTCGGGTGGTACCTGGACCTCCGTGCCCTTCGTATACTTGCCCCCGAACTTTGAGGAAGCGAGATTTCTTGGCGACTACATTCCGCCTGACGAGATCTGTGACGCCACGCTCAAGAAACCGGAAGATCCGGAGTCGATGGAGGGGTGCATCTTTCACGCCAGGTTGGCTACGCACGGTGGCCTGTCCTTGTTATTGTGGGGCGACGAGGGGTACTCGAGATTCGTTGGCAACGTTTTTCTGAACCGTTTCGAGTTGCATGACCGCGAGGGTGGAAAGTGTTTCAGCTTCGACGAGGAGGCGATCAATAGGATCAGGGGGCGTAACCCCGCGCTTGCAAGTAGCGACTTCTATCAAGTCCGACAGGGGCGCCCTTTCCTCATTGTCGTGGGCACCATGCTGGCACCGTCGGCATGGAATACACAAGGACTGGATCCCGCGCGGAAGCGCGAGCGCTACCTGTTCGAGGCGACGCCGCTGTATGTTGGAGTGGGCAAGGAATTCGAGTGTCCGTCAAACAAGGACGGAAGCGGTCGCATGCTGGTTGGCGGCGGGTATGTTGATCCTTTCGGATACGACAGCGATGCCCCGACAGATGACTCGAACCCAAAGGGTTGCTTCAGTGTTTCCTTGGGTGGCGATCGGCATCGGTTTACGCTCTCGGACATGATCGGCATGAGCAGCGCGGCGCCGGCGATATTCCTTGCCAACAACGGTTTCAAGAGCGAAATCTTTCCGGAGTTCCGCCATTGGGCGGTCGATCGCCAAAAGGTGATAAGTGATTCGGGTTTCGAGCAGGAGGCGGTCGAACTCAAGCATGGTGATGGAGGCGACATCGACAATCTTGCGCTGCTGCCGCTGCTTGCGAGGGGGGTGCAAAACATCCTGGTGTTCGTCAACACCCGCAGGAAATTCAACGAGGCGGCCAACCTTGATGCAGTAACGACCGAGGATCTCGTCGACGACGTCGTGAGCCTGTTCCGGGCAACCGAGGAACTCCCGGACAATGTGGTCTTCGAGGACGGCGCCACTGAGCTCGCCAGGCTCTGCGGAGAATTCAAGCGCAAGAGAGAAGCCGGTGAGCCGCTGGTTCACTGCCAGAGCTACCGGATCCGGGACAACGATCGGCAACGAGTCCGGGGCGACGGATACACGCCGACGATTTGCTGGGTGTACCTGGATTGCCCGCAGCGCTGGCTGGATGCGCTGCCCGCCTCCGGAACAAGCAAACTCGTTGACGATATCAGATCCAGGCGGGGCGACTTCAAGGACTTTCCCCACTACAAGACTTTCGGTGAGGGAAGCGCGGCTTTGATTGACCTCGACCGGGAACGTGTGCGAGCTCTGTCCAACCTAGCGGCATGGACGGTGTTCGAGAGCAGGGACTACATCGCGCAACATCTGGACCTTTAGGAGTAGCAATCGAGGCGGCGGTCATCGCCCACGAAGAGCAGGCACGTAAGGTCGACGAAGTCAGATCGTTGCGCTCCTGCAGCCGACGCCCGAGTACGCGATCGACAGCCAGGGACTGAACCTGTGGTACGGAACCTTTCAGGCGCTCTACGACGTCGATCTGCGCATTCGCCAAGGCATGATCACCTCGATGATCGGGCCTTCCGGATGCGGCAAGAGCACCTTCCTGCGCAGCGTCAACCGCATCAACGAGCGCCTCGGCTACGTTCGCATCGAGGGCCGCATCCAGGTCATGGGCGAGAACATTTACGACCCCTAGGTCGAGCTGGTGCAGGTGCGCAAGCAGGTGGGGATGGTTTTTCAGCGACCGAATCCGCTACCCATTTCGGTCCGTGACAACATCCTCTTCAGCCACCGGCTGCATGCCAAGGGGGGGTGGCGACGTCCACCAGGGAACTCCGGACGAGATCGTCGAGCAGTCGCTGCGCCAGGTGCTGCTGTGGGACAAGGTGAAGGACCAGCTGAAGCGCAAGGCGACCGAACTTTCCCTGGAGGAACAGCAGAAACTCTGCATCGCGCGCCTGCTGCCGGTGAAGCCGAAGATGCTGTTGATGGACGAGCCCTGCTCGGCGCTCGATCCCAAGGGGACCGAAGCGGTCGAGGAACTGCTTTGGGAGCTGCGCGGCCAGTATACGATTCTCATCGTCACCCACAACATGGCGCAGGCCCGACGCGCCAGCGAGGAGTGCGTGTTCATGCTGATGGGCAAGGTGGTCGAACATGCGCGCACCGATGAAATGTTCGTCACCCCGGCGCACAAGGAAACCGCCGACGACATCTAGGGGTGGCACGGTTTATGTGAGCGTCGTGCCAGCGACTGACGAATCTTCCCTATCTTCCAAGCGGGCGAGTTTGTACTCACCCGTGACTTTGCGTGGGGTGGTGCTGAGCCAGCATCGTTTCCGGGCAGAGCTGCTTTCCGTGATACCGCGGAAATTTCTCAGCCATTGCGGGAGCTCCTCGTCGTATCAACTCCGCAGGTGCCTTTCGGCACCTTTCTTCCCGCCAATTCCGGATCATTCGCACCCTCTCGACCCATCGCTGCAGCGCTGATCGCCATCAGGCGTTATGATCCCACTTCCGGGTGGGAAAGCAGCCGCGGGTACGGGATCACGGAAATTCACCGGCAGAAGGAGAGCGAATCATGCCGCAGCACATCGAGTTCCATGTCGACTTTACTTCGCCCTATGGCGACCGGAGCCTGGAGAAGATCGAACCGCTTGCCGATCGCAAGGCTTTCAAGGTCAAATGGCGACCGTTTTTCCTCATCGGCGGCGAACCGTTTTCCGGGGCCGATCACCGGCCACGGACCGGGCACTGGCCGACCGGCGGAGGTTTCTGATGCCTGTCCTGCAAACCCGACTCGACCCTCGCAGCGACGATTTCCGGGGCAACGTCGAAGCGATGCGCAGCATCGTCGTTGACCTGCGCGCAACGGTTGACCGGATCGCCCTCGGCGGCCCGGAAGCGGCGCGCCAGAAGCACCTTGCGCGCGGCAAGCTGCTGCCGCGCGAGCGGGTCGATGCGCTGATCGATCCCGGTTCGGCTTTCCTGGAACTGTCACAGTTGGCAGCCTACGGCATGTATGGCGAGGCGCATCCTTTCGAGGTGCCGGCGGCCTCGCTGATTACCGGCATCGGCCGCATCAATGGTGTCGAATGCATGATCGTCGCCAACGATGCGACGGTCAAGGGCGGCACCTATTACCCGCTGACGGTCAAGAAGCACCTGCGTGCGCAGGAGATCGCCGGCGAGAACCGCCTGCCATGCATCTATCTGGTCGATTCGGGCGGTGCCTTCCTGCCGATGCAGGACGAGGTCTTTCCCGACAAGGAGCATTTCGGCCGCATCTTCTACAATCAGGCCAACCTCTCGGCGGCCGGCATCCCGCAGATCGCCGTCGTGATGGGGTCGTGCACCGCTGGCGGGGCCTACGTGCCGGCGATGTCCGACGAGTCGATCATCGTCAAGGAACAGGGAACGATCTTCCTCGGCGGGCCGCCCCTGGTCAAGGCGGCGACCGGCGAGGTGGTGACCGCCGAAGAACTCGGCGGCGCCGATGTGCATACCCGGATTTCCGGCGTCGTCGATCACTACGCGGAGAACGACGCGCATGCGCTGGCGATCGCCCGCAGCATCGTCGGCAACCTCAACTGGCGCAAGCGTCCGCCGCTGAGCCTCGCCGAACCGCGCGAACCGATCTACGCGGCCGACGAACTGTACGGCGTGATCCCGACTGATGCCAGGAAACCCTTCGACGTTCGCGAGATCATCGCCCGCCTCGTCGACGGCTCCGATTTCGACGAGTTCAAGGCGCGCTACGGGACGACGATCGTCTGCGGTTTCGCTCGTCTCTGGGGCTATCCGATCGGCATTGTCGCCAACAACGGCATCCTGTTCTCGGAATCTTCGCTGAAAGCCGCGCATTTCGTCGAACTCTGCGCGCAACGCGGCATCCCGCTGCTCTTTCTGCAGAACATCACCGGTTTCATGGTCGGTCGCAAATACGAAAACGGCGGCATTGCCCGCGATGGCGCCAAGATGGTGACCGCCGTCGCCTGCGCGCGGGTCCCGAAGTTCACGGTGGTCATCGGTGGTTCCTTCGGCGCCGGCAACTACGGCATGTGCGGTCGGGCGTACTCGCCGCGTTTCCTGTGGATGTGGCCCAATGCACGCATCTCGGTGATGGGCGGCGAGCAGGCGGCGCAGGTGTTGGCAACCGTCAGGCGTGACGGCCTGGAGGCTGCCGGCAAGGCCTGGAGCGCCGACGAGGAAGCGGCCTTCATGGCGCCTATCCGTGCGCAATACGAATTGCAGGGCCATCCCTACTACGCCAGCGCCCGCCTCTGGGACGACGGCGTGATCGACCCGGCCGATACCCGTCGGGTGATCGGACTCGGTCTGTCGGCGGCGTTGAATGCCGAAGCCGAAACGACCAGGTTCGGCATTTTCCGGATGTAAGGGAGCGATGATGAGCGAGTACCAATCGATTCTCACCGAAATCGACGGTAACGTCGGCATTCTGACGCTGAACAGGGCGCAGCGGCACAACGCATTCGACGAGCAACTGATCGCCGAGATCACCGAAGGCCTGCGCGAATTCGAGGCGGACGCGCGCGTTCGCGCCGTCGTGCTGTCGTCCACCGGAAAAAGCTTCTGCGCCGGTGCCGACCTGAACTGGATGAAGCGTGTCGCCGGCTGCACTCCCGAGGAAAACCTGCTCGACGCGAAAAGGCTGGCCGAGTTGTTGTCGACACTCAACGAACTCTCGAAACCGACGCTGGCGCGTGTGCAGGGACCCGCTTACGGCGGTGGCGTCGGACTGATAGCTGCCTGCGACATTGCCATCGGGACCTACGATGCGGTGTTTGCGCTCAGCGAAGTGAAGCTGGGGATCGTGCCGGCAGTGATCAGCCCTTACGTGCTGGCGGCGATCGGCGAGCGCCACAGCCGCCGCTACATGCTGACGGCCGAGCGCTTCTCGGCCGCCGAGGCCTACCGGATCGGCCTGTTGCACGAACTCGTGCCCGGTGAGGAGCAGCTCGACGAGGCGATCGCCGAGATTCTCGACAGTCTGCTCGCCAATGGTCCGTGCGCGCAGGCCGAATGCAAGGCGCTGATTCGCATCGTTGCCGGCCAGCCGATCGATGCCGAGACCATCGACGAGACGGCACGGCGCATTACGCGCGTTCGTGCCAGTCCCGAAGGCAGGGAGGGTCTGGCGGCGTTTCTCGAAAAGCGGCAGCCCAACTGGGTGGCCGACTGAAATGGCGATTACCCGGAGACGGTTTGCATGCCCATGGCTGGCGAAAGGTTTTGCCCAATGTTTACCAAGATTCTGATTGCCAACCGTGGCGAGATTGCCTGCCGCGTGATCCGCACTGCCCGTCGCATGGGGGTGCGCACCGTCGCCGTTTTCTCCGAAGCCGACGCCAACGCCCGCCATGTTCGCCTCGCCGACGAGGCGGTGTGCATCGGTCCGCCTGCGGCCCGCGATTCCTATCTGATCGCCGAGCGGATGCTCGATGCGGTCAGGCGTACCGGCGCACAGGCGGTGCATCCGGGCTATGGCTTTCTCTCCGAGAATGAGCGCTTCGCCGACGCCTGCGCGGCTGCCGGGATCGTTTTCATCGGTCCGCCGGCCGCGGCGATTCGCGCCATGGGTTCGAAGTCCGCGGCCAAGACACTGATGGCCGCCGCCGGCGTTCCCCTGACGCCGGGCTACCACGGTGACGAGCAGGAAGCTGATTTTCTGCACGCGCAGGCCGACGCCATCGGCTACCCAGTGCTGATCAAGGCGGCCGCCGGCGGGGGCGGCAAGGGCATGCGTCTGGTCGAGAAGAGCGACGATTTTGCCGCCGCGCTGGCCTCGTGCCGGCGCGAAGCGATCTCGTCATTCGCTTCCGATCAGGTGCTGATCGAGAAATACCTGCGCCGTTCGCGGCACATCGAGATCCAGATCTTTGCCGATACCCTGGGCAATTGCGTGCATCTCTTCGAACGTGACTGCTCGGTGCAGCGCCGCCACCAGAAAGTCCTCGAAGAGGCGCCGGCACCCGGCATGACGCCGGCGCGCCGCGCCGTCATGGGCCAGGCGGCGGTTGACGCTGCCCGTGCGGTCGGCTACGTCGGCGCCGGTACCGTCGAATTCATCGCCAGCGATACCTTCGCACAGGACGGCAACTTCTATTTCATGGAGATGAACACCCGCCTGCAGGTCGAACATCCGGTGACCGAAATGATCACCGGACAGGATCTCGTCGAGTGGCAGTTGCGCGTCGCCAGTGGCGAGCCCCTGCCGCTGCGCCAGGAACAGCTCGACATTCGCGGGCACGCGCTGGAAGCGCGCATCTACGCAGAAAATCCTGACCAGCAATTCCTGCCCTCGACGGGTCGCCTGCTGCATCTGGCGAGGCCGGCCGAGAGCCTCAACGTTCGCGTCGATACCGGCATCGAACAGGGCGACGAAATCACGCCTTACTACGACCCGATGATCGCCAAGCTGATCGTCTGGGATATCGACCGGCATGCAGCGCTCGGGCGCATGCGGCAGGCGCTGGCCGATTACCGCATCGTCGGGGTCAGTACCAACATCGACTTCCTGTCACGGCTGGTGGCCTGCCCGGCTTTTGCCAACGCCGATCTCGATACCGGTCTGATCGAGCGCAGCCGCGACTTTCTCTTCCCGGCGCAAAGCGATCCTCCAAGCAGCGTTTTCTTCGTCGCCGCGGTCGCCGGTTTGCTGCGCGAATACGCGGCAGCGCTCGCCAGGGCCAGCCACTCGGGTGACCCCTGGTCGCCGTGGAGCCTGCACGACGGTTGGCGTCTGAACATCCAGCCGCGACGCACGCTGACCTACCGCAGCGGGGATACCCGGCATGAAGTCCTCGTCGCCTACGCCGCCGATGGCTGGCGCCTGACACTCGGCAATGAGTCGGTCCTCGCGCGTGGCCGCGTCCTCGACAGCGGCCAGTTCGCCGGGCAACTGGCGGTCGAACTCGACGATCGCCGCCTGGTGGCGAGTGTCGTCGCGGTGACCGAAAAGCAGGAACGCCACGTTTTTCTCAATGGCACCAATTACGTCATCCTGCGCGACGATCCGCTGCACCTCGTCGCAGCGGGCGGCGCGCAGGGCGGTGGCCTGACCGCTCCGATGCCGGGCAAGGTCATCGCTTTGCTGGCCGCGGTCGGACAGCGGGTGGACAAGGGCGCGCCGCTCCTGATTCTCGAGGCGATGAAAATGGAACACACGATTACCGCGCCGAAGAACGGCCGCGTCAAGGCCTTCCACTATGCCGCCGGCGACCAGGTCGCCGATGCAGCCGAACTGGTCGATTTCGAGGTCGAGCCATGACCCTGCCAGCACGCGTCAAACTGGTCGAGGTCGGGCCACGCGACGGCTTGCAGAACGAGCAAGCGATCGTTCCGACGGCGATCAAGGTCGAACTGATCGAACGTCTTGCCGATGCCGGACTGTCGGCCATCGAGGCCACCTCCTTCGTCTCGCCGCAGTGGGTGCCGCAAATGGCCGACAATGCCGAGGTGCTGCGCGCGCTGCTGGCCGGCCCGCAACGTCGGCCAGCGCCCTCGTACCCGGTATTGACCCCCAACCTCAAGGGTTTCGACGCCGCCGTCGAAGCCGGCGCCCAGGAAGTCGCGATTTTCGCGGCGGCTTCGGAGACCTTCTCGCGGAAGAACATCAACTGCAGCATCGCCGAGAGCCTGAAGCGCTTCGCTGCCGTCGTCGATGCCGCCAGCGCGCTCGAGGTCAGGATCCGTGGCTATGTCTCGTGCGTCGTCGCCTGCCCTTACGAAGGCGCGGTCGATCCCGCGAAGAGCGCCTGGGTTGCCGAGCGACTGCTCGAGATGGGCTGCTACGAAGTCTCCCTCGGCGATACCATCGGTGCCGGTACGCCGGCCTCGATCAAACGAATGATCGAGGCCTGCGCGGCCGTGGTGCCGATCGAAAGGCTGGCGGGACATTACCATGACACCTACGGGATGGCCATCGCCAACATCTACGCCTCGCTCGAACTCGGCATGGCGGTGTTTGACAGCTCGATCGCCGGACTCGGTGGCTGCCCGTATGCCGCCGGTGCGAGTGGCAACGTTGCCAGCGAGGATGTGGTCTATCTGCTGCAGGGCCTGGGCATTGAATGCGGAGTCGATATGGAAAAGCTGCTGGTCGCCAGCCAGTTCATCGCGCACTTCCTGGGCCGCCAACCGGCGTCGAAGGTGGCGCGCGCCTTGCTTGCCAGGCAGAGCGCCCGATGAGCACTGCTCGAAATACGCTGCTCAGGCAAGGGCTTGCCTCGCCCTGCATCAATGTCTGCCGAATGGACGATCGTACCGGCTGGTGTCTGGGTTGCTTCCGGACGATCGATGAAATTGCCGACTGGAGCCGCGCCACCGATGACCGGCGCCTGCAGATTCTGCTGGCCGTCGAGCGCCGGCGTTTCGAGCACGATCCGGCCGGCTGTGCGTCGGGAGGTGATTTCCGTGCTGATTGCGATCGTTGATCATGAACGAGTCTGAAGAAGAATATTTCTGCGTCGGCATCTGCATGCCCGACCCCGATTCCGGTTACTGCCTCGGCTGCGGTCGTCCGCCGCTGCCGGTCTCGTCGATCACGCAAGGAATCGTCGTCGAGGAACTTCGCCGCGAACCCCTCTATGACGCCTTGCCGAACAACGACTCGCCAGATCGAAGCTGATGCTTCCCGATAGTCTGCGGGTACTTGAACGCGGCTGGCTGTCATCGAACAACATCGTCTTTCTCGAAGGCGAGCAGGCGGCGCTGATCGACAGTGGCTACGTGACGCATGCCGCACAGACGGTCGCCCTGCTCGAACACACGCTGGCCGGTCGCCGGCTGACGCGGCTGCTGAACACCCACTCGCATTCCGACCATATCGGGGGCAACGCGGCCGTGACCGAGGCCTTCGGTTGCCAGGTGATCGTTCCCCAGGGGATCGATGCGACGATTGCCGAGTGGGACGAAGAGGCCTTGCTGCTCTCGCCGCTTGGCCAGTCGGGCGCGCGCTTTCGCCATGATGCAACGATCGCGGCCGGCGATGAAGTCGAGCTCGGCGGGCTCAACTGGCGTGCGATTGCCGTTCCCGGTCACGACATGGATGCGCTGGCCTTTCACAACCCGGAGCGACGCCTCCTGATCTCGGGTGATGCCTTGTGGCGCAACGGCTTCGGGGTGATTTTCTCGGAACTGCTGGGCCATCCGGAGGATGCGGGGGGGCTGAAGGCCGCGCGTGAAACGCTGGATGTCCTGGCACGCCTGCCGATCGATGGGGTGATCCCCGGCCACGGTGCGCCCTTCGTCGAGGTGGCCGATGCCTTCGAGCGTGCCTATCAGCGGCTGGCCACCTTTGAACAGAATGTCGAGCTGCTGGCCAGACATGCCCTCCGGGTCATTCTCGCTTTTGCCTTGCTGGAAAGGCGGCAACTGCCGCGCGCCGATCTCCCGGATTTTCTCGCCAGCCTCAGTTTCTGTCGGAGCGTCAATGCTCGCTATCTGAACCATAGCAACGGGGTGCTCGCGCAATGGCTGGTCCGCGACCTGATGCGGGCGGGGACCCTGCGGGACGTCGATGGCATGTTGCTGGCCGTCTAAGTGCAAGTGCGGACATCCGGGAGTTCGTGTCCTAGCAGCCTGTCGGACTTTACCCTTGCCGCCCGCTGAATATGCTACAATCATAGCCGTTCCAGGAACGGAGGTCCGGCATGTCCCATTTCATCGTCACCGATCGCAAGACCGACTACCTGCTGCCGCCGTCACTCGACGATTGGTTGAACGAGGATCATTTGGCGCGATTCATTGTGGAGGTGATCGACTCGCTTGATTTGTCGAAGCTGACGTGGCAGTACGCTGGACGGGGATCGAAGGCGTACCATCCGGCGACGCTGCTGGCCATTCTGGTCTATGGCTACGCGACGGGTATTTTCTCCAGCCGCAGGCTGGAGCAGGCGACCTACGATTCGGTCGCCTTTCGCTACATTGCCGCCGGCAGCCATCCCGATCACGACAGCCTGGCGACGTTCCGCCGGCGTTTTCTGGAGGAACTGAGCGACTTGTTCGTGCAGGTTCTGGAGATGGCCCGGGAGATGAAGCTGCTGAAACTGGGCAATGTCTGTCTTGACGGCACGAAGATTCAGGCCAACGCCTCCCGCCACCGTGCGCTTTCGCACGGCCACATTGAAAAGCTGGAAGCGCAACTCAAGGCGGAGGTGCAGGAACTGTTCGCGCTGGCCGAACAGGCGGATCAGGCGGAGGTTCCGGACGGCGTCAGCCTGCCGGAAGAAATCAAGCGCCGCGAAGATCGGCTGGTGGCGATGGCGGCGGCCAAGGCGAAGATTGCGGCGCGGGCCGAGGAGCGCTATCAGCGAGAGAAGGCGCAGTACGACGAGAAGAGGGCGCGGCGCAAGGCGAAAGAAGAAGAGACCGGCAGGAAGTGGGGGGGCAGAGTGCCCAAAGCCCCCGAGCCCGGCGTACGGGACAGTGACCAGATCAATCTGACCGACGAAGAATCGAGCATCATGCCGGTGGCCGGTGGCGGCTTCGAGCAGGCGTACAACGCCCAGGCGGCGGTTGATCCCGCGACCCTGCTGGTGGTGGCGGTCGGCGTGACGCAAGCCCCCAACGACAAGGAGCAGGTCGAGCCGATGCTGGCGACGCTCCAGGCGCAGGCCGATGGGCTGGGTTCCGTGCACGGGATGATCGCCGACACGGGCTTCTACAGCGAGAAGAACATCAAGGCGTGCGAGGCGGCCGGCATCGTCCCCTTGATCGCGGTGGCGCGCGACGAGCACCATCCTGACTGGCGGGAGCGGCATAGCGAACCGGCCGCGCTACCGGAGCATGCGACACCCGTGCAGGCCATGTCGCATCGTTTGAAGACCAGAGCGGGGCGAGCGCTCTATGCGTTGCGCAAGCAGACCGTCGAGCCGGTCTTCGGCATCATCAAGTCGGTCATGGGCTTTCGCCAGTTTTCCTTGCGGGGTTGGCAGAAGGTCACCGGGGAATGGACGCTGGTCTGCCTGGCGTGGAATTTGAAGCGCATGGCCAAGTTGCGCCCGCAGTAGAGAAAAACGAGGAAAAAACCTCAAAAAGGCCGGAAAATCGACAAATTCCGGCCTTTTTCATGCCGAAAAGTAAAATTTGTCGGTTTCCCGGGCTCCAAGTCCGACAGGCTGCTAGCCCCGTGACTTGACCCTGGGCACGGGACGCCTACAATCTCCATCCGTACCGTCGTCGAGGCACTACAGTCCAACGAGGTTTATCTGCCGCGGATGCGCCAGCGGCAAGGCCGGACGCTTCCGACGCGGCAGATAGACACTATTCGTTTTTACACGAATTGTTTCTTGAACATTCCTAACAAGAATCGATCCTTGAACAGGGAGCCAGAAGTCACATGTGGAGTCTATTGGAATATTTCCCCGAGGAATTCAGGATCAACATACTCGACATCGGGGCGGCACTGAATGAACAACCACCCTATCAGTCACTGGTGAATGCCGGCCGGGCGAAGATCATCGGCTTCGAGCCGAACCTCGAAGAATGCGAACGATTGAAACAATGTTACGGAGAGCCGCATTGCTTTTTTCCATACTTCGTTGGCGATGGACGATCAGCGATTTTTCATGAAACCAACTGGGTGTTGACAGGCTCGCTTTACGAACCCAATTCTCCACTCCTCGAGAAGTTCCAGAATCTTGCAGAACTGGTGACGCCAGTGGGCAAGCATCCGGTAAACACCACCCGACTTGACGACATCGATGAGATCTCTGATGTCGATTTCGTCAAGATTGACGTTCAGGGAAGCGAGCTTGCTGTCTTCCAGAACGGATTGCGCGCACTTTCCGGCACGCTCCTGATACAGACCGAGGTCGAGTTCGTCGAACTGTACAAGGGGCAGCCGATGTTCGCCGACGTGGATTCCTTTCTCAGGGGCGCAGGGTTTCAGTTTCACGCCTTCAATGGCTTTGGCAGTCGCACATTTAAGCCCCTGGTTGTCAATGGCGATATCAACCAGGGGGTTCGTCAGGCGCTATGGTCGGATGCTCTTTATGTCCGCGACTGGATGAGTCTGGATGTCCTTGATGCAACCAAACTCAAAAAGTATGCCGTACTTGCGCACGATCTGCTGCAGTCGTACGATCTTGCCCATCTGGTGCTCTTGACGCTAGACAAGAAAACCGGCGGCAGTTTCGCCGCCAGGTACCTGGGTCAATTGACCGAAAGTAGTATGGAGCAACCGGACGAATGACGTGATTTGGCCTGAGCGCAAGGTCTGGAAAGCATTCGGGGGGTGTCCCTCAAGGGTCAAACGTTCACCAAGGCGGGCTTGCCGAGCGCAAGACGATGCTTGACCGCAGCCCCAAGCTCCCGGTAGCGCATCAGTTCTCCCTGCGCGGGCTGGCGCGTTCGACCGCCTACTACACGCCTCGCGAAGATCCAGGCGCATTTCCTGCTCAAACCTACGGGGCCACCTCTTTCGGGCGGTGGCCGGTTCAAGATTTCGGCGCTTGAGGAGCCGATCTGGCTGAGCGGAGTCGTGCGCGACACTTTCGGAATAAAGTCTGGCCGTGCAAGCCGAAAGCAGGCTATTCATGACTATGTCCCTCTTGATCGTTGGGTGTCCATCGTGATGTCGGGACAGCGACATGGTCGCCAGAGTCTTGTGCGAGGAAGTCGACAGGATGATGTTTCTTACGAGATGATCGCAGGTCACGGGTTTGAGACGCGGGAAGGCTGCAGTGGAGCACTTCTGATGCCTACGTCGAAGCTCAGGGACGCGCCGCTTGCGGAGCCTCCCCTGGATCGCGGTGTTGGCGTCCATATTCGAGTGCGCCTGCCAACTCTCGGGTAAGAAGCGATGCTGGCACTTCTTTGCAGCCGCTGGCATTTTGACCTGCCCACAAGGGTGAGAACTCGCCGCTGCCCAGGCTTTCCGCCTGGGCGCGCAAGGGAGCGATGGCTGCCGTCGCTAGAGGAAAAGCCGGGGCGGCAGGGTTGATGGGCCCAAGTTCGCGCATCAGGCGGTTCACGATGCCGCGAGCGGGCCGTCCGGTGAACAGGTTGGTGAGCGCCGTGACGCGAGCGGCGTCGCTTTTCAGGGCCGCGCGATGCACCGCGCTCGTGGTGGCTTCGGCGCACAACATATAGGCTGTCCCGATCTGCACCCCGGCAGCGCCGAGCGCCATGGCTGCCGCGACACCCTTGGCGTCCGCGATGCCACCGGCGGCGATGACCGGGATCTTCACCGCCCGAACGATCTGCGGCACCAATGCGAACGTGCCGACCTGCATGCCGAGGTCCTCCGACAGAAAGTGACCGCGATGCCCGCCCGCTTCGAGCCCTTGCGCGATGACGGCATCCACTCCACGCGCCTCCAGCCAGAGCGCTTCGTCGACAGTCGTTGCGGAAGAAAGAATTTTCGCGCCCCACCTGCGTACCCGCTCCAGCAGTTCGGGTGCGGGCAGGCCGAAATGAAAACTCACGACGGCGGGCTGGAATTCCTCCAGCACCTCGGCGGCTGCGGCGCTGAAGGGCACACGGCCCGGCCCCGCGGGAATGGCGCTCGCGTCGATTCCGAACTCGCGAAAATAAGGAGAAAGCAACTGTCGCCACATCGCTTCGCGCCTGGCGTCGGGCCCGGGCTGCGCGTGACAGAAGAAATTGACGTTGTAAGGTTTGGTAGTTTGCCCTTGGATCTCCGTTAGTTCCTGGCGCATGGCTTCCACACCGAGCATGGCGCAGGGAAGCGAGCCCAGCCCGCCCGCGTTAGAAACCGCAACGGCTAAGGCGCTACCCTGCACCCCCGCCATCGGGGCTTGAATGATCGGGATCTCTATGCGAAGGAGTTTCTGCAAGATCATCTGCGCACCTCCTGTGAAAACGGTATGCGCCGCACGCTAACGCCGAAGCTCAGCCGCGTATTTTTGACGCAGCGAAGCGGTGACGAATGCGTCGGCTGCAGCGCCTTGCTGGGCCTAAGCCGGACGTTTGCCAGCTTTTGCTTCAGCAACAGTGACATCTGTTGGTTGAACATGTGTTGGGTCCCAGCCTACCTTAACCGGCGCAGACCAGTCCTTATTTGCAATGGCGGTATCTATGCCTGGAATAAGCTTGGCAGGAACCCCCCAGCGAATGCCTGTTACCAAACCGGCTTTCTCGGCAGCGGCCGCCAGTTGCAGAAGATAGGGCTTTCCAGGGTTTACCGGAGAATCATCGTCGAGGAGATCAACCGCGAGCGACTCGGGGGTGCCAGTGGAACTCGTGACGTTATGAAACCCATAGAGAAGTTTTGAGTGCCCGCTGTCGTAAGCCTTCTTTTGATCAGCAGGCGAACGCCACGCATCTTGTATGCGTGGACGCAATCCAGCAGCTTCAAGTGTGGAGATGACGCTTTTCAGTCTGGTGCGAAAGGTCGGATACAACTCTTTAAGCCGATCTGCGTTCCGCTTTTTTCGATCTGCCTCGTTCATGGCTCACTCCTTTGTGTTTTAGGCCCAAGCGGGATAAGAGAAAGCCTCGCGGCCTCTTCCTCCCACACTCCACCGGAAGAACGGGTCACGTATCCGGCGGTTCGATGAAGCCAATTCCTGCCGCGGTGCAAGGCTCGGTAGGCCCCTTTGTTCGAAGAAGCGCAAGGGGGAGCGCGATTTACAAGGCCGGTGTTTGCGACACCCGCCACGGACCGTTTGCGGACTTGCTGGTGTCCGCGTTTCGCGGTCCGACACGCCGCGTTCGCGCCATTCCCGGTAGCCCGTTCGTCCCCAGCGTTTCCAGAGATCGCAGCGTAACTTGCATCGTACCCCCTTGTCGAGGTCACGCGCAGGGCTCAGTACCTCCAGCACCCCGCTGGCCAGCACGGGCGAGCGCAAGCCGCCTTGCGGCACGCCGAGAGGCGTGGGGGGTGTCGGACCCTCGATGCCCACGCTCGCCTTCAGGAAGCGATTGATCAGGTGGAGCAGCTCGGCATCCGGGCAAGGGGTTTTCAGCCGCGCCAGGAGTCGATCCGCGTTCACCCGGCCAAAGAAGGCTGGCAGGTCCCACTCCACCTCCCGCGGTAGCCGGCCCGGATAGGGGCCAGGATGGCACGGACGGCCTGGTGGGCCGGCCGGGCGCTTCGGGTGGAATCCGTAGCTCCGGGGGTGAAAGTGCGGTTCCCATGGCGCCGAGACTACTTGCGCGATGGCGTGCTGTAGGGAACGGTCCAGCACCGTCGGAATGCCCGTCGAAGCTCAGGGGCGCTGCGCGGCTTTATCGCGCAGTGTCCGGTTGAGCGCAGGCTTAGAGCACGTTTCTTGAGAGCAGCGGTTGAACAACTTCGGCCACTGCGTTACCAAGGGCCCAGTGCTGCTCAAGATCAAGATGCACACCATCCACATTGCTCGATGTGATTACGCTGCCTGCATCGAAGAAATGGCAGTCAACCTCTTCGCACACCAACTGGTAGGCAGCGGACAATCCAATGCACTTGGTTTCGCCGCCCTCGAATTTTGGCGCAATCGGTCCTTTTGGCATTCGGATGGCAGGCGGCGCAACCACCAGTATTTGTGGCATTGGCATGCCCGGCTCGATAGGTGCAGTACGAATAGCCGATACGAGCGCACTGATGCCTTGAGATGAATGCCAGGCGTTGTACTCGTGCATGGACTGGAAATCGTTTGTTCCGAGCATAAGCACAACAAGGTCAAGCGGCGAGTGAATTTCGATTCGTTGAGCCAACCCGACGAGACCGTTCCGTCCTGGTTTGAAGGGATCATCCCATACGGTGCGCCGACCGTTCAGACAATCCTCGATGACCCGAACTTTCTGACCAGAAGAACAGAGGGATATTTCCATGACCCCCGGCCAGCGTTGCTCGAAATGCAGGCGCTTTCGTGTCGTTGGGACAATGCCCCAGGACAATGAATCAGAGTAGACAAGGATGTGCTGCATGGTGGCTCCGGGATATGTGCTCTAACGTCCAAATTCAGCGGCGAACGAAGCGAGTCCGCTGAAATGCAGAGTTGGACGAAGCCGCTACGCGGAGGAAACTGCGGCGCTGTCGTCGTGTTGCAGTCAAGAGGTGACCTCGCCCCTCATCGGAGGGAAATTCATCACCAATGCGAGGTTACCGCAAGAAGTAAGACATGTCAGCGGTCGCAGCAAGCGATTTTGAGAAGAACGACGAGCGGCACCTGAAGCACCTGAAGCTCTAGGGCTTGCCGCCGAAGACGATCGAGGCGTATTCGCGCACCATCCGCCGGGGAGGAGATTACTTCGCTCATCCGATCGACGATCTGAGCGAGGTCGACCGGGGGGATGACTTCACCGACCTGCGCGAGACGCCCTCCTGGAGTTCGGTCAAGCTCGATCTGTACGGGCTCCAGTTCCCCTGGGAGCACGTGCTGAAGAAACCCTGGGGGGCATCCGGTCTGATCAAGCCGCCGCGCTCACAGCGCTGGCCGGACCTCGTCACGGTCGAGGAGACCGAGCGGATCTTTCTCGCGACGCAGGGGCTCAGTGACCGCGTTTTCTTCTTCACGCCCTACCGTCTCGGCCTGCGCCTCGGCGAAGGCTTGCGGCGGACGGTCGCCGACCTCGACGGTGCGCGCGAGCGTGTGCATATCCGCGATGCCCAGGGCAAGCAGGATCGGCTGGTGCCGCTGCCGACGGCCACTCACCCACTCCTGCGCCGATTCTGGCCGCGCCACCGCCATCCCGTTCTGCGGTTTCCCCATCGGCACGGCGGCTTGGCGGGTGCACGCGCAGCCAGGACACCGCTTCACGCTGCCGGCCGAATGGCGCGGACTCGCTGCGGCGCACGCCGACGTCGTCTTCGATTCCTGGATGCGCTGCGCCTGGGAAACGGTGCACCGCTTCAGTCAGAACGACCGGCAGTTGCAGGGGACGCCGGGGGCGATCGCTGTCCTGCACACGCACTCGCGTCGGCTCGACTTCCACCCGCCTGTCCATCTCGTCGTCCCAGCGGCGGCGGTCGATGCGGCGAAGCCGCGGGGCGACGCAAGCGGCGCGGCAAGAACGGCCCCTACCTGTTCAACGAGAAGGCAATGGCCCAGGTCTTTCGGGCAAGAATGCTGGCGGCGATCGAGGCGGCCGGCATTGGCCTGCCGGCGTGATATCCGCGGGAATGGGTGGCGCACTGCCAATCGGTGGGCAGCGGCGAGAAGGCCCTGATCTACCTCGGTCGTTACCTCTACCGCGGCGTCATCCGTGAACAGGACATCCTCGCCTGCGCGAATGGCCGGGTGAGCTTCCGCCATCGCCACGCGGAAACCGGCAAGGCGGAAAAGCGCTCGCTCACCGGTGTTGATTTCCTCTGGCGGATTCTCCAGCACGTGCTGCCCAAGGGCTTTCGCCGCGCTCGCCATTTCGGCTTGCTGCCTCTCTTGCTGACGTTCGATCCGAACCGCTTCAAGCCACCGCGCAAGGAGCGGCCACCGATGCTTTGCTCGTGCTGTGGCGCGCTGATGACGATCGTCAGGACGCGGATTCGGGCGACGTCGTCCGCAGTCGTCGCGGTCGTGCCGCGCGTCGGGGTCGCCCTCTGATCAGGTCTGTCGAGCCCTCAGCGCTGCCCGGCCGCATTCAGGACTTCAGTTTCCCCAAGCTGAATGATGCGGCCGCCCGGAAAGGGGTGGGCGAGACGCGAAAACGGCCGCTTTCGGGAGATCGGCGTCGCGCAGGCGGCGGCGCGCCGAAACTTTCCGCTCCCGCCCCACCGGCGTTCATGCCGATAGGGTCAATCCAGAAAAGATCGTTGCAGGGGGGAGCCTCGCGCTCCGGCCCGGGCTCGTCCAACCAACGGATAGATCGTGGCTTCGCACGATCTATCCTTGTATCTTCCTGAATCATGAATATGAACGTTGTTGATACGCTGTGGAGCTTATTCGTTATGCCTCAGGCGCTGTAGTAACGAAAATTCTTGACTCCTTGAATTGTTGTTACTACGATAATGGTCATATGTACGCACATTCTCTGGGACGATGGGAAGCGGCAAGCGAACCTCGACAAGCATGGACTGGACTTTACCGATGCGGTGATGGTACTGGAGAGTCCCTATCGCCTTGACGTTGAGAGTGTGCGAGGCGGCGAACAGCGGACGCAATCGTTCGCTTACGTGTTTGATGTGCTGGCAGTGCTGACGGTTGTGCATGTGGCGCGCGAAGACGCCGTGCGGATCGTGAGTTTCCGCCCGGCGAGCGAAGAGGAAAGGAGCGCTTACCATGGCTGGCTCGAAAATGACTTCAACGACAACTGATAGGATGCGTGCCGCTCGCAATCGCGGCGAGAGCAAGACTGACGTGACCAAAGTGCGTGCCGGAACCCCATACGTTTGGGACGGTAAGAACGAAGACGAACGGCCGCTGACGCGCGAAGAAATGCAGGCCGGGATTGAGGTATACCGGAAGCAGCGCGGGCGTCCGACAGGCGGCGACAAAGAGTCGACCACCATTCGGTTCGACCGCGACGTTCTCGCGGCCTTCCGCGCAGGTGGTCCGGGCTGGCAGACGCGGATGAACGCGGCGCTACGCGACTGGCTCAAGACTCACTCCCGTGAGTAATGTCTGCTGAGGCATAACGTTCTAGCTAACCCCGCGAGCGGAGGCAGGTACTGTAAGCCCAAACTGCGACGATGCTACGATTGGCGCAGGCCGGGCTTACAGTACCTGCCGTAGCGAGTCGGGGGTTGAGCGAGGGGTTAGGCGGCACTCACGCCACTTGCGCCAGTGGGACAAGTATTTCGACCGACTCGTACGGTACTGATACCTGTCCCTCTTCGTTCCGCTCAATCAGGCCAAGCTCTTCAAGTCGCGTCGCGTCTGTATGGACGTTCGAGTAGTTGCGCTCAGCAGCCTTTGCCAAGGCATAGACACTGCACGGCCCAACACGGCGCAGGGTATCCAGGAGATCGACTCGGGCGGGAGTGAGCTCAGAGAAGAGCATGCGTGCTGATTCGAAGCTGAGCTTGAAGTCTGGTGAAGTACCGCGACGGCTGGCAGCTAGTTGTGCGCGGGCGCTCCGCACTGCAGATCCGCGCTTGGAGACTTCGATGATGGCCTTCATGGTGCTCTCCATTCTTGGACGTCGCGTTCAAAATCATCGAGCAGCTTGTCAAGCGACTCAAACACATAGGCAAGCTCAAGTCCGTTCACATGGCGGTGATCACCTTTGCCGCGTTCGTTGTCGTAGCGGACGCGCTCCACACCTGCCTGCCCGTAGTACAGCCTGTACTTGAAGCCGTGGACACTTGGCGGCAGAGGTTCCGGAAGACTCCAGATGACCACTTCAACGATTGATCCGTCGTCGCGGATTTCCTTGGTGCGTGCAAGCAACTCTGCCTGCGTGTATTGCATCATAGCAATACACGACGCCGGAGTCCAGCGAAGGGTGCCCTGTGCCACCTAACGTGAAGGTAACCGGCCGCCGAAGCGCGTAGCGCGTAGGGAACCCAACAGCGTAGCTGTTGGGCGGTCCGTGTTGACCGTAGGGTTAGCCATCTATTCCCCGCAAGACATTGCCATGCACGAGGTAGTGATTGATTCGAGCCTCCCAATCTTGCATGAATTTGCGGTAGTGATCGTCGGTGAACGCGGCCACAAAGGCGTCACCTTCCGGACCAAGACTCGTATGCGTATAACTGATCTCCGCCTCGGAGCCAGACCCATTAGGGCGAAGCTGTATCGTGAGCCTGCACGCGGTTACCAGTGGAGTGATCTTCAGCATTTCCACGAGGCCCTTGTCTTGGTCATGTCTGGTGACATACCAGATTGCGTTATTTGGTGATGCACTAGTAACGAAGACACAATCGGACTCTGCAACTCCGGAGTCGGTAAGCACAGAGATTGGGTCCCAGCCCTCAATCCAGTCAGCCTCGCGTACAGGGCAAAGCAGCGGAAAAACGGCAGACGGCTCAGCGACTAGCTGTTGCGTGTAAGTGCGGGTCACACGATTCGGTTTGGTGATCTTCATCTCAGTGGTGAGTGGCAAAGATGGCTAACGTCGTGCTGTGCGGCCGGCCAGCACCGAAGATTGGCCTGGCGCGGTGCTGGCGGCCGATCCGCACCAGCTACGGGTTAGACGGCAACGACCCGAATTACAGTGGATCATCCTTTGTTGCCTCTAGCCGTGCATCGTTAGCGACGATCCATTTCTCCAAGTTCTCAAACTGGTTCGACCATTCGTCGTTATATTCCGAACTGAACGTCAATATGCAGAGCCGCATCAGCGGTACATGCCTTTCGCCATACATCGCGACCCAGTTGTTTGAAAACGTCGTCGTATGGTTCTCGTGATCGACTCGAGAGTAGCCGAAGCAGATTCCTTCAAAGTTGGGATGAGCGCTCTCCGAGAGATTAGCGTACATGTCCATCACGCCAGGATACTTCTCGTCTGCCTTTTTCAGTACGGTCAAGACGTTTATCGATTCATGCTTCGTGGATTTGTCTTTCGACCCCAGCAGCAACCTAGACGTCTTTTGAGAAAACAAGTGGAAGTTTTCAGTGCCAGCTAGCACGCTCTTGGTTAACTGATTCAAGTAGATGAGCAGAGCGATGGTTTCGATTGCACTCCTGATCAGAATCCTGCTTCCGAGGGTGTGGCCCGTGTTGTGAAGGGTGTGTGCCTGAAAGAGTAGATCGTGCGCACGCCAGGCCACGGACTCTCTTAGCATGAGACTGCGGAACGGGGCTTTCCATTTATGAGCTGCTGGACTCCTTGAGTACAGAGCGGCCAACTTGATCTTGCTCAGGAGGGACTGCTTCCATTCGCCAAGGGCTTGCTCGATGCCATCCATTGCCGTCTAACGACTGACATAACGGGCGCTGCGCGGCTTCATCGCGCAGCGCCCGTGTTGATGATTGGGTTGGGCGTCATTGCGACTCCATTAGACCGACCCATTCAATGTGCTTTCCAATGACCTCAAATAGCTCAGTGTCGATATACCGTCCAGGCAACTCCTTTCGGCAGTCGGCGAGATACTCAAGGACGGCACCGTAGATGCCTTCGCTGGTGTAGGGGTACGGTATCTCTACCTCGGGGGCAAGCTTCCACGTGTGGTACTCAAGAACTTTCGTTCTGGAGCGGACGATACGCTTCTTCCGAACCGCAAAATATTCCCCTCGCACTTGTGGTCCGAGGAAGTGCAACCTGATGTAGCCAATAATTTCGTTGAACGTCCAGCAGCCACCATATGAACGCTGGAGGTGATCTCGAATGGCGATATTGCAGTTTGGATCTGCGACTTCTCTCTCGCGCTCGGCTTGACTGTATGGCGAGTCTTTTGGGAAGAGCACCCCGTCAATGTATTCGTCGCGCTCGCGGTAGTAGCGCTCCTCGGGGAGCCGATAAACAGGGATATCGTAGAAGTACCGTGTGGTCACTATGCTGACGCCCAACGTGCTGGTGCTCAGCGGCCGGCGTAGCCGGTCCGTTGCAGCACCGTGTTGGACGACCCTTCCGATCCGGTTCTTCCAAGCACTTCCCCGTCCTACAAACTCAACCATCCCGCCCTCATATTGGGGTGCGTCGCGCCGGCAAGTACACACCCAGAGCCTCCTCTACCCTTACTCCAAGCATGCGCATCGGATCTTCGGGCTTAAGTCGTCGATCAAGTGACCGGACCACCAGGTTCGTCAGGTCTTGACTGCTACCGAGGCCCAGCACCGATGCGAGGATGGTCAACAAGTGCTTTCCAGGTAGGACGGCGAGCATGCTCTGCCCGCCCTGCGAGATCGCACCCTCGACACGCTGCTGCTCCTCTTGGAAGATCAACCGAACCTTCTCAGGCAGGGCTAGGTCGGTGAGTGAGGCTACGTGGCGATCTCGGCTGTCGTCGACCGTGTCCCCTATCTGCGCGCCGTGGAATGCCCGATCCAAGAGGTCACCTACGCGAGCGCGAACGCGACGCACGACGACGGCAGCCAGCGTCTTGTTTCGGAAGGTGCGACGAATCTCGCCGACGAACTCTGCGACGACGTCATCTGCATTCTTTCCGAGATGCGTCGCTAGATGCCGAACGAGGGTCGGGTCACAGATCACGCTTTCAATCTCGTGCAATGGAAGCACATCCACGGCGTCGGGGAAGGACTCCAACTTCGCATCGCTATCAAAGTCGCGATCCACTAGGCCTGACACATGAGCGGCTACGACGCCGATCGTCCTGAGGCCAGCGACGGCTGAACACACTGCGCTCCGATCGCCCGCAGCTACAGCGAACGTCTCGTCGTCATCAAACCATGACGAGAACAGGTCGCTTGCGAACCCCTTCCCGCGCTCGCCCTCGAACATGAAGATGCGCTTGGCGTAGAACGGGAGCGTGGCTGCTCCCAGGACCTCCGCAGCAACGGTGGACGGGAGGTCATCCACCAGGACGGCATTGGCCCCACCACCAGCCCTCGCTACAAGAACCTTCGCTCGTCTTCGGGAGAGGGCGAAGTTCAAGTCATGAGTTACGTAGACGAACCTGCAGTCCGTACGCAGTCCCTCGGCCTCGTCCCAGAACCTGACCGACAGCCGGCTGTGCATGTGCAACTCAGGTTCGTCAACAACGAGCACCGGATGCTCTGCTATCAGTACGCGTGCCGCCATATAGAGGACGGTTCTCTCCCCGTCGCTCATCCTTCGGAGATGGTATGGGTCCGAAGACTCGTTCGCGTCGAGCCTTCTCACTCTAGGAAAGAAGCCGCTAATCTCCAGCTTCCGTTTGGGGAAGAGCCTGCTCCAAAGACCTTGGAGACGAATCAACCCCGTATCGTCAACCGGGGCAAGCGGGGTTCCGCTTTCCAGTGCCTGTTCGTTAGTCCTCGTCAGCCGGTTCGTATGCTCTTGGATGAGCTTCGACAGGATGAAGTTGATGTCGGCGGTAGGATGCCACGGGTTCTGATGCCACTGAGCCTGCTGCGACCGCACGTTGTTGAGCAGATTCTGCTCCTCTTGGACTGGGAGACTATCGTCGACCCACGTCTGCCGCTGAGCACTGATCGCGTTTCCTCCGTTCGCTTGCGTAATCCTCTGAGCGAGCTGGGTCTTTCCGGATCCGTTCGGACCGAGGATGACAATCGGAGAGTCGCCGTCCACATCTCCGAAGTCTGGGATGGTGATCTTGTGTGTTGCCATTTGGTTCCCAATGAGCGCCAGGCCAGCAGCCCTCAGGTTACCGGCGATGGCGGGGGGTGTTCAGGCGTCTCGGACGACGTCGTCCAACGTGAATTAGGACTCTTTTATTCCAATGGAGAATAAATATGGAAAACAGAAAAGAACACGACGCAGCATCTCCTATTGATTTGGGCAACCTTGCTGGGTTGGTGAATGAAGCGTGGCGCGTATCGTTTGGGACATCACGTCAAGCGCTTCTTGAATCAACTGCTGCTGACGGTCTGAAAGCGAAGTGGCGTAGAGAGAATTTGCGTCGTTTAGTTGTCTCTCTGATTCCAAGGTATGCAGGAAAACTTCGCCGTCTGGTAATGCGCGAAGCAGGGCCGATGAGATGATGCCCAAGTACACACAACGTGCCTCAACGGCTTCGAGTCTGGCGGCGATCTTTTCGATGTTGTCCATGATCATCTCCTTTCAACGGTTTTTGCTGATTTCAATCGGTGATAAGCGTGCGGACGAGCGTGTTGGCAAGAGTTCTAACGTGGAAGTCACCGGCGCTGCGCGGCTTTATCGCGCAGCGTCCGTGTGGACTGCCGGGTTGGGCTTTGGTATCAATGTGCGGTGTCCCATGCCCAAAACTCGTAGTAAATCCTTGCTATGCCAGCCTCTTGCGTGATGTCTGAAATCAGTGCATGGAGTTGTTGATACATGGCGAGATTCTTGACGAATCCTTGACTTGGCGTATTTGGAATCGATGGTTGCCCAACCCAAATCTTGCGAAGCGGCAATAACGTAAAGCTATCCCAAGGAACGTGAAGCCATTCGATCAAGCTTGGATTACGACCTAAACTGGAAAACGTAAAATGTTTCAACGCAAGATTGGTAATTTTCATCGCAACGCCGATATTCATTTTGCTCGGTTCGCCACGATCAGTTTTCTCACCCCAATCAGCGACAAGCGACTCTCCGAGTTCTAAGGCGAAGCGGTCAAAGGCCATTTGGCTACTTATGGCATTCAGTTCCTTGCTTAGTTGTTCGGCTCGGGCATGCCAGCGCCACTGCGCATAGCGTAGCGAGGGTGTTTCATGATGGAAAGCTCGATAGATCGTGTTGTCGACCGTAAAGGCCAACAACTCTTTTGGGGATTTTCCTGCCAAGTCTCGTGCCCTGTAACGCTCGACAATCGGATTCGATTCGAACGAACGCAACTTTGCAACAAGCTCATCACGATGCAGTGAGTTAGCAAGTTGAGCTGGTTTTGGAATGTGCATGGACTTTTCACGAACTACCCTCGTGCCAGACTTTTCCAAGTCCCATTTGGTGCCAGCCAGAGCCGCCTTGTTTGACGTCGCCAATGAACCTGGCGGAAATTTCTTGTCCAGCACACCCAAAATCTCTGGGTCGGATTTACCTTCCCTCAATAAGTCTGTAATCGTTCCCCTGCGCGAATGTTTCATGGTAGCTCCTTCTGTGCGATGGATCTAGGGCGAGTCGCCACCTCCGCATGGTTGTGCCCAACGTGAAAGCTCAGGGGCGCCGGGTTGGGCGAAGGACGGCAAAATGCCCAGCCATGGCTGACCGGCAAGCCGACAGGACCACAGGCGAGCATCCCAGCCGACCACGCGGCGCCGCAAGCGCGTAGGCCAGCCAGGCCGCCGGGCAACGACGGCCGCCCAGCACGCCGCCGCGCCAGCCCCCGCAAGGCCGCGAGTGGTGACCGCCGCGGTTGGCAAAGCGGCCACCCATGGGCAAGGGCTTTGGCCACGACAGCTTTTGGTCATGATTTGGCCTCGCACGCCCAACGTTCGAGGTGAGGCGGGACCGACGGCAAGGCGACCCGCCCGCCGGGCGTAGGATAAGCCACCACGCCCGGCGGGCGGGTTGGCTTGCCGTTGGGCCTCGCCTCGACCGAGGGGTTAGGCGACCATGCAGCCTGACCAAGGCCCGGCTGCTTGGCTGCTCTTGCAACTGGCTGCAGACCTGTGGTGCCAACTCGTGCGCAGATGACTACCCGGAACTTCGTGGTTGAGCGAGCGAACGGCTTGGCTGCGTGTGGGAAGTTGCCTTGCCGCAACTGGACGGCCCGGCTGGACTTGAAGTTCCGGGATTTCGTTGATGCGGGTTCGCTGCGGTGCCGGAGCGAACAACACAGCAACTTCCTTCCGACTGCACCCGATCGGCTGTTTGTCTCCGGCCGTGACGTCCGGAGCGGGAGCGGCCCGCGACGGCCGCCCCACACCCTGACTGCCCGGCCGCAGGCACGGCGGCGCGAAGCGCCAGCAACAACCTGACTTGGTGCGCGTCGTGGACCAAGGGATCGCGGCAGTGGCCGACTGGCGATGTTCACGTGGACTGGCGGCGTTCTTGCATTCGGGCGTTCTGGTCGCCTAACGTTGCTGGTAACCTGCCGGCGGAGGGCGGCGAAGCCGCCTGTAGCCGGTCAGGTTGACCGGCGTGTTAGGCCACGCCACTACGCTTGAAGGGGCGGTAGTCGCCTTGCCGCTTCTACTCCCCCACCACGTGGGAGTCTCTTATTGGCCTCGATCCGAAGATCCATGAACCGCTGCCGAAGGTTGCCAAAGCTTCGGTCTTCGAGTTCAGGATCACGGAGGCATAAGACGATGTTCTGTAGTTCCGACGAAACAACACGCTGAAATTCCGCCCTGTCCTCGATTGCCAAGGCGGTCTGTAATCCGACAGCAATTGACCCAGCAACACCAATTAGCGATATTGCCTCGTGACTCCATCGCATCGTGCCGCCAACTACCACCAAAGCTGTTGACGAGAGCGCGCATATAATCAGCAGCCAATTGGCTAAAAAATTGACTAAGTGCCGAGCACGCTGATTTCGAAGCAGCCTTTCAACATCTTCCAGGAGAGGGTGTAGACGATCATCACTAATCACAGTAATTCCTCCAATGTATTCCTTGCTTTCCGTTTGCGCCGGTGCCGAGTGTGACGGTGAACTATATGTTGAATAAGTTCATTTAACTCTGAATCTATAATTTCGCTAGTTGCGAGCTGGAACTTTATCTCTTTAAGTTGCCTAATTACAATGAGGTCAGAGTCCCAATAAAGTGCCAATAGTTCTCTGGCTGCGGACTTAGCCTCCTCCAATTGGATTTTCGTTTGAGACTCCAAGCTCGCCAATTCTTCAGGTGACCAATGCTCTGATGGCATCATGCCCTGTAGCCACAAGGATTGCAGCATGACTTTGTGTGCACAACGCGCATTTTCCAGCTTGCTGGTCAGATATGTTCGCCTGAACTGTAGATAATTTAACTTAAAGATTTCGGCCTCGTGCTCCTCGTTCGAGCGATCAACTCCACGAAATCCCTCCGATAGTGCGACACGAGCTTCGGAAGTAATATCCATCCACTCGTTGGTTCTAAACACTGTCTCAAGGTCTGACGGAAGTACAGAAGTTGGAGATCTTTGAGATATTGCAATTCCGAACTTCTCGTATGCTTTGGTCACGAGCTCAGAGCAAAATGAGGTTAGATCAGGGCCTTCATCTTTGATTCCAATTGCATAATTATACTTTTGACCCACAAATGACATAACCACGTCCAGCCACTTCCGCGCAATCGTTATATAGTCTATTGGCGGCTCCCCGTCGCTAGGAGGACAATGGTTTCTATGCCGATAAATCTTCCACTCGTTCGTGTATTTTGAGCTGAGAAGAAGTTGCCGAGTTGTAAGTATATCGACACCTGCTGGTGTAGCGTGACACCAGAGTGGGCCGTTTAAGTTGATCGCGCAGTGAGAGAAGCTTGCAGACCTTCGCAGTAGACGTTGCAGACCAACTACCGCAAGACTTAACCAGCTAGTTCCTCTGACCAATGCTACGTCACCAGGAAAGAATGGCTGACTCATATGGGATTGGGAAGGCCGTTGTGGAACGCGGGGCCTAACGTAGAGCTAACCGGCGCTGCGCGGCTTTATCGCGCAGCGTCCAGCGACCGAAGGGAGCGAGGTTGAGCGCCGGGTTATGCTTTTGATTCTTCATCTTTGTACGGCTGCAGGGGCAGTGCAACGGGAATACTGAACTTGATTTTGTTCATTGATTGTCGATTTTCTTTGCTCTCGCCAGCGGACCCGAGATTAAACATGCCTGTTACTACGCCGATTCCACCTTTTGTGCCCGTCGTTTCTTGGGCCTCGACGGATATATCGAAGTCCACGAAAATGACTGGCAGTTGATCGTTTGTTCTGCCGTAAAGAGACTTTGGATCGCTGGGGTTGCGCACATGTGGACTTACGCGGCCACCTGAGGCTTGAACTTTCTCTTGGGCTTCCACGACTCCACCAATCAATTGGGAAAGTGTTTCTGAGATGAAGTCCTTTAGTTGCATGGTGAGCTCCCAGTGATTTGTTGAGCATAACGTTCGAGCTAAGCGGGCGACGACGGCAGGACGCCAGGCCCGGGCCGGTGAAAATGTACGGAGTACCACCGGCCCGGGCCTGGTGGCCTGCCGTTGGCGCTCCGCTTGAGCGAGGGGTTAGGCGTCTGCGTCACGTCGGCAAGAGGGCCGAGAGGGCCGGAAGCAGCGGGGTGAAAATGGCAATGTGATTAGCAGCGGATTGGATGAAGTCGTTGTAGCGAGAGGTGAAGGTTGGCTTGCCAACCGACTGTTCCATACTCTGAATTCGCTCCAAGAATTCAGCCTTCAGCTCTGCAGGCGCATGTTCAGCAACTATCGAGCGCAGGTTCTCGAAGACTGTGACTTCACTTGCGATGTAGGTGTTCGTTGAGTTGTCGTTCGAATGAAGGTTGACGCGAGTGTTAACGCCGCCAACGTGGATGGTCAATGGGCCGGCTGGTGTTGAAGCTTCATTTTTCATGGTCGAGAGTTCCAAGCAGAGGGTTGCCGCAACGGCAGCAGGGCTGTAGATGTGACCGGTAGTGATGGAACCAGCATCGCTTCCATCCTCGTTCGTCTGAAAGCCAACGAAGCCATGCTCGTAGTGCCCAGATTGAAGCTTCATTGCGCGGTACCAGCGTGTGCCGTCGTCGGGTGCATGCTGTAGACCGGCAGGGAGTCCACTCTCGTCTCCGGCATCAGCGAGCAGCTTTCGACCTGCGAGCTTGGAGATGGCTTCAAAGCGACTTCTTGCCAAGCGGTCGAATGAGGCTGCGACGCGCCAGTATTCACCTGCAGCACCGCCCTGGTAATCGAGACGTGCGCCTCGAAGCTGCTCCTCGAGTTCAAGGAAGCGGGTTTCCAACTCTAGCCAAGTGGGCATAGTATTTCAGACGCCTAACGTGGAGTTCAGCGGTGAGCGCAGCGAGTCCGCTGGAACGCATGGTTAGGGGGTAGTAGAGATGGATACGCGAGTTTCATGCGCTCACTGCGGCGCCATGATTGGAACGGCCGCATACGCAACGGACGGAACGCATGTTTTTCATGCAGATTGCCAAAAGTCGGTTAGGTTTCCGAGGGTTCATGATGCAGAAGAGAATCCAAGCGGAAGTGATTTCCTCCCCGTCGCCATGAACTTCACCCAATGCACCGGGACGGAAATTATCATGGTGTCTTTGACCGAACCGTCGCATTGCTCTGGTTTGAACGTCATGTCGATGAAGTTGCTGTTTTGAACGGCAGACGTGCAGTAGATGTATTTCCCAACGCGGCCTTCTTTCACGTATGGCGCAATAGCTTCACCAAGGAATGAATATGCCTCTTCAACAAGCAGGACCCCGCACACAGTATCCGGCAATGACATATGGCCCCCTAACGTTGGAGGTGAGCACCTTGACGCCGTAAGGCGGCGAGTGTGCTCCAGCGACGCGTTGAACGGGAAAGGGGGCAGGGGAAGCCGAAAGGTCTCCATGCCCACCGCCGAACGACCCACCAAGAGGGATCTGCTTGACTCCGAAGTGTGCGCTGGGCGTGTGTATGAACGCTCGCGTTATACATCCGCTCAGTACACACTTCGCTTATTAGCAGATTTTCCACGCTTTATACAGCCCACGCCGATGTGCTAGCTATACCCTTGCCCGTTGCGTCCATCAACGCAGCCACCTTTCTCGAGCAACGTGAAGTGGACATCCTACTTGACGATTTACTTTGCGTCATTATTCTGTATATCTGCTCAGTGATCGGCAAATTTCCAACCGAAACAAGGAGGTGCCCGATGGACACGTTCACTAAAAGTTCGGGCAATTGCGTCAGTGACGGCGGCGCTCCTCGATCCCCCAGGCGGCTGCTTGAACAGCTCGGCGACCGCATTATTGCCAAGCACTATAGCTTGGCGCGGCCGGTGGCCGCAACCCCAAAAGGCGTCGCCTCAGGGTAAATTTGTTCTCTTCGAGAGATCGTCATTCAGGCGCCGGCCGGAATTCAGATTGGTCAATCCAATCAGACTTCCAACTCCCCGTTTGAATGCCCGACTGGAGACTCGCTGAGCCCTGTCGGAAGAACTGAAAACTCAGACATGCACGGCTTCCTTCTCGACGAATGGACGCAACTCGGGGCGCAAGGCCTTGTCGGTCACGAGATCGATCGGTACGCCGAACAGGTCTTCGAGGTAGAACTGAACGCCAAAGTAGCGCTCGGATGTCGCCGGACCATCGAAGGTGACCAGCACATCGACATCACTATCGCTCCGCGCTGCGTCGCGTGCGGTTGATCCGAACAGGGCAAGTTCCTTCACGCCGTAGCGAGCCGCCAGGATGGGTTTGCTGCAGGTGAGCAGTTCGATGGCGCGTGAGCGATTCATTTCTGTCTCCAGGCAATCCGGAAAGTCAGCGTCATCAGGGTTGCACCTGGTCGATCAGCACGCGCAGATTCCGGCTGCCGGGCTTGACGCCGCTGAGGGTGCCGAAGAGGTCGCCGCTCGAACTCTGCGCCTGGCCCGCCCTGGCGACCCGCGCTTCGATGCGGATCGTGGCGAAATCCGAAATCTTCTTGCCGCCGGCGAGGGCCATCGAATCGTCGAACTCGAAGCGCAGCGGCAGGTCGGCGACGCGGGCGCGTTTGGCGGCGAGCGGCATGCGCGGTCCTTCCTCGGCGCGCGCAAAGACGAACAGCACGTCGCCGGGCTGGACCGTAGCGGCGAGCTTGCTGCTCAACGTCACCTCGCCACTGACCGCGCCAGCGCTGGCGCCGGGTTTTGCGCCGCCGGCCTGGGCGGCGGCGAACTCGCGTGCCTTGCCGATCGCGGCGGTGAGGGCACTGGCCTCCTCGGAGCCGGGTTCGACCAGTTCCAGGAGGCGCGACCAGTAGTCGGCGGCGGCCGCGAACTGCTGGCGGTCGGTGGCGGCCGCGCCCGCCAGCAGCAGCGCTTGCGGCTCCCTGGGGTTGATCCGCAGGGCACGTTCGATCAGTTCGCTCGGCCTGCCCTGCAGGCTGCCGCCCTGGGTCTGCGCGAGGACATCGGCGTAGTCGGCGAGCAGGGCCGGGTCCTGGTCGACCAGGGGGGCGGCGCGTTCGTAGGCTTTCACCGCTTCCGGGAAACGTTCGAGCACCTTGTACGATCGGGCCAGCATCACCCAGCCCTGGTGGTCGTCGGGGTTCTTCTGCAGCTTGTCGACGAGGCTGTTGAGCATGGCCTCGATCTGTTCGGGGGCGATGCGCGCCTGCCGCTGCAGCGGGTCGAGCGCGCGCGGCTCGCCGAGCAGGGCATAGCCGGCAGCGGCGGCGAGCGGGATGAGCACCAGCAAGGCCAGCGCGGTCTGGCGACTGCCGCCGTCGGTGGTCGCCGGTGCGGCCTGCGCGGGCACTTCTTCGAGCAGACGGCGTTGCAGTTCGCTTTTCGCCTGCGCGAAATCGGCCTCGGTGAGCGAGCCTTCGCGGCGCTCGCGTTCGAGTTCGGCGAGCTGGTCGCGAAAAATCGTGAGGTTCGCTTCGCTCTGGTCGGTACTGCCCGAAAACCGTGGCGTGCGCAGCAGCGGGGGAAGGAGGAGGGCGATGATGGCAATGACCAGCAGGGCCGCGGCGATGAGAAAGGCGGTCATGCGGGTCCTTGCCGTGAATTCTGTTCTTGCAGCAGCGCTTCGGCGCGGCCCTGCTCGTCGGCGCTCAGAGGTGGGTCGCTGATTGCCCGGTCGCGTCGGCGCAGGTAGAGCAGCAGTGCCGTCAGGCCGGCGACGAACAGCAGGCCCGGGCCGAACCACAGCAGCAGCGTCGTGCCCTTCAATGGCGGCCGATAGCGGACGAAGTCGCCGTAGCGGCTGACCATGAATTCCATGATTTCAGCGTCGCTCCTGCCGTCCTGGATCAGCGTGCGGATTTCGCGGCGCAGGTCGTTGGCGAGTTCGGCATGCGAGCCGGCGAGCGACTCGTTCTGGCAGACCAGGCAGCGCAATTCGGAAGAAATCGCGATCAGGCGCTTTTCGGTCGGCTCGTCTGCCGCCAGCGGCCGGGCTTCGCCAGCGTGCAGGAGGGGCATGTGCAGCTTGAGCACGGCGAGCAGCAGAAGGATCAGGCAGGCTCTCATTTCGACAGTTCCGAAAGCAGCGGCAGGATTTTTCCGGAGAGGACCTCGGGGGTGATCGGGCCGGTGTGTTTCATGCGGATGATGCCTGCCCGGTCGATGACGTAGGTTTCCGGTACGCCATAGACGCCGTAGTCGATGCCGGCGCGGCCATCCACGTCGAGCACCGACAGGGTGTACGGGTTGCCGTGCCTGGCGAGCCAGCCGGAGGCGCGTTCGATGGCCATTTTCCGTTCGCTGCCGGGGGGCAGCCGGTCGATGTCGATGCCGCCGTCGCCGCGCACTTCCTTGTAATTGAGGCCGATCAGCGGCACCGTCTGGCGCTTCGCCAGTTCGACCAGCAGGGGATGTTCCTGCCGGCAGGAGACGCACCACGACGCCCAGACATTGAGCAGCCAGACCTTGCCGAGCATGTCCTGCGGCGAGAACGACTGCGCGGGTGCGTCGAGGCGCGACAGCGAGAACGGCGGGGCCGGTTTGCCGACCAGCGGCGAAGGCAGTTCGCGGGGGTTGAGCCGGAGTCCGACGGCGAGCAGCGCGAGGAGTACGGCGAAGCCGATCAGCGGCCAGAGAAATCGGTTCATGGTCCGTCCCCTACGCTTTCTGGGCGAGCACCGCGGCGGCGGTGGTATGCGTGCCGGCGCGTGCCCTGACACGGTAGCGGCGGTCGCTGATGGCCAGCAGTCCGCCCAGGCTCATCAGCACGCAACCGCCCCAGATCCAGTCGACGAAGGGCTTGTGGTAGACGCGCACCGCCCAGGCGGCATCCGGCCTGGCCTTGTCGATCGGCTCGCCGAGCGAGACATAGACGTCGCGCAGGAAGCCGGTATCGATTGCCGCTTCGGTCATCGGCATCGATGACGCAACGTAGAAACGCTTCTCCGGGAACATCTTGCGCAACGGCACGCCGTCCTTGAGGAGGTCGATGTCGCCGACCAGCGCGCGGTAGTTCGGTCCCTGCTGCTGGCGAACGCCGTTGAAGCGGAAGCGGTAGCCGCCGACGCCGACGCTGTCGCCGACTTCCATCTTGACATCCTTCTCGGACTGATAAGTGCCGACCAGGGTGACGCCGACGACGAAGACGGCAATGCCGAGATGCGCCAGATGCATGCCGAAGAAGCTGCGCGGCTGCCGCAGCGCGGTAGCCAGGAAGGAGCGGCCGGCGCGCGTCGCCTGCACGCGTTCGACAGCATTGAGCAGGGCGCAAAGAACGATCCATGCCGACAGCAGCAGGCTCAGGGCAGCCAGCGGATGCCATTCGCCGAACAGGAAAGGGGCGCCACCGCCGACCAGGGCCGCCGCGAGAAAAGCCCAGCGCAGCGTACGCGCGAGTTCGCCGAGGCTGGCCTGCTTCCAGCGTGCAAAGGGCGCCACGCCGATCAGGAACAGCGCCGGCAGCATCAGCGGCACGAATACCGCGTCGAAGTAGGGCGGGCCGACCGAGAGCTTGCCGGCGCCGAGTGCGTCGATCAGGAGCGGGTAGAGCGTGCCGAGCAGGACCGAGGCGCAGGCGACGACCAGCAGCACGTTGTTGGTGAGCAGCAGCGACTCGCGCGAGAGCAGGCCGAAGCGTCCGCCGAGACCGACCTTCGGCGCCCGCCAGGCGAACAGGGCCAGCGAGCTGCCGATGACCGCTCCCAGGAAGACGAGGATGAAGATGCCGCGGGTCGGGTCGGTGGCGAACGCATGTACCGAAGTCAGGACGCCGGAACGGACCAGGAAGGTTCCGAGCAGCGACAGCGAGAACGCCGAGATCGCCAGCAGCACCGTCCAGTTCTTGAAACTGCCGCGTTTCTCGGTCACCGCCAGCGAGTGCAGCAGCGCCGTGCCGACCAGCCAGGGCATGAAGGAAGCGTTCTCCACCGGGTCCCAGAACCACCAGCCGCCCCAGCCGAGTTCGTAGTACGCCCACCACGATCCGAGCGCGATCCCGAGCGTCAGAAAGATCCACGCCGCCGTGGTCCAGGGTCGCGACCAGCGTGCCCAGGCGGCGTCGAGCTGACCCGAGAGCAGCGCGGCGATGGCGAAGGCAAAAGCCACCGAGAATCCGACGTAGCCCATGTAAAGCATCGGCGGGTGAATGATCAGGCCGGGGTCCTGCAGCAGCGGGTTGAGGTCGCGCCCTTCTTCGGCCGCCGGCAGCAGGCGCTCGAAGGGATTCGAGGTGAGCAGGATGAACAGCAGGAAACCGGCGCTGACCAGGCCGAGAACGCCGAGCACGCGCGCCACCAGGGGGATGGGCAAGGGCTTCGACAACAGCGCCACGGCCAGCGACCACAGCACCAGCATCAGCATCCACAGCAGCAGCGAGCCTTCGTGCCCGCCCCAGACGGCGGCGATACGGTACTGCAGCGGCAGCAGCGTGTTCGAGTGCTGTGCGACGTAGAGCACCGAGAAATCGTTGTCGATGAAAGCGCTGGTCAGGCAGGCGAAAGCCGTCACCAGCAGCAGTGCCTGCGCGACCGCCGTCGGCCGGGCCAGGGTCATCCATGGCGGGCGGTTGAAGTGGGCACCGAGCAGCGGCAGTGTTCCCTGCGTCAGGGCGACGCAGAGCGCGAGGATCAGGGCGAAGTGGCCGATTTCCGGGATCATGGTCGTGTCGTCCTACGGTTTCAGGGTCCTGGCAGTGGCTTCCGCCGCTGCCTTATGGCTTGCCGCGCGTTCGTGGGCGTCGCTGACGGCTTTGGCGGCTTCCGGTGGCATGTAGTTCTCGTCGTGCTTGGCGAGCACCTCGGTGGCGGCAAAGACGCCATCCTCGGCGAGCCTGCCTTGCGCGACGACGCCTTTTCCCTCGCGGAAGAGATCCGGCAGGATGCCCTTGTAGGCGACGGTCATGTCCCGGTCGGTGTCGGTGACGACGAAGCGCAGGGTGACGCCGTCGGGCTGGCGCTGCAGCGATCCCTCCTTGACCATGCCGCCGATACGGAAGCTCTTGCCCTTGGGCGCTTCGCCGGCGGCCACCTGGGTGGGGGAGAAGAAGAACACCAGATTGCTCTGGAAGGCATTGAGCACCAGCGTGGCGACCAGGCCGAGAATCGCCAGGCCGCCCACGATCAGCGCCATGCGTTGGTGACGTGGTTTCAATTCGGACTCCCGTGGGAAGCGGTTTCGCGTTTGCGTCGGGCTTCGGTTCGCTCGGCACGGTATTGCTGCTTGAGACGGGTGATGAGTTTCTTCCGATCCTGCAGCAGCAGGAGCGGTTCCGCCAGCATCAGTAGCGCCATCACCGCCAGCGATCCCCAGACATAGAGGCCGTGGTTGCCCATCGCCAGAAAGTCGGCGAGACTGTTCCAGTGCATGCCGGGCATATTGATCTACTCCTTGTCGGCGAGCAGTTCGCGCACCCAGTCGGTGTGCCGCTCGCGCTCGAGCATGATTGTGCGGACACGCATCAGGGCGATGGCGATGCTGTACATCCAGCATGCCAGGGTGCACAGCAGCATGCCCCAGAGCATCAGCCTGGCCATGCTGGGTGCTCTGGTCAGGCTGACTGAAGCGCCCTGATGCAGGGTGTTCCACCACTGCACCGAAAAATAGATGATCGGAACATTGACCACGCCGACCAGCGCGAGGATCGCGCCGGCCTTGTCGGCACGGCGTCGATCGTCGATCGAAGCCTGCAGGGCAATGAAGCCGATGTAGAGGAAGAGCAGGATCAGCTCGGACGTCAGGCGCGCATCCCAGACCCACCAGGTGCCCCACATCGGCTTGCCCCACAATGCGCCGGTCCATAGCGAGAGGAAGGCAAAAAGGGCACCGGTCGGCGCCAGTGCCGAGGCCATCATCCCGGACAGGCGGAAATTGAAGGCCAGCCCGATGGCGGCCCAGAAAGCCATCACCAGGTAGATGAACATCGACATCCACGACGCCGGGACATGCAGGAAGATGATCCGGTACCCTTCGCCCTGTTGCGCGTCGGTCGGCGCCAGCAGAAAGCCGATCGTCAGTCCGAGCACGCCAAAGATCGCGGCGAGCGCCCAGAACCAGGGGATCAGCTTGCCCGCGAGCGGGTAAAAGGTCAGTGGGCTGGCGAATCTGAACCAGTTGATCACGCGCTTACTCATCTATTCCAGGGCGACTCTCAGGGCCGCGGCAGTTGGCCACGGCGCAAAAAACACGCCGCCCAGCGCAAGCGCGCCAAGCAGCGACAAATGGGCCTGCGGACCGAGTCCGCTCAGCGTCGCATCCACTGATCCGGCACCGAAGATCAGCACCGGGACATACAGCGGCAGGACCAGCAGCGACAGCAGCACGCCGCCGCCGCGAACGCCGAGCGTCAGCGCCGCGCCGATCGCCCCGATGCCGGACAGGGCCGGCGTGCCGATCAGCAGCGACAGGGTCAACACCGCCAGTGCGTCGCCGGCCAGGTCGAACTGGATACCCAGCAGCGGTGCCAGCAGGACCAGTGGCAGGCCGGCCACCAGCCAGTGCGCGATGACCTTGCCGAGCACGATCAGCGCCAGCGGCTGCGGTGCCAGTGCCAGTTGTTCGAGCGTGCCGTCGCGGTGATCGTCGGCAAACAGGCGCGGCAGCGAGAGCATCGTCGCCAGCAGCGCGGCAACCCACAGCACGCCTGGCGCCAGCCGGCGCAGTTGCGCCGCTTCGGGTCCGACGCCCAGCGGGAACAGACTGACGACGATGATGAAAAAGAACATCGCCGCAACGATGTCGGCCTGCCGCCGCATCGCCAGCCGCAGGTCGCGACCGATGACGGCGCGGATCGATTCTAGCATCAACGACGACCGCTATTGCACTGCGTCATCGGCGCCGAGCCACAATTCGCGCTGCGCCGCGGCCGGCACGGAGACCGTCTGGTGGGTGGTCAGGACCGCCAGACCGCCGCGTTGCAGATGCGCGCCGATCAGGCCGGAGATCAGCTCGACCGCGGCTGCGTCGAGGGCCACATAAGGTTCATCGAGCACCCACAGCGCGCGTTTCTCATGCACCAGTCGGGCGAGCGCGGCGCGGCGCTTCTGACCTTGAGAAAGATAGCGGCAGGGAAGATCGGCGCGGCTAAGCAGTCCGAGCTGTTCGAGGGCATCGAGCGCGGCGTCCTCGTCGAGCGTTTCCTGCGCCAGGGTGGCCGAGGAGCGGATATTCTCCAGCGGCGTCAGTTCCTCCTTGATCGCGTTCTGATGGCCCAGGTAGCACAGTTCGCTGCGGAACTCGTCGCCGAGTTTGCCGATCGGCCGGCCGCGCCAGCGAATGTCGCCGCCGGCCGCTGGGGTGAGACCGCAGAGCATGCGCAGCAGGCTGGTTTTTCCCGAACCGTTTTTTCCCTGCAGGTAGAGCATCTCGCCGCCTGCGAGCCGAAAACTGACGCCGGCGAACAGGCGACGTTCGCCGCGTACGCATTCCAGATTCGAGGCTTCGAGCATGCGGAGGGAGATCCGGGAAGTGGGCAAGACCGGGTAGAAACCGGCGAGGGCATATTGTGAAGGCGGGAGTTTAGCCCCGGATTGATGAAAATCAAAATCGATTCAGTGGCTTTGGGTATCCTTCTCGGAGTTCTTCCGGGAGCGTGGCAGTGGAACAGGGCGTTCTGCAGTTGACACTGGCGTGGGACGGCAAGGAAATCGTGTCGACCGGGATCGTATCCTCTCGGCCGATGCTCGCCAAAGCCCTGCGCGGGCTGCCGGTGGCGCGAGTTTCCGAGATCATTCCGCGCGTATTCAGTCTCTGCCGCCATGCCCAGGATGCTGCGGCCCGCTTGTGCATACAGGCGGCGCGTGCTGAGCGAGCAGCGCTCGATGACGCCCGCGATCTGGGTTTGGCGGTTGCCATCGAGGCAATCGTCGAACACCTGTACCATTTGTTGATGGCCTGGCCTCCCTTGCTGCAGAAACCCTGTCGAGCCAGTCGGATCGAGCAGTTCGGTGCCTGGCGCAAGCGCCTGCTGGCGGTCGTCGATGCCGCAGCGGCCGCGGCACTCGCTGTCGATCTCGCGAACTGGCTGGCCGAGCTGGAAGTGCCGCCGTTTGACGACCGGCTGGCCGTCACCGCGGTTGCGCTGCTGCCGCAACTTTCTGCCGCCGAGTGGGCTCCGCTGATCGATCGTGAAGATTTCGCGGCGCTGCCGACCTTTGCCGGCCAGGCCGCGGAAACCGGGGTTCTGGCGCGACACGCCGGCGACCCAGGGCTGGCCTTCCTGCTTGCCGACGGCCAACGCATCCAGGCCCGTCTGGCCGCGCGCCTGCTCGAACTGCGCTGGCTGGCGGCAGGACTCGCTGATCCGTCGCGCCTGTCGGCCCTCGTCGATGCCACGGCCGTCGCGGCCGGTTGCGGTCTGGCGCGCGTCGAAACGGCACGGGGAACCTTGCTCCATCGCATCGAACTCGCGGCTGACTGCGTAGAGGACTATCAGATCATTGCGCCGACCGAATGGAATTTTCATCCGCAAGGCGCGTTTGATAGCGAGATGTCGGGTTGTCCGGCACAGACCCGCGACGATGCACGGATCAGGGCGGCTTGCCTGGCCCTGTCCCTCGATCCGTGCGTACCCTACGAATTGAGGATCGTCGATGCATGAAATGTCCTTGGCCATGGGGGTGCTGCAGATCATCGAGGACGCTGCGCGCGAACAGTCGTTTCAGCGCGTGCGCCTGGTGCAGCTCGAAATCGGTGCGCTGGCTGCCGTCGAACCCGAGGCGATGCGCTTCTGTTTTGATGCCGTCAGCCGCGGTACCATCGCCGAAGGCGCCACCCTGGAGGTCATCGAGGTCGCCGGCCAAGGTTTATGCTTTAATTGCAATATGACAGTGCCGCTCGCGGCTCTGTACGACCCTTGTCCAGCCTGCGGCGAGCACCCGGTTCAAGCGACCGGGGGAACCGAGATGCGGGTGAAGGAACTGGAAGTCGAATAAATAACAATGAGGAGACAGCATAGAGATGTGTACCACTTGCGGTTGTGGCACCGGCGAGATCCATGTCGATGGCAAGGCATGGTCCGCGCACGCGAAGACACGGGCAACGGACCCGGCAGATGTTGCGCCGCCTGGCGAGGGCAGCGGGGAGATTCCTTTCAAGACGAGCTACCGCGCTGTCGGCGCTCGGCATGGGCAGGTCCATTCCCATGCCGATGGCCAGCGGCACGTTCATGACCATGGGCACGACGCTTCCCACGCGCATGCGCACGCTCATTCGCACCTCTCGGCGGTAGCGCAGGAGTCGGCAACGACGCCGTCGCGGCTGATACAGATTGAACGCGACATTCTCGCCAGGAACGATGGCTATGCAGCCGAGAACCGCCGGCGCTTCGACGAGCAGGGGATTTTCGCGCTCAATCTGGTGTCCAGCCCTGGCTCGGGAAAGACCAGCCTGCTCTGCCGTACCATCGAAGCACTCAAGGGGCAACTGTCGATCGCCGTCATCGAGGGCGATCAGCAGACCAGTCGCGACGCCGAACGGATCCGCGCCACCGGCGTTGCCGCGCTGCAGATCAATACCGGCAAGGGCTGCCATCTCGACGCGCATATGGTCGGCCATGCCTTGCACGAGCTGGCTCCGGCCGAAGACTCGCTGCTGTTGATCGAGAATGTCGGCAATCTCGTCTGTCCGGCCGCATTCGATCTCGGCGAAGCCTGCAAGGTGGTGATCCTGTCGGTCACCGAAGGCGAAGACAAACCGCTCAAATATCCGAACATGTTTCATGCGGCCTCCCTGATGCTGCTCAACAAGGTCGATCTGCTGCCCCATCTTTCCTTCGACAGCGATCTGGCGATCGCTTATGCCCGCCAGATCAATCCGGCCTTGCAGGTGATCCCCTTGTCGGCAACGACGGGGGAGGGCTGCGAGCAGTGGCTGGCCTGGCTACGGGCCGGCTGCAGCGCACGCCGGGAGCAGAAGCGGGTGACGATGGCGTCGCTGCGGCGCCGCATCGCCGAACTTGAAGCACGTCTGGCAGCGGGAGGCTGAGATGTCCGAGCCCATCGTTTGTCAGCACATCCGCGTCAGCGGTGTCGTTCAGGGTGTCGGTTTTCGTCCTTTCGTCTGGCGACTGGCCAGGGAACTGGGTCTTGCGGGCTGGGTACGCAATGATTCGCGCGGTGTCGAAATCGAGGTCCGCGGCGCCGCTGCCCAGGTGCGGCATCTCATCGAGCGTCTGGAACTGGACGCGCCACCGCTGGCCCGGGTCAGTTCGGTGACCGCCCGCGATACGGTATCGGCGCGCGTCGGCGAAGGCTTCGTGATCATCGACAGCCGCAGCGGCCGGGCCGCGACGATGATCGGACACGACACGGCGGTCTGCCGTGATTGTCTGTCCGAGATGTTCGATCCCGGCAACTCTCGCTGGCGTTATCCCTTTACCAATTGCACCAACTGCGGGCCACGCTACACCATCAGCCGCAGCTTGCCCTACGACCGCGTGCGCACCAGCCTCAAACCCTTTGTGATGTGTCACCGCTGTCAGTATGAATACCGCCGGCCCGAGGACCGGCGTTTTCATGCCGAGGCCAATTGCTGCCCAAAATGTGGCCCCCATCTTTTTCTGCTCGACGGCGAAGGACACCGCCTGCCCGACGACCCGATCACCACTGCCCTGGCCCTGCTGCGCCAGGGGAAGATCGTCGCCATCAAGGGCCTGGGAGGTTTCCATCTGGCCTGTGACGCCCGCAACGCGGTCGCCGTCGCCTTGCTGCGCGAGCGCAAGCAGCGCGACGAAAAACCCTTTGTGGTGATGCTGGCAAACGCCGCTTCGGCAGCTCGGCTGGTCCAGATCGGCATCGGCGAACCGGGCCTCATGGCGCTGCCGACACGCCCGGCGATTCTGCTCCGCAAACGCGGCAGTTGCGACGACGCGCTGCCCGGTGTCGCCCCTGGCCTGGCCTGGCTGGGCGTCATGCTGCCGTACACGCCGGTGCAGTTCCTGCTTTTCCACGAGGCTGCCAAACGCCCGGCAGGAATCGGCTGGCTGGAACGTGCGCAGGATCTCGCGCTGGTCATGACCAGCGCCAACCCCGGTGGCGAACCCCTGGTGGTCGGCAACAGCGAGGCCCTGCTGCGTCTCTACGGGATCGCCGACGCCTTTCTGATGCACGACCGCGATATCGTCACGCGTTGCGACGACAGCGTCGCGCGGATCACCACTGGTGGCCTGCAGTTCATCCGTCGGGCGCGCGGCTACACGCCGCGCGCGATCAGGTTGCCGGTCTCCGGACCTTCGGTGCTGGCGGTCGGCGCCTGGTTCAAGAACACCATTTGTGTGACCCGTGGCGATGAAGCCTACGTTTCGCAACATGTCGGCGACCTCGACAATGCAGCCGTTTGCGATTTTCTCGAGGAAAGTGTCGAGCAGTTGCTGAAACTGCTGGGCGCCGAACCGGCGATCGTGGCGCACGACCTGCACCCGGATTTTCATTCGACGCGTTTTGCCGCCGACTTTGCCCAGCAGCGTCGCCTGCCGCTGTTGGGCATCCAGCACCATCATGCGCACGCGGCGGCAGTGCTCGCCGAACACGGCCTGCGGGGCGCACACCTGGCGCTTTCGCTCGACGGCGTCGGCCTCGGGACCGATGGCGCGGCCTGGGGGGGCGAATTGCTGCGTGTTGACGGCCCCCGCTTCGAGCGCCTCGGCCATCTTTCGCCACTTGCGCTGCCGGGTGGCGACCGCGCCGCCAACGAGCCGTGGCGAATGGCCGCGGCAGTGTTGCACCAACTCGGTCGCAACCGCGAAATCGGCGAACGTTTTGTCGGCCAGCAGGCCGCGCCGGCCGTTGCGCAGATGCTGTCGGGCGACATCCATTGTCCGCCGACGACGAGCATGGGCCGGATTTTCGATGCCGCTGCCGGTCTGCTGGGCATCCGGGCAGTGATGGCTTACGAAGGGCAGGCGGCGATGTTCATGGAAGGCCTGGCGCAGTGTTACGGCGACATTCTGCCGCTCGATCAGGGCTGGCGGATCGAACAGGGTCGCCTTGACCTGTTGCCGCTGCTGGCGGCCCTCGCGGATGAGAAGAATGCCGAGCGGGGCGCCGCGCTGTTCCATGCCACGCTGGCCGCCGCCATTGCCGACTGGGTGCGGGTCCTGGCGCCTGGCGAAAAGGCGGTGGTCGGCAGCGGCGGCTGTTTTCTCAACCAGGTGCTGGTGCGGGGCCTGCGCGCTCGCCTCGGTGCGCAAGGGATCAAACTTGTTGAGGCGCGCCAGGTGCCGCCCAACGATGGCGGACTGTCGGTCGGTCAGGCCTGGATCGCCCTGCAGCATCTGCTGGGCCATTAGAGGAGCGCTGAGCATGTGTCTTGCACTGCCTTGCCGGATCGTTGAATTGCGGTCGGATGAGCGAGCGCTGATCGAAGTGGCCGGAGTGGGCAAGGAGGTTTCGCTGGCACTCGTTGAAGACGTCGCGGTCGGTGATTACGTGATCGTGCATGTCGGCTACGCGCTGACCCGGCTCGACCCCGAAGAAGCCGAAAAAACCCTGGCGCTGTTTGCCGAACTGGGCGAATCGGTTATGCGGGAGGCTGGCGCTGCAGGTGGATTGATCCAGTAAATCAGTGACCTGCAATTCAGCCCGGGCTTGTCAGCCCCTCCTTTGAAATGGAGGCAAGGCCCTCGGGCCTTCTTGTGATCGGGGCGTGAATGGCTAATTCCTTGCGGAAGAACTTCTCATGGAGTCTTGTCGGCAACATCGTTTATGCGTTGTGTCAATGGATGATGCTAATCATTATCGCCCGTTTGGGAAATGCTCGGGACGTCGGCATTTATTCGCTTGCCCTGGCCATTTCTGCGCCGGTGATGCTTTTTTTGGGCATGAATTTGCGGGTGGCCATTGCCACCGATCAGAAACATCAATTCAATATTCAGGACTATTTAGCGTTGCGGGTCTGTTCCAGCACCGCTGCTGTGCTGATCATTTCATTTGCGTCCTTTTTCCTGTACAGGACCGAAAGCGATGTACTGATCGCCATCTTCATGGTTTCACTAATGAAATCGGTGGAGTCACTGAGTGATGTCTGTTACGGATTTTTCCAGAAGAACGAGCGCAATGACCTGATTTCCCAATCATTAATCCTGCGGGGGGTCAGTACGGTCTTGCTGCTGGTACCTGCTTATGTCTACCTCGGGTCTCTGACGGAATCGCTCGGAGTGGTCTTGTCGGTTTGGCTGACAATCCTGGTGGTTTTCGACGCACGTAAGCTGAGAAATATTTCGGCGACCGGAACCGGACATCGATTCCGTTTTTCGCAATGCGCTGGTTTGCTCAAGGTCGTTTATCCGCTGGGTTTCGTTGCACTTCTTGATTCATTGACACCGAACATCACCCGCTACGCAGTCGAGTATTTTTTTGGCCTCGAAAAATTGGGGTACTTCTCCGCCATTGCTTATCTGATGGTGGCCGGAGGAACCGTTGCCGGCGCCTTGGGAAATGCGGCAACTCCTCGGATGGCCCGACATTTTGCGAATAACGAATGGTCGGAATTTTGTCGGGTTGGTTTGACGTCGGTCCTGTTGGGTTCGGGTGTCGGAGTGTGTGGCCTGATGGTATCGGTTTTTTATGGCGAGCAATTGCTGGGCTTCATTTATGGCGAGCCATACATCGCGTATCAGCCGTGCTTCGTGATCGTCATGCTGGCCAGTATTTTATGGTACGCTGCCGGCCTGACAGGGTGCATGCTGAACGCTGCCCGTCGGTTCGGACACCAGTTGCTGGCAAACTGGCTGGCCATTTCAGCCGTTTGTATCGCCGTTGCCGGGTTGGGGCGCGAAGGCGGAATCAATGGCATCGCATGGGCGTTGGCGATAGGCATGGGAGCAAGATTGGCTGCGTCTCTGGGTTTGCTCTTCATGACGCTCCGGAAAGGCATGGGCTGAATGTCAATATCCTACCTGTTGCGGAGAAGCGGTATCTTCCTCGCGCTTGTCCGCCTGCCATTCCGGATCATGAAGAGGATCGGGAATAAAATAAACACCTGGTGGTGGAAGCTGCATGTGTTGCGCCTGGGCCGCAATTCCCTTGTCGAGATGGGAGTTTCGATAGAGAACCCAAGGCAGGTCGCTGTCGGTGAGAATTGTCTGATCTGCCGTGACGCCACCCTTGTCTCGGAGACCATTGACGGAAATCTTTGCCTTGAGGATCGGGTGCAGATCAATCGAGGGGTCAAAATCGATCATACCGGTGGCGTGTTGATCAGGGAACACTCGTTGATCTCGGAAGGCGCGACCATTTACTCGCACACCCACGGAACAGACCCGCACTCCATTCCAAAAGGCATCCCTAAAACAATCGGCCCCAAGGTGTGGATCGGCGCGCACGCCCTCATCATGGAAAACTGCAGCAGCATTGGCGAGGGGAGCGTCGTTGCCGCTGCTTCCGTGGTGACAAAATCCATTGATCCACATGTCGTGGTGGCTGGCAATCCCGCACGGGTGATTCGCAGGCTTGGCAATGATTGAGAGGTTTCTCGCGATCATGGTCATGACCGGATTCCTGCTGATCCCCTGGGCAATCGAGCGTGGCCAGGGGATCTTCGCTCCGCTGCGAACCTATTCGATACTGAGCTTCGTGACGACGGTTCCATATCTGCTGCTGCTCTCCTTCGACCCTTCGGTCATGTATCCGCCAGTTGCCCAGCATATTCGCTACAACGAGTTCAATGATTTGTTCCTGAAATATACCTTTGTTCAAGGGGTCGCGTATCTGTGCGTTTTCGCGGGATATCTGACTGCCGGACGGCTGTCGTTTGGCTGGGTGTCGTCCGCCGGTATGCCCAGGGTGTCTGCCCTGTCGGAGGGCACGGTCCTGAGGGCTGCCGTGATCGCTCTTCTGCTTGGCATGGCCCTGTGGATCGTGCAGGTGCAGCTTGTTGGCGGGTTGGAGTTTTTGCTTCTGAACCTGGGCGACCGCACCAGTCTCACCGCCGGCCTCGGCTATTTATCGACCGCGGCCAACGCCATGCTCGCCTTCAGCGTACTTTTGATGGCCTATTCATTTCAGTACGGCAATGGTATCGGGAAGAAAATCTGTTTGGCACTATTTTTTGTCATTGCGGCGATCAGTTATACTGTTTTCGGAGGCAGGAAGCATCTTCTGCATCTGCTGCTGATGCTGTTGTTGACCTGGCACTATAGCATCAGGAAAATATATTCGGTCAGACCCTCTCATATTGCATTGGGTTTTTTCGTGGCATTTTATTTCGTCAGCGTTCTGCTGCTCAGACAGGGCGATGCTCTCGAGTATTATATGAATCGCCCAGGTGAGCTTTTGGCGGATGTGCTGGACAACGTCAACATCTTTGTGATCCAGTTGAGTTATGTCGATACCTATATGTTCATCATCAAGCATTTCGATCAGAATGACTACTGGTGGGGGCGCTCGTATATCGATCTACTGTATGCTCCGATACCAAGTACCCTCTTTCCCGATAAGCCACCAGTCGATGATGGCGTTTATATCCGGAGCTTGATGGAGGGATGGAACGTGATCCCGCCAACGCCGTTCTGGAAAATGTACCCTTCCTCCACACCACCGGAAACCATCGGTATTGGCTACGCGAGTGCCGGGTTATTGGGTGTGGTGATCGGCATGTTCATCCTGGGAATGATCATCCGTTCCTCATATTCGTTCATGATGTCGAGAAGAACCTTTTTCAGCCTTTATGTTTTCTTGATGGTCCTTCTCAATTTCCAGTTGACGAATCTGCGACTCGCCCAGTTTCTGACCAGTTTCCTGATCGCCTGGATGTTTTGCGGGGTCATGCTGCGCTACCGGAGGAGTGGAAGATTCGCCCGCTTGGTGTAAGGCCTGTGCAATCCTTTCGCTTCGATCCATGAACGGAAACGACATTTGCAATATGAAACGCAGGATTCTTGTCTTCAGTGATTATTATCTTCCCGGCTACAAGGCGGGAGGTCCGATCAAGAGCATTGCCAGCATCGTCGAAATGCTGGGGGATGATTTTTCGTTTTACGTGGTGACCTCGGCCAAGGATTTGGGTGAGTTGCAGCGATACGAAGGAATAAAACTTGGAGAATGGGTGAAGGTTGGCAAGGGTCATGTGTTTTATACCGACTCGGGCCTGCCGCCATGGAACGACCTGATGAAGTTGCTTTCCGGAAACTGGTCGTGTGTGTACCTCAACAGTTTTTTCTCCAGTCACACGATCAAGGTTCTGCTGGCACTGGGAATGCTTCGGAACAAGACTCCGGTGCTGCTCGCTCCGCGTGGCGAATTCTCGCCCGGAGCATTGAACCTGAAACGAAGGAAGAAGCAGTGCTACCTGGCAGTCGCAAGATTGATGGGGTACTACGATCGGGTCTGCTGGCACGCCTCAACGCCGCGTGAGCAATCGGAGATTTCGGCGTATTTTCCGTTGCCTCCGGATAGCAGGCGTGGGCCGGGTCGGTTTTTCGTGGCCGGGAATCTTTCAACGAACCCAGGGGGGGTCGCCAATCCCCTGCCGGAGAAACAGTCCGGTCAATTGCGGGTGGCCTTCCTGTCGAGAGTGGCGCGCAAGAAGAACCTGCACTACGCGCTCAAGGTTCTCTCGGAGGCTTCCGGAAGCATCGCCTTCGATATCTGGGGGCCGCTCGAAGACCAGGCCTATTGGCATGAATGCCAGGCGATCATCGAGACCGCACCGACGACTTTGCAGGTCATCCAGAAGGGGCCCATCGAGTCGAAGGATGTCGTCACCATGCTGGGCAAATACCACCTCTTTCTGTTTCCGACGCTGGGCGAGAACTTCGGGCACGTCATTCTTGAAGCCATGGCGGCCGGTTGCGCGATCCTGATCAGCGATGCCACCCCCTGGCGAGGCTTGCAGGAAAAGGGGTACGGCTGGGAGATCCCGCTTTCTCGGCCAGAATCCTTTGTCGCCGCCCTGAACGAAGCCGTAAGCTGGGACGCGGCAAGATTCGCGGAAGTGTCAGCGGCGGCTCGAACTGCCGCCGCTGCATACCTGGAACACGCTGGAAACGTCGATGCGAATCGAAGCATGTTCGCCGCCATGGTGAATTTTTCTTCAAATGCTGCGTAGCTCATTGACCGACCTGCGCCCGTTCTTGCCGACCCCGCTGGCCATCGGCCTCGCTGACTGGCCGGCCCGGCGCAAGGTCGACGCGATCATTGCGCAGGGCCGCGAAGCCTGCGCTGAGCGCGAGCATTTCCTCAACCCTGACTTCCAGAAGGAGCCTGACATGGCCGATTCTCTCAAGAACCGCGTGGGCCGCGTGATCGCTGGCGGACAAGCACTCATCGACCGCATCGAGAATCAAGCGCTCGCCGCGACCATGCAGCAATCGATTCGCGAGGCTGATGCGGTGATCGACGACGTTCGCCATGAACTGGGTCTGGTCAGCGCCAACCGCCCTCTCGCGCAGCAACCGCATGCGAACCTGGATGCGCCGTATGAGAAACTGCGTCATCGCAGGCCGGGTAGACCGTCATGAGCTATCTCGTCATCGGACTGATCGTTTTCCTCGGTGCTCATTCGCTACGCATCGTCGCCGGCGACTGGCGCGATGCTCAACTCGCCCGGCTCGGCGAAATGCGCTGGAAAGGCGTTTTCTCGCTCGCCTCGGCGCTCGGGTTGGCGCTGACCATCTGGGGTTATGGCCTGGCACACGTGGATTCCCCGGTCCTCTGGCTGGCGCCGCGGGGGATTCGCCACCTGGCCGCCCTGTTGACCCTGCCGGCGTTCATTCTGCTGGTCGCCGCCTTCGTGCCCGGCAGCCACCTGCAGGCAAAGGTCGGCCATCCGATGGTCGCTGGTGTCAAGCTCTGGGCATTGGCACATCTGCTGGCCAACGGCAGCCTGGCCGACGCGACCCTGTTCGGCGCCTTTCTCGTCTGGGCCGTGGCGAGTTTCGTCTCCTTGCGCCGCCGCGACCGGATTGCCGGACGGACCTACCCGGTGCGTGGCTGGGCCAGCGATGCGCTGGTGTTCGGCATTGGCCTCGTCGGCTGGCTGGGCTTTGCCTTCTACGGCCATGCCTGGCTGATCGGCGTAAAGCCTTTCGGCTGACGGAGGCTCACCCTGGTGGGTTTGATCCGCGCGCTCGCCGGTGCTGGTGCTGGTGTCCTATGCCTCCTGCTATTCAGCGTCGCTGGCCTGGCGGAGGAACTGCCTCGCGGCGAGGATTCCGGTGGTCCGCTGACCGACCCGAGCCATTGGCCGAAGTGGCTGCCCGAGAGCTCCGACGCCGGTGACCTCAGCCTGCCGGCAATCGCCCCCTTGCCGCCGCTGACGATGGCGGCCGGTGATCCGATCCGACAGCGTTTCACGGATCAGGCGCTCGTCCAGACGTGGGCAAGCGGGCCAGCGTCGCTGCCCTGGAACCGTCTTGCCCTCGAACTGATCGTCAAATATCAGCAGAACCCGCTGCGCGCGGCGCGCATGCTCGCGCACCTGCACGCGGCGGCCCATGATGCCATCGTCTATCCGGCGATTCTCTGCACCGCCTGGGCGGCGGAGAGGATCGGGATATTCTGGTAGCTGCCCAGGGTCAAGAGATCGGCATCGCCCGACACGATCCAACCGGTACCCGCCGCGAGGGCTGCGGCGATGACCTGATCGTCGTCGGCATCGTCGGGCACCACGCGGGGGACATGTTCCGGTTCGACGACTTCCATCGCCTCGACGTAATCGGCCAGAACCTCGCGCACCATCCTGCCGATGATCGCCAGCCGCTTGGTCGCCGAGGGCCGCGTGAGCACGTCGGCCAATTCATCGAGCAGGGCCGGGCTGGTGAAAAGCCTGGCCTCGCCGCGGCTTCGGATCGCATCGAGCAACTGCTAAGGCGTGCCGCGCCACAACAGCGCCGACAGCACCACGTTGGTATCAAGAACGATCCGCACCCGAACCCTTCGCCTGTTGCCGCGCCCGGCGTTCCGCGCGTGCGGCCTTCACTTCGGCCGCGATTTCCTCTTCCGTCATCGGCACCACGCCGGCCGCTTCCAGCGCTGGCGCAATCGCCAGCAGCCGATCCAGTGCCGTGCGCTTCCTCGCCTTCCCGGCGAGGAATTCCACGAAGTCCTCCACCTCCGCCACCTGCTGCGGCGAAAGCGTCCTCAGCTTCGAGATCAAAGCCTGTTCCACAGTCGCATTCATCGTCGAACCCCGGTTGCCGTCAGCGCGCCAGCGCCTGCAAGTGTTTCTTGGTCAGGAAGGCATCGAGCAGCTTCTTGATCACATTCTTGTCGTCGTCGGGCAGTTGCTCCACCTCCTGGAACTGCTTGAGCAATTCCCGATCCTCGAAGCGCGCCTTGGCCGCTTCGTCGGCGGCGCCATCGAGCAGATAGTCGCTGGTCACACCCAGGGCGTCGGCCAAGCGTTTCAAGGTATCGCCCGACGGGCGCGAGGTGCCGCGCTCGAAGCGGCCGATGTGGGTGTAATGCAGCCCGGCCAGTTGGCCCAGGTCGGTCTGCGACAGGTTCTTCTGCTTGCGCAGCTCCTTGAGCCGCTGCGCGAAGCCGTCCAGTTTCTCGGTCATATCCAGCATCTCCGTCATGTGGAGGGATTCGAATGTGACCATGTTGCCGAATTTGTAAGGAGAAATCAACGCTTTCATGCTCGAATATGGGCTATTGGCGCTTGATATGGTAAAGCACGTTCGCTAGATTCTCAAGCATATTTGCTTGATTGAAAGGTCAAATAGGGGTCAGACCACGTTTTCTTGACCGATCCACGGTGCCCGCCACCACCCTCGTAACAGTTCGATGGCTTGCCCCGTGCAGAAGGGGGTCAGGTCTTGTTTTTTGCCAACCACAAGATCTGACAAGATCTGCGGCCACACCTTTTTTAGCACAGAGAATTGGGACGGACCACGATTCTTTGCCGGAGCGCTGGCCCAATGCGGCGGCGGGGTCAAGTCTTGTTTCTGAACTAATTCTCCGGTAGCGCATTCCTGCGCATGTCGGAAATAGGGGTCACGGAAATAGGGGTCGGACTCGCATTTCTACGAAAAGTAGCGAAAAACCCGCCGCTGCAGTAGCAGCAAATCCGGGGTCTTTCCCTTTGCCTTACGCAGGTGCGTGAGCAGAATCAGGTTTTCTTTTGCCGGTTCGGTGATTTCTCAACCCGCGATTTCCAGCCGTCTTTCAATCCGGTCAATTCGCGCCTTGATCTGATCGATACTTGACTGTTGCCGGATGATTTCCTCGTAGTTGTGCGAGCTATCGCGTCGGCCAGCGGCAGTGCTCGCTTCCAGGCTAGTAAGCCGGGCGGCGACCTCCCGCAACTCGCTTTCGATGCGGTCCTGTCCACCCCGCAAGGCGCGCAAGTGCTCAAGATCCAGATTGTCGACGTTGTCGCTCATAGTGAAGCCTCCTTGGAAAGGATAGAAGGAACAAAGGAGAATGAACAAAGGGGCCAGACCCCTTAGAGGAAAACAAATAGCATTCAAATAGTGGGCAGAGTGTAAACGTTAACCCCGGATGGGGGGAAATAGGGGTCAGACCACGTTTTCTTGACCGATCCACGGTACCCGCCGCCACCCTCGTAACAGTTCGATGGCTTGCCCCGTGTCCTTTCGGCGCTGGAGATACGAAGACCAATCGCTTTCTCCTCAAGCCTGAATGCTCAACCTTGCTCGAACAGAGACTTGGGCAGGCCTGACTGGCGGATGATGGATTGAAGCGTCCCGATGCGGATTTCGTCGTGCAGCGGGACGGGACCGTTACGGTGGTGCCTGCTGTCCGCTTCTGCATGACCGCGTGGCTGCCACGCTGCCTGACCACTTCGAAACCGTGGTCGCCGAGCAGCCGACACAAGTCACTGCCGGAGAAGACGCGAAGCCTAACCAACCGCGACCTCAAGCCGGGTGACGAACACCTCATCATGGAGGCGGGTGGCGATCTCGGAGGAATCGGCCGTCTCGAAAAACAGCTCTATCGCCTCCTGCAGATTGTCGCGTGCCTTTTCGATCGTGGCCCCTTGACTGGCGATGTCCAGTTCCGGGCAGATGGAGACGTACTCGGCCCTCTCACGTTCGATGATTGCCGTCAACTGCATTGTACCTGCCATGGCCGCGACCTCCAGAAATGAACGCCGGATAGTCTAGCACCTCGTGTTGCACACACACACTGCCCAGAACAATTTGCCCCGTACGGATGGGGTCACCCATTAGCCCCATATCCTTGTCTGTCGGGGTCTGGTCTTCGCCAACCACAAGAGCGGCGTCGCCCATTAGCCGGCCTTGGTCAATAGGGCGAACCCATTTCTCTTGCCAGCCCCTGGTCCAGCAGCAGCCGGATCAAGCCAGCTCCAAAGCGATCACCCGGTCATCGAGGTTCTGCGCGGCGAACTCCAGCGCCTGACGGACGTCTTCCGGTTCGAGTTCCGGATATTCGGCAAACAGGTCGTCCCGATTTGGGTATAGCGCTACGGCTTCCACTACCCGCCTGACCGTGAGCCGCATGCCGCGCACCGTCGGCTGGCCACCCAACATCGCGGGATCCCTGGTGATGCGATCGAACGTCTTCATGTCAGCCTCCTGTGACCAGGCCAATCCACCCGATTGACGATATGCATAATGCCTCGATGGACATCGAATTCGACCCATCCAAGGCCAGGTCCAACCTGGCCAGGCACCAGGTCAGCTTCGCCCATGCCGAACAGGCCCTCCGTGACCCGATGGCTATCACCATCGAGGATCCTGACGCAGAGGGAGAACAGCGCTTCGTCACGCTGGGCAAGGACGCACTCGGACGGGTCATGGTCGTCGTCCATTTACCGCGCGAGAGCCGAATCCGGTTGATCTCTGCGCGCAAGGCCAGCAAAGGGGAAGCGGAGCAATACCATGCGTAAGGAATAGGATTTCAGCAATGGCAAGCGGGGGGGGCCGTCATCTCATCCACGGGGAAGACCCGCATCACGATCATGCTTGACGACGAAGTCATCGAGTTTTTTCGAGCACGGGCAGAGGCGCTAGGGGCGGGATACCAAACCCTGATCAACACGGCATGGCGCGCGGTAGTTGCCGATGCGGCGAGCCAAGACGCCGAGGACAAGCCCATTACCGTGGCGACGCTGCGCAAAGTGCTGCGCGAGGAACTGCACACCGCCTAACTGCGCAGGCGTACAACGCCACCATGCCAGCGAGAGGCGGCCCCGCTCTTCTCGTCATCCACTGGCGACGCCATCAAGCCCCAACCCCAGTATGGCCGCATCGCGTGTCAGCAAAGTCAATCGCTCATCCTGTGCCTGGGCGATGAGAAGGCGATCAAATGGGTCGGCGTGTGCGCAAGCGAGAATGCGCACGGCTTCGATGTGGCGCGGCAGGATCGGCAGCAGGAGAAAACCCTGTGCTTCGAGTGCTTCCGTGATCGAGCCCGGTGGCAGCGGGAGTTTGCCTTTGGCATTTTTCAGGGCCATTTCCCAGACGCTGGCGACGCTGACAACGATCTCCGACTGTTCGATGACGCTTTGCGTCGTTTGCCCCACGCGCGCGTCTGCTGTCATCCACCAGTAGATCAGGTGGGTGTCGAGCAGGTAGCGCTTCATGGTGATTGGTCACTGGTGAGTGCGTCGGCAATGGCTGCATTGGTCTCCGGCGTGTCCCAATCCGCTTTGGCTCTTGGCAAACCGGCCCAGGCACCGGGCCGGCGTGCGCGTTGCTGCGCGCCGACCTTGACCAGCCTGACGACGGGAACGCCTTTGTTGGCGATGATCACATCCTCACCCGCCAGCGCGGCCTGCACCAGTTTGGACAGTTGGCTCTTGGCTTCGAGCATGTTGTATTGCATGTTTGGCTCCTTGTTCAACTCCGCCTGTGTGAAGTGCAGTTTAGCTCGTCCTGGCTAAGTTGGCCAACAACCCTGCTGCGGCATCACTCGGGAACACCCATTAGCCGGCCCGTGTCAAGCGAGTAAACGAATCCATGAACGAATCCATGGCGGCGCCAGCCGCCGGTTTTGACACTCTACGTCTGCTTGCAGTCGCTGATCACGCCCGTTTCTTCAAATCATGGCTGCGACGAATCGCGCCAGACACCCATCAGGATCAAGCGAACGGCGCTGAATGTGCCTATCGCCCTAGCGGCTTCGCCACAAAACCAAGCGCCACACCGGTCACCTGACCACAACCGGCAGGGCTCCCCTTATCAAAGCAGATTTTCTGTCGAGACAAACCGGGCCACCTCTTTTGCAGAGCGGATCTTTGGCAAGCGGTATGCGGACAAGGGCGATATCGAGGTGCTTGAAGCCTGTCTGCAACTGCTGCATGCTCGACTGCCCGATCGTCCGCGCCTGGACCGACGCCCGCGCTACATGCATCTACGGCGGCGATGCGCCGGGGAGATCGGGCGCGCGGTGCTCGCATGGCGGGGCAATGGACCGATAACCAGCATGACCGCTGGCAGCACGCGGGATAGAATCGCGTCGCGGCGCCTACGAAGGCGATTGACGACCACGCCGCGCTTGCAGAGGAGGCTTGATGAACCTGAACATTCCCCGGTCACCCGATCCAGATACTGTTGGCGGCGCGGCGCGTCGGCTGTGGCTGAAGCAGGCCGGTGCGCTAGCAGGCGTCTCGATGTTGCCGCTGTCGCTAGCGCGTGCGGCGACACCATCGATGTTGAACGCGCTACCGCGGTTGGCGTTGGTCATTGGCAACACGAAGTACGTTCAAGCGCCGCTGAAGAATCCCGCCAACGACGCCAAAGCGATTGCCGATGAGCTGCAGCGGACCGGCTTCAAGGTCAGCTTGCAGCTCGACGCTGGTCGGGGGCAGATGGTCGAGGCGATCGGCGCGTTCAGCACCGAGCTGGCAAAAAGCAGGGGCGTCGGCATCTTCTACTACGCCGGCCACGGTGCGCAGCTCGCGTGGCGAAACTACCTGATTCCCGTCGACGCCGTGATCGAGAAGCTCGAAGACATGCAGACGAAGACCATTGAGCTGAATTCCCTGCTCGTGGGAATGACTCGGGCGAAGAACCCGATGAACATCATCATGCTCGACGCCTGTCGCGATAACCCGTTCGGCACCCGGCTGCCGATCGAGCACAAGGGCCTCAGCCAGTTTGATGCACCGCCAGGCTCGTTGCTGGCTTATGCAACTGCCCCCGGCAACACCGCTGGCGACGGCGAAGGCAACAACGGGTTGTATACCGAGAACCTGCTACGCGAGATGAAGGTGCCGGAGGCGAAGATCGAAGACGTGCTCAAGCGCGTGCGCCTGGCTGTCCGGCGCCAGTCGGCAGGGCAGCAGATTCCGTGGGAGAGCACATCGCTCGAGGACGATTTCTATTTTTTGCCGCCGCAGCACATCAGGGATCTCTCCGAAATCGAACTGGAGAGAATCTTCGACGAAGAACTCGCAATCTGGGAAGCGATCAAGGAGTCTACAGATCCGGTGCCATTCGAGGATTATCTGCGCAAGTATCCGAGCGGGAAGTTTTCAGAACTGGCGCAGTTCAGGCTCGACCAGGTGCTGAAGGCAAGGGGCGAGAAAGCGATCACGATCAAGGTGGCGAAGGATAACCCGTTCAGCAAGGGAAGTGCGCGTGTCGACACGCGCTTCAAGGTCGGCGAGAGTTGGAGTTACCGCGAGATCGACCTTTTCACGAAGCTCGAACTGCGCACCTTCACCAACCGAGTGAGCGAAATTACCGATACCGAGGTGCGTTTCAATGGTGGCGTATTGGTGACCGACCTGTTCGGCAACTTCATCAAGCGGCCGCCGGGGTGGCAATATACGGGCGCACAGTTTTTCATTCAGGAATACGCAGTCGGCAAACGTTGGTCGACGCGCTTTCGTGCCGTGACGCCCCATGGATTCAGCAGCGACATGGAGTTTGACTTCAGGGTCGTCGGTCGCGAGCAGATCACGGTGCCGGCGGGCACGTTCGAAGCCTTCCGGGTCGAGGGCAACGGCTGGGGCCGTGCGCCCAGAGGCACGGTCAAGCTGCAGACGGTTTATTGGATCTCGGCGGACGTCAAGCGCGTGCTCGCTTCCGAAACGAAGCGGAGCCACACGAACGGCAAGGTACTCAACAATGAGCGTCTCGAACTGACCGCCTACACGCAGTTCTAGTCGACGAAGGCGACCACGGCAGTGCCATCGTCATGCGTACCGAAACCGTCAACAACGACTGCCACGTCGCTGGCAGCGATGCGGCCGGCAAGCTCCAGATCGCCAGTCAGGTTGACACCTATCTCGCGTGGCTGCAGGAACGTATGCAGAGCATCGAGCTATGCGGAATCGAGCGCGCCAGTGCTTCGTCGCCGGTTGGCGTCCCTGCCGATCGATACTGCACAGATGCCTGTACATCTACGCTCGCCCGCCTCTTTCGCTCGTGACCGGCGTCACCTGCCGGACGATCGCCAGACAGATCGGTGGCACGGCGCGCGTCGGCGATTTCCGGCAGATCGGCGTCCGGCCGCTCGCTCGATGACGAAAAGGGGGTCGTGCTGAAGGGGCGGCAGGTCTGCATTCCCGCACACGACCGCGTTCGCTGTCTCGATGCTTACGGAAGTCGCGTTGAATTTCGTCACCCTATCTCCTATGCTAAAAACAAAGCCTCGACGGAGGCTGTGCTGGCACCATTGAATTGATGGCTCGTTGCGGATGAGCCCAACAGAATAGGAGACATGCCATGAAAATCCTGACCGTCCTGATCTTTCTGGCCATGGCTGCCACGGTGGTATCCCTGGCTCTCGGCTTTTACTCCATGGAGCGCGGCGGAGAATACGACCGCGTTCATAGTACCCGCTATATGGTCATGCGGGTCGGTTTTCAGGGCATGACGCTGGCTCTGCTGGTGAGTGCGCTGTACTTCGCCGGAGTGTAGTCCTGGCATCGCCGGAGGCGGCAGGACCGGCGGGTGTGGCAGCGGAGGGGGGCGGCGTGGCAGTCCATGCCAGCCCCAAACAAGCCGATCTTTGTGCCGTGATGAAGGATGCTGACCTGTTTAACGACGGAATCAGCAGCGTTGCCCGCGCGCTGTCAGGAATGCTCAGTAACCCTGACTGCGCGTCGCCGAAGGCCGAGTAGGCCGTCATGATTTCTCGGCGTGATACGAGCAGCATTGCCAGGATCTGTGTCCCTCGCCCGGGATACTGGGCTGCGTTTCGGGATTGACCATTTGCCTGAGAGTAACGGATCGGGCTCCTGGACTCTGCTGCGTAGCCGACCTCAACGCTGGCGCGGCGCTGCCAGGCGTTTGAGCATGGCGCGTACGGCGGCGATCTGCAGGCCGTCACGGGTTGCGTAAGCGCTGCCGGAATAGCCCCACCAATCCCAACAGCCCGAGGGGTTGTATACCCATTTCCAGGACCCGAGGGCGAGGCCGCGGCGCGGTACGGTTTGCGGGTAGAGTACGATGATGCGGTTGTGGTCAGCCCAGGCATTGTACCCGGCGCCCTCGACGAAGCGTCGCCCGATCTGCTCGGCGTTCTGGCGACAGCCGTGAAAGGCGACATGCACCCGGCAGACCGCGCTGCGGCAGTCCTGCGGCACATAGACGTACGCCTCGTCGGCGAGTCCCGCATCGATCGCCTGGCCATCGACAAAAGGCCGTTGGTCGAACCTCAGGAGCTCGCCACGCGCTGATCCGCCCGCCGCTTGCAGTGGGCCGAGCATCTGGGCAAGCATTTCGCCGGCGGCGTCGAGATTGCCGCAACGGTTGATGAACGGTGCCTGCATGCTGCTGCAGGGATTGGCCTCGCGATCAGCGACAGAAATCATCGCGTGCGCGGCTTCAGGGACCTTGACGAAGCGAATCGCTGCCGGCGGCAGCCACTCGGCGTAGAAGGCCGCCAGCCGCTCGACGACTGCGGTATGCACGGTCTCATCCTTGCCGCCGGAGAGCAGCCAGACGCGGTCATCGCGCAGATGTTCGAGGGAATCGATGCGTCCGGCGAGCGCCAATGCCTCGGCATGCGCACGCAGTTCGGCGACTGATGGCAGTTCTGCCCAGGAGGACGGCGACATGCAGCGGGTGAGCGCACGCAGGATCGAACCTGCGGCGCAGTCATACGGTCCGCCAGCGATGATGCCGGCGCCACGCACCAGTTGCGAATGCGCGACCTGGAACTGTACTGCCATGTAAGCGCCGGAAGAAACGCCGGAGACCGTCAGCTCGTGCAGGTCGGCGGCCAGTGCCGGCAGTTCGGGACCTGCACCCGGCAATAACGGTGCCGCGATGACGATCCGCAGGCCGAACATCAGGAGAACCGTGGCGGCAAGGCGATGCAGGAAAGCGGAGGTGATCATGGCCATGGCGTGGTGCAGCAGGTGGGAATGATGAAAATCTGGACAGCACATGCTAACAGCCTACATGGTCGTCCCTGGGTTTGCCAAGCATTCAGTTGATGAAGGTTGGAAGGGTAAAGATTGCCGCCATGGACTCATTGGGATTCCGAGTGAGGCCATACCTCTGTGCCTGATGTAATGGGCGGGTTGATGCCTCATCAGTCGGACGCGCTCGAAGCGCGAGGCTGCAATCAGCTTGAATCGACCCCGGTCTGATATGAAGGTGCGTGAGTATTCCCGGTTTGCCGTCATGGTCACCAACCAGATCGAGATTCTGGGCATAGTGGTGATGGCCGCCCTGAACGGCTACACTATTTGCGGCGGCCTCGAAATCGCCGAGGCCTCCATGTTGCTCAGGCTGTCGACCATGTTACCCAGCGCGCCCATCAGGCGGCCGAGTTCATCGTTGCCGTCATCGTGCGGAGCTCTTGACAGATCGCCACGGGCGACCGTCTCAGCCACCTTGATGGCGCACCGCATGCGCCCGACGACGCTGCGCATGACCATCCAGGCGATCAGCGCGGGTCAGTATGACCGCCATGGTGACGGTGAGAATCATGCGGCGCAGCGCCTCGGCGAGCGCCACGGCGGCCTTTTCGGCCACTTCGATGTTATTTCTGCTGTAACTCGATCAGCTTGCCGAAGCCCGCGACCGTCCTGGCGCTGAACGGCGTGGTGGTCTTGCCCCGCCAGTCGGCCGCCTTCTCGAGCTTGCACTCGCCATAGAGCTGGAACCATTTCGGTCGCGCGTTCATGTACTTGCTGAAGATCTCGCGCAACTCCTTGAGTGCCCGCATCCCCTCGGGGGAATGGCCGGTGGCCTCGAAGGCCTTGAGATTGTCCTCGACGATCTTGCGCAGACTAGGGGGTGTCCTCAATTAAGGCGATTTCTCGGAATCAAGATACCGCAAAGATACGGGACGACTACCGAAGAGGCTTGTATTGCTGGCCATGAGCCCGGCCTATCATCATGACTATTGGTATGGCGTTTTGCGGAAATCACCTAAGCCAGATGATCGTGGAAGTCAGGTAGATGGTGGCCAGAAAATTGCGGGCGGTGTTGTCGTAGAGGGTAGCGATGGATCGGTATTGCTGGAGTTTCTGGAAGAAGTTTTCGATCAGGTGGCGGGTCAGGTAGAGGTCGCGGTCGTCCTCGCGGGGTTCAACACGGGGGCGTTTGGGGGGAATAAGGGCGGTTTTTCCGGCCTCGGCCAGTGCTTCCAGTACCCGCTGGTCGGCAGCGTCCCCCTTGTCGGCAATGATCGTGTTGGCGGCTGTCTGGGGCAACAGGACGTCCGCGCCGTCGAGGTTGCGGGACTGTCCGGGGGTGAGGTGGAAGCCGACCGGATTGCCCAGGATGTCCACGGAGGCATGGATTTGGGTGCTCAGTCCGCCTCGGCTACGCCCGATGGCTTGCGGGCCGTGTTTATCGGGCGCCCTCGCTGTGCTGATGAACTCGCACAATCGTGCGGTCCATCATCGCGTATTCATTGTCGGCCTCGATCGCCAAGTGCTTGAAAAGATTCTTCCAGAGGCCATTCCTGGCCCACCGGCTGAAGCGCGTGTGAACCACTTTCCAGGCACCAGAACATTCCGGCAAATCGCGCCACGGGATTCCCGCACGATAGAGATAAAGGACGGCCTCCACAAACAGCCGATTGTCCCGGGCGGTCACACCGACCGTGTCTTCTCGACCCTGCAGCAGGGGTTCAATCCGCTCCCAAGGGGTCGTCGCGGGGCACGTCGCGTCATCAGTCCCTCCATACCGGCCAACCCGCTATGGACCCCATTTGGCCTCGTTTGTGAATCTCTTAGAGGACACGCCCTAGTGGGGGCAGGAAGGGAAGGGCTACTTGTTATGCGGGGCACAGGATTCACTTACCGGAGCGCGCCGGGCAATGAGCCGGACCCAGAACCACAGCTCGAACGCCGCGCCGGTGATTAGAGCGGCGCTACTCAAGCCCAAGAAACCCAGTGCGTAAAGCGTTAGCGCGACCAACAGGATTGAGACGGTGATGAGGTGATGTTTCATTCCGTACTCCTCAAGTGGCTTAACAAATTGCGTTTGTCTGTCGCACCGAAAAATTTCGGTTCAAGCCCTGGCACATCCGCGGCGGATAAACGTTGTTGGACTGTACCGCTACAATCGCAGTATCGATGGAGATTGTAAGGCAGGCCCGGCGAAAGTCAATCGTTTGGCATGAAGTCGGTCAACGGATTGACGCTTACAGATGAGCAGAATGGCTGGAGGAAGGACGACTAGCCAAGGCGGCAGGAGTGAACGCGGGGTTCTTGGGAGCACTTGCCCGCCAGGCATGCGAACGGCACCGCCGTCCGATTGCTCCGGAAGAAAGGAATACCAATCGATCATCAAGGAGGCTCGGAGGTTTGGATGGTCACATGGTGGCAGGAGGGGCCTGTCCACTGACCGATCCCGCCATGTGGGCAGCGCGCATGCTCGATGCACCCCGGCGGCATGGACGCGGCGACGGACTCGATCACCGCGTGCTCCGGCGGCGGCACGACGAGTACCGTGCGGGCGGATGCCAGAGTCTCTTTCTGGTGCGCCAGCGAGAGCAGGCCGTAGTGACGGATTCGCTTGAAACCGGCAGGCAGGGCATGTTGCAGAAAACGGTCGACAAGCTTGCAAGACTTGATAATCAATTGGCCGGCTTCCTAACCTGGGAATTACAGTCGGTTTGGAAAATCACAGACTGACCACCACAGTAGGGGACATTTGTCCGATGCAAGCGCAACCAGTTGGTGGGGCAGAGATCAAGGCAGATGTTGAGCATCGAGAATGTACTGAGTACTGAGTTGCGACACGTGAGGGCGCACGAGCGCCAACGAGATCAAGCGCTGGCAGGAAACGGACGTTGAACAACTGGCTCTGGGAGAAAGAAGCCGTTTGGCCTTGAAGAGCAACTTGGCGGAAATGCACTGCCTGAACGAACAGATCGAAAGGCTGGAATCCGAGATCCTGAAAATGGCGAAGCTACGCCCGGAGGCCGAACGATGCCTGCCGACCGGGGGAGGGACGGCCTCCGAGCGTTCCCTTTCTGTCGAGACGGTCACCTGAACCGGAGGAGAAGAGGGCCGACTCCTTGGCGAGCATCACGAAAAGAAGCCGCCTACTCCAGGGCAAGCGAGCGATGACGGATAAAGAGCTCAAGCGTGCCCAGCGGACTCGCGACCGAAGAGCGGGAGTCGTCGATATTCGCAATGAGACGGACGCACCCCTCAAATCGCTGTTGAACCTCCTGGGTCATTGCCGGGATAGGTTACTCGAAGCGTGCGGATGCACCTGAATCTTGAGGCTGTCTTCGATAGGCGCTGTCACGGGCGCTTTGTCGTCTCGCATGAAACTCGGCGATGGTTGGTATGAGGTCATTTTGGGGACACGGATCTTCACCGGGAGCTGCGCCCCGAGCCTGTCGACGAGATCGGTACAGGACAGCAACCCGGCGTAGGGCAAGTGCCGTCGTCGCTCCTTGATGAGAGAGAGTCGTGCGACGCAGACGAGTGCCATGTGGTTGTGCCCGGCACGCCACTTGCGCACCTGGTAGTCGGCTCATCCCGCCGCACCCTTTCGCATTCTCAATTCGACGCCAGTTCCAGTTGGACATGTCTTCCTGCACGACGGGACGTGAATCTATGACTCTCCATTAAATCATTCGTTGACAGGCATTTCTGAGGCCCCGTATGCTTGGTGGCCTGAATAGGTAATCATGGTTACCGGACACGGATTGCGAAGCGGGACCGAGGGTTTGGAACGCCGAATGCCTGGGTGCTTACACATGTGGCGTGCTGGCGGTAGACACGTACGGTACAGGGGGGAGAAGCATGTTCAAGCTGGAACTGGGAAAGTACCGTAGTATCGTTCTGTCGATCGCGCTGTTCCTGATCTTCGATCTGGCTGTCTTGGTGCTCAATTTCGTGATCTCGAGCCAGATCAGCGGTGACGCACTAATGGTCAACCTTGCCGGGCGCCAGCGCATGCTGTCGCAGCGGATTGCCAAGACTGCCCTGCAAGTGGAGCGTCGGATGGTCGAGGTAAAGCCGTTCGTCAACGAACTCGCCGAATTGCGACAGGCTTCTGCCGTCTTTAATCGAACGCTAATTGCTTTCTCCCAGGGCGGTACCACTCTCAGCGGTGCTGGTGATGAAGTCACGCTGGCCAGGATTGATGACGATCAGGTGCAAGCGATCCTGGTCCAGGCCAGCGCAAGCTGGAGCCCCTTGGTGGCATCGATCGGCTCGCTCTCTGATGAAAACCTGAGTCTTGAGCAGGCAGAGAAACTCGCGCGCTTGGCGGAAACTACCAACTTGCAGCTACTCAAGTTAATGAACGATCTGACCAACCGTGTCGAACAGGCCGCAGCCTCCAAGGCCACCACGCTGCGCATGGTCCAGGTCACCGGGATCTCGCTGGCAACCATCAACTTCGCCGTTATCCTCTTCCACTTCATCGGTCACCTGCGCCGTACTGACCGGGAACTGGAACGTGCGCGCAAGGAGACCGACGATATCCTGCGCACGACTCAGGAGGGACTCTTCCTGCTCGACCCCGAGTACAACGTCGGTTCACAGCGTTCGCTGGCGCTCAGCGGCATTCTAGGCATGGCCGTGCCGAGCGGGGGCAATTTCCTCGAGCTTTTGCGCACGGGCGTAGATTCGAAGACACTCGATACGGCTCGCGAATACCTTGACCTGCTGTTCAATCACGATGTCAAGGAGAAACTGGTCGCCAGCGTCAATCCGCTCAACTGTGTGCACTTGCTCGCTGGTCAGGGTTCGGGTGCTCCGGAAGCGCGCTACCTGCAGTTCTCTTTCAATCGTGTACGCGAAGGTGTCAAGGTGACCCACTTGCTGGTCACGGTCAACGACATCACCCGCCGCGTGCTGCTCGAGCAGGAACTCAAGGCGAGCGAGGATCGCGCACGCGGGCAGCTCGGCATGCTGGTCGAGATCATGGTGGTCGAACCGGCGGCGCTGCACCAGTTCCTCCGCACAGCGGTCGACGGGCTGCAGGCGATCAATGCGTTGCTGCGCGATCAAGCCGATCCCCCAGGAAGCCGGAACAACCAGGTCAACGCCATTTTCCGCCAAGCCCACCGGATCAAGGGTGACGCGGCCGCGCTCGGAATGAACAGCCTGGCCGGCACCTTCGACCAGCTCGAAGATCTCCTGTCGGCATTGCGCGAGCGGACCTCGGTGTCTGGAGAGGACTTTCTGCCCGTCGTTGTACAGATACGGGGATTGTTCGAACAGATCGAAACGATCCAGAACGCGATCGTGCGGATCTCGCAGGTTCGCGGAATCACGACCATCGAAGACGCGCGTCCGCAACACGACCCGGTCGTCGGCAGGCTTCCTTTCGTCCAGCGCTGGTACGACTTTGCCGGGCAGATTGCCGCTCGCCACGGCAATAGGGCCGAGGTCAGCTACAGCGGAATCGACATCGGTACGCTGCCTCTGCCCCTGAGTGACACCATCCAGACGATCATCCATCAATTCCTTCGGAATGCCGTGGTGCACGGAATCGAACCCCCTGCTGAGCGCAAGGCGATCGGCAAGCCGGAATCCGGCAGAATCTCGATCTACATATCGCAGAGCGAAGACGGATCGATCGAACTGAGTTTCCGTGATGACGGCCGCGGCCTTTCGGTTGATCGAATCCGCAAAGCTGCCGTTGCCCAGGGCCGTTTGTCTGCCGAGGAGGCAGAGACCTGGGACTATCGCCGCATCGTCGGTCTGATTTTCGAGCCCGGAATGAGCTCGCAGGAGGTCGTAGATACTGACGCTGGACGTGGCGCCGGACTAGACGCCGTGCGGGATCTCGTCTCCCGTTTCGGCGGGCATATCCGCATCGGTTCGACGCCCAACGAGTACTGCCATTTTCGCATCCGCCTGACGCCTCATCCGGTTGGCAAATCACCACTGACTTCTGGGAGTGGGGGCACGCCATGAAGCGACTGCTGATCGTCGATGATTCGAACATCATTCGCAGTAAAATCGCTCGCTGCCTCGGCGAATACGGCCTGGAAATTGCTGGCCTGGCCGCCAACGGCCGCGATGCGCTGCTGCGTTTCCAGGCGACACCTTGCGATCTCGTGACGATGGACTTGACGATGCCGCAAATGGACGGGATCGAATGCATCCGTGCACTGCGTGCGCTCGATCCCAAGGTGCACATCCTCGTCGTTTCGGCGCTGGCCGACAAGGCAACGGCAATTCAGGCGCTGAAGGAGGGAGCACAAGGCTTTCTCTGCAAACCATTCAGCGAGTCGGAGTTGACCGAGGCGATCGGCGAGCTGTTATCGGACGACAGCAATGACTGAAGCGGAACTGCGCATTTTTATCGACATCGTCCAGCACTACTTCGAACAGCAGACTGGACGCCCAGCAGAAATGGGCACGCCGTTCCTCGGTGATCAGGGCACCCTGCCGGTCCTCGACTTTACCGGACTCATCGGCATCTCCGGCAATCGCCACGGCTGCGTCTATTTCACCGCCACGGCAGCACTATTGAGGCAGTTGCTCGTACATGGCGGAGAAACCGACGTCTCGTTGCGAAACCTCGCCGATCTCGCCGGAGAAATCGCCAACACGATTTCTGGCAACGCACGCCGGATGTTCGGTCACGAATTCATCATCTCGGTGCCGGACGTCATTACAGATCCCCATCAGCAAATCGCACTGCCAGCAAACGTCAAGGCCTACGTCATACCACTGAGCTGGCAGCAAGAGGAGGCAGCCCTGGTTGTTAGCGTCGTCTGACTGAGAGCTGGTGCCTTACCTTCCAGAATAACCCTTCAAATGGCAAGATGTATAAACCCATCCGATGCCATCCAAGGGGATCACTTCGGAACGCGCAGCAGGCAGTCCAGGCAGTTCAGGCGGTGCAGGCTGCCATTGACCAGGGTCTTCCCTTCGATTCTGAATGGGTGGTGGCGCCGTCGGATACGGGTTGCAACCATGAACCTTCACCGGCCAGGGTGGAACCCGGCAAGGGGCAGGCAAGAGTCACCAGGAAAAGGCAGGGAGCAGGCAGGGCGACAGGAAAGTAAAACGTCGGTATGATGATTGAAAGCCGGGAGGAGTGAACATGGATCGAGCGCATCTCTGGTTGGGCAGCGTGCTGACGATGGTTTCCCTGCTAGCACTGGCCGGCGGGAACGAACCGGCCCTCTTTCAGATTCGCCAGGGCGACCAGATCGGCCTTATCGACCGCAGCGGCAAAGTGATCGTCCCGCCGGAGTTCCGGGAGGCACCCACCATCGGCGACCCCCTGATCCGCGTCCGCAAGGGGACGCGCACCGCGTACTATGCCCACGACGGGACCCTCGTCATTCCGCCCCAGGAGGAACTGACAGAACCCTACACCGAAGGGCTTGCTCCGGCGCTCCTCAAGGACGAGGGCAGCAAGCGGCTTTGGGGCTATGTGGATGCTCGCGGCACGGTGGTCATTCCGCCGCGCTTTCAGGCAGCGGATGTCTTCTCCGGTGGACTGGCCCGAGTGGGCGTTGCCAATGAGTGGGGCGAACTCCGCTACGGCTACATCGACCGCAGCGGCAAACTGGTGGTCGCCGCCCGTTACGCCAAGGCCCTTTCTGCCAGGGACGGTATCGGGCGGGTGGAAACGGAGGGCGGTCTACGTGCGTTCGACACCCTGGGCCGGGACATCACACCGGAGGGCGTCGATTTCGTCGGCCAATCGGTCGAGGGCATGATTCGCATCTGGTCGGCCCGCAAGCAGGGATTCATGGACGCCACGGGAAAAGTAGTGGTGCCGCCGAACTTTGCCAACGCCAGTGATTTTCACGAAGGCATGGCCCGCGTGTGGAGTGACGGCAAGTTCGGGTTCATCGACCGCAGTGGCCGCCAGGTGATCGCTACCCGCTTCGACAGCGCCGAGGACTTTTCCGACGGTCTCGCCCTCGTTCGGGAGGGGGAGAAGCGCAAATTCATCGACAAGACCGGAAAAACCGTCCTGGAGGCGACCTGGGAGCGGGTTTCCGCGTTCGGCGACGGATTGGCGGCGGCCAAGGACGGCAAGCTCTGGGGCTATGTGGACAAGAGCGGCAAGTGGCTCATCACCCCGCGCTATTCCTATGCACGGCCGTTCTGGAACGGCCTCGCCGCCGTCACCGACGGCGGCCGCAGCCTGTGGATTGAACGGCGCGGCACCATCGTCTGGCAGGCTCAACCTTGAACGACCCTTTTACGGAGGCTCCCTTGAAAACACGCCAACTGGTTGCCATCGCCCTGCTGGCCCCCTTCGCCGCCAGCACCTTTGCCAATGACGCCCTGCGCACCTTGCTGGAGGATTCGAAAGCCAGCGGCAAGGGCGTGAACCTCTACGTTAACGGACAAGCCATCCCCGCCGTGGTGGTGGCAGTCGATGATCGCTACGTGCTTGCCCGCAGCCAGTCTCAGGGAACGATCGTCATCCGCCTAGACCGTCTCGACGGCGCCTCCGGTTTCGCCAGCGCAGAGCGAAAGGCGCAATAGCGACCAAGGAATTGCGCGAGAGGCGGAGTCACCCATTAACAGGTCGGAACTTTCCTTGCCGAGCGGCGGATGGCGCAGCCCAAAATATTGCAGTTCCATCATCAATCCTCCTGGCCGCCGTAGTCCTGTGCATGGACCTGCTCGACCAGATTCGGCCCAGCGTTCGGGCTCCTGACCGGAACCGCGACCACCGGATCAGGCTTGTGCCGCCGCCGATCGCGATTGGCGAGCGCATCGAGCGGCGTCGCCTGACCGATCGACTCACCGGCGTCGTTCTCCACCCCGACGACGGTCTCGGCATGCGGATCGACGAGCAGGCGAACGTTCTTGCCGGCAAGCTCGAAAGGCACCTCGAGGTGCCCGGCCTGATACGACACTGTGCCATCCTTGCGCACCAAACGGCGGACGCGGTGCAGAAACAGCGCATCGAGCTTTGCCATCTGCGGTCCTAGCAGCCTGTCGGACTTGGAGCCCGGGAAACCGACAAATTTTACTTTTCGGCATGAAAAAGGCCGGAATTTGTCGATTTTCCGGCCTTTTTGAGGTTTTTCCTCGTTTTTCTCTACTGCGGGCGCAACTTGGCCATGCGCTTCAAATTCCACGCCAGGCAGACCAGCGTCCATTCCCCGGTGACCTTCTGCCAACCCCGCAAGGAAAACTGGCGAAAGCCCATGACCGACTTGATGATGCCGAAGACCGGCTCGACGGTCTGCTTGCGCAACGCATAGAGCGCTCGCCCCGCTCTGGTCTTCAAACGATGCGACATGGCCTGCACGGGTGTCGCATGCTCCGGTAGCGCGGCCGGTTCGCTATGCCGCTCCCGCCAGTCAGGATGGTGCTCGTCGCGCGCCACCGCGATCAAGGGGACGATGCCGGCCGCCTCGCACGCCTTGATGTTCTTCTCGCTGTAGAAGCCCGTGTCGGCGATCATCCCGTGCACGGAACCCAGCCCATCGGCCTGCGCCTGGAGCGTCGCCAGCATCGGCTCGACCTGCTCCTTGTCGTTGGGGGCTTGCGTCACGCCGACCGCCACCACCAGCAGGGTCGCGGGATCAACCGCCGCCTGGGCGTTGTACGCCTGCTCGAAGCCGCCACCGGCCACCGGCATGATGCGCGATTCTTCGTCGGTCAGATTGATCTGGTCACTGTCCCGTACGCCGGGCTCGGGGGCTTTGGGCACTCTGCCCCCCCACTTCCTGCCGGTCTCTTCTTCTTTCGCCTTGCGCCGCGCCCTCTTCTCGTCGTACTGCGCCTTCTCTCGCTGATCGCGCTCCTCGGCCCGCGCCGCAATCTTCGCCTTGGCCGCCGCCATCGCCACCAGCCGATCTTCGCGGCGCTTGATTTCTTCCGGCAGGCTGACGCCGTCCGGAACCTCCGCCTGATCCGCCTGTTCGGCCAGCGCGAACAGTTCCTGCACCTCCGCCTTGAGTGGCGCTTCCAGCTTTTCGATGTGGCCGTGCGAAAGCGCACGGTGGCGGGAGGCGTTGGCCTGAATCTTCGTGCCGTCAAGACAGACATTGCCCAGTTTGAGCAGCTTCATCTCCCGGGCCATCTCCAGAACCTGCACGAACAAGTCGCTCAGTTCCTCCAGAAAACGCCGGCGGAACGTCGCCAGGCTGTCGTGATCGGGATGGCTGCCGGCGGCAATGTAGCGAAAGGCGACCGAATCGTAGGTCGCCTGCTCCAGCCTGCGGCTGGAGAAAATACCCGTCGCGTAGCCATAGACCAGAATGGCCAGCAGCGTCGCCGGATGGTACGCCTTCGATCCCCGTCCAGCGTACTGCCGCGTCAGCTTCGACAAATCAAGCGAGTCGATCACCTCCACAATGAATCGCGCCAAATGATCCTCGTTCAACCAATCGTCGAGTGACGGCGGCAGCAGGTAGTCGGTCTTGCGATCGGTGACGATGAAATGGGACATGCCGGACCTCCGTTCCTGGAACGGCTATGATTGTAGCATATTCAGCGGGCGGCAAGGGTAAAGTCCGACAGGCTGCTAGCGAACGGATCTTCGGCAGATCCTGCTGATAGCGGGCGAGCGACGTCTGGCCATCGAGGCCCTCATGCGGGCTGCGGTGATAGACCTGTTCCAGCCAAGCCCACAGGCGCGCGTTGAGATCGTCGAGACTCTGGATAGGGCGTTCCTCGACCTTGCTGAGGAACTGATCGCGGCAGGTCCGGTGCCAGCGTTCGAGCTTACCCTTGCTCTCGGGTGCGTAGGGCCGGCCATGGACCAGGACGATGCCCAGACGGGCGCAGATCCCCTGCAGGATCTGCGCGACATAGGCGGCGCCGTTATCGACGACCAGCTTGACCGGAACGCCCCGTTTGAGGAGCGCCTGCTTGAGCATGCCCTCGATGTCGAGTGCCGTCTCGCCGCGGCAGAAGGCGCCGTGAGCGACCAGCCGGGAGGCATCGTCGAACAGCGACACCAGATTGCTCTTCCCCAGGCGACGGCCGATCAGCACACGCGGGCCGTGCATCACGTCGCTGTACCCGATCTCGCCGGCGCAAGCAGCGACAAAACTGCGCCTTTCCTCGGGCAGGCTCGCCGAGCCGGGGATTTGCGACAGGCCCTGTTGCTGGAGCAGGCGGTGGATGCTCGAACGCGACAGGGTCCCCCGCGAGACGGTGCCGGCGACTTCGAGCAGGCGCTGGATCTGGCGGATCGAGCGGCGGGGGTGCTCGCGCTAGGCGGCGAGAATTGCCGTCTGGACGGTGGCGGAGAGTTTCGACTGGCCGCGATCGGCCCGCACCTTGGGGATCAGTCCGTCGAGGCCGCGGGCCCGGTAGCGGTAATCCCCCCCTCGATCGTCTTCTCACCCAGAGAGCGCCGGTCGGTACCAGGAATCACGTACTCGCGAGCAGCCAGCTCACGCCGGATCTTCTGCAACTCGCCCTGCGGCAGCTGTCGCTGGCTGATCAGCGGACCCTGGATAGAGAAGCGAAACAGCGCTTGCGGATCAATTTGGTTCATGGGGACTCCTCGAGTCACCGCATTCGGCCGGAGCGGCGCCCACTCGAGGCGACAGGGATTGCTGTTGCACCGACCAAGTGTCAATGGTGCTTGAAACCCGCGTAAACCTGGCTGCGATGCGCAAAGGGGTCTCCCCGTTGGGATTTGCTGAGGCAGGATTGAATCGGGGTTTTGAGGCGGCCTGGATAGCCGAGGTGCGGCTGAGGGCGTGTTTCCAGTCGCCCTTCGGGCTCCTTTCAACACGCCCTCAGCCGCACGGCCGCGGCCCCGGTAGTTCGGGAGCGGGTCGGCCGTTGGGCGGTAGCGCAGGGATGACAGGCCTGTTCGGTTGCGGTAAAAAGATGCCGCCAAGAAGAACGGGCACGACACCGGCCCCAACCGCCAAGTTCACACCGATGCCGTGCCCACACCGTGCTGGGCGCGGGTGCAGGGGAAGTATTCCACGGCTTGCCATTCCCTGTTGATATCTCGTTGGCGTGACGGGAATCGCCGATGGAAGCTACGGGCCGACTGTTCCTCTGCAATCGCTGTCGGGCGCAGGTGATCGTCTGCAGCTGCTGCGATCGGGGTCAAATCTACTGTGCCGACGGCTGTGCCGAGGCCGCTCGCCGTGCGTCGTTGCGCGCCGCCGGTCGCCGTTATCAGAAGAGCCGGAAAGGCCGCTTCAAACATGCCGAGCGGAACCGCCGCTACCGGCTGCGCCAGCAGAAGATGACGCATCAGGGTTCTATGCCACCGGCACTGAATGATCTACTGGCGGCGAACTCGGTGCTGGGCCGGGAACCGGGAGTTGCTGCCGAATTGCCCGCCCCTTCCCCAACAGCGCACGGTCACTTTTGTGGCTGCCGCTGTTCGGCGCTGGTCCGACAAGGCTTCCTGCACAGCCGCCGGGTTCCATCTGTCGTCCCACCTGAGCGAAGAGGAGCCCCCCCTTGACCCTTTCCCCTGAACTGGAAGCGCAAATTCTGCGCTACGACCATGCCGAACACTGGCGCCGGCACCATGGCCAACCAACTGAAGGGGCATCACGGCACCGTCTCGCGCGTCATCACACAGGCCGGCTGACCACAGGTTGGCGTGCCCACGGCGCGCTTCGCGCATCGACCCCTACCTGCCCTTCATTCGCGAGACCCTGAAACAGTTTCCCAGCCTGACCGCGAGCCGGCGCTACGTCATGGTCAAGGGACGCGGCTACCGCGGGCAGCCTGATCATTTCCGGCATCTGGTCGCCTTGCACCGACCGCGGCCCAAGGACGAAGCCTACCTGCGGTTGCGTACGCTGCCCGGTGAACTAGGACAAATCGACTGGGCTCACTTTAGTCATCTCGACATCGGCCGCGCCCGCCGGCCGTGGATGGCTTTCGTGATGGGGCTGTCTTGGTCGCGACAGATCTTCCTGCGCTTCTTTCTCGATGCCCGCATGGAGAATTTCCTGCGCGGTCACACCGCCGCCTTCGCGGCCTGGGACGGCTTGCCGAGGGTTCTGCTCTATGACAACCTAAGCCGGCGAAGCCGGAACCAAACAGGTCAAGGTTTTGGTCATAGCCTTAGCAAGTAATCGGAGGCGGCCATGACACAGATGCTGACGGATCGATATCACGACCGGCTTGCAGGAACGCTCTCCTGCTACGACCGGATCGTGATTACGGGGACGTTGCCCGGTGCGTGCTACGCGGCGGGGATGACGAGTTTTCTCAATGCCAGGCACATTCGAATTTTTGACTATCCGCGCTTTGCCGAGCCGCTGCGTGACCGCATTCGTGAAGCCGCACTGGCTCTGGCGACCGCGCAGGGAGCGCGAATCGAGCACGTTGCCAAGGCGCAGATCCGCAAGGAAGACCTCGTTGCCGCGGTGCTCAAGGAGCGTGGGGATCATCCAGGACTGGTGCATGTGCTCTCCGCCATGGAAGCCTGCAACGCCTACGAACCCTGGCACGACAAGCAAAGTCACCAAACCTTTCTGCGCCACACCTCGGGCAAGTGCCTGCACTACTATTTCTACTGGATGGACGAAACCCTCGGACTCATCTACCTGCGCGTGCCGACGTGGAGTCCATTCCGGCTGCAGTTCTACTGCAATGGCCACAGTCGGTTGGCACACTCGCTGACAACGGCAGGTATCGACTACGCGATGGCGGACAATGCTTTCATCCGTATCGCCGATTGGGAGCGGGCTCAGCAACTCGCGGACGCCTTCTCGCCGGACACCCTGCACGCTCTCCTGGACCGCTACGCCGAGCAGTGCTGCCCGATCCTCGAGGTCTTTGGACAGTCCTATCACTGGAGCCTGATGCAGGTGGAGTACTCGACCGATCTGCTGTTCCGCTCCGATACGATCCTGAAGTCGCTCTACGAGGAACTCTCCCGGCAGGCGATCTTCTCGGTCAAGGCAGACCAGGTCGCCAACTTCCTGGGCAAGAAGATCACACCGCAACTGGCGCAGGAACTCGGCAGCCGCTTCACGACGCGCATCGAGGGCACTTGCATCAAGCACCATTTTGGCAAAGTATCGGTCAAGATGTACGACAAGTTCAACCGCGTGCTGCGTCTGGAGACCACGACCAATAACGTTTCCTTCTTCAAGCACCACCGCAAGGTGGAACATCGGGATGGTCACGACTCGCGCGAGATCGCCCCCCTCCGAAAGACCATCTACAGCCTCATCGATTTGCGCGAGATCCTGCTCGGGTGTAATCGCCGCTATCTCGAATATCTCTCCGCACTGGACGACTTCTCCGCCGACGATCGCAACCTGCATCGACTGACCAGCCCCCAAATCGTCAATGGCCATAGCCTCAAGGGCTTCAACTTCTTCGACGCCACTCAGCAAGCCCTGCTGCGCGCGCTTCAGCGTCCCGAATTCAACATCCGTGGTATCCGCCGTGCCGACCTCGCTCCCTTCTTGCGCCAGATCTCGCCGGCCAGCATCACGCGCTATCTTTGGCGCCTGCGCCAGTTCGGTCTCATCAAGAAGGTCGTTCATGGCTATCGCTATTACCTTACCCGCCTTGGCCGCTCTACCATCGCCGCCGCTTGTCGAATCACGGAAGAAAGCATCGTTCCGGCACTCGCCCACGCGACCCCTTGACAGAATCTGCTCACGAAATGTAAAGACCTGAGTCATAAGAGACTAAGAGCGCCGTCCTGGAGAGACAAGGCCAGGCGATCCGATTCAACCCGACGCTGCTGCATTTCGCTGGTCACTACCGCTACGAAGCACGACCCGTGGCGATATACCGAGGCAATGAGAAAGGGCGTGTTGAGCGGGCCATTCGGTACATCCGGGATGCAATCCGGTCTCGAAACGCCCACAGGATTGCGCGAGCATCGCCTCTTCCTGGAGTTGCCGATTCGGCGAGTGGCAATACAGGCAGAGTTCCTTGCCATCCGGGCTCAGCTCTTTTTGGAGATGCAGCAACTCCTCTCCGGCGGTTTCGATAGTCACCGAGCGTGTCTCATCGAACTGGCGCATGCCGCCGCGACGAACCACCAGATAGCGATAGCCGTGCTCGACCAGCCAGGTCACGTTGGCGTCGGTGGCAATGCCGGCATCCATGACCACCAGCGCTCCTGCCGGCGTTGCCAGTCCGGCCAGCATGGACGCCAGCGTGGCGGGCTCGGAGACGTTGACGGCGAAGGTCTGTAAGCGCCTGACGAAGCCACTTCCGTCGAGCACCAGGCCGAGCGTTACCAACGGGCAGTCGCTGCGTTTCTCCTTCGAACGTCCGCGCCTGGCCCGACGATTGTGCTTGGCTTCGCCTTCGAAATAGGTGTTGCTCAGGTCGTACAGGGTGACCGTCTCCTGCAGATCAAAGAGGGTGCGAGCGGTACTGAACAAACGCGTTTCGATCACCTCCCGATGTTTCATCAGCACATCCGAGGCCCGGTACAGACTCATGTGTGACATCGACAGAAAGTCGACGTCGACAACTCGCCGAGGGCGCTGTGCTCCTGCAGCCAGTTCCAGGTCGCCAGTTCAAACCCCGGTTGACCCATTCTCCCGATCACGTTACCAATGATCGACGCCTGCACCACCCCATTGACGCCCAGTTCGTTCAGCGTCTCGAGCAAACCCAACTCGGTCAACGCGTGCAAACCGACATGCTCCACTCCCAGTGACCGCGGCTGCGTCATCTGCAGGGAGTCAACATCGACTTCCAGAAAGTCCGCTGGCGGGCGAGTTTCGCCGGCCGGTTCAGCCACATCCCCGACCGGCCCGGAAATTTCCGAGTCGATCGTCGGCGCGCGTGTAACCAGTTGCTCATGGTAACGCTGGGCCGCCCGCTCGATAGGCTCTGAGCATTCCAGCATCAGGAGGACCACCTGCCCGTGCAGCAACTGCTCGATACGGATGCACAGGACCGGCCAGTCTTTCTGCTGGATCGGAAAATACCGCCCGAGGTTCAACACCGTGACCTGACGGACCTTGCCACCGATGCGCTCGCTGCGCACCAGTCGGTAGGTGAAGTAGCCTTCGCCCGTCGCCTGGTTTCTGGTCCGTGTCTGTAGAATAAACATGCCCACGATCGTACAAAAAAACAAGGGGATCGCCCGAATCTAGCCATATATTATGGCACTATAAAACGTCAGAAATATCGACTATCAGAAAAATCAACAAGTTACAAATTCCCCCCCGCAAAAAGCGCGAAATATGCCTTTCGTGTATTATGAACAGATTAGACCTGCCGTTGGAGTACATTCGCGGGGCGTTGTTCGGAGACACGGGGTTCATCCGTTTCATTCTGACCGAGGATATATCCGCGATGGGCATGACTCTCCATACCCCCCTTGCGCAAGAACATGATGGACTCTCGCCCCCAATCGCTCGTCACTCTCAGGGGCTCGGTGCGCCACCGTGTCGAGAGCGTCATCGGACAGCTTTCGGAACGTTTCTCCGCCGAACTTACCGGCGCACGCAAACTCTGGCAGTGGGTGACCCGTCTCTACAGGAATGTCGCCACCCATACCTTGTGCGTTCTGATCAACCAGTCCTTGGGACGACCCCTGCTGGATTTCGAAGGGCTAGCCACGGACTAAAAGGTGCACATCGCGTAGGATAACGTCAGTTCGGGATATCGAAGCCAAAATTATGGCGCTAACCCATTGATGATAAACGGATGAGCGTCAATGTTATCTTGATTAATCGAGTGCACTGCACGAGTTGATCGACCACGTACACGGAGGCCTCATCATGGACGATCTGACCGGGACTTACTGCCGGATGGTCGACTGTTACAAAGCGTTCGAACCTCAACTGAAAGCCCGGCTGCTGACCGATGGCAAGCGCCATCGGTCGAGAAGAAAGCAGCCTGTCCGTGGCGGAGTTGATGACCCGGGTAGTGCTGTTCCATCAGATACGTTACCGACAGTTAATAAATCGTCATCGACGAACTGAATGACCTCTGTCAGATCGAGCACACCAGCCTTCGCTTGCACATCCATTTCGCAGTCAATTTGCTGGCTGGCCTCATTGCCTATTGCCTTATGCCCAACAAGCCCGGGCTACCGCTTCAGGAGTTTCGCCGGTTCTCTCAGTCCCCCAAACTTTTCCCGAACTGACGTTACCCTACGCATCCGCGATCGGATGCACCTGGCTGGGCCGCCACGGTAGTCGCAGGTCGCTCCCGTTGCCCGTGCATTGGTCGTTCCGGCGCGTGCGAGCAAGGGCAGGCCGCGGGTTGCTACCGTCGGCCTTGGCCGGATCAGGCACTCACTCCGGCGGCAGGCTGCGGTAGTAAACTGCCTGCAGATAGCGTGCAACTTCGTCGACGTCTTCCCGGTTCCAGCGCAGGGACGTGATTTCCCCCCAGTGACGGACTTCCGACCGCAGACTTTGCCAGTCGGTTACCCGTTTCCTGTCTCGCCAATGCACCTGTTCGTTGTGGCAGGCGATGCAATGCGTCGAGTACAACAACTCGCCGCGACTGGCTGCCGGCAATGGTGGCGCCTCGGCGCCGGCAAGCGCTGCCCAACAGGACAACGAGACAATCGCTGGAATTCGGCGCAGCATAGTTTTCTCCAAGAGTGGTCTGTCGATTCCTTTCAGCATACAGGGATCGGCGCCGGTGACCAAGGTGGTTGCGGTGTTGCGGTCAGGGAACGAAGTGGTCGCCGCCGCACGTCGCGGCGCTGACCCGGCAGTTGCTGCTTGCCAGAACGCTGCCTCAAGCATTTCGCTTCCTTGCCGGTTCCTGATCTGTTTCGATCAGTGCCATCTGACATGCCAATCGCTGAAGTGAACATATGTCGAAAAATATTACAGTCGAATCCAATCAAATTTGCAACTAATTGAAATAATTGATCTATCGCAAATTAAATGGATCGTTCTTCTATTATCCCACCGTTAAATTAATGGAAAGAGGAAAAAATCATGAAGATCAGATTGATCATTACAGCGGCGATCATCGGCCTTGGCATTTCGGCAGCGCTGACTCCCGCGCAAGCCACTCCCGTCAACAGCGACCAGTGGTATACCTTTGGTTTTGGTGGGACCGGCTCGTCCCTGCTGTCCGGCCCCGGTTTTATAACTGGCATACGTAGTATCGTTGCTCCAGATACCCCGTGGGAATTCAACTGCAATGCGGACCACTGCAAGTTCATCATTACCGATGGCTTCAATGCAGGCGACAAGTTCACGATTTTGGATTTTGGCGTATCCATCGGGGCCACTTCGCCCGCAGCAAACATTCCGGGGATCAGTTGCGGCAACGATGAAGTGGCGTGCCTTTTGACTACGGATTTCAGTATCGCACCTATATTCTGGCGAACGGCCCCCACTCTCTCACGGGAATCGTCAGTGATTCTCCCTATGGTGGCGGGGCAGGCTTCTTCATCATCCGCGTGCCCGGGCCCGCAAGCCTCGCGCTGATGGGTATCGGGTTACTGGGCCTCGCGCCGCGCCGCCGCAAGAGCTGAATCGATTCTGCTCGGCATGGGAGAAACGGCTGCGCGGCAGCCGTTTTCTTTGGAGCTTCTTTTGTTCGTACTTTTCTTTGATGCAGGTCAATGTGAAATCCGCGTCGGCGAATCACCTTTCCCATCGGTGGCATGCGGAGGGTAACTGACCCGCAGGGCAGCGCCCGGCGCGCCCCTGTCCTCCTGCAAGTCCCTTACAATATTGAACTGCAACAGCGAGCAGGAATTGACCGGAAAGCGGAGATCGGCAGGCGGTGACGCATCCGCCGCGCTCGTCAGGAAAAGCCGTCCCGGCCAGAGCCTGCAATCCAATGGGGAGAAAGCCGGTGGCCAGACCCGTCGTCTTGCCGTGCGTTTCTGCGCTGACCGGCTGTTTCGGAGCTTTCATCAACAAGAGAGGAACCAACATGTCTTATTCGGCTTTCGTGCAGGCGCGCGATTTCCTTCTGGCTCACCGCACCGACTACGAAACGGCGTACCGGGATTTTCAATGGCCGCAATTGGCTGAATTCAACTGGGCGCTGGATTATTTCGATGTCTGAAGTTTAGACACACGCCTCTCCCACCGGCCGCGATTTCCCCGGTGGCGTGGGCTGACCAACAGGACAAAGGCATGCCCCGACACTAGCCGAGGCAGGGTGAGACGGGCTCAACACTGCAAACGCTGATCCTGGCCGGGGACGGGCATCACGAATTGACCGGACTTCGGGTCGTAGGCGTCGCGCACGGGAAGTCCGATAAATTGCATGCGCAGCCATTGAGCGAAAAGGCCCGCGGTGATCATGGCACCCTTTCTCCAGGGGGCGATGGCCATCAGCGGAAAGGACTGCCACAACTGCAGGGCGAGCAGTTGCGTCAACGCGTAGGCCGTGGAACGAATCTGCATCCACAGTTCCAGGGCAGCCTTCGACTGCTGCCACAGATTGGCCACTCCCCACCAGCGCTTCAGGTTGTGAAACAAGGGCTCGATCCCCCAGCGCTCGGCGTAGATCTCCACCACCTGTTGTGCCGACAGGTTGGTCTCGGTCGCCAGAATCAGGCGCGGCCGTGACCAGGTGTGGTCGGACAGGAACATCTCGCACCATACCGCGCGGACCGGGAGCCCCTTCAGGAATCGCGCCACGGCGAGGACCGAGCGCACCCGAACCCGCTGCACCGTGCCGTACAGCATCAGTTCCATCGCCTGCACCGGCAAGGCTTCGAGTACCACGGCATCGATCCGGCGGCCGTACTTGCGCTTCCGTCCTCGGCGTTTCGGCTCCGGTTCCGGCGGCAGAAACAAGGCCGTATCGCGGCGCACCTGTCCGATGATGCGGACCTGTTGTTCGAGCAAAGGAAGAATCAGAGTGCGGCGCATGAACCAGGCATCGATCAGCAAGCGCACTCCCTTGACGTGCCCCCGGACCGAGTCCATCAACTGCCGTGCCACCCAGAGTTTGCCACGTTGGCCCGACTCTTCGACCAGCCAGGAGCGAATTGGCACCGTCAGCGCCGAGCCCAGGCGGACGCGAACGACCAGTGCCAGCGTGACCCAGCACTGGCAGTTCAGAAAGGTCGGCCGATTGGCCTTGTGGCTGTGATCGTGCTTGATACTGATCCCCGGCCCGACCTTCGCACAGCGCGGAACCAGCGTATCGTCGAGAATCAGGGTGACCAGTTCGGCCGGGCACACCCTCAGCACCAGTTGCAGCAAACGGAGGGACAGTTCCGTGACCGACACGTTTGCCCGCTCGATGAGCTTGTAATAGGTCGTCCAGTGCGCTTCTCGGCGAATGGCCCCGATGGCCCGAGTGACCCAGCCTTCCGGGTTGAGCAGGCAGCCGATCAGCAGTTCGACGAAGGTCTGGCGAGAACGCGGTGGCACAGCCACCAAGAGAAAGGAAATCCATTCCGAGAGCAGCAAGCAAACGTTGGCAGCGAGGGACATGAGGGAAAGCCCGGGATCGAAAATGATCCCTCATTGGTCGCCGCGCGCTGCTTGCGCGAGAACCATGCGCAAGCAGCGCGCGGCGACCTCACGATCCCCACGTCATGTCAAGTCTTTTTTGCATTTCTTCGAAAAATTTTTCTACGGCGCCGGAATGTCTTCGGCATCCGCTGGCGATCGCGAGTGTCTAAACTTCAGTTTCGATGTGATGGCCGCGGGCAACGACCGTCCGGCGTTGTGGGTGGTCAACGAAGACGGTACGGAACAGAAGATGTCGTTCTCCGAAATGTCGAAGCGTTCGAGCCAGGTCGCCAACTGGCTGCGTGCGCAGGGCGTAAGGCGCGGCGATCGCATCCTGATGATGCTCGGCAACGAGGTGCCGCTGTGGGATACGATGCTGGCTTCGATCAAACTCGGCGCGGTGTTGTCGCCGGCGACCACGCTGCTTGCTCCCGATGACCTGCGCGACCGTCTCGACCGCGGGCAGGTGCGGCATGTGGTCATCGGCCATACGCACGCCGACAAGTTCAGTGGCCTGCCCGGCGACTACACGCGCATCACCGTTGGGGGCGCGGTTCCCGGCTGGAAGCAGCTCGAAGAGGCTTACCAGGGGTCGAACGAGTTCGTCCCCGACGGTTCGACCCTGGCGACCGATCCGCAATTGCTCTTTTTTACTTCCGGCACGACTTCCAAACCCAAGCTGGTGTTACACAGCCAGCAGAGCTATCCGGTCGGACATCTGTCGACCATGTACTGGCTCGGACTACAGCCTGGTGACGTGCATTGGAACATCAGTTCGGCCGGCTGGGCGAAGCACGCCTGGAGCTGCTTTTTCGCACCGTGGAACGCTGGCGCGACGGTATTCATCTACAACTACTCGCGCTTTGCTGCGGCGTCGATCCTTGAAACGCTGGTCCGATGCTCGGTGACCACCCTCTGTGCGCCGCCGACGGTATGGCGGATGCTGATCCAGGAAGACCTTGGCAAGTATCCGGTCAAGGTACGCGAACTGATCGGTGCCGGCGAGCCGCTGAATCCGGAAGTCATCGATCAGGTCAAGGCCGCCTGGGGAATCACCCTGCGCGACGGTTTTGGCCAGACCGAAACCACCGCCCAAGTCGGCAATTCGCCCGGACAGACGGTCAAGCTCGGTTCCATGGGTCGCCCGATGCCCGGCTATCAGGTGCGCCTGGTTGATGTTGACGGTCAGGTCTCCGACGAAGGCGAAATCTGTCTGATGCTGTCGCCGCGTCCGCTCGGGCTGATGATCTCCTACGACGACGACCCCGAGAAGACCGCCGAGGTGATGCGTGATGGCTTCTATCACACCGGTGACACCGCCTCCGTCGATGCCGATGGCTACATCACTTATGTTGGCCGCGCCGACGACGTGTTCAAGGCTTCCGACTATCGCATCAGCCCGTTCGAACTCGAGAGCGTCCTGATCGAACACGAGGCGGTCGCAGAGGCTGCCGTCGTGCCGAGTCCCGACCCCCTGCGCCTGGCCGTACCAAAAGCGTTCCTGACCTTGCGCGCCGGCTATGAACCAGGGCGTGAACTGGCGCGCGACATCTTCGTATTCCTGCGCAGCCGTCTGTCGCCGTACAAGCGTGTGCGACGACTCGAATTCGGCGAACTGCCGAAGACCATCTCAGGCAAGATTCGTCGCGTCGAACTGCGCAAGGGCGAACAGGGTCGGGATCGCGCCGCCACGACGCGCGGGGAATTCGAATACTACGAGGAGGATTTCGAGTTCTAGTCGAACGATCCGGTCTGGCATTGACAGGCAGGGTTGGCGGCCTGAGCTTGTCGAGGGCCGCGATCATCCTGCCATTCGCCCTGGGGTCGGGTCAGACCGAAGGGTGAATGGCCTTTCCAGATTTGTCCTAACGGTCATGACTTTTCCAGACGCCCCCGATCATGAAAGTCATGACCGTATTTCCTCTCCCCCAACCCCTCTCCCGCGAGGAGAGAGGGGAGGTTCGTGAGTCGCTGACGCGACTTTCACATTAACCGGGACCTTCAGGATCCCTGGAGCTTTGCCATGGCTCGACCGGAAAAGATTCGCCTCGGCGATCTGCTCGTTCAGCAAGGCCTACTCACTGACGAACAACTCAAGTTTGCGCTCGATGAGCAAAAACGCAGCGGACGCAAGCTGGGCCGCATCGTCGTCGACAGTTCATTTGTCACCGAAGAGGCGATTTCGCAGGCGCTCGCAAAACAATTGCAAGTTCCCTACGTCGATCTCAGGCACTTCAATCCACGCGCTGAACTGGTCAATCTCCTGCCCGAGGCGCAGGCGAGGCGTTTTCGCGCGGTCGTGCTCGACGAGATTCGCGGCCGACTGCGGGTTGGTTTCGTCGATCCCACCGACCTGCAGGCTTATGACGAAGTCCTGCGTCTTCTGCGTCGCGAAATCGACTTGGTGGTAGTGGCCGAGGGCCATTTGCTGGCGCTGGTCGATCGCGTCTATCGGCGTACCGAAGAAATCAGCGGCCTGGCCAGGGAACTGACCGCCGAACTGGAAGATGTGCCGATCGAATTTGGCGGCCTGATCGGAACGGCTACGGGTGCCGAGGAAGCTCCCGTCGTCAAATTGCTGCAGACCGTATTCGAAGAAGCCATTCGTTCGCGTGCTTCGGATATCCATATCGAACCACAGGATCGCTCGCTGCGTGTTCGCTTCCGTATCGACGGCATCTTGCAGGTACAGATGGAAGCCGATGCCAAAATTGCCCCGGCCCTCTCTCTGCGTCTCAAGTTGATGTCCGGACTCGACATCTCGGAAAAGCGCTTGCCGCAGGACGGTCGTTTTGCCATCAAGGTGCGCAACAACCAGATCGACGTGCGGATTTCGACCATGCCGACGCAGTACGGCGAGTCGGTCGTGATGCGCCTGCTGAACCAGAACACCGGACTGCTCGGGCTGGATCGGCTGAACATGCCGCCACCTACGCTCGAACGTCTGCGCCATGCGATACGTCGTCCCAGTGGCATGGTGCTGGTCACCGGTCCGACCGGCAGCGGCAAGACGACGACGCTCTATGCTGCCCTGTCCGAACTCAATACCACCGAGAAGAAGATCATCACCGTTGAAGACCCGGTGGAATACCGGCTTCCCGGCATCAATCAGGTGCAGGTGCACGAGAAGATCGATCTGTCCTTCGAGCGGGTGTTGCGTTCCGCACTGCGACAAGATCCGGACATCGTTCTGGTCGGCGAGATGCGCGATCAGACCACCGCTGAAATCGGCATGCGCGCCGCGATTACGGGCCACATGGTACTCTCGACCCTGCATACCAACGATGTCATCTCGACCCCCATTCGACTGCTCGACATGGGCGTTCCCCGTTACATGGTTGCACTATCGTTGCAACTGGTGCTGGCACAGCGGCTGGTGCGGGTGATCTGCGGCAACTGCGCCGAACCACACCGCCCGTCGCCGCAAGAACACGAATGGCTGCGCTACGAGTTGGGCGACACGGTCGACCAGCACCGCTTCCTGCAGGGGAAGGGCTGCCTGCATTGCGCCGGAACAGGCTACCAGGGTCGTACCGGGGTTTACGAGATGCTCGAAATGACCAACGAAATTGTCGAGGCGATCAACGTCGACGACACGGGCAGCTTCGTTCAGGCGGCACGCCGGCAGATGGCCGGCGAAACGCTGCGCCGCGATGCCCTGCGACTGGTGGTGCAAGGCCGCACGACCATCGAGGAAGCGATGCGCATCAGCAATCAGTTCGAAGATTGAGGATGCCGAACTTCGCTTACAAAGGACGGAACGCTGGCGGAGATCTCGTCGAGGGATCGCTTGAAGGGGCGAATAGTGGTGCCATCGTCGATTTTCTGCGCGGGCAGGGACTGACGCCGGTCGAGATCAGGGAGAGCAGGGCGGGCGAACCGGCATCCCGCCGGAAAGTCACGCTGTTCAGGCAAAAAATCTCGCCAATCGACCTCTTGCTCTTCAGCCGGCAGATGCATCGACTGCTCAAATCGGGCGTACCGATCATGCGTTCCCTGAGCGGTCTGCAGGAAGCGGCGATCAATCCCGAGATGAAGCGCGTCATTGGCGAGGTTCGCGAGAGTCTGGAAGGCGGTCGGGAATTGTCACAGACCCTGGCCCGGCATCCGCGCGTTTTCTCCCCGTTCTACCTGTCGATGGTTCGTGTCGGTGAAGCGACCGGTCTGCTCGACGAAGTTTTCTTCCGCCTGTTCGAGCACCTTGAGTTCGAGCGCTACATGCGCGAACAGGTTAAATCGGCGTTGCGCTACCCTAGCTTTGTGGTGTTGGCGATGGTGATGGCCCTGGTCATCGTCAATCTCTTCGTGATTCCTGCCTTTGCCAAGGTCTTTGCCGGTTTTGGGGCCGAATTGCCGATGATGACCCGGCTATTGCTCGGCTTTTCCGATTTCATGGTGGCTTACTGGCCATCCCTGTTGCTTGGTGCCATCGGCTGCGGGATGGCCTTTGGCATCTGGCTGCGAACGACCCCGGGGCGTTACCGCTGGGACCGGATATCCCTGAAATTTCCGATTGCCGGCAAAATCCTGCACAAGGCTGCGCTTTCCCGCTTCGCCCGCAGTTTTTCTCTGGGAATGCGCAGCGGCGTTCCGGTCATGCAGGCCTTATCCAATTCGGCGCAAACGGTCGATAACCGTTACATCGCGCATTGCATCGAAGGAATGCGCGAAAGCATCGAACGGGGCGAAAGCCTGTTGCGCGCCGCCATCAGTTCCGGCATCTTTACCCCCGTCGTCCTGCAGATGGTGGCTGTCGGAGAAGAGTCGGGAGCGGTCGATGACATGATGGAAGAGATTGGCGACATGTACCGGCAGGAAGTCGAATACGAACTCAAGACGCTCAGCCAGCAGATCGAACCGATTCTGATCGTCATGCTCGGCATCATGGTGCTGATCCTGGCGCTGGGCATCTTCCTGCCGATGTGGGATTTGGGCAAGGTGGCCATCAAGCGGTGATGCCGCGGGAGATCCGGCGTTCCGGCCACGATGCCACTTCGCACTGGTTCGAGTGGGCCGTGCTGTGGGTGGTGGTCGGCTTGCTGGCCTTCGGCCTGTTGTCGGCCTTGCACGATGCCAGTGAACGAGCGGAAAGGCTGGCGGTCGAGTTGACCATCCGCAACATGCGAACCGGGATGCAGCAGGCCATGGGTGAAGCGCTCATGCAGCAGCGGGAAAGTGAAATCGCTGCATGGGTGGGTAATAACCCTGTACACTGGCTGGGTTCAGATCCGGCAGGGTATCGCGGTGAGTGTTCGGCCGCAGAAAGCCGGGAATTGCCCGCAGGGGCGTGGTGTTTTGACCGTGACCGTCGCGAGCTGGTTTATCGGCCACGCCATACCAGCCATCTGCGTATTCCTTCGGCGGACAGCGGGGATCGCTGCAATGTCTTGGGCTGGAGTGTGACGCGCGTGCCGGAACGAATGGCGAGTGGCGCTTTTGTGGGCCTGAAATTGGCCGCCACTGCAGACTGCCGATGGGTTTTGGGTAGAAGTTGAAATATCGGTAAAGAAATCGGCGATTTTTGCCGTCATCAGGCCATGAGGCGTACCTTTCCGTTTCTGTGGCTGTTCTGGGAGCGTAGTCAATGCGGCGTACAGCACAAGGTTTTACCCTGATCGAACTCATCATCGTGATCACCATCATCGGCATTCTGGCGGCGGTTGCGCTGCCGCGCTTCATCAACGCCCAGCAGGATGCGCGCATTGCCAAGGCACAAGCCTTGTTCGGCAGTGTCCGGTCAGCGGCGGCATTGGCCAGATCCCGTTGCGAGCTGGATCTGGCCGGAGGAGCGGCGGTCGGCGCCACCTGTACGACAACGGCAGGAACCGCGAACATGGACGGCACCGCCATCACGATGGTCAATCGTTATCCGGCGGCGACCGCGGCGGGCATCATCGCCGCCACCCAGATCGATACGACCAATGATGGCGTTACGGTTGCCGTCGGGCCACCTTTGACGATCACGATCAACGGGGCAACGACTGCGGCGAACTGCCGCATCAGTTATACGGCGGCGACGGCGGTTCTGGCACCGGTCATTACCCTGGATACCTCAGGCTGTTGATATATTACCAAGGAGAAAAACCATGAAACAAATGCAGCGGGGCTTTACATTGATTGAACTGGTGGTGGTGATCGTCATTCTCGGCATCCTGGCGGCCACGGCCTTGCCGAAGTTCGTCGATCTGACCGACGATGCGCAGACGGCCGCGATCAAGGGCGTCAGTGGTGGGCTGGCCTCTGCAGATTCGATCAACTACGCGGGTTGTTCGGTCATTGGCAATGTCGCGACCGCCGGCAAGTGCGTCAAGATGACCAAATGCTCGGATGTCGGCACGCTGATGCATCCTTCGATGACCCTGGGCACCGCTTGCAGCACTTCAGCGTACTACCTCACCGCGGATACCGCCGCGAGCACCACCAACGGGACTCCGGTGACCTGCACGTTGAATATGGGCAAAGGATCTCCTTGTGCTTCAGGCTGGACTGCAACGTATGTGGTCACGGGTGCGGGTAACTAGGCACGATTCCAGACAGGATACGACCTCACTGCGGCAGCGGAGCGATCCGTGTTCGGCAACCCGCGCGTTGCTCACGCTGCTGATGTGGTTCTGTGCCTGCTCCACCGAAGCCGCGATTGTCTATGTCGGCGCAAGCAGCGGCCTGAATCCGGCCATCCCGACCGATGGCACGGCAGCGGCGCTGGTCATTCCCAAACCGGCCGGGGTCACGCCCGGAATGGCGCTGATCGCTTCGATCGCGGCGCGTCCGCAGCAGCAAAATCCTCCCGGCGTACCGCAGGGGGTCGTGTGGACGCCGCCGCCCGGCTGGAACCTGATGACCTCGACGAATCAGCCTGGTGGTGGTCTGTTAACCTTGCCACAGGGCATGACCCTGCTGACCTACTACCGGATTGCCGGCACTTCGGAGCCCAACAGTTACACCTGGACTTTCGTCAATAACTACCTCAATCAGGGCGGCAGCGCGGTCGGCGGCATCCTTGCCTTCTCGGGGGTGGATACTTCCGCCAGTCCGATCGACGTCTGGAGTCAGCGCCTGACTGCCAGCGGCCTGACGCATGGCACGACCTCGATTACGACGACCGTCGCCAACACCATGCTGGTTTCGTCGATCAGTTACCTTTCGGGGAGCAGCTTTGCCAATCCCACGGGCATTGCCGGTATGACCGAGCGCCTCGATGTCCGGGCGCCGGCGGTAGAGAGTGATATCGGTACGACACTCCAGATGGCGACGGCGCCGTGGGCGGCCATCGGCGCCACGGGGGCCACGGAGGCCGTTGCTGCGGGCAATGCCGATACCGGGGTCGGCCACCTGATGGCCCTGAAACCTTCCCTGCGCGACCTCAACCTGGCCATGAGCCGCAGCAGCCCGCTGGTGCCGAGCGGAACCGCCAGCTACACCCTGACCGTGACCAACATCGGCTCCCTGTCGGAGCCCGGGCCGCTGAGCATCGTCGATACCTTGCCGACGGGGGTGACCTACGCTTCGCTATCGGGTGCCGGATGGTCCTGTTCGGTGGCTGCGCAAGTGCTGACCTGCACGAATGCAGGTGCGCTGGCTGCCGGTGCTTCGGCAACGCCCCTGGTGATCAATGTCAGCGTGGCGGCCAGTGCCAACGGGGTTCTGGTCAATACGGCAACCGTATCGGGTACGGGTGGCGACGGCAATCTTGCCAACAATACGGCGACCGATACCTACGTCTTGCTGCCGAATCCATACACCTATTACCCACTGGACGAAACGGCCGGGGCAAACATTTTTACCGATACCAGCGGCAATGGCCGCCATGCCTCGCAACTCGGGAGTGCGACGACCACCGGCAACCCGCCCGGCAGCGGCGCGGCCATTTCCGGTAGCCCCGGTACCTGTGGCGTGGCCAGCATCCCGTCGGGAACCAGCGCGATTGGCATCAATACGGCCATCGACGTGAACAATATCGGTAACGCCGGTACCATTGCCTTCTGGTATCGCAGCAATGCGAAATGGGACGACACAAATTCGCGCATGCTCTTCGATGCCTCGAACGATCTGGGAAATCCTGTGCTGGACAAGCACTTCTTTCTGATCAAGGATGGTTCCGGCAGCTTGCGCTTTGCCCTTGAAGATACCTCCGATACCGATTCCAGGGCGAGTTCGGTGGCCTACAATTTTGCAGCCAATGTCTGGCATCACATCGCGGTAAGCTGGGATCTCCCGGCCAACAGGCTGTACATTTATCTCGATGGGAACACCAGTCCAGTGGCCAGTTCGGTGACGGCAAGCAACGGTGTTCTCGGCGATATGGCACCCCTGTATTTCGGCGCGCAGCACATGACGAAAATCAATGGCATCCCAGCCGGCTACACGGCCAATACGGCCAACGGTGACATTGACGAGATTCGCATCTACAACCGCGCACTCACACCGTTGGAAATCGAAGCGCTTGCCGGTTTGGTCCATGCCTGTGCGGCGACCGTGGATCACTATGAATTGTCGCTGCCGACCTCCAGCATTGCCTGTTTGCCGACATCAGTAATCGTAACGGCCTGTGCCGACGCCAGCAGCCCCTGCAGTAATCGCCAGGGAGCCGTGAATGGCAAAACGGCGACTCTGGCGACTTCGTCCGGCACGCTTTTCAGTCCGGTAGTTTTTGATTCGACCGGCATTGGCAGTGCCACCTTGAGCTACCCGGCCGCGGTGAACGGAACTGGAGTGACGGTCACCCTCTCCGGTGAGCAGACACCGGCCACCAATCCGCGAAAATGTTGTCCCGATGGCATCAACTGCGTGCTCGCCAGCAGTTGTGCGACGACCTTCCATACGGCCGGGTTCATTTTCTCGACGGCCAGTGATGCGCTGGAAGCAACCGTACCCGATCAGGTTGCGGGGGTGAACTCCGCTTCGTACTGGTTACGGGCGGTCAAGACGAATACCTCGACCAAGAGCTGCGAAGCGGCGTTTACCTCGCCACATCCGGTGACCTTCAACTACCAGTGCATCAATCCGTCCGCATGCAGCAGTGGCAACCTGTTGTCGATTGGAGGCTCGGCCATCGGTACCGGAGGCACATCGATCAATTTGTCCTTCGATGCCAACGGCAACGCCAGCCTGGGTTCCTTCAATTTCGTCGATGTCGGGAAGATCGGCATCTCGGCCACCGCGACGGCGGGCGGTGCAACCCTGTCAGGGACGGTGAAAGGTACGGGCGGATCGGGGTTTGTGGTCAGGCCATATGCATTCGTGCTAACCGATATCAGGCAGACCGCTGCTCCAAACACGGCTAACCCGGGTGCTGCCGATGCTTCAGGAGGCGCGTTTGTCAGAGCAGGAGAAAATTTCTCGGCCACGGTGAGCGCGGTCAATGCCGCATGTGCAGCGAATCTGTCCACCTATACGCGCCTGATCGACATTCCATCTGCGTGCCTCACCCGGAATTTCGGCAAGGAAGCCCCGCCCGAATCGGTCATGCTCAGCCGCGCACTGGCCAGTGGCCTGGTCGAGCTGACCAACAACCCGGCGCTCGGCAATCCGGCCGCCTTTGGCAGCTTTAACAATGGCTCGGCTAGCAACACCACGCTGAACTGGAGCGAAGCAGGAATCATCACCCTGACGCCCAGCGTCGGCGATGGCAATTATCTCGGTGCCGGCGAGACGGTCGGCATCACCAGTGGCAAGGTCGGGCGCTTTTATCCTGACCATTTTGCGATTACCGCCAGCCCGCCAAGCGCTGGCTGCGGCACCTTCACCTATTTCGGGCAGGATGGCTTCACGACTCCCTTCACCCTGACCGCGCAGAACACCGCCAATGTCACCACGCGGAATTACACGGGTTCGTTCGCCAAATTGGGACTCACCACCTGGAGTCATTTTGCCTTCACCACGAGTTCCGCCTTACCCGCCGGCTCAACGCTCTCAGGCAGTGCCACGGCGCCGAGCGGCACCTGGAACCAGGGCGTTGCCACGGTCAGTGCCAAACACCAGATCAGCCGCCCCAGTGCATTGGCCGGTGAAACCAGCGTCACGCTGTTTGCCCGGCCGACGGATAGCGACGGAGTCACCATGATCAACGCCAGCGCGGTTCAAACGGCGAGTACACCGTTGCGCTATGGCCGCCTGTGGTTGGGCAATGCCTACGGTTCGGAGCGCAATGATCTTTCCTTACCCTATGAAACGCAGTACTGGAACGGTTTGGCCTTCATCAGGAATACGCTTGATGGCTGTACGGCACTGAGCACGGCCAACGTCGGCATCGGAAACTATCAGGGCTCGGTCAACGGCAGCAGTCTGCCGACGGGATCGATCACGATGGGCGCGTTCAGTAGCGGCGTCGGCACGGTTAGACTGAAGGCTCCGAATGCGGCGGGCAGCGTCGATGTGGTATTGCGTCTCGATCCTGCGCTGGCCATGTGTCCGGCCTGGGCGCCAACGTATCCGGCGGGAACGGCAAGATCCGCGACCTACCTGCGCGGCAAATGGTGCGGCGCGGCCTTCGATCGCGATGCCGTGGCACGAGCGACCTTCGGTATTTACAGCAGCAACACCAACCGTCAGATCTATCTGCGGGAAGGCTTTTGATCCCGTTTGATGGCCATGAGAAAATGAGAATGCGCGGTTTTACGCTGATTGAGCTGATTACCGTGCTGATCCTCGTCGGCATCCTGGCCATTGTCGCATGGCCGCGATTTCTTGACCGGAACGTCTTTGAATCGCGAGGGTTTTACGACGAAACCAAGTCCCTGCTGCGTTATGCTCAGAAGACGGCCGTGGCGCAGCGGCGCACGGTTTGTGTGACCCTGGGGGCGACCGGCGTAGGCTTGACGATCGCCGCGGCGGCCAACTCGAATGTTTGCGATACCCCGCTGGCTTTGCCCAATCCGCCGCGGGGTGGCACAGGGCTGTCTTCGTCGGTTGCGGCCTTGCAGTTTCGCAGCCTCGGCGATACTGATCAGGCGAGCAATGTAACCATCAACGTGGCCGGTACGGCCGGTACAATGACCATCGATCATACGACCGGTCATGTTCACTGAAACCGCCTGTCAGCGCTCCGGTCAGGGTGCGAATGAAAGTGTTGGTCGAAGTACTTGGTTCGATGGAAAGGCGTTGGCATGGTGTGATCGCCCCTCCCCCCTCGCGGGGGAGGGGTTGGGGGAGAGGGGGTCATGGTTGCACACGACTTCGTCGAATCCTTGCGAAAACAAGTGGTCAGAGCCGTCAATCTGCTCTGCTGGCCTCTGCGAGGGCATGGACGCCCCCTCTCCCCGAACCCCTCCCCCGCGAGGGGGGAGGGGAGCCTGTCGGACTCTCCCAACACTTTCATTTACCCCCTCCAGTCAACGTGGCTTGACACTGATCGAGCTGATCCTGTTCATCCTCATCATCAACGTGGGGATCTTCGGCATTCTCGTGGTGATGAATTCAGGCACCCGAGCGAGTGCCGACCCGATGCTGCGCAAGCAGGCAGTAGCAATGGCCGAGGCAATTCTCGAAGAGGTGCTGCCTCGGGATGCGACGGCAACCCTGCCGGAAACCGATTTCAATACCTGTTCCAACCGCGCCCTGTATGTCGGCGTGACGGATTACACCTGCTTTGACGGAGCGCCTGCAAGCGCCGTCATCCGCGGTGTCGATACGCTCGGTGCAACGTTGATCCCTGCTCTCGCGAATCTTTCGGCAACGGTGGCCGTGACCGCGGTGAACGTTAGCGGGGTTGCCATGCAAAGGGTCACTGTGACCGTGACGGGCGGTGGGCAGGAAATCACGCTGTTCGGCTATCGCGCCGCGGGTTTCTGATCATGAATGGCCTGCGCACCAGGAATTGCGGCTTCACGCTGATCGAGGCGATTGTGGTGATCGTCATCACGGGCATCATTGCCAGTATGGTGGCAGTGTTCATCCGCACGCCAGTCGATGGCTACCTGGATGCCGAACGCCGGGCGGGTCTGACCGACATCGCCGATACGGCGGTGCGGCGCATGGCCCGGGACATCCGGCTGGCCTTGCCGAATAGCGTGCGAACTTCAGCGGACGGGTCCGGGTTGTGCATCGAATTCATTCCGACCAAGATCGGCGCACGCTATCGCGCCGAAGTCGATGTGACGACCGGGAATGGCGATCCGCTGGACTTTACGGCGATTGACGATCGCTTCGATATGCTCTGGCTGAACAGCACCTTGCCCGCCGACAGCCGGATTGCCGCGGGCGATGTCGTGGTGGTGTTCAACGACGGCAGCTCCAGCGGCAATGCATATACCGGCATCAACGCCATTCAGGTAGCGACGGTGGCCGAGCCAGGCGGCACGCCAAACACCACCGCGATCAGCTTTGTCGGAACCGGTGCGGCAGCGCCCTTCGGCCGCAAGCAATTGCCCAGCCAATCTCCGGGAAGCCGATTCCAGGTGATCCCGGCCGGCTCGCACGTGGTTTCTTTCCGATGTGACGGAGGATTGCTGACCCGGCATGTGCGTGTTCTGGGTGCGGCCTGGACACCACCGGCGACCTGCGCGGCGATGGTCGCTGGGGCAACCTCTTCGGTGTTGGCAAGCAATCTTGGCAGTTGCAGTCTCACTTATGATCCGCCGGGAGTCAGTACCGGACTAAGCCGCTTCGGCATGGTCTCGATGTCCCTGGGGATTACCGATGTGGCTTCCGGCGAGACTATTTCTCTTTATCACCAGGCGCACGTGGACAATACGCCATGAACCGCCGACGAACCCGTTCAACGGTGATCGCTCAGGGCGGTTTCGCCCTTGTCTCGGCGATCTTCCTGCTCGTCGTGCTGGCGGCTCTGGGTGCTTTCATGCTCACCTTCTCGAATACCCAGCAGCTCACTTCCGCGCAGGATGTGCAGGGTTCGCGAGCGTACTGGGCGGCAAAAGGCGGTGTGCAATGGGCGGCAGGAGTGATCATCGCCAGCAACGCGTGTCCGCCAGGTCAACCGGCGTTTACCGACGGATTTACGGTATGGGTGACTTGTACCTCGAATACTTACACGGAAGGCGCAAGCAACCGGACGATTTTCTGGGTGACATCCACCGCTTCGGCGGGGGGGGCGGTCGGTAATGCTGGTTATGTCGAAAGACAGATTCAGGTGTTCATCGAAACGGATTGACGTGGCAGAGCCGGCAGGCATGAATCAGGTTCAGATCACCTTCGAGTAGCGGGTACGCTGCCGGTCGGCACGCAGATAGCGGTCGAAGACCATCGAGATCGCTCTGACCAGCATGCGGCCGCGCGGCAGCACGCTGATCCATTTGTCATCGACGCGAACCAGGCCGGCATCGACCATTTCGTGGAGATCGTCGAGCTCGGTGGCGAAATAGCTCTTGAAGTCGATCAGGTGGGCGATTTCGATCGACTCGATCGACAGTTCGAAATGGCACATCAGCGACTGAATGATCGAACGCCGCAGCAGGTCATCCGCGTTCAGCTCGATGCCGCGGTAGACCGGCAGGGTGCCGCTGTCCAGCCGGTCGTAGTATTCGTCAAGGGTCTTCACGTTCTGACTGTACGTGGGTCCGACCTTGCTGATCGACGAGATGCCGAAGGCCAGCAGATCGCAGTCCGAATGCGTCGAATACCCCTGGAAGTTGCGGTGCAGACGCCCCTGCCGCTGCGCGACCGCAAGTTCATCGTCGGGTTTCGCGAAGTGGTCCATGCCGATGTAGACATAGCCCGCGTCGGTCATCCTGCGAATCGCCAGGGCAAGAATCTGCAGACGCGCGTCGGCGGAGGGCATGTCCGACTCCAGGATGCGGCGTTGCGGCTTGAACAGACTGGGCAGGTGGGCGTAGTTGTAGATCGAGACGCGATCCGGACTGAGCTCGATCACGCGGTCGAGGGTGCGTCCAAAGCCCATCACCGTCTGCTTCGGCAGGCCGTAGATCAGGTCGACGCTGATCGACTTGAAACCGGTGGCGCGTGCTGCGTCGATGACGGCGCAGGTTTCTTCCTCGCTCTGCACGCGGTTCACGGCCAACTGGACGCTTGCATCGAAATCCTGCACGCCGACGCTCATGCGATTGAAGCCCAGTTCGCCGAGCAGTTCGACGGTGCTGCGATCCACCTTGCGCGGATCGACTTCGATCGAATACTCGCCGCCCTCGATCAGTCTGAAGTGCCTGCGTGTCGCGGCCATCAACTGACGCATCTCGTCGTGTGTCAGAAAGGTCGGAGTACCTCCTCCCCAGTGCAACTGCGCCACTTCCTGATCGCCACCTTCGAGATAGCTGCTCTGCAGAGCCAGTTCACGTGCCAGGTATTTCAGGTATTTGGCCGAACGACCATGGTCCTTGGTGATGATCTTGTTACACGCGCAGTAATAGCAAATGGTGTTGCAGAAGGGAATGTGGAAGTACAATGACAGCTGTCGGCTGATGGCGCCAATATTGCGCTTGCCGAGCCAGAGTCTGGAGGCATCTTCGCCAAAGGCTTCAACGAAGCGATCCGCTGTCGGGTACGACGTGTAGCGCGGACCGTTGATGTCGAAACGGCGGATGATCTGAGGATCAAAAACCAGGTTGCCTGTGGCAGAGTTCATGTTCCCACGACACTAATTATTGTCTGCATTATCGGGCCGAGGCGATGCCGTCGGGTTGACGTGGATCAAACGCAGGGTTTGGAGAAAAAAGCTCGGTATGTCCAAAGATACCGCGACAGCGAGGCTGGCCTTTGAAATCGTGAAAACCGCCTGTTCGAACTGCAACCTCCGCGAGCTGTGCCTCCCCATTGGTCTCGCCCCGGAGGAACTGAAGAAGCTCGACGAACTGGTTTCCGCGCGCCGGCGACTGAAACGCGGCGATTATCTCTACCGCGCCGGGCAGGTCTTCGAATCGATCTACGCAGTGCGCAGCGGTTTTTTCAAGACCGACGTGCTGATCGAGGATGGCCGTGACCAGGTCACCGGTTTCCAGATGACCGGCGAGCTGCTCGGCCTCGACGGCATCAGCAGCGAAATTCATACCTGTAACGCCATCGCCCTCGAAGACAGTGAAGTCTGTGCGATTCCCTTCTCGCATCTCGAAGGGCTGTCGAGACAAATCCACACCCTGCAGCATCACTTCCACAAGGTAATGAGCCGCGAGATCGTTCGTGACCACGGGGTGATGATGTTGCTCGGGACGATGCGTGCCGAAGAACGTCTGGCGGCATTTCTCCTCAACCTCTCGCAACGTTTCAAGGCCCGCGGCTATTCGCCTGCCGAATTCAATCTGCGCATGTCACGCGACGAAATCGGCAGCTACCTCGGCCTCAAACTGGAAACCGTCAGTCGAGCCTTTTCGCATTTCCAGGAGGAAAAACTGCTCGCCGTCCATCAAAGAAAAATCCGGATTCTCAATACCGAAGGGTTAAAGAAACTGATGACTCACCAGCGCGGTTGATGTGGAGTTGCGTCAGCAACTCACGAATCCCCCCTCCCCACATGCGGGGGAGGGAAACAAACGGTCATGACTTTCATGATCGGGGGTGCCTGGAAAAGTCATGACCGTTAGGCAGTCGCTTCAAGCCAGTCCTGCAATCAAGCCATAGGGGCTGCGCGTTAAGGCGACGGTGACGATGTAGGCAAAAGCAGTGAGTGCAGCAACCAGAAAAGCGGCTCTCTGCGCCTTGCTGCGCGCGCGTTTTAGAGCCATCGTCCCACAGCCGATGTAGATCAGCAGACCGATCAGCTTGGCAGTCAACCAGGCGGCGGCGAAGGGATATTGACTGCTGAGCACGGCCAGGGCGATCGCGCTAGTCAGCAGGACGGTGTCTACTAGGTGAGGCAACACCCGCACGCCTGGTCGCTGCAGCCAGGGGGAGTCCGCCAGCATCCACAGACCACGCAGGAGGAAGCCGGCGCCGCTGATCACGACACAGCCAATGTGCAGGTGCTTGAGAAACAGGTAGCTCATCAGGAGTCCTGCTCGGCAGGTTTAGAGGCCATCCCGGCAGCGATCTTCAAGCAATGCTGCCGGTAGCATGCGAGGGCGCTCAGCAGGTTGCGCAGCAGACTGGCATTGGCAATCAGCAGCATCAGTCCGGCCGGATAAGTGAACCATCCGGGCCATAACGCTGCGGCCAGCAGCAAGGCCAGAGCCAGGAAGTGGGCGTACATCTGCCGGTCGATCTGACGCATGGCAATGACCTTGTTCATGTTCGGTGCCAGCACTCGTCCATCACCCAGATTCTGCAAGTGCAACCAAACCAGAAAAGGAACGATCTTGTAGAGCATGCCGATCATCACCGACAGTCCTCCGCCAAACAATGCCAGTACACCGCAGAGCAGCGGCCACGCTTGATGCTCGGCAAGTAACGGCAGGTGGTTTGCCGCCAGCGACAGCACGCAGCTGGCCAGCGTGCACAGCATCGCCAGGCGCCAGTAATGCTGGGTCGCGTCGAAGCGGGCACGTTTGCTGCGGCTCTGCACCTGCAGCGTCAGCACCGCCAGTGCAGCAACCGTCAGCAGCACTGCATCCGCCAGCAGCGCCGCCAGCCATGTCCAGCCAAGGCCATCCGCAATACTCCACAGGCACAGCATAGTCATCAGCGAGCCGGCAAAACGATTCGCAAACCAGGTCGGATAAGGCGGCGTGATCTGGAACATCGGTACCACCACGAAGGCGATGCTGGCCAGCAGGATGATGCTCCAGCCGACGAAGCCCCAGGCGAAGTGAATCGACGTCAGTTGCAGTAGCGGCACCTCGAACGATCCGGCGAGAGCCATTGCCAGCAGCATTCCGAGGCAAACGGTCATGCCCAGACCCGGCAACGCCAGTTTCAGGCCGCGAATGGTGGGATTGCTCGATGCCACCGCATACAGGGCATGGCCTGCGGCGCCAAGGAAGAGTGCCGTGCCGCTGCCCAGCAACAGCGCCGCCAAGCGGAATGCGAGTGGCTCGGAAGTCAGAAAACCTGTAGCCAGGAGCAATACTCCCGGCGTGATCGCGGCATGCACCAGGGTCGCCAGCAGCAGCGGTTGCGCGATGTTTGCCCCGGCCACTACTGGCAGAATCTGGATCATCGCCCCGAACATCACCTGCAGCATGAATCCAGCGCTGATCAGATGCGTCAGCGCCAGCGCTGCGGGTGTCCAGCGCGAGGCGAACAGCTCTGGCCCGCTCCACAACAGGAGCATGCCGGCGAACAGGGCGAACAGCGGGGCAGTGAGAAAAAAGCGGAACGGGGCGGCAAACGGCGGCGCCTGATCAAACGACAGCAGTGCCTGCATTTATTGTTTATGCTGGATCAGGACTTCTACCGTGCCGTCTGGCCGATATGCCGTCTGCCAGGAGAAGCCATTGATCTCGAGCGCCCGGTAGAGCGGGTAAGGTTCACGGGGAAGCAGCACCAGGAGTTTCTGGGCTGAGCCCAGTTGACCGAGCGCTTCCATGCTGCGTACCATCGGCTCTGGCGGTTCGAGGCCGCGTGCGTCAATGACGATGTCGGCATCGACCCTAGTCATGTCGGGACTTTTCTGGTCCGGCGAGCTGCTTCTGCAGCTCCGGCAGCAAGGCTTCGACCTGATCGGTCAAATGCTGATCACACATCGGATATAGCACGTTCTCTTCCTTGAGGTTATGTTGTTGCATCATGACCAATAGCGTTTCTGCAATGCCAGTATAATCGTCAAAGTCCTGCCCGACCAGAGCCTCGGCGGCGGCGGCGAGCAGTTGTCGCATCTGTGCGTGCTCACCGCGCATCACCTGCGTAGGCCCTCGGTACATGCCGGTGCTCTGTTCGAAGAGCGGAAAGAGGAGCGACTCTTCGGCCTCAAAATGATCCTGCATCGCTTTTTGAAATAGACCGAAATCGGTCCTCGCCAGAGCCCAGTCGCCGCTGGCGACAGCCTGCTCGACCGCGACCATCAGATGGTCACAAGAGCGATGATCGTTGGCCATGAAATTCGTGATCGTGTGCATACAGAACCTCGCTGAACTAACACTATTATTGTCAAGCGGGTGCTTGCCGCCAACCATGACCAATATCAATTAGAATGAATACTCTGAGGAGGAAATGCCATGTTCAAACACATCCTTGTCCCTACCGATGGCTCCCAGCTTTCCCAGGACACTGCCCGACGAGCAATTTCCTTCGCCAAGGAGACCGGGGCGCGCATTACGGTATTCTTCGCCAAACCGGAATACCCGGTCACTTATTATGGAGAAGGAGCGTTGATCGACCCGACGACACCTGAGAAGTTTGCCGAACTTGCCGAGCAACAAGCTGAGCAGACGCTGGATTTCGTCGTCGAACTCGGCGCAACCGAGGGTGTCCAGGTTGCCAAGCGATCGCTGACCAGTGACATTCCCTACCAGGCGATCATCGACGCTGCCACCGAGGCAGGCTGCGACCTGATTTTCATGGCCTCGCATGGTCGTCGTGGCATCACCGCCCTGTTGCTTGGCAGTGAGACCAACAAGGTGCTCACGCACTCGAAAATTCCGGTGCTTGTTTACCGCTGAGTCCGCCAGGTTTGCCTGGAGGAGGATACGGGATGGTCAAGCGCCGTGTCGGCAATGGTGGCCACTGGCGTTGTGGATGGATGGCGATTCGGCAGGTACTCTGCCTGTCTTCCTGCTTGCTCTGTGGGTCTGCACTGGCGGTTGATGTCGGGTTGGCCGGCGTGTTTCCAGGAAAGGCTTTGCTGACCATCAATGGTGGAGCGCCTCGAACCGTGGCAGTCGGCACGAAAACCGACGAAGGCATCAAGGTGCTCTCGGTCGATAATGACACCGCTACCATCGAGACCGACGGAAAGAAGCGTATCCTGCGGGTTGGGCAGAACGTCGCGTCGCAACCCGCAGGTGAGGGAGGGGGCAAGGCAGTCCTGACTGCTGATGGGAGTGGCCATTTCCTGACCACTGGAAACATCAACGGAACGACCGTTCGCTTTCTTGTGGATACCGGCGCCACCATGATCTCGCTCGGTGCCGGCGATGCGCGGCGCATCGGGATTGACGCCAGCAAAGGACAGCGGGGGGTCACCAGTACGGCCAATGGCCCCGCCCTGGTGATTCATATCAAGCTGGATACGGTACGGGTTGGCGAGATTGTCCTGAATAATGTCGATGCCCTGGTGCATCAGCAGGACCTGCCGTTTGCCCTGCTGGGCATGAGTTTCCTGAACCGGATGGAAATGCAGCGCGATGGTCAGACCATGACTCTCAGGAAGCGCTACTAGGAGAAGTCGAATATGCCTCACCGCGACAAACAAGGATCGATGTTGGGCCACGAGCTCGAGCTTTTGATGAGCGAGCGACAGAGGCTGCTGCAGGTCGTCGGTGCAACGGCTGCACTGGTCGCCTCTCTGGACAGCAATGTGCTGCCGCAGGGAGCCATCAAGTCCGCGAATCTGGTTTCGAGCACGCTCAACGCCCTGCCCGAAGAAACCCTGCGCGACGCCCTTGCCGCGGTGCGTGCAGAGATCGAGGAGGAAGAGCGTGTTGTCGGCAGCTGAGTCCTTGCTTGCCCCAGCACTCGAGCCGGCAATGGGCAGCGGTGTTGGGGACCTCGACCGTATACGCGAGGTCCTGCACCGCGAGCCTTCACTGGTGACAGCGGTGCTCGAAGACGGTATTGGTGACGAGGAGTTGCTGCCGGCTGCCGTGCTCTTCCCGATCGTTCGGCGCATCGGTGGGCCAACCGTATTGCTGACACAGCGCACTGCGCATCTGAAGGATCATCCAGGCCAGATCAGTTTCCCAGGCGGGCGGTGCGAGCCAACCGACGCTTCGCCGGCGCATACGGCCTTGCGTGAGGCTGCCGAGGAGATCGGCCTGGCCGCCGCGCATGTCGACATCGCCGGCTACCTGCCTGAATACCTCACCAGTACCGGCTTTCGGGTCACCCCGGTGGTAGCCCTGGTGACCCCACCTTTCGAGTTGCAGCTTGACGCTTTTGAGGTCGCAGAGGCCTTCGAGGTGCCGCTGGCCTTTCTGCTGGATCCCGCCAACCACCAGCAGCATTCGCTTCATTACCGAGGCAGGCTGCGCCACTATACGGCAATGCCGTACGGGGAGTATTTCATCTGGGGAGCGACCGCAGGAATCATCCTGTCCCTCTGGCGAGCCCTCGCCAAGGGGTGATCAATCGAGCACCATCGCGAGTTTCACCAGAAACTGCTTGGCCTTTTTCTGGTCGGGCGCAGCGCGCAGCGCAGCGCGGAGTTTGCCGACCTTCTGCCGGAGGTCAGCGGCGGTTTTTGCCTGTTTGACCTCCGCGATCAGCGCGTCGGCCTGCGAACCCAGCAATTCCTGCAAAGCCCGGACAGTGTAGCTTTTGGCGAGGCTGATGTCTTCCCGGTCGGCTGGTGATGGCCGAACGACCGCTTCGGCCGTTTTATGTACCGGCGCCTGTACCTGCACGAACCCGCCATCCAGCAGGGCGGCCAGTTGCTTCGCACCCTCGGTAGCGGATGCGCCAAAAGCCAGCAACTGGTTTCCGGTACGCTGCCCATCGACCATGATCAACATGGCTCGCATGCGAAAAGGTAGGTGGCTCGCGCGGGTAGAGATCTCCTCGATGCCTTTGGGCGTTTTACTGAAGACTGACGACAGATCCATTTTCGCCATTATACTGACATTCTGCGGGCGCTTGGCACACGCGAAAGTGACGCCAGCGTGAAGTCCGCAGAGGGCAATTTCGGAAGCCTTGCACAGCGAACCTTTGCTATCATTGGCCGGCTGCCGGTGCGGCTCGCTGCTGCGGTGGTGGTTTTTGATGAGGCTTGCCAGTCTGGTAGGCGGTTGATCGATTATCTACAGGAGTTTCTTCATGAGCAGAGAAGTCGTTGTACTAAGCGCGGTTCGTTCAGCCATTGGCACCTTCGGTGGTTCGCTCGCCAACATGGAGCCGCATGAGCTGGCGGGTACCGTGATGAAGGAGTCGATCGCCCGTTCCGGTGTCGACCCGCAGCAAATCACTTACGTGACGGTCGGCAATTGCATTCCGACCGATTCGCGCTTTGCCTATGTGGCCCGCGTTGCTTCGATCCAGGCCGGATTGTCGATGGATTCGGTGGCCATGGCGGTCAACCGTCTGTGTGCATCGGGCTTGCAGGGCATCGTGACGACAGCTCAGAATATCATGCTCGGCGATGCCGACTATGGTATCGGCGGCGGTGTCGAAGTCATGTCACGTGGTTCCTACATGCTGACAGCGATGCGCAGCGGTGCCCGCATGGGCGACACCAAGGCCATCGACATGATGGTCGCCACGCTCAACGACCCGTTCGGAGCGGGGCACATGGGCGTCACTGCGGAGAATCTCGCTACCAAGTGGCAAATTAGCCGTGAAGAGCAGGACGCCTTGTCCGCCGAGTCGCATCGCCGTGCGGCCGCCGCCATCGCCGATGGCCGCTTCAAATCGCAGATCGTTCCGATTGTCCTGAAAACCCGCAAGGGCGATGTCGTGTTCGACACCGACGAACATGTCAAACCGGCGACGACGATCGAAACCCTGGCCAAGATGAAGCCAGCTTTCACCAAGGACGGGACGGTAACCGCCGGCAATGCTTCCGGAATCAATGACGGAGCCGCCTTCATGGTGCTCACCGCTGCCGACGTCGCCGCCCGTGCTGGTCAGAAGCCGATTGCCCGTCTCGTTGCCTACGCCGTTGCCGGTGTGCCGAACGAGATCATGGGCGAAGGTCCGATCCCGGCGACCAAAGCGGTGCTCAAGAAAGCCGGCCTGACGCTCGATCAGATGGACGTCATCGAGTCCAACGAGGCCTTTGCCGCGCAAGCCATCGCGGTCAGCAAGGGGCTCGGTCTCGACCCGGTGAAAACCAACCCGAATGGTGGCGCGATCGCTCTCGGCCACCCGGTCGGTTGCTCGGGCGCTTTCATCGCAACGAAAGCGATCTACGAGTTGCAGCGTGTCGGCGGCAAGTATGCGCTGGTCACCATGTGCATCGGTGGCGGGCAGGGCATCGCGGTGATTTTCGAACGCACCTGATCTTCGCGTTCTGAGTAGGTCGTGTGAGCCCGTAGGGCGCCACCCGACCTACCTGTTGTCTACGTACCTGGACTCAAGGCCGGCCCCATGGCCGGTAACTGCAGCCGGTGCGCGGCTTCTGCAGGTGTCGTGCCATGTGTGACGACGCCAAGCAGCGGCGCCGCCAGCCGTTGCTGCAGTGCCGCCAGGTTCTCGCTGAAACGGGACATCGCCGGATCGATGCGGTTGGCCACCCAGCCGGCCAGCGACAGGCCGCAGGCAGCGATCGCCTGTTGGGTCAGCAGCGCATGGTTGATGCACCCGAGGCGCATGCCGACGACGAGAATCACCGGCAAGCGGAGCATCATCGCCAGATCGGCGGTATCGCAGTCGGCGCCGAGCGGCACACAGAAACCGCCGACTCCCTCGACGAGAACCACGTCGGCGAGGGTCTGCAGCTCGGCAAAAGACGCGGCGATGCACGGCAGTTCGATGCTCCGGCCTTCCTCTGTGGCGGCAATGTGCGGCGCGATCGCAGCACGGAATCCGTAGGGATTGACCAGCGAACGTGCGGGCTGGATCGACGAAGCCGCGAGCAAGCGTTCGACATCCTCGTTACGACCCTGTTCATCGAGGCCGGCGGCGACCGGCTTCATCGCCACTGCGCTCAGCCCGGCCTGGCGGAAGGCGTGCAGTAGCGCGCAGGCGACAAAAGTCTTGCCGATCTCGGTATCAGTGCCGGTGATGAACCAGCCGCGTAGGTCTGTCATTTTCTGGCGTAAGCAAGAATCACGTCGTAACGCGCCGGCAGGCCGGCCGCCGTGCGGTGCGCTTCGTAGGCGATCTGCACCCGCTGCCAGGCAGCACGCCCAAGAAGGCCGCTACGCCCACCTTCGCCCACCGAGTTGGCGCCGATGTCCTTGACCGCGCGCAACAAAGTTTTCAAGTCGGGGTAGTGCAGGCTGATGGTCTCGCGGTGCAGGCGGATTTCGGAGAAGCCGGCTCCCACCAGCGCCGCTTCTATTGTCGCTGGTTCGTTAAAAGTCAAGGTGTGGAGATGGCGGTCGATGCCGCTGAAGGCCTTGCGCAGTTCGTCGAATGTCCCGGGACCGAGCGTGCTTAGCGCCAATTGTCCGCCTGGGCGAAGGACGCGCCGCGCTTCCCGGAAAACCGGGTCAACCGCACACCACTGTACGGTCAGGTTCGACCACCAGGTCGTATAACAGTCCGCCTGGCAGGGCAGGGCCTCGATGTCGGCAACAAGGCAAAGATCGGCGTCCTGGCGTGCTCGGGCCAGCATCGCCGGCGCGAAGTCTACCGCGGTGATCGTCGCGTCTGGCCAGCGTCCGCGCAACAGGCGGGCGCCGTAGCCAGTACCGCAGCCGGCGTCGAGGATGCTAATTGGTCCCGGACTGGGCATAAAACCTGCCAGCAGCGATTCGCAGACCTGTCGCTGCAGAACCGCAGCATCGTCATAGGAGGCAGCAGCGCGATCGAAGGATGCTCGAACACGTTGCCTAGGAGGCGGTGCGGACATGGCAGAATTCGTCCAGCAGGGCTACGAAGCGATCAGGATCGGCAAGGAAGGGTGCGTGCGCGGCGCCGATGAATACCTCCAGTCGGGCGTTCGGCATCGCTTTCTCCAGGGACTTCGCCGCTGCGAGCGGGTTGAGCAGGTCCTGATCACCGTGGATGAGCAGGCTCGGTGTCGCAATCTTCGGCAACAGCAAACGCAGGTCGAGGTCACGAAGCCAGTCAAGGCCGCGGCGCAGTGTTTCCGGGTCAGGCATCCGGCCGGCGCGCAGACCGGCGCGCAGCGTGCGGCAAAGCGCCCGCGCCTGCTCGTCACCCTGGTTCAGCAGCCCGACAAAACGCTGCAAAGTCTGTTCCGGTTGTTGCCGGATACTCGCCGAGAAGCTGTCGAGCAGTTCCGGTGCCTGTGCCTGCTTCCAGCCGTCGCGCTGGATGAAACTGGCGGTGGCGCCGACCAGGACCAAGGCGGCGACGCGTTGCGGTGCGAGCAGGGCGGCGCGCATGGCCAGCATGGCACCGAGTGACCAGCCACAGAGGATCACCGAATCGGGAAGCGCATCGATCAGGTTTCGTGCAGTCTCCGTGAAATCCGTATCGCTGGCCGGTGAAGGGCCGTAGCCGGGGAGATCGACGAGGTGCACCCGGCAGGATCGCGACAAAGGTGCGAGCAGCGGCTGCCAGACGGCGCTGCCGAGTCCCCAGCCGTGCACCAGCGCGAGCTCGGGATCCTGGCCGATGAGCACGGTCATGCCAGCGCTCGCAAGGCGTCGACCAGCCGGGCCAGGTCGGCTTCGCGGTGGGCTGCGGTCAGCGACACGCGCAGACGCGCGCTTCCCCTGGGCACCGTCGGCGGTCGGATCGCCGGTACCCAGAGGCCACGCTCGAAAAGCGCGCTGGCGACCCCCAGGACCTCATGGTTGTCGCCGATGATCACCGGCTGGATCGCCGTCGATGAAGGCAGTAGCTGCCAGCGTGTGTCGGCGAGCCCAGCGCGCAACTGCGCGACGAGTTGCCTCAAATGCTGACGACGAGCATCGCCGGCAGCGATCAGGTCGAGGCTGGTGGCCAGCGCGCAGGCGATGATCGGGCTGGCGGCGGTAGTGAAGATGTAGCTTCGTGCACGCTGCTCCAGCCATTCGATCACTGTCGCGTCACCCGCAACGAAAGCGCCGGCAGCTCCCGCCGCCTTGCCGAGGGTGCCCATATAGACGAGGCGCCTGGCCGCAGGAAGGTTGAAATGGTCAAGGCTGCCGCGCCCTTGCCGACCGAGAACCCCGAAACCATGCGCATCGTCGACCACCAGCCAGGCATCGAAGCGCTCGGCGAGCGCCAGCAGGCCGGGCAAGGGGGCAAGATCGCCGTCCATGCTGAACACCGCGTCGCTGAGGATCAGCTTGCGTCTGGCCGGACTCGTGGCGAGCAGACGTTCGAGTGCCGCCAGATCGCCGTGCGGGTAGCGCTGGCTGTCGGCGCGCGCGAGCTGCACGGCGTCGATCAGGGAGGCGTGGTTGAGCCGGTCGGCGAACACTGCGTCGTGACGCCCGACCAGCGCCGGAACGATCCCCAGGTTGGCCAGGTAGCCGGTCGAAAAGAGTAGGGCGCGTGCAAAACCGGTGAACGCGGCGAGCTTCTCCTCCAGCACGGCATGTGCCCCCAGATGGCCGCTGACCAGATGCGAAGCGCCGCTGCCGACTCCCCAGGCCCTGGCACCGGCGCAGGCGGCTTCGACCAGCGCCGGGTCATTGGCCAGGCCAAGGTAATCGTTGCTGCAGAAGCTGAGCAGTGAGCGACCTTCAAGCCGGGCAACCGGTCCGCAAGGGCATTCGAGAGTCCGGCGCTGGCGTTTGAGTCCGTCACGCTGCAGGGTATCGAGTTCGCTTTGCAGTTCTTCCCAGATCATCTGCCGAGCGCTGCCTCGAGTGCAGCGCGGGCGCGATCCACGAGGAACGCGCATTGATCGCGGCTGATCACGTAGGGCGGCATGAAATAGACGGTATTGCCGATTGGTCGCAGCAGGATTTCGTTGACCAGAGCCTGCCGGTAGAAGCGTTGTGAGAACTCCGGATCGTCGGTGTACACGTCGAACGCAGCGATCATGCCACGCTGGCGGAGGTGGCGCACCTGCGGGTGCCCAGCCAGCGCGGCCAGGCATTGGCCGAGATGCTCGGCGAGGCTGCGATTGGCGTCGATCACCTGTTCATCAGCGAAAAGGTCGAGGGTTGCCAGGGCCGCCCGGCAGGCCAGCGCGTTGCCGGTATAAGAGTGCGAGTGGAGAAAACCGCGGCTGGTTCGTTCGTCATAAAAATCGGCGTAGACCGCATCGCTGGTCATCACGATCGACAGCGGCAGGTAGCCGCCGGAGATGCCTTTCGACAGGCAGAGGAAGTCCGGCTGGATCGCCGCCTGCTGATGGGCAAAAAAGGTGCCGGTACGCCCACAACCGACGGCGATCTCGTCACAGATCAGATGCACCTGGTAGCGGTCGCAGAGGCCACGCGCCAGGCGCAGATATTCCGGATCGTACATCGCCATGCCACTGGCACATTGGATCAACGGTTCGACGATCAGCGCGGCGATGCGCGGATGGTGTCGTTCGAGATGGTTCTCAAGTGCGGCAGCCGCACGGCGGGCGACATCGACCGGGGTTTCCCCCGCCTCGGCGAGGCGTGCATCGGGCGTCGGCACAATGCCAGCCGGGCGGATCAGCGGCGCATAGGCGTCCTTGAATAAGGCGACGTCGGTGACTGCAAGCGCACCGATGGTCTCGCCATGATAGCTGCCGGCCAGGCACAGGAATTCCTGCTTGTCCTGGAAACCGCGGTTCTGCCAGGAGTGGAAAGACATCTTGAGCGCGATTTCGGTGGCCGAAGCACCGTCGGAAGCATAGAAACAATGGCCGAGCATGCCGCCGGCCAGTGCCGACAGCCGCTCCGAGAGCTCGACCACCGGCCGGTGCGTGCAACCGGCAAGGATGACATGTTCAAGTTCATCGAGCTGCTCGCGCAGCGCCGCATTGATGCGCGGATGGCAATGGCCGAAGAGGTTGACCCACCACGAGCTGATGCCGTCGAGGTAGCGCCGGCCGTCGAAGTCATACAGCCAGACCCCCTTGCCGCAGGCAATGGGAACCAGCGGCAGGGCCTCGGAAGCATGCTGCTTCATCTGGGTGCATGGATGCCAGACGGCATCGAGGCTGCGTTGCAGCAGGTCGCGATTGCTCATCATCGGTTCAATGCAGGGTCTGCGATGGCACGTTGTTCTGCTCCGGCATTTCGGCGTGTACGGTATCGCCGTCGATATTCGGATAGAGCGGCGCACCACAATCGTCACAGAACTCGTAGGGAAACTGTTGGTCAAGCGTGACCACATCCTTGAGGCCAGATTTGCGCAAAGCGGTTTCGATCTCGCCGGCGACATCGGTGTTTTCATCTTCGATGCCCAGCAATGGCCAGACGACACCATGAAAAACCAGGTCACCGTCTTTCGGGCCAAAACCGATTCGGTACTCCTCCAGCCGCTTGTCATGGAAACCGCCGATGACTGCACGCAGGCTCTCGATGGGCTGCCCGAGAGTGGCCTGCAGAAACGCCACCGAAGCCTTCAGCGAATACGGACGCGAAGCGCTGTCGGCCGCCCTGCAGGCGGCATGGTAGGCGTCAGCTAGCAGGGGCTCATAGGAACAGCCGGTGAGCAGGGCCTCGAAGCACGGTCCGCCCTGTTTGACCCATTCCTTGAGGGCACTCTCGCGGGTGCTCTTGTCGGCTTCGTTCCAGCGAAAGAGGGGCTGTCCACGGCGAACCGCCAGCGCACCGACGAGGTAACGGGTATCGGAAAGGAAGCGATTGGTTTCAGGCATGCCCGATGCGTCGATACCGAGGTCGCTGCCGGCCATCGCTGCGGTCCCCAGTCGTTGCATCAGTTGCCAGGTATCGGTGAAGCTGTGCGGCAGCTGATCCGGGCTATACAGATAATCGGCGAGCGCCAGCCGGGCACCCGCAGCAAAGACATGCGCGCCGAGGTGCACCTTCAGCGTCTGCAGAATGCTTCTCGGAATCATCACGGTGGGAATCGAAAAGCGCGACCAGGCCAGCAGCGGTACCGTGAAGAGCAGGATGTCGAACTCCTGCTCGAGGTGCGACAGCACGCATGACTCGGCGTGCGCCTCGATGGTGTCTGCAAGATCGTCATGCGCCATGGCATGTGCGTCGAACAGACGGTCCAGCGAGCCGGTGAAGTCGTCCTCGGCACCGTCATGAAACAGTTTGTCGACGAGTTTGCCGAGACGGTTTTGCCAGAACATGTCCTCCAGCTTGCTGCCGGATTCGGCAAGACCGATGGCCAGACGGCTCAACTCGGTGGCGTCAGCCGAAATACGCTTGCGGGAGGTAAAGCGGTTGCGTTTCATGGTCGGGAGCCTGCAGGACGGTCAATTCATCATTGTACCAAGCTGGCGGGCCTAGCGTTGGTGCGCATACATCTTCGTCAGTGTATCTCTGCAACTTGGGTGCAATCGAAAGTCACGGGAGCGTTGTGACTCGAAGGGGGCAGTGGGATGAGGCGGCAGGCACGAAACGTGTATAGTCGGATAGGGTGACCTTATCGGAGAGATGCCATGGATCTGGAAAGGAAGATTGCGGTAGGCAAGCGAGAAACGGTTGCGGAGCGGTTAGAACGTCATCCGGCCTTAAAAGCTCGGATGGAAAGGATGCTGGATGTTGTCGAAATCGCCTCAGGGGACGTGCGACGAGCAGACGAAGCCGAGCGCCGAGCGATTGAAGAACTCCGCCCAATGGGGCTTGAGGTCATGCAGGACTGGGGCCGGAAGACTGCAAATGAGGCTGCAGTCGAGCTGGAAGCAAGGAGTGGGGTTGTTCGCGAGGTAAAAAACTGCACTGGACTGGTACGTTTGGTGACGTGACGGTGGAAGAGCAGACCTACCGGACAAAGGAAGGCGGCAAATGGTGCCGGCCCTTTCAGAGCCAGGCGGGCATTTCATGCCGGGGATATTCCACATGGCTGCAGAGGGCCCTCACCGATTTGGGTGCTGACGTTCCGTTTGCCCAGGTTCGGGAGAAGATTCGCGAGCATGACGGGATCGGGATTGCGAATGGAGCTGCGGCAACGATCACAGAAGATCACGCCCGCAGGATAAGCATTACGGACAGGACAGGACGCCCGAAGCTCGCCCGACGAAGGAGGCGCTGACGTGGATCGCCGAAATCGACGGCAGCCTGATTCCGATGGTAGAAACGGGAAAGGCAGGCGATGAGGGTCCGCGGGATCGACGCAAGACCCGCCACTTGTTCTGGAAAGAAGGCAAGCTGTCGATGATCCGCCGTGCTGGCGAAGTAGCGCCCACCTTCGCGGTTACCTTGGGCGATGCCGCAGCCGCAGGAGCCGACATCCTGCGGCTGGCGATAGCGGCCGGCTTCAACGAGCGCAGCCCTATCCATGGATGGGGTGACGGCGCCGTTTGGATTGAAGATCAGAGGGAGCGTCCGTTCGGTGCGCGATGCAAGGACCCTGTCGACTTCTTTCACGTGTGTGATTACTTTGAGGCGGCTAAGGTTTGCGCTGCCCACGATCCGAACTGGATTGAACGGCAGAAAGACTGCCTGAAAACGGACAGGCTTTCCGCGGTCTTGACGGCCCTTGCGCCTTTCCAGGAACCGGACTCCGTGCCGTCAGAACAGGCCCCGGTCCGTGGGGGTTACCGTGATCTGATCAACCGCCCAGGGCAATTCGACTATCCGGCCGCCATTCAAGCCGGCTTGCCTATCGGCTCCGGCGAGGTCGAGAGCGCACATCGCTATGTGATTCAGAAACGCCTCAAACTACCAGGCGCCTGGTGGACACCAGAAAATGCCCAAGCCATGCTGAACCTCTGCGTCACCCGTGCAAACGGCGGCCGGGATCGGTATTGGGACGCCTTGGCTGCTTGAGGTCTTTGCAACCGTCACTTTCGATCACACCCCTGCATCTTCATGTGACCGGGAGCAGGCCTTGGCCTGTGTTATCATGTGCAGTTGCCGATTTCCGGCTGCACCCATGGGTCTATGCACGTGCTCAACTGCGATCTCCATTGTCATTCCACCTGCTCGGATGGCCTCCTTTCTGCGGACGACCTGGTCCGTCGAGCGGCGGCGAATGGCGTGGACATGCTGGCGCTGACCGACCACGATGACCTCGATGGTCTACCGTCAGCACGGGCGATCGCGGAAGAACTGGGGGTGGCCTTCATCAACGGCGTCGAGATCTCGATCGAGTGGGAGGGGCTGCAGATTCATATCCTGGGTTTCGCTTTCGACAGCACTGATCCGGTACTGAACGACGGTCTGGCCACGATCCGTTCTGGACGGATCGAGCGTGCGCGGCGCATGTCGGAGGCGCTCGAAAAGGTCGGCATTGCTGGCGCTTTCGAAGGCGCGATGCGTTATGCGGCCAACCCGAGCCTGGTCAGCCGCGCGCATTTCGGTCGCTATCTTGTTGAAAGTAGCGTCTGCAAGGACCTGCGCAGCGTCTTCGAATCGTACCTGGTTCCTGGTCGGCCGGGTTATGTCGATCATCGCTGGGCGACGCTGGCCGATGCGGTGCGCTGGATTCTTGGCGCCGGCGGGATTGCAGCGGTGGCGCACCCCGGGCGCTACAAACTGTCGCGCACCGAAATGCGGCGCTTTCTCGGCGACTTCAAGGCCTTGGGCGGGCAGGCAATCGAGGTCATGTCGGGAAGTCATACGCAGGAGCATGTGGAAGTTTTCGGCCGCCTGGCCAGAGAATACGATTTTCTGGCGTCGCGCGGCTCCGATTTTCACGGGCCGGGCGAAAGTCATGTCGATCTGGGCAAACTGGCACCCCTGCCGGAGGGCTTGAAGCCCGTCTGGCAGGGGTTCTGAGCCACGGAAACGCGTCATGGCTCAGTACATCACGATTCATCCCGATAATCCGCAAGCAAGGCTGCTGCAGAAGGCGGCCGAAGTCGTCCGCCAGGGTGGGGTCATCGCGCTGCCGACGGACTCGAGTTATGCCCTCGGTTGCCATCTCGGCGACAAGGCTGCAGTCGAACGAATCCGCAGCCTGCGCGGTGTCGATGACCGGCACCACCTGACGCTGATGTGCCGCGACCTGTCGCAGATCGGCCAGTTCGCGCGCGTCGACAATGCCCGCTATCGCCTGCTCAGGGCGACGACGCCGGGCAGCTATACCTTCATTCTCGAGGGAACCCGCGAACTGCCGAGGCGCGTCCTGCACCCCAGGCGCAAGACCATCGGGCTGCGCATTCCGGCACATACGGTCACGCTGGCCCTGCTCGAGGCGCTTGGCGAGCCATTGCTGACTTCGACCCTGATCGTCGCCGGTGACGAAGACCCGCTGACCGAAGGCTGGGAAATCCGCGAGCGGCTCGACGGCCAGCTTGAACTGATCCTCGACGGCGGCTTTTGCGGGACCGAGCCGACGACGGTGGTTGATCTGACCGGTGCGCTGCCGGTGCTGGTGCGCGCCGGGCTCGGTGCGCTGGCGCCGGTGGGACTTGACTGAGGAACCTTGCATGCAGGCGCTGATCCAGACGATTGCCATTGCCGCGTTGCCGGTAATCCTCGCGATTACCCTGCACGAAGCTGCGCATGGTTATGCCGCCCGCCACTTCGGTGATCCAACCGCCTGGCAGGCAGGGCGGATCACGGCCAATCCCCTCAAGCATGTCGACCTGGTGGGAACGATCCTGGTACCGGCGATCATTCTGCTGCTGTCGACGGGAGGCATCCTGTTCGGCTGGGCCAAACCGGTGCCGGTGAATTTCGGTCGCCTGCATCACCCGAAGAGCGACATGTTGTGGGTGGCCGCTGCCGGCCCGGCGGCCAATTTCGCGATGCTGCTATTCTGGGCCGCCTTGTTCAAGCTGGCCTTGCTGCTACCGATCAACTTCTTCAGCCTGCCGATGGCGCGCATGGCGGAGGTCGGCATTTCGATCAATATCGCACTGATGGTACTCAACCTGTTTCCGTTGCCGCCGCTCGATGGCGGACGGATTGCCGTCAGCCTGCTGCCGCCAGAAGCCGCCTGGCGCTTTGCGCAAATCGAGCGTTTCGGCTTTCCGATCCTGCTGTTGCTGCTGTTTACCGGGGTGTTGGGCTCGCTGCTTACACCGGTGATGCAACTCGTTGGCGGGCTGATTGATACCCTTTTTCAATTCTCTTCCTGAACCCAGAACATGTACGCAGAACGAGTCCTCTCCGGGATGCGCCCGACCGGCAGCCTGCATCTCGGCCACTACCACGGTGTGCTGAAGAATTGGGTGCAGCTCCAGTACGAGTATCCATGCCTCTTTTTCGTAGCCGACTGGCACGCGCTGACCACTCAGTACGACGACCCGCAGGGCATTGTCGATTCTACCTGGGAAATGGTCGTCGACTGGCTGGCAGCAGGCGTTGACCCCGCACGGGCGACCCTGTTCATTCAGTCGCAGGTGCCCGAACATGCCGAGCTGCATCTGCTGTTGTCGATGATGGTGCCACTGGGCTGGCTGGAACGCGTGCCGACCTACAAGGATCAGCAGGAGAAACTCGAGAACAAGGATCTATCGACCTATGGCTTTCTCGGTTATCCCTTGCTGCAGTCGGCCGACATCCTGATCTACCGGGCCGACAAGGTGCCGGTAGGCGAGGATCAGGTTCCGCACATCGAGTTTTCGCGTGAGGTGGCGCGCCGCTTCAATCATCTCTATGGGCGCGAGCCGGGTTTCGCGGACAAGGCCAGGGAGGCGGTCAAGAAGCTCGGATCGAAGCGGGCCCGCCGTTATGAAGAATTGCGCATGCGTTTCCAGCAACAGGGTGAGCAGGCGGCGGTCGGGCAGGCACATGCCTTGCTCGACGAAGCTCATGACCTGTCACACGCTGATCGCGAGCGCCTCTGCGGCTACCTTGAAGGCACCGGCAAGATGATTCTCGTCGAGCCGGGTGCTCTGCTGACCGAGGCCTCGCGGATGCCGGGGGTTGATGGCCAGAAGATGTCAAAGTCCTACGGCAACACGATCACGCTGCGCGAGGATGCCACCTCGGTGACGCAGAAGATACGGCGCATGCCGACCGACCCGGCGCGGATTCGCCGCACCGATGTCGGTGATCCGGATAAATGTCCGGTTTGGCAACTGCATCAGGTGTACTCGGACGCAGCTTGTCAGGCCTGGGTGCAGCAAGGTTGCCGCAGCGCCGGCATCGGGTGCCTGGATTGCAAGCAGCCGGTGATCGACGCCATCTTGCGCGAGCAGGCGCCCATGCGCGAGCGCGCACAACCCTTTCTGGACGATCCGCAGCTGGTGCGATCGATCATTGCCGACGGCAACAGCAAGGCGCGCCATCTCGCGCGCGAAACGATGCGCGACGTGCGCCAGGCGATGGGAATGGATTACCGCTAAGTGATGTGCAGTTCGTCGATCCGCGATGAGCGCTAGCGCGACCATCGCCGGGGCAGCGGTCGAGGCCCCGGTCAGTCCGCTGGCCAGGATCTACGGCGAGCCTCTGGTACAGATGCCGCACGACCTCTACATCCCTCCCGATGCGATGGCGGTCATGCTCGACGCCTTCGAGGGACCGCTGGATCTGCTGTTGTACCTGATTCACAGGGCCAATGTAAATGTGCTCGACATTCCGATGGCGCCACTGACCGAGCAGTATCTGGTCTACGTCGAAGTGATGCGCTCGCAGAACCTCGAACTGGCCGCTGACTATCTGGTGATGGCAGCGATGCTGATCGAGATCAAGTCGCGGATGCTGTTGCCGAGACCGAAAGCCGCCGTCGGCGATGATGCGGAGGATCCGCGCGCCGAACTGGTACGGCGACTGATCGAATATGAGCAGATGAAGCTGGCCGCGCAGGCGCTCAATCAACTGCCGCAAGCCGAGCGTGATTTCGACTGGGTAGAGGTATGGGTCGAGAAAACCCTGCTGCGTCGGTTGCCGGAAGTCACGGTGCTGGATCTGCAAAACGCCTGGCGAGGCATCCTGCGGCAGGCCAAGCTGCATACCCGGCATCTGGTGCAGCGCGAGGAACTGTCGGTACGCGAGCACATGACGCTGATCTTGCGCCGCCTGCGCGATGCCGGCGGTTTTGTCGAATTTGTCGATCTTTTCGATCCGACCCTGGGCGCGCCGGTGCTGGTAGTTCACTTTCTTGCACTGCTGGAGCTGGCGCGTGAGCATTTGCTCGAAATGACCCAGCGGGAAGCATTCGCTCCAATCTACCTGCGTTTGGCCAATGCCCATGGTGACTCCCGGTAAGATGACGGCGCTGCCGGCTGCGTTGCCCCCCGATACCACGGCCGTCAAGCGGGTGCTGGAAGCGGTGCTGCTGAGCACTCGGGAACCCTTGTCGCTGGCCGATCTGCGCAGGGTGTTCGCCGACCAGGTCACTACCGAGGTTCTGCGCGGGCTGCTCGACGAGCTGCACAGCGAATGGCGCGAGCGACCGCTCGAACTGCTGTCGGTAGCGAGCGGCTGGCGTTTCCGGACGCGCGCTGAGTACATGCCCTATCTGGAACGGCTGCACCCGGAAAAACCGCCGCGCTATTCACGTGCAGTGTTGGAAACGCTGGCCATCATCGCCTATCGTCAGCCGGTGACGCGTGGTGACATCGAGGACATCCGCGGTGTGACAGTCGCCACACAGGTAATTCGGGCGCTCGAAGAGCGTGGCTGGGTCGAGGTCGTTGGCCATCGCGATACGCCCGGTCGACCGGCCCTTCTGGCGACGACCAGAAAATTCCTCGATGACCTTGGCCTCTGCAGCCTAGCCGAGTTGCCCGCGCTCGATCAAATTAATTCCACACTGGACCTTGCTGATGCCCAATAACAATCATAAACGCCGCATGCTCGCCGAATCAGCTCGTTCGCCACGTCCGGCGGCGCTGGCCACACCGCCGAGGGGGCGACGGCGACCACCGGAGCTGCCGGAATCTGCCGCCGGAGCCGGGAATGCACGCCCGGCGCCGGGAACGGGTGCCGGCGAGTCAGCCCGGCGTACCCGTCACCAGGAAGCTGCAGGCAAACCGGAGCGATTGCACAAGCTGCTGGCCAACAGTGGCATTGGCTCACGCCGGGAGATGGAAGCGCTGATTGCCGCCGGTCGCATCCACGTCAATGGCGAGCCGGCGCACCTCGGACAGACGGTCAGCCCGGGTGACCGGATCAAGGTCAATGGCAAGCTGGTGCAGTTACGCTTCTCCGACCGCTTGCCGCGGATAATCCTCTATCACAAGCCCGAAGGCGAGATCGTTTCGCGCAACGACCCGGAGCATCGGCCGAACGTGTTTACCTCGTTGCCGCGGATGTCGGTCGGACGCTGGGTGGCGGTCGGCCGCCTTGACTTCAATACCAGCGGCCTGCTGCTGCTGAGCACCTCGGGGGACCTTGCCAATCGACTGATGCACCCGCGCTATCAGCTAGTACGCGAGTACGCGGTGCGCATCCTCGGCGACTTGCCCGACGATGCCCGTCAGCGCCTGCTCGATGGCGTCGAGCTCGACGACGGGCTGGCGAAATTCGCGAGCTTTCAGGAAGCTGGCGGCGAGGGCGCCAACCGCTGGTTCCGTGTATCACTTTTCGAGGGCCGCAACCGTGAAGTGCGGCGCATGTTCGAAGCCGTTGGCGTGGTCGTCAGTCGCCTGATACGTGTTCGTTATGGTCCTTTCGTGTTGCCGCCGAGCCTGAAGCGGGGGCAGGTCTACGAACTTGCCGAGGCCGAGGTGAAGAAGCTGATGGTCGATTTCGGCATGGCGATTGCCGAATCCGGCCGCCCGCCGCGGCGACCGAGATCCGCCTGAGGAGGTGTTGCGCACACACAGGCTGATTTACCCCCGCCAATATTTTCGTTATAATCCAACGGTTTTCCGCTCGCCCCTGAGGGGGCAATTTTCGGGGATGGGCTTTTCGCCCATTTTTTATTTGCAGCCATGGATGTACACGAACTACTTGAAATCACGGTGACTGGCCTTGGCTATGAGCTGGTGGACGTCGAACGCAGTCCGCGTAGCCGCGTTTTGCGCGTTTTCATCGACAAACCGGAGAAGCCGCGCGGCGTGGATATCGAAGACTGTGTGCTGGTCAGCAATCAGCTTTCTCGCGTGCTGACCGTTGAGAACGTTGACTATGACCGTCTTGAGGTCTCTTCGCCGGGGATCGACAGGCCATTGAAGAAAGCGTCTGACTTCGAACGTTTCGCGGGTTCGGAGATTAGTTTCAAGCTGCGCCTGCCCTTGAACGGTCGGCGCAATTTCAGTGGTGTCCTGCTTGGCTTGCGTGATGGCAAGGTGCATCTGCAAACCGATGTGGGCGATATGGAATTCGATCTGGTCAATCTTGACAAGGCTCGGGTGGTTCCCAAATTCGACACGATGAAATCGGGCGAGAAGCTGGTTTAGGAGGTAATAAGGAAATGAGCCGCGAAATCTTGCTGCTGGTAGATGTCTTGGCACGTGAAAAGAACGTGACCAGAGACATCGTCTTCGGCGCGCTGGAGTTGGCGCTGGCATCGGCTACCAAGAAGCGCATCCACGACGACGCTAATGTGCGCGTCGCGGTTGATCGCGAAACCGGTGATTTCGAGACCTTCCGGCGCTGGGAGGTCGTTGCCGACGAGGACTTTCTCGACGAGGAACAGCAGGTGCCGCTGTCGGAAGCCCAGAAGCAGGATCCCGAGGTCGAGATCGGTGATTATCTGGAGGAGTCTCTCGAACCCATCGACTTTGGTCGCATCGGCGCACAGGCGGCCAAACAGGTGATTCTGCAGAAGATTCGTGACGCCGAGCGCGAACAGGTGCTGAGTGAATTCCTGGCGCGCAAGGAGCATCTGGTGACCGGGACGATCAAGCGCATGGAGCGCGGCAATGCGATTGTCGAAACCGGCAAGATGGAGGCACTGCTGCCACGTGACCAGATGATTCCGCGCGAGAACCTGCGCGTGGGTGATCGTGTCAAGGCGTATCTGCTGCGCATCGACCGTTCTGCCCGTGGCCCGCAACTGATCCTGTCGCGTACCGCGCCGGAGTTCATCATTCAGCTCTTCGCGCTGGAAGTTCCGGAAGTCGATGATGGCCTGCTGGAGATCAAAGCGGCTGCCCGTGACCCCGGCATGCGCGCCAAGATTGCCGTCAAGTCCAATGACCAGCGGATCGATCCGATCGGTACCTGCGTCGGCATGCGCGGCTCACGAGTCACGGCGGTGACCAATGAACTGGCGGGTGAACGGGTTGACATCGTGCTCTGGTCGGCCGATCCTGCACAGTTCGTGGTTGGCGCCCTGGCGCCAGCCGAAGTCAGCTCGATCATCGTCGATGAAGACAAGCACAGCATGGACGTGGTCGTCGACGAGCAGAACTTGGCGATCGCCATTGGCCGCGGCGGTCAGAATGTTCGCCTAGCTTCGGAAATGACCGGCTGGACGATCAACCTTATGACCGAGGAAGAATCGAAGACCCTGGTCGAGGCCGAAGCGGCGGCCATTCGCGTGCTGTTCATGGAGAAACTCGATGTCGACGAGGATGTGGCGAATATCCTCATCGACGAAGGATTCTCGACTCTCGAGGAAGTCGCCTATGTGCCGCTGCACGAGATGCTCGAGATCGAGTCCTTCGACGAGGTCACGGTGCAGGAGTTGCGCGAGCGGGCGCGCAACGTGTTGCTCACTGAGGCCATTGACACCGAGGAAAAAATCGGTAACGTCGCCGAAGATCTGCTGACCCTTGAAGGGATGGACAAGTCACTGGCCGGAAAACTGGCTGGTCATGACATCAAGACGCGCGACGATCTTGCCGACTTGGCTGTCGACGAACTGACAGAAATGACTGGCATTGATGCGCAACGGGCCACACAACTGATCACCACGGCGCGTGCGCACTGGTTCGAGTAAGCGGGGAAAGAGGAATTCACATGGCGCAAACAAGTGTTGCCCAATTTGCCGTACAGCTGAAGATGCCGGCTGGTTCGCTGCTCGAGCAATTGCATAAAGCCGGGGTGGCCAAGAAACAGCTCGATGACCTGCTGTCCGAGCAGGACAAGTCCAGATTGCTGGATTATCTGCGCAAGGCACATGGTCAGACGGATGCGAAGACCAAGATTACCCTGATGCGCAAGGAAACGACCGAGATCCGGCAGCAGGATTCACACGGAAAATCGCATACGGTGCAGGTCGAAGTCCGCAAGAAACGAGTTCTCGTGAAGCGGGAGGCCCCCGAAGTTCGCGCCGAATTACCGGTGCCGCCGGTCTTGCCAACCACCGCGGCCGGGGAGGTCGTTGAAGCCCGACCGGCACCGCCGGTCGAGGTGAAAGCCGAGAAAATCGAGCCGGTTGTCGCAGCAAAAGCCGAGCCCGTCGTCGAAGCCAAGGTCAACAAATCCGCACCGCCGATTGCCGTGAAAGTAGAACCAGTGCTCCCCCCCGTGAAGGCAGGAGCGTCGCCGCCCAAAGCGAAACCCAAGCCCGCCGCCGAAACGCCTTCTGCGGCGGTCGTCGAGGCAAAAACGGAAGCACCGGTGGTGGCCGACACCAAGGTGAGTGCCAAGAAAGTGGTGACGCGTGCTTCGATCATCGGCGAGGAGCAGCAGCGCCTGCGCGCCGAAGAAGAGCGGCGTAACGCCGAGTTGCGTGCTCGTCAGGAAGCCGAGTTCAAAAGCAAGCAGCAACGCAGTGCCGACCTCGTTCGCCTGAAGCAGGATGCAGAAAACAAGGCGGTCGCGGCCAAGGCTGCCGGGGTGGCCAAACAGGTTGCCGCTCAGACCGCGAGTGAGCGGCCTGCAGAAGACAAGACGCTGCACAAGCCGGCGGCCAAACCGGCGTCGGCAGACAAGAAGGTGGCCGAGAAGAAGGCGCCCGAAAAGAAGGTCGCCGACAAGAAGGGACAATGGAAAAACGAAGGCGCCAACAAGCGTCCCGGTCTCAAGACACGCGGCGCCACCGGTGGCACGGGTTGGCGGGACAATAAACACGGCAAGCGAATTGCCCGCGGCGTGAGCGACGAAGAAGAGCAGCACTCTTTCCAGTTGCCCATCGAGCCGGTGGTTCACCAGGTCTATGTCCCGGAAACGATCTCCGTCGCTGAATTGGCGCACAAGATGGCCGTCAAGGCGACCGAAGTGATCAAGTCCCTGATGAAGATGGGTTCGATGGTGACCATCAACCAGGTGCTGGATCAGGAAACGGCGATGATCATCGTCGAGGAGATGGGCCACAAGGCATTCGCTGCGAAGCTTGACGACCCCGATGCCTTCCTTGACGACAGCGATGTCGAACAGAAGGATGTATTGCACGAGCAGCGCGCACCAGTGGTGACGGTGATGGGACACGTCGATCACGGCAAGACCTCGCTGCTCGACTACATTCGCCGTACGCGTGTGGCGAGTGGCGAGGCAGGCGGCATCACCCAGCACATTGGCGCCTATCATGTGCAGACCGACCGGGGCATGGTGACTTTTCTCGACACGCCGGGTCACGAGGCATTCACGGCGATGCGTGCACGCGGCGCCAAGGCGACCGACCTGGTGATTCTGGTGGTCGCTGCCGATGACGGGGTGATGCCGCAGACCAGGGAGGCGATTCACCACGCCAAGGCGGCGGCAGTGCCGATTGTCGTGGCAGTGAACAAGATCGACAAGCCGGGTGCTCAGCCCGATCGGGTGAAACAGGAACTGGTCACCGAACAGGTGGTGCCCGAAGAGTACGGCGGTGATGCACCTTTCGTGCTGGTTTCGGCGAAGACCGGTGCCGGTATCGACGAACTTCTCGAGAATGTCCTACTGCAGGCGGAAGTGCTGGAACTGAAAGCGCCCAGGGATGCGCCGGCCAAGGGCCTGATCATCGAGGCGCGCCTCGACCGCGGACGCGGGCCCGTGGCGACGATGCTGGTCCTTTCGGGAACGCTTCGCCAGGGCGACATCCTGCTCGCCGGTCAGGTGTTTGGTCGGGTAAGGGCGATGCTCGACGAAAACGGCAAGGTGATCAAGGAAGCCGGACCTTCGATTCCAGTCGAGATCCTTGGCCTTTCCGATGTGCCCGCGGCTGGACAGGAGGCCGTGGTGCTCGCTGATGAACGCAAGGCGCGCGAGATTGCCCTGTTCCGCCAAGGCAAGTACCGAGACGTCAAGCTGGCGACGAAGCAGGCAGCCAATCTCGAGAGCATTCTCGAGCAGATGACCGAGGCCGAGGCCAAGGTACTGGCGCTGATCATCAAGGCCGACGTTCAGGGTTCTCAGGAAGCGCTGGTGCAGTCCTTGCAGAAACTTTCGACCGGTGAAGTCAAGGTCAACGTCATCCATGCTGCGGTGGGCGCGATCAGTGAGTCCGACGTGCACCTTGCACAGGCCTCGAAAGCGGTCATCATCGGCTTCAACGCGCGTGCCGACGCTGGCGCACGCAAGGCAGCCGAAGCTGCCGGGGTCGATATTCGCTACTACAACATCATCTATGATGCGGTGGACGAAGTGAAGGCTGCACTGTCGGGAATGCTTTCACCCGAGAAGCGCGAAGATGTCACCGGCCTGGTCGAGATCAGACAGGTCTTCCGCGCCACCCGGATCGGCACCATCGCTGGTTGTTATGTACTCGAAGGCATCATCAAGCGCAGTTCGCGCGCGCGCCTGCTGCGCAACCATATCGTTGTATGGGATGGCGAGATCGAGTCGCTGAAGCGATTCAAGGATGACGTCAAGGAAGTGCGGTCGGGCTTCGAATGTGGTCTTTCGCTGAAGAACTTCAGTGCCTACGAGGAAGGCGACCAACTCGAAGTGTACGACGTCACGGAAGTCGCGAGGACTCTCTAAGTGCCTTCGAACAAGGGATTTTCACGGCGCGACCGGGTTTCTGAACAGATCCGGCGCGAGCTTGCCGAGGTAATCAGGAGCGAACTCAAGGATCCCCGCGTCGGCATGATCAGCCTTACCGAGGTCGAGGTCAGTCCGGACTACGCGCATGCCAAGGTGTACTTCAGCAGCATGGCGGGAAGCGACACGCTCGACTCGGTGCAGGCCGGTCTGCAGCAGGCCTCCGGGTTTCTGCGCAGCGTGCTGGGCAGGCGCATCAGCATTCACATGATCCCGCAACTGCATTTCGTTTTCGACGACTCGCTGGAGCGTGGCGCACAGATCTCGAAACTGATCAGCGAGGCGGCGGCGATCTCGGATCAAAGCGAAGAACCAGACCAGGCCTGAGTTGGGCTTACCCTGAAAGTCGCGTCAGCGACTCACGAAACTCCCCACCCCCTCGCGCGAGGGATTGGGGAGAGGAAAACGGTCATGACTTCCATCATCAGCGGGGGTGTCTTGCAAAGTCATGAACGTTAGGAAGAGCTGGCGCCGTGTCGACGGTGTGTTGCTCCTTGACAAGCCGACCGGGATGTCCTCGAACTCGGCGCTGCAAGCGGCCAGGCGGCTTTTTTCGGCAGCCAAGGCCGGGCACTCCGGCACGCTCGATCCCATGGCCAGCGGGCTGCTGCCGCTCTGTTTCGGCGAAGCGACCAAATTCTCGGTCGATCTGCTGGCTGCCGACAAGATCTACGAAGCGGAACTCCTGTTCGGTATCCGGACCGATACCGGCGATGCCGACGGTACGGTCGTGATGCAGTCTCCGGTAACCTTCGGGCGCGCCGAACTCGAAGCCGCGCTGAGCCGTTTCCGCGGTCCGATTCTCCAGATCCCACCGATGTACTCGGCGCTCAAGCGCGACGGCCGACCGCTCTATGAACTGGCCCGGCAGGGGATTGAAGTCGAGCGCGAGGCACGCGCGGTAACGATCCACGAACTGTGGCTGCTCGATTTCTCGCAGGACCGCTGTCGTCTACGGGTCGCCTGCAGCAAGGGCACCTATATTCGCAGCCTGGCCGAGGATCTCGGCACGGTGCTCGCTTGCGGCGCGCATCTGACGGTCCTGCGTCGGGTCGCCGTCGGCCCGTTGCGAATTGCCGATGCGGTAACGCTCGACCAACTGGCCGCGCTGGCCGAAGAAGCCCGTGCAGGCTGGCTGCTACCGCCGGACACACTGCTGAAGAGCCTGCCGGCAGTTGATCTGGACGATGCGGCAGGTCGGCGTTTTGTCCATGGTAATCCAGTCTGCATCGTCGGTTCGCCAGGGCGATACCGAGTCTATTCCGGAAACCGACTTCTCGGTCTCGGCGAACTCGATGGCGAAGGCAGGTTGCAGCCGCGCCGCGTGCTGGGCGCGCCGTAGGGATCGATGCTGCGCGACATCATCCTGCACATTGTTGGGGGGCTGAATTTCCTTCCAGGCCCTCAGTCAGTCAGTGCCGCCGCCAGCGTCTTCGCGTTCTGCCGCATCATGCCGAGATAGCTGTCGGCTGCGCTACCGGGTTTCGCCAGCGAGTCGGAGTACAGCGTGCCGCCGATGCGCGCACCCGATTCGCGGCTGATACGTTCGAGCAGGCGCGGGTCGGTGATGTTTTCGACGAACATCGCCCTGATCTTTTCCTGGCGGATCTGCCGGATGATCGCGCCGACCTCGCCGGCCGAAGGCTCGGCGTCGGTGCTGACGCCAACCGGAGCGATGAAGCGGATCCCGTAGGCGCGGCCGAAGTAGGCGAAAGCGTCATGTGAACTGACGACTTTGCGCCTTTCCGCCGGCAGGGCGCTGAAGGTGGCGCGGATTTCGCCGTCGAGAGTCGCCATCGCCTGGTCCAGGCGGGCCGCATTGGCCTGATAGACGCTGCGGTTTGCCGGGTCCGCCTCGCCGAGTGCGGCAGCGATGTTGGCGATGTAACGGCGAGCGTTGGCGAGGTCCTGCCAGGCATGCGGATCGAGGTCGCCGGGATGCTGGTGAGGGTCAGCATGCTTGCCGGCATGCGCCCGCGGCTGGCGCAACGCATGGACTCCCTGGCTGGCGACGACCAGCGGACCGGGATAGCCGGATGACTTGATCAGGCGGCCGATCCAGCCTTCGAAACCAAGCCCATTGACGATCACCAGTCGCGCCCGGGAAAGCGTCCTGGCGTCGCTGGGTGTCGGTTGGTAGACATGCGCATCGGCACCAGGGCCGACCAGGGTGTACACCTGCACGCGGTCGCCGCCGACCTGCTGCGTCAGATCGCCGAGAATGCTGAAGCTGGCGACCACCGGAAGTGCTTCGCCAGCCACCGTCCGGCCGGTTGGCCCCAGACTGGCGATGGCCAGCAGCCATATTGCCGCGAGTCGGAAAGGCGCGCTCAGAAGAATCATGTGCATGATTGGATTTCTCATCAGGGTTCAGCGTTCGAAATGCCAATTCGGCCGCCAGCGGCTGGCCAGCGGCCCGAGCCGGCCGACTCCCATCGACAGCAGGTAGAGGGCGCCAAGCGTCAGCACGATGGCCGGTCCGGCCGGTAGGTTGACGTAGTACGACAGCAGCAGGCCGATCAGTGACCCGAAAAAAGCCGTCAGCACGGCGATCAGCAGCAGTGGGCCAAGGGTACCCACCCACAGGCGTGCCGTGGCCGCCGGCAGGATCATGATGCCGACCGCCATCAACGTGCCGAGGGCGTGGAAACCGGCCACCAGGTTGAGCACCAGCAGGATCATGAAACCGTAGTGGGCGACCGGTGCGAGGCGGCTGATGCGCGCCAGGAAAGCCGGATCGCAGCCTTCGAGGGCGAACAGACGCAGCCCGATCGCGAGCGCGACCACCGATAGCGAGGCGAAACTGGCGAGCAGGTACAGCGCTGCGTCGTCGAGCGCGAGCACGCTGCCGAAGAGGACATGTAACAGATCCACGCTACTGCCGCGCAGCGAGATGATCAACACACCGGTGGAAAGCGAGAGCAGGTAGAAGGTCGCCAGGCTGGCATCCTCCTTGATCACCGTATTGCGCGCCACGCCACCGGCCAACACCGCCACCGCCAGGCCTGCGATGAGGCCGCCGAGAGTCATCGCAGGGAGTGAAAGTCCGGCAATCAGATAGCCAATGGCCGCGCCCGGCAGGACCGCGTGCGACATCGCATCACCAGCGAGACTCATGCGGCGCAACATCAGGAAGACACCGACTGGCGTTGCACCGAGCGACAGTGCCAGGCAACCGGCCAGTGCCCGGCGCATGAAGCTGAACTCTATGAATGGCGAGAACAGCGGCAGCGACGCGAACGTTTCGGTCATGTGCCCATCCGGTTGCTGTGACAGATCGCCGTGGTCTGGCCTTCACGGTGGCCTTCGGCGAGTTGGTGAGCGCGCAAGAGGTTTGCCTCGCTGAGTACGCTCGCGGTGTCACCGCGCGCGACGACTTCACGAGCGAGCAATAGTGTCTCCGGATACTCCTGGCGAACATGCTCGAGATCGTGCAGAACGGAGATCACCGTTCGTCCTTCACCGTGCCAGCGGCGTACCAGCGCCGCCAGGTCATGCACGCTGGCCACGTCGATTGCCCCATAGGGTTCGTCGAGCAGCACCAGCGGCGCATCCTGGAGCAGAACCCTGGCAAACAGCGCACGCTGCAACTGGCCGCCAGAGAGCGAGCCAATCGGGCGCCCTTCGAGTCCACCCAGGCCGACACCATCGATCGCCGCTTCAATGCGCCCGCGGCGAGCGCGGTTGAGGCCGGCAAAAGCACCGATTTCGCGCCACAGACCCATCGCCACAAAGTCATGAACGACGATCGGGAAGCTCGTGTCAAGCGTCGCCTGCTGCGTCAGGTAGGCAATCTGCCGGCGCCGCAGGCCGTTCAGGACGATCTTCCCCTGCAGGGGTCGCAGTTCGCCGGCGATACCCTTGAGCAGCGTCGATTTGCCGGCGCCGTTGGGGCCTACGATGGCCAGCAGACTGCCGGTGGCGACTTCACCGCGCAGGTGGTGCACGGCTGGATGTCGGTTGTAGCCGAGCGTCAGGTTGTCAAAGTAGAGCAGCGCCTCAGCCTGCAAGGGCGGGCGCAGACATGGTGATCCCGCAGCGTTCAATCGAGTGCCCAGAGGACGGTCGTCCACAGCAGCAGCAGCGCGGCGATGGCCCACAGCAAGCGGACGGCGGTGCTGCTGCAGAGCACCGGATCAAGCTTCAGGACGCCTGCCGATTGGGCTGAACGGAGTGGGGTAGACATCAGACAGCGTAGTCGGCAGGGAAAATTTCTGGTCGAAAGTGATGGCGAAATACAAATCTTGCCGCATTCGGCTGCTTAATGCAACCTTGTTGCGAAAACTCTCGCGGCTGATCGGCTGGCTGGAGAGGCAGGCTTGGTACGCCGTTTCGTTGACGATTACTGTATGTTGGTCGACTCGTTGCCAGCTATTCACACAGACGACCACGTGCAGCTTGAGCTGGCAATGACCGTTCGAACCATCAGCATATTCGATGTCATGGACTCTGCTGAAGTGCTGTGGATGTCGGCCCACCTTGGGCGACGGCAGGGTTTGCTCATGAGCACATGACTGGCCAGAGGCGGCACCCGGACATGCGGGAAGACAGGAAGCTGCGGTTGTTGAGTATCTGTGGCAGATTCTCGTGGCGGACCCAAACCGTCCAGCCGATCAAGCCGTCGCGCACGCCTACAGCCCGCACAGCACCGGACAACAGGAGACAGCCGAGCTGTCGGCCGCCGGTGGTGACGCCTGTGGTGATGAAGTCGCGCAACCGGTAACCGAAGGCACCCTGGAAACCCAGCGGGTGCCAGCGCGCCACCAGTGCATCCCACTGCGCCATACCATGGCCCGGTCGCAAACGACTTCCAGAGGCACCGATCCGAGAGCCGACAGCGCTATGAAGACTCACATACTCTCGTCGGTGCCGTTGGATTTCCTACTATCCGTTAGGTGATCAGCGGAGGTGGCGTACTGCCCGCAGCAAATGACGAGCCCTCGCCAAAATGGAGAGAAGTGGGGTTATTAAACCCGGCTCTTGAATTCGTTGGCCTGGTAACTGCCTACGAGCCCGAAGACGCCGTGCTGACGGAAGGAATTTAAGGGCCTCCTTAATAATCAGTATCTCAGCATCGCGGACGCCGACGCAGGGCCAGTACCACCGCGGGTCCCAGCAGCCACAGCACGCCCGGTTCCGGCACATCGGTGATTCGTGCATCGGTGAAGTGACCCGCCTGCAGGCGCAATTGCTCGAGAGACAGGCCCTCGTCACAGGAGAAGCACAGTCGGCCCACCTCCGTGTCCATGCCCAGTGCGAGGTTCGAGAGGTACAGGCTGCCGTCGCCGTCAGTGTCCACTCTGGGCGAGAAGGTAAAGTCCGTCACGCGGCCGCGGCAGGTCACGCAGAACAGCGTACCGATCTCCACGCCACTGATGACCACCGGCTCGTCGGCTTCGAACAGTTCGTCCGGCGGGCACGCGCCAGAATCGGCGAGACCACATCCGAACGACGAGATCTGGCGGAAAGTGCCTGCCACGGTGACATCGAAGTAGCCCGCATCGCCGTGTGTGCCATTGCGCAGGTTGCCGAAGCCGTGGCCGTCGGCCGCCACATCGCCCGCGCGCGCCACCGTCATGGTCAGGCTCGATGCCTCGCGCAGCAGGCGCGTCCGCGGGTCTTCCAGGAGGATCCGGAATGCTGGCGTGTCGATGGGGATCACGTTTGCCTTGAAGCTCGAATCCACCACCGGTGCCACGAAGCCATCCGCATTCAGCTTCAGATTGAACAGCGGTGACGTGGTGCCTTCGAAGCCCAGCAATTCTGCGCTTACTTCTGGCCCCTCGAAGCTTGACTGGCCGGCGAACGCCAGCGACACAGCGCTGTGGATGTCAGCATCCAGCAGGTAGGAAGGCTTCACGAGCAGTTCCGACACGTTGGCGGCCGTGCGCAATTGCAGCGGGGTCGCCGGATCGAAAATGCTCGTATAGCCCGGACCCTGCCACGCGCCGTGCTCGAACACCTGCACGGGCTGGTTGAAGAGGAGTGCCACGCGCGTCTTCGTGGTGATGTCGAACTGCGCGGAAAGCGATGCGGCGAACCCGAGATGACCGTCGAGCAACTGGTAGCTGAAGGGACCCACGCTGCCGTCTAGGGGGGGCAGGCCGCGTGCACGCAGAACCTTGTCCAGGCTGTCGCCGACGTCGAAGCCGAGGTTGAACAGTGGCACGGTGCCACCGTAGGAACGCGTGACGTTCGGCACCGCCGGGCCGGCCAGCGGGATCGGCGGGACGGGGCCGATCCCGCTGCCAAGGTCCTTGGTAATGCCGTCGTCGAGCTTAGAGCCGAGGTTGTTCTGCGTGAAGAACGGAATGCGTGCGTTCACGAACTTCGGCAGGTCGGCACTACTACGCTTACAGAGAGGCCCAGCACAGGCTTCGGCGAACACGCTTGGGCCGAGGTTGAGCAGCGCAGACAAAGCGACATCGACACCCCCCAGCTCGAAGTTCACCGAGGGTTTCACGTTCGCAGGGCTCGAACCGAAGAACGACTTGTAGACATCCAACAGGTCACCTTTCGGATCCTTTGCCGGTAGGAGAGCTGCGACGGTAAACTTCGTGTCCGTTGCATCGGCCAGACGGCTGGTGGGTGTCAGAGAAAAGCTTCGCCCTGCAACGGCCGCATAGTCGTCCGGATAGTCGAACTTCTGCCGCACGGGCAACGCGAGGTCGAATGTACCACCGGTGAGGTAGGCATCCACGCCGATACCCACGCTGCCCTTCGCGGACACACCGACCGCCAACGGGCCGAAGGACTGACGGTATGCATCGATGTCGAACGGTGTCCTCAGATCGAACTGGCCGCGCGCGGAGAACGTGTTGCTCGCCGCAAACGCGTTCTGCGAGCGCGCCACGAACACGACATCGGCCTCGTATTTAGCTGCGTTTGCCTGCGGCGCGGCGCCGAGGACGAACAAGGCGGCCGCTGCCGCGAGCACGCGGCGAACGGTGCGGATTCGATTGCCGGAACTCGCGGGCATGACCTCCGGCCTGATGACATTTCTCGCGTGCTGATCCCGGTTTTTCCGAATAGCCCCCTGGAATCGGAGGCAGGAACAGCAAGCGGGCCCAGCACCCAAGCCCAATATCCGCGGATCCGATGTGGCAAATGCAAGTGTCTTCATTTGGAACTCCAAAGTATCCATAGAGGATCCAAACTGAGCAAACACCGTGCCATGGTTGAGCATGATGACGCGCCCTGGATTGGTTTTCATTGCACTTCATGCGGTTAGCGCGAATGCTTGCGCTGTCAGCCGCTGGCAGGGAGCGAAAAGATCCCCGCTGTTCCGTTATCGCCAAGGGGAACTGTAAAAATTTTCGACACCTGCGAGGCCGGTAACGCGATACGACAGCGCTGATGTGAGCGTCTCTGGATTTCATCCTGGAATTCCAGCGAGGTATCCAATGGCTATGCTATCCATCACACGAACTCAGCTCCGTGTGGTGCATCATCCATCGCGAGTCGTACGTTTGGCTGTGCGGCATGACGGCCCCGGCGCACACCAATGAGGTCGACCGTACATCCGTCGGACAGATGCTGTATGGCGATGAAATCCTTTCCGATGTCGTTACCGTACGTTACCGTAGGCGTGGTTTCGACGCTCGATCGTCGATTATCATGAGACTCACGTAGACAGATCCAAAATGGAGGCCAGTAATGACCGAAGTGATTCCAGTTGAAGCATTGGCGGAGCGTCTCCGGCCCAACCCAGGCAATTCCCAGCCTTACTATCAGCAGATTCTGCAGCAACTGACCGGCCTGATCGATTCCGGTGAATTGGCCGAAGGCGCCAACCTGCCCCCGGAACGGGTGCTCGCAGACTTGCTTGCCGTCAGCCGGACGACCGTCAAGCGCTGCTACGACTCGCTGCGCGAGTCCCATAAGCTGGCTTCCTACGGGCGTGGCGGCACCGTGGTTCGCGGTACGCCGCGCGTGAGTCCCGAAATGGGCCGGCTCAAGGGATTTTCCGAGGAAATGCGCGAACTGGGCATGACACCTTCCACGCGTCTGCTTGAACGCGTGGTGATACAGGATCGTACGCTGGCTTCCATGTTCGGACGCCCTTCGTCAGCGCGATTTCTCAAGATGGTGCGCTTGCGTCTGGGTGACGAACAGCCCATGAGCTACGAGACAGCCTGGTATGACCTGGGCCTGGCACCGGACCTGGAGAATTGGGATACCAATGGTTCGGCCTATGCCTTCTTGCGCGATCCGTGCGGGATCGTCCTCGCCGATGCGGATCAGAGCATCGAAGCGGTGCTGAGTTCTGAGCTGGAAAGCGAAGTATTCGGTTTTTCGGCGCCCGCGCCCTGTCTGTTGCTGAAGCGCCGCACCTACTCCAGCCACCGGAAACTTGTGGAATACGTGGAAGGGTTGTTCCGCGGCGATGCCTACGCGTATCGGTTGAAGCTGCGCGCTTGAGAGAACCCGCCGCGTTTGGGGTGAGCGCGGTCTGGTCACCGGATAACCGATGCCAACTCGAGGAAACTCAAATCCGGCTTGGCCCTTTGGCTTAGTCTATGGTTTGCTCGGGCAGGACCTGCCGCTGAGCGTGGTCAACGCGGTCATGGTCGTCCTGACTGGCGCCATCACGGCAATGAAGTTGCGGTTTGAACAGCCGCCAGGCCGCGTCTGAAATCGCGTAGCCGCTCCGCCGTCGGGAGTGCGGATAACACGCCCCGATGCGCGGCCATGAAAGCGCCACAGGCATTGGCCTGGTCGAGCGCGTCGGGGAGGGGGATGCCGGCTCCCAGACCGTATAACAGGCCGGCAGCAAAGGCATCGCCGGCACCGATGCTGTCGAGAGCGGTGACGGGATAAGCCGGAGCGGCAACGCAATTCCCTGCGCGCGGAAAGGCGAGGGCTCCACGTGAGCCCAGGGTCAACACCAGAAGTTCGCCGGACCATGTGCGGAAGAAATCGGCTACGTGTCCGCGCACTTGCGCGAGGCAGCCCATCAGGGTGTCCTGAACCAGATCTCCACAGCCGATGAGCCCCTGCGCTTCAACTTCGTTGACGATGAGGATATCGCACAATGCCAAGAGCTGCGGCGCTGTGGGCTGCCAAGGTGAAGGGTTAAGCGCCGTGCGCACGCCATCCCTGCGTGCGCGGCGGAAGCATTCCCAAAGTACGCCCAGCGATGTCTCGAACTGGCCATAGACCAGATCGGCGGCTGCGATGGCGGCTTGTGAAAGAATCGCGTGACTGGCTTCGAGACGATCGTTCGCGCCGGGATACACGGCAATCAGGTTCTCGCCATTGGCGCCAATCAGTCCGGCGCCATGCCCGGACGGGGTGTCGAAGTCGAACACCAGTTCCGTGGATATCCCTTCCGCGGCAAACAGATCGCGCAAACACCGGCCGCCGGAATCGCGCCCAACGCCAACCAGCGCGCTGACCTCGGCGCCCAAACGGCGTGTGCCCACCGCTACATTGAGTCCCTTGCCACCCGGTTCCACCAGAAAGCCGTCGGCGCGCAGGGTTTCGGCCGCGCACGGCAGGCGCGCAACCAGCCAGCAGTAGGCCATGACCAGATTGGCGCAGACAAAGACATTGACACTCTTATCCAAGACGGTTCATGACGATAGGAAAGTCGGAGCAGCAGCACAGCCGCTATTCGATTCGGCTCAAAGTATTCTGCCAACCAAGCCGGGGCCATCGTATTCACCTCCTGCAGGAAAGGTCAAGAGTCTGGAGCAAGTGCTCCGGCAAAATATCCTTCATTATTGATCAGATGCATCAATCTGGATTCCGGAGTACGCCGGAATGACTGTGGGCTGTTAGAAAAAATTTCCTCTGAGCCGCTACTGCTTGCCGATTGGCCCGCCAGCCTCGTCTGCCTGATAATTGCTTTTTTCGCTCTCTTTACAGCAATGCCGCCCATGGATGACGATCCGGTCAGCAACGACAGCCCGAACCCGCATTTTGAACAGCTTCTCACAGCGCTTGCGCCACATGCCCAAATACGCCGCCGCCTGCTTCAACTGGGTCTCGGCAGTGTCGTACTGCCATTTCTCGGCTTGCCCGCGCTGGCTGCTGCAGACCGATCAGAGATCGGTTTCAGAGCGATTGCCGCATCCACTGAGGATCTTGTACGCGTTCCCGAAGCCTATATTCTGCAGGTGCTCTACGCTTGGGGGGACCCGATCTCGAATGGCCCGGCTTTCCGCTCCGATGCCGGTAACAGTGCCGCAGAGCAGGCCGAGCAGGCGGGAATGCATCACGACGGGATGCATTTCTTTCCTTTCGTCAGCCACGGCCAACCCTCGTCGACGCACGGCCTGCTGTGCGTGAACCACGAATACACCGACGAAAACCTGCTTCACCCGGATGGTGGCGCCAACTGGAGCGAGGCCAAGACGCTCAAGTCGCAAAATGCGCATGGCGTTTCGGTGATCGAGATCGAACTCACAAGCCGCGGCAAGGACGTGCGCTGGCAGCTCGTCCGGCCTTCCACCTACGCCCGCAGGATCACGGCGCGCACGCCGATGCGCATCGACGGTCCGGCTGCCGGCACCGCTGCCATGCGCACCCGCGACGACGCGGGGGGGCAGCGCGTGGCCGGTACCCTCGCCAATTGCGCAATGGGCGTTACGCCCTGGGGCACCTACCTGACCTGCGAGGAGCATTTCAACGCGTACTTCAACGGACTCGACCAGCCGACGCCGACACAGAAACGTTACGGTATCCGTGCCCGGAGTGCCGGCTACCGCTGGCACGAGCATGACCGCCGTTTCGATGTGGCGAGCGAGCCCAACGAAGCCAATCGTTTCGGCTGGGTCGTCGAAATCGATCCCTGGAATCCGGGTAGCGAACCGGTCAAGCACACCGCACTCGGCCGCTTCAAACATGAGGGAGCGATGCTGACGCTGGCCGGCGATGGCCGGGTGGTGGTGTACATGGGCGACGACGAGGCTTTCGAGTATCTCTACAAGTACGTCTCACGTGATCGTTTCGACGCCGGCAAACCAGGCGGCGGTGCCGCGTTGCTCGCGCTTGGGACGCTGTACGTCGCCCGTTTTGCTGCCGATGGGCGCGGCCAGTGGATTGCTCTGCAGCATGGGCAGAACGGTCTCGACGCAGCCCATGGTTTTGCCGACCAGGCCGACGTCCTGATCCATACCCGTCAAGCTGCCGACCGTGTCGGAGCGACGAAGATGGACCGCCCGGAGTGGGTTGCCGTCCATCCACGAACCGGTGAAGTCTACTGTAGCCTGACCAACAACCGTCAGCGGAGCGCTGTCGACCCCGCCAATCCACGTGCCGACAACTCGTTCGGCCATATCATTCGCTGGCGCGAGGGAGACGGGCAGGGTGCTGCGGCAGCGGCCACCAGTTTCGCCTGGGACATCTTCGTTCTCTGCGGCGACCCACAGCATCCCGACCCCGACAAACGCGGCAACATCCGAGGTGACGCCTTTGCCAGTCCGGACGGGTTGTGGTTCGACCCCGACGGTCGCCTGTGGATTGCCACCGACATCTCCGGCAGTGCGGTCAATCGTGGCGACCATGAGCGATTCGGCAACAATCAGCTGCTGGTCGCCGACGTTGCAAGTGGCGAAATCCGGCGCTTTCTCACCGGGCCGAGAGGCTGCGAGATCACTGGACTCACGGCCAGCCCTGATGGTTGCAACCTGTTCATCAACGTTCAGCATCCCGGTGAGGTCGTCGGTGGCCGTTTCGCTCCGGCCAAGCCGCTGACCGGGGCAGTCTGGCCAGCCAGTCAGTTCCCTGAACTGACCGGTGGCCGACCACGCTCGGCAACCATGGTCATCCGCCGCCAGGATGGCGGCATCGTTGGTTGCTGAGAGGTTGTCAAGAAATCGTCGCGAGCAGGCCGAGAGGCAAAGCGCGAGGGAGCGAACGACGAGACATATCAAATGGATAGGCGAGGAGTGAGCGACTGAGCAACGCCGCAGATCGGTCGCGCAGTCGATTTATTCACAACCTCTGAGGGGGATTCAAATCGGGGGTGGTGGGGGGCGCGTCGTCGACAGCCACCTGTTGCTGGCACGCCTGTCGGATGAAAGACAGTTGCTTCTGGTAATTTCTGCAGCCGACACAGATCAACTTGTGCAGCCGCAGTGCAAAGCGATTGCCACCGTCAAGATCGCGGTCCATTTCTTCCGACATCAGCCGGATGGCTTCCTTGCAGTTCATTCTCGGGCCAGTTCTCCGGTCATGAACCATTTCTGATCGAGGCACAGGCGCAGACCCATGCGTGCCCGGTGCAGAACCACCCAGCAGTTGTTGCTGCTGATGGACAGTTCCTCGCAGATTTCGTCGGTTTCCAGACCAAGCATCTCACGCATCATGAAAACGCGCGCTGTTGCTGCCGGCAGGCGATTCAGGCAGCTATCGAAGACCGCCCAGAAGCGCTGGTCCTCAAAACTCTTTTCCGGGTCTCCCCAGTCCGCAGGGCGGGCATCGCGTTGCCAGTGGCCGTTGGCGGAGAAAAGCGGGTCGAAATCGCTTTCATCGATCTCTTCTTCGGGGTCCTGGTAGTTCGGCTCGCGAACTCGTCGCCGGATGATGTCGACGATCTTGTTCTTGAGAATCGAAAAGACCCAGGTCTTGAATTTGGCCCGCTCGCCAAAACGGTCGGCCCCCTGTAGCGCGGCGAGCATCGCCTCCTGCACGGCATCTTCGGCACTAGCCTGGTCACGCAACTGCAGGATCGCGAAACGCAGCATCTCGCGCCGAAAACCGGCCATTTCAGCGGCGATGGCCTCCGCATCCGGCGTTGGCTTCCGGCTCATGGCCCTGGGTAATGGCGTTTGCCCGATGTCGCTGCCGCTGTTCTCGATCATGCGGCCGTGTAGTCAGCAAGGAAGCGAAATGAGTCTGGCAAGGATCATTGTTCTCCAAAATAATGAGCAGCTGGACTCGCCGCCAAGGGTGGCAAAGTGACTGCAGCGTCGGGCAATGCAGCGGCAGTTTATACGCAAGTGGGCGTGCAGCATAGCCAGAGCATCCGCAATTTTGACCGAATATGGCACCCTCAGCGTAGCGTCTGGTCATCTTGTGCTAATATTCGCGCCCGAAGGAGAGGTGGCAGAGTGGCCGAATGTACCTGACTCGAAATCAGGCGTAGGTGTGAGCCTACCGCGGGTTCGAATCCCGCCCTCTCCGCCAGGACACTGGCTGTAAACGCTCTGCAGCCAAAACGAACACCCCGCTTAACGCCTTGTTTTGCGGGGTTTTTCGTTTATGGATCCTGACTTCGCCTACCACACAAACGTCATATCTGCGCTCTTAACGGCCCATTCTCTCGAAACCTCCTGACTTCGCAAATTTGGTACGGTTTTTTCAAGTTATTGTTTTATATTGAGAATATCTGGGTGATGAGCGGATTTCGCGTTGGCGTATGCTTTGGTTTCGTGAGCTACGCCATCGCGAAATGAGGCTCATCTGGTGCACCTTTGTAGTGCGATAATGGCCCCGGCACAAGAACAACAAATGACGAATGATGGCGCAGCAACAGGCGGTTACCGTTGAGCAACTCGAATCCCATCTATGGGAGTCCGCCAATATCCTGCGCGGCCCCGTGGACGCAGCCGACTTCAAGACCTACATCTTCCCGCTGCTGTTCTTCAAGCGCATCTGCGATGTCTGGGACGACGAGTACCAAGAGATCGTCGACGAGACCGGCGACGAGCAACTGGCCTGGTTTCCCGAGTCGCACCGGTTCCAGATCCCCCAGGACTGCCACTGGAACGACGTGCGCACCAAGGCCACGAACGTCGGCGCAGCGATTCAGCGGGCCATGCGCGAGATCGAGAAGGCCAACCCCGACACGCTGTACGGCGTGTTCGGCGATGCGCAGTGGACGAACAAGGAACGCCTGTCCGACGCCCTGCTTAAGGACCTGATCGAGCACTTCTCCAAGCTGCCGCTGGGCAACCACGAAGTGGGCTCGGATGTGCTGGGTGACGCCTACGAGTACCTGATCAAGAAGTTCGCCGACGCCACCAACAAGAAGGCCGGCGAGTTCTACACGCCGCGCAGCGTGGTGCGGCTGATGATCGACATGCTCGATCCCAAGGAAGCCGAGACCATCTACGACCCCGCCTGTGGCACCGGCGGCATGTTGCTGGCCGCCGTGCAGCACGTCAAAGAGATGCACGGCGACGTCAAGCGGCTGTGGGGCAAGCTGTTCGGGCAAGAGAAAAACCTCACCACCTCATCCATCGCGCGAATGAACCTGTTCCTTCACGGCATCGAGGACTTCCAAATGGTGCGCGGCGACACGCTGCGCAACCCGGCCTTCTTCGACGGCGACCGGCTGGCCACCTTCGACTGCGTGATTGCCAACCCACCCTTCTCACTGGAGAAGTGGGGCGAGGACCTTTGGATCAACGACCCGTTCGGCCGCAACTTTGCCGGTCTGCCGCCCTCGTCCAGCGGCGACTTCGCCTGGGTGCAGCACATGGTCAAGTCCATGGCCGACGTGACCGGCCGCATGGCCGTGGTGCTGCCCCAGGGGGCGCTGTTCCGAAAAGGCGTGGAAGGCAGCATCCGGCAGAAGCTCCTGGAGATGGATCTGGTTGAGGCTGTGGTCGGATTGGCACCCAACCTCTTCTATGGCACTGGCCTGGCTGCGTGCATCCTGGTCTTGCGCAAGCGCAAGCCGGTCAAGCACAAGAAGAAGGTGCTGATCGCTGATGCGTCACGCCTGTTCCGCCGGGGGCGCGCGCAGAACTATCTGGAGCCGGAGCACGCCGCCGAGATCCTCGGCTGGTATCGCGGCTTTGCCGATGTGCAGGACGCGGCCCGGGTGGTCAATCTCGACGAGATCAAGGCCGAAGACTGGACCCTGAACATTTCGCGCTACGTCCTGCCACCGCTGCAAGAGGACATCCCGCCGCTGCCAGACGCGATTGCGGCATTCAAAGAAGCGCTGACCCGCTGCCGCGAGGCCGAAGAGCGCCTCGCGCAGGTCATGACCGAAGGGGGATGGCTGTAATGAGTCACCCAAGCAATCGCATCACCCAGCAGGATCTGGAGAGCTATCTGTGGGGCGCCGCAGTGCTGCTGCGCGGCTTGATCGACGCCGGCGACTACAAGCAGTTCATCTTCCCGCTGCTGTTCTACAAGCGCGTCTCGGATGTCTGGGACGAGGAGTACCAGGCGGCGCTGGCCAACTCGGGCGGCGACCTCTCCTACGCGCAGTTTGCCGAGAACCACCGCTTCCAGATCCCCGAGGGCGCGCACTGGAACGACGTGCGCCAGACACCGAAGAACGTCGGCGCAGCCATCCAGAAGGCCATGCGCGCGATCGAGACCGCCAACCCGGAGCTGCTCGACGGCATCTTCGGCGACGCTCCCTGGACCAACCGCGAGCGCCTGCCCGACGAAACGCTGAAGAACCTGATCGAGCACTTCTCCACCCAGACGCTGTCGGTGGACAACGTGCCCGAGGATGAACTCGGCAACGCCTACGAGTACCTGATCAAGAAGTTTGCGGACGACTCCGGCCACACGGCCGCCGAGTTCTACACCAACCGCACCGTCGTCCACCTGATGACGCAGCTACTGGCACCGCAGGCCGGCGAGTCGATCTACGACCCCACCTGCGGCACCGGCGGCATGCTGATCTCGGCGCTGGATGAAGTGAAGCGCTCGGCCGGCGAGTACCGCACGCTCAAGCTCTACGGGCAGGAGCGCAACCTCATCACCTCGTCCATCGCCCGCATGAATCTCTTCCTGCATGGGGTGGAGGACTTCGAGATCATCCGCGGCGACACCCTGTCCGACCCCAAGCACATCAAGGGCGACCGCCTGCGCCGGTTCGACGTGATCCTGGCCAACCCTCCGTACTCCATCAAGCAGTGGAACCGCGAGGCGTGGAGCAGCGACAAGTGGGGTCGCAACTCCCTGGGCACGCCGCCGCAGGGCCGCGCCGACTATGCGTTTCAGCAGCACATCCTGACCAGCCTCACCGCCAAGGGGCGCTGCGCCGTGCTCTGGCCGCATGGCGTGCTTTTCCGCAATGAGGAACAGGCCATGCGCGCCAAGATGGTCGAGCAGGACTGGGTGGAGGCCGTCATCTGCCTGGGGCCCAACCTGTTCTACAACTCGCCGATGGAGTCGTGCATCGTCATCTGCAACCGCAAGAAGACGGCTGCACGCAAGGGCAAGGTGATCTTCATCGACGCGGTGAACGAGGTCACCCGCGAGCGGGCACAGAGCTCCCTCACACCTGCGCATCAGCAGCGTATCCTTGAGGCGTACAAAGCGTTTGCCGACGTGCCCGGTTTTGCCAAGGTCGTCACGCTGGCCGAGATCGGGGCCAACGGGGCCAACCTGTCGATTCCGCTGTATGTGAAGCGGGTTGCCACCGCACCGGCAAGCGATAGCAATGGCGAGGCGGTATCGCTGCGCTCTGCCTGGGAGCAGTGGCAGACCGACGGCCGCGTCTTCTGGCAGCAGATGGATGCGCTGGTGGCAACGCTGGATGGGCTAACGGAAACGAAGTCATGATGCGTACCGCTGAAGACTTGTTTCAGGAGCTGTGCTCGCTGGACGAGTCCCATCGAATCGAGGCCAAACAGGCCAGGCGGATTGACCGTTCAGTCATGGAATCCGTCTGCGCGTTTGCCAACGAACCCGGTTTAGGAGGTGGCTACCTGCTGCTGGGTGTAGTCCGAGACGAACAAGATCTGTTCACAAATGCCTACAAGGTCGAAGGTATTGCTCATCCCGACAAGATACAATCCGACCTTGCCAGTCAATGTGCCAGCGTTTTCAATCGTCCGGTCCGGCCACGTGTGTCTGTCGAGGACTTGAGGGGCAAAACGGTCATTGTGGTTTATATTGCCGAGGCGGCCCCGACTGAAAAGCCTGTCTACCTCCAGAATCTCGGTTTGCCGAGGGGGGCTTATCGCAGGGTTGGCCCTACCGACCAAGAGGGCTCTGAAGACGACCTCATCGCACTTTATTCCGGCCACCAGCTTGACACCTTTGACGCAGCCGTCCTGTCGGATGCGGATTTGAGCGACTTCGATCCTGCGGCCATCAACGACTATCGCCAACAGCGCCGAGCTATCAATCCAGACGCCGAAGAACTGACCTGGCCGGACGAAGATCTGCTGCGCTCTCTGGGAAGCGCCAAGCGGGAGAACGGAGAACTCAGGCCAACGGTGTCCGGCATCCTGTTATTTGGCACGGGGATGGCTCTGCGGCGCTGCTTTCCGATGACTCGTATCGATTACATCCGCGTACCGGGGCGTCAATGGGTTGAAAACCCGGACCACCGCTTTGACACGCTGGAGATTCGTGCCTCCCTTTTTACCGCGATACGCCGAGCCACCAATACGGTTCGTGACGAGTTGATCCAATCCTTCTCACTTCCCGAAGGTGCGCTTGCACGAGAAGATGAACCGGTATTGCCCCTTCGGGTCATCCGTGAAGCCATCGTCAACGCAGTCATGCACCGCAGTTACCGGATCCACGGCACGATCCAGATCATCCGCTATGCCAACCGGCTGGAAATCCGCAATCCCGGACACTCCATCAAGGATGAGGAGCAATTGGGCGAGCCGGGTTCAGAGACGCGTAATCCGCGGATCGCTGCTGTGCTGCACGAGGTGAACATCGCTGAAACCAAGGGCAGTGGCATTCGCGCCATGCGCGAACTGATGCTTGCCCATGATCTGCTCCCTCCAACTTTCGAGTCCTCCCGACGGCCCGACCAATTTGTGGCCACCTTCCTGTTCCATCACTTTCTCGGGCCGGCAGATCTGGCCTGGCTTCGGAGACTGACCAACGAGCAGATCAGCGACGAAGAAGCGCGTGCTCTGGTGTTTGTCCGCGAGTTGGAAGCCATCGACAACGCTGCATACCGGACGATCAACCGAACCGATACGCTCAACGCCTCCGGACACTTACGCCGACTACGCGACCTGGATCTCTTGGCGATGAAAGGGGGAGGTAGCCGTACCTACTACGTCCCCGGTTCCCGTTTCTTGGCTAGCCTAGTGCCTCCGGCAACCGATACACACCAGCCACCACCTCACAGTCACCAGCTTGACCAGAATAGTCACCAGCTTGATATGGATGGTCACCAGTTGCTGGCGACTGTTCCTGAGTCCTTGCGTAACCGTATCCCGCCCGCAGGCAGCAAGCCCCGACGCGAAGTCCTTCGGGTCTTGATAGAGGATCTGTGCCGCTGGCGCTCTCTAAGCGCCCGTGAACTGGCGATTATTCTCCGTGGCCGGGAGCAGAAGCCCCTTGTTCGTGATTACCTGACCCCCATGGTCGAAGAAGGTGTGTTGGCATACACCATTCCGGCAATGGCAAAGCACCCGGATCAACACTATACCGTTCCAGACTTGGTACCAGAGGCCGAGCGTGGCTGAGAAGCAACTGAAACCCGGCTGGCAGATCTGGCGCTTCGATCAGATGGCGACCAACGTCAACGTGCGCGTCGACAACCCGTCCGAGTCAGGGATGGAGCACTACGTCGGCCTCGAACACCTCGATCCCGACTCCCTGAAAATTCGCCGCTGGGGTACGCCGAATGATGTAGAAGCCACCAAGCTGATGTTCAAGAAGGGCGACATCATTTTTGGTCGCCGCCGTGCCTACCAGCGAAAGCTCGGTGTGGCCGAGTTCGACGGGATTTGCTCAGCCCATGCGATGGTGCTGCGGGCCAAGCCTGACATCGTGCTGCCCGAGTTTCTTCCGTTCTTCATGCAGAGTGATCTGTTTATGAATCGGGCGGTGGAGATTTCGGTGGGGTCACTTTCGCCGACGATCAACTGGAAAACGATGGCTGTGCAGCAATTTGCATTGCCGCCGAAGGTTGAGCAGCAGCGCATACTGGAAGGGCTCAAGTCGTCCTATGACCTTGTAGAGTCTTTTCAAGATCTAATTTTTGCATGTGAGCAGTTGTGGAAGTCAAGGACAACGGACTTGTTTGCCACTGGAACCAGAGTGGAGAAGGTGCAACTCGGAGACCTAGTTGATTATTCGTCTGATGGTCCATTCGGAAGCAAGCTAAAGACCGAGCATTACTCTGACCAAGGCGCTCGTGTCATTCGATTGAACAACATTGATCCGCTCGAATTTAACAATGCCGACTCAGCATTTGTTCCGCTGGAATACTTCCGTGAACTGCATGGCTATGAGGTGAAAGGCGGGGACGTCATCATTGCAGGGCTAGGCGATGATCGAATCCCCATGGGGCGTGCTTGCATCGTTCCCTTGGAAATTGGAGCGGCAATAAACAAGGCGGATTGCTACTGCCTCCGAACCAGCGAGAAGTTATCGGCTAGGTACCTAATTCATTTTCTGAACAGTAATGAAGGTTTGAAGCAGGCACGCTCGATGGCGCAAGGCACCACGCGAAAACGATTGAACCTCTCAAATATCAGGCGTTTTGGCATACCGTTCCGATCATTGGCTGAACAGGATGAAATTGCGGAAGAGCTTGATTCATATCTGTCGGCCAAAAAGAAAGCAGTAGCCCGATTGGAATCGTCACTCGTAGTTCGCGATCAGATGCGTGAATCAGCGTTCGCGGGGGTGGCACATGTTTAACGAATCCAACACTGTCGAAGCCTACGTTCGTGACCTGCTCGCAGGACCGATCAAAGCTGTACCGGCCAACACTATCCAGGAACCGCTCGCCAGCTATGGTCCGAGCCCTAAGGGCATCGGCTGGCGCTACGCAGTCCCCGCCGAGGTACCGCGCCAGATCCAGGAGGTGATGGTCGAGCCCTGGTTGCGCGATGCGCTGATCCGCCTGAACCCCGAGATCGCCGCCGATCCTGACCTTGCCGACCAGGTGCTCTACAAGCTTCGCGCCATCGTGCTGTCGGTGCGCTCGGATGGCCTGATCCGCGCCAACGAGGAGATGACCGCCTGGATGCGTGGCGAGCGCTCCATGCCCTTCGGCACCAACAACGAGCATGTGCCGGTGCGGCTGATCGACCTGGACGACCCGAAGCAGAACCAGTACATCGTCACCCAACAGTTCATCTACCGCGCAGGGCCCACCGAGCGGCGGGCTGATCTGGTGCTGCTGGTCAACGGTCTGCCGCTGGTGCTGATCGAGGCCAAGACACCGGTCAAGAAGTGCATCAGCTGGGTGGATGGTGCGGTGCAGGTGCACGATGACTACGAGAAGTTCGTGCCTGAGCTCTTCGTGTGCAACGTGTTCTCGGTGGCCACCGAGGGCAAGGCCTACCACTACGGGTCGATCGGCCTGCCAGTCAAGGACTGGGGGCCTTGGCACCTGGACGGCGGCGATGCGCAGCACCACCCGCTGAAGTCTCTCAGGCTCTCGGCCGAAAGCATGCTGCGCCCGCATGTGGTGCTGGACATCCTCGGCAGCTTCACCCTGTTCGCCACGGACAAGAAGAAGCGCCGCATCAAGATCATCTGCCGCTACCAGCAGTACGAGGCGGCCAACAAGATCGTCGAGCGGGTGCTGGCGGGTCACCCGAGGAAGGGCTTGATCTGGCACTTCCAGGGCTCGGGCAAGTCGCTGCTGATGGTGTTCGCCGCGCAGAAGCTGCGCATGCATGCTGGCCTGAAGAACCCCACGGTGCTGATCGTGGTAGACCGGATCGACCTCGACAGCCAGATCACCGGCACCTTCACTAGCAGCCTGTCGGACTTTACCCTTGCCGCCCGCTGAATATGCTACAATCATAGCTGTTCCAGGAACGGAGGTCCGGCATGTCCCATTTCATCGTCACCGATCGCAAGACCGACTACCTGCTGCCGCCGTCACTCGACGATTGGTTGAACGAGGATCATTTGGCGCGATTCATTGTGGAGGTGATCGACTCGCTTGATTTGTCGAAGCTGACGCGGCAGTACGCTGGACGGGGATCGAAGGCGTACCATCCGGCGACGCTGCTGGCCATTCTGGTCTATGGCTACGCGACGGGTATTTTCTCCAGCCGCAGGCTGGAGCAGGCGACCTACGATTCGGTCGCCTTTCGCTACATTGCCGCCGGCAGCCATCCCGATCACGACAGCCTGGCGACGTTCCGCCGGCGTTTTCTGGAGGAACTGAGCGACTTGTTCGTGCAGGTTCTGGAGATGGCCCGGGAGATGAAGCTGCTCAAACTGGGCAATGTCTGTCTTGACGGCACGAAGATTCAGGCCAACGCCTCCCGCCACCGTGCGCTTTCGCACGGCCACATCGAAAAGCTGGAAGCGCCACTCAAGGCGGAGGTGCAGGAACTGTTCGCGCTGGCCGAACAGGCGGATCAGGCGGAGGTTCCGGACGGCGTCAGCCTGCCGGAAGAAATCAAGCGCCGCGAAGATCGGCTGGTGGCGATGGCGGCGGCCAAGGCGAAGATTGCGGCGCGGGCCGAGGAGCGCGATCAGCGAGAGAAGGCGCAGTACGACGAGAAGAGGGCGCGGCGCAAGGCGAAAGAAGAAGAGACCGGCAGGAAGTGGGGGGGCAGAGTGCCCAAAGCCCCCGAGCCCGGCGTACGGGACAGTGACCAGATCAATCTGACCGACGAAGAATCGCGCATCATGCCGGTGGCCGGTGGCGGCTTCGAGCAGGCGTACAACGCCCAGGCGGCGGTTGATCCCGCGACCCTGCTGGTGGTGGCGGTCGGCGTGACGCAAGCCCCCAACGACAAGGAGCAGGTCGAGCCGATGCTGGCGACGCTCCAGGCGCAGGCCGATGGGCTGGGTTCCGTGCACGGGATGATCGCCGACACGGGCTTCTACAGCGAGAAGAACATCAAGGCGTGCGAGGCGGCCGGCATCGTCCCCTTGATCGCGGTGGCGCGCGACGAGCACCATCCTGACTGGCGGGAGCGGCATAGCGAACCGGCCGCGCTACCGGAGCATGCGACACCCGTGCAGGCCATGTCGCATCGTTTGAAGACCAGAGCGGGGCGAGCGCTCTATGCGTTGCGCAAGCAGACCGTCGAGCCGGTCTTCGGCATCATCAAGTCGGTCATGGGCTTTCGCCAGTTTTCCTTGCGGGGTTGGCAGAAGGTCACCGGGGAATGGACGCTGGTCTGCCTGGCGTGGAATTTGAAGCGCATGGCCAAGTTGCGCCCGCAGTAGAGAAAAACGAGGAAAAAACCTCAAAAAGGCCGGAAAATCGACAAATTCCGGCCTTTTTCATGCCGAAAAGTAAAATTTGTCGGTTTCCCGGGCTCCAAGTCCGACAGGCTGCTAGGGCGGACATACCCAACCTGGAGAAGGCCGACAGCAGGGAGAAGCTGCAGCAGTTGCTGGCGCAGGATGTGCGCAAGATCATCATCACGACAATCTTCAAGTTCGGCGAGGCCAGCGGGGCGCTGAACACGCGCAGCAACATCATCGCGCTGGTGGACGAGGCCCACCGCACGCAAGAAGGCGACCTGGGCCGCAAGATGCGCGAGGCCCTGCCCAACGCATTCTTGTTCGGCCTGACAGGCACGCCGATCAACCGGGCCGACCGCAATACCTTCTACGCCTTCGGTGCCGACGAGGACGAGAAGGGCTACATGAGCCGCTACGGCTTCGAGGAGTCGATCCGCGACGGTGCCACGCTGAAGCTGCACTTCGAGCCCCGGCTGATCGACCTGCACATCGACAAGGCTGCGCTGGACGCCGCCTACAAGGACCTGACAGGGGGCCTGTCGGACCTGGACAAGGACAACCTCGCCAAGACCGCCGCCAAGATGGCCGTGCTGGTCAAGACGCCCGAGCGCATCCGCAAGGTGTGCGAGGACATCGTCGAGCATTTCCAGACCAAGGTGGAGCCCAACGGCTTCAAGGGCCAGATCGTCACCTTCGACCGCGAGTCGTGCCTGCTGTTCAAGGCCGAGCTGGACAAGCTGCTGCCGCCCGAGGCCACGGACATCGTGATGTCGGTGCAGGCATCCGACAAGAAGGACCACCCGGAGTACGCGAAGTACGACCGCACACGTGACGAAGAGGAGCGGCTGCTGGACCGCTTCCGCGCGCCCGAAGACCCGCTGAAGCTGATCATCGTTACGGCCAAGCTGCTGACGGGCTTCGACGCGCCCATCCTGCAAGTGATGTACCTGGACAAGCCATTGCGGGACCACACGCTGCTGCAGGCCATCTGCCGTGTGAACCGCACTTACTCCGAGCAGAAGACCCACGGCCTGATCGTGGACTACCTCGGCATCTTCGACGATGTGGCGGCGGCGCTGGAGTTCGACGACCAGAGCGTCAAGCAGGTGGTCAGCAACATCCAGGAGCTGAAGGACAAGCTGCCCGAAGCGATGCAGAAGTGCCTGGCCTTCTTTGCCGGCTGCGATCGCAGCTTGCAGGGGTACGAGGGCCTGATCGCCGCGCAGCAGTGCCTGCCCAACAACGAGGTGCGAGACAACTTCGCTGGCGAGTACAGCGTGCTCAACAAGATCTGGGAGGCACTGTCACCGGATGGTGTTCTTGGCCCCTTCGAGAAGGACTACAAGTGGCTGTCGCAGGTGTACCAGTCGGTGCAGCCGTCCAGCGGCCACGGCAAGCTGATCTGGCATTCCCTGGGCGCCAAGACGATCGAGCTGATCCACCAGAACGTGCATGTTGACGCCGTGCGGGACGATCTCGACACACTGATACTGGACGCCGATCTCCTGGAGGCCGTGCTCTCGAACCCCGACCCGAAGAAGGCCAAGGAGATCGAGATCAAGCTCAAGCGCCGGCTGCGCGGGCACGGCGGCAACCCCAAGTTCAAGAAGCTGTCGGAACGGCTCGATGCGCTGAAGGAGCGCTTCGAGTCCGGACAGATCAACAGCGTCGAGTTTCTGAAGCAGCTGCTGGAGATCGCCAGGGAAACCGTGCAAGCCGAGAAGGAAGTGCCGCCCGAAGAGGAGGAGGACCGTGGCAAGGCGGCCCTGACCGAACTGTTCAACGAAGTCAGGACGGCCAGTACGCCGATCATCGTCGAACGTGTGGTCGCCGACATCGACGAAATCGTGCGGCTGGTCCGCTTCCCCGGCTGGCAGGGAACGCAGGCGGGCGAGCGTGAGGTCAGGAAGGCACTCAGGAAGTCGCTCTTCAAATACAAGCTGCATGCCGACGAGGAATTGTTCGATAAGGCATTCGGCTACATCCGGCAGTACTACTGATCGGAGGTGCCGTGGAAATACAGTCACATCCTGGTTGGTTATACATTTCGAATAATAGAATGAACAATTTATTAGTGACTATTGCTCTCGTGTTACTTGCCACAACCGCTCACGCCCAATACCGATGCGTGGAAAACGGGCGGACTACCCTGACTGATCGCCCATGCGCTTCAGAGCAGGGACAAAGCAACCCGCAGCCCCAAGGCAAACCAAACAACGTCATTGGTGAAGTTACCAATTCTGCTTATGCGACGACGACGGGTGGTTGGCGAGGCCAAGCACAATATCAAGCCAATGTGGGAGGAACGATTGCGCAGGAGGCACACGCGGTCGTTCAGATGATCATAGAAATTGATCCACAGGGCAAAATACTCGGATCGAGCCCTGAAAACGGCTGCAAACTCAAGGGACTGGCTACGCCAGGGGTGATTTCCACCATCGCAAACCTTGACGTGACATTTTACGAATGTGCGTATACAGGCTTCAATCGCCGGATGTCTGGGACACTGAGCATTAATTCAGCTCAGAAGCATGCTCAGCTTACACTGAATGCAATCTCGGTTGGGCTGGGCAAAGTCGCGGGAACGTTTGACATCCGTGCCACCTTGCGCCGGTAACTGGCACAAGTGGCTTATAGGAAAGCAGTCGTCATGGTAGACGGTGATTAGTGATGGCAAGAAGAAATACCAGCATTATTGATGACTTGTTTGGAATCGCTGCGATGCTGCCGTGGTGGGTAGGAAGTACTCTGGCCGTCGTCGCCTATGTAGTTCTACACAGGTATGCGTCCGCGGATGTACCGACCAATGTTTCTCCTGGGCAGGTTGGGCAAATGGTCTTCGGTCAGATGACCAAGGTGCTAGCCTTCTACGGTCAGTTCATTATCCCTCTACTGCTATTGGCCGGCGCAGCCGCATCCTTCTTCGGACGACGCAAACGTGAAGGCCTCGTACGCGATGCTGGTGGCGACAGGTCCGGTGCGACCCTGCGTGCACTGAGTTGGAAGGACTTCGAGTTGCTTGTCGGCGAAGCCTTCCGAATGCGTGGCTTTTCGGTGGTTGAAACTGGCGGAGGTGGTTACGATGGCGGTATTGACCTCCAATTGAAGAAAGGCAGCGAAGTCTTTCTCGTGCAATGCAAGCAGTGGCGCGCCTACAAGGTGTCGGTCAATGTGGTGCGTGAATTGTTCGGCGTGATGGCATCGCAGGGCGCGACCGGAGGATTTGTTGTCACCTCGGGCACATTCAGTGCCGATGCGCGCTCTTTCGTGGAAGGGAAGAACATTGAGTTAATCGATGGCTCAGCGCTCCAGGGCATGATTGAAAGGGTCAGTTGCGCCCAACCGGAGATGATGTCCGTCCGTGGAGTTTCAAACAGGGCAGAGCCACATCTACAGACCACCGCGCTGGTAATGGAGCCAACTTGCCCACGTTGCGGTAGCGCCATGGCCAAGCGCATTGCCAAACAGGGGTCGAAGGCAGGAGGTGCGTTTTGGGGATGTACTGCGTTCCCGAAGTGCCGTGGTGTCAGGGCAATCGAGTAGCGTGTGCTTCCGGGACAACGGACAGGCACCACATCCTTACCGAAGAGCCAACTCTGTCAGTGTCCGTTGTCAGGAGAGGGCAGGGAGAAACACTGAGGAACTATGCAACACCTCGTTCCCCCTATCGATCACCACCCACCCCAAACCGCACCCCCTGTCCCTCCCACTCCACCGGAAACGGCAGCATCAGATCCGTCAACGTCAGCGAAGCCGGCTGCTTCCCCGCCAGGATCGCCTCGACGATGTCCGGCGCCAGCAGCGCCAATCGCACTACCCGACTCACGAACGACGCATTGATCTGCTCCGCCCTGGCGATGTCTTCCAGGCAGGCATATGTCCCGTTCTCCAGCAGCTTTTGCCAGCGAAAAGCCCGGGCAATCGCCTTGATCACCGTGTTGTCGATCGTGGCCATCGGCATCGGGTTGCCCTGCGTGCCATCCGGCAGTACGATCACCTTGCGACCACCCCGCTTCCTGAAGGTCATGGGCAGATCGACAGAAATCACTTCCGCCATCACGCCACCTTCCTTGCTGGCATCACCGACTGGATCAGTTCCTTCATCCCCGCCGTCTTCATGTCGATGCGCAAACCCGTCTGGCTGACCGTCACCTGCTCCACCAGCAACTGAATAATCCGCGCCTGCTCAGCGGGGAAGAGTTCATCCCAGACTGGCTCGATGGACTGCAGCATCGTGATGACCTGCTGTGCGTCTGCTGCCGGATCAAGCGCCACCACCTCGCGAATGGCCTGCGACATCACCTCGGGCGCCTGCAGCACCTTCCTCACCTGCGCGATCACCGCCGCCTCGATCTCACCGGCCGGCACGCGCGTCACTGAGCACGCCTCCTTGCCGATCTTCATAGACGCCGTATTCACATAGTAGCGATACACCTTGTCGCCCTTGTGCGTCGCGCCCGGCGTCATCGCCCAGCCATCGTCAGCGAAGATCAAGCCTTTCAGCAGGGCAGGGGCACGCGATGGCCGATTCTGCCGAGCCCGTTCTTCCGGCTCCCAACGCCCCAGTATCGCCTGCACCTCGTCCCACACCGCCCGGTCCAGAATCGCCTCGTGCTCGCCGGCGAAATGCTGACCCTTGTACGCAGCAACGCCGATGAAGACCGGATTCTTGAAGAGCCTGTACAGATGCCCTTGTCGATCGGTGTTCCAGCAAGGGTCTTGTCCTTGAGCGTCGTCCAGGACTTCGTCGTCACGCCCTCGGCGCGCAGTTCCCGGCACAGTGCGGTCATCGAGCCGAGCGCGATGTAGTACCCAACAACCGCCTGACCAGCGCCGCCTCGTTCGGATTGGGCACCAGTTTTCGATCGACGACATCGTAGCCCAACGGCGGCATGCCACCCATCCAGATCCCCTTCGCCCGACTGGCGGCGATCTTGTCTCGCACGCGTTCCCCGCCAAGCTCCCGCTCGAACTGCGCTAACGACAAGAGGATGTTCAAGGTCAGCCGTCCCATCGACGTGGTGGTGTTGAATTGCTGCGTGACCGAGAAACGAAGGTCACTTTCTGGGCGTCGAAGAGTTCGACGAGTTTCGCGAAATCCGCCAGCGATCGCGACAGGCGGTCGATCTTGTAGACCACGATCACATCGACCAGCCCCTCGCGCACATCGTCCAGCAGGCGCTGCTCGCCCGGCCGGTTGAGCGTGCCCCCGGAGAATCCGCCATCGTTGTAAGCATCCGGCAGCGCCACCCAGCCTTCCGATTTTTGCGAAGCGATGTACGCTTCGCAGGCATCACGCTGCGCATCGAGCAAATTGTAGTTCTGCTCCGCCAGGAAACCGGCTGCAAACGCTCTGCCGCCAATACGAACACCCCGCTTAACACCTTGTTTTACGTGTATTTCGTTTATGGCTCCTGACTTCACTCACCTCACAAATGTCATATCCGGGCTCTTAAAGGCCAAATCTCTCGCAACCTCCTGACTTCGGGATTCTGGTACGGATTTTTCAAGTGATTGTTTTCGCTTTTGAATTATTGGTGATAGGTGGATTTCGCGTTGGCGTGTGCTTTGGTTTCGTGGGGTACGCCAATATAATCAATGTGGTTATTGGCAAGAGGCAGATAGCCAATCTGGACGCCGACAACCAGAGAAGGTCTGCTGAGGCTGACGGGGCAGAAAGAGCAACAGAGCACCGTTACTGGCAGTGAGGTATCATCGCTGCATACAGGAACTTCAGGGTATGCCGTGTTGAGGTGTCTCCTCCTTGCCCTTGCCGTCTTGGTTGGCAACCAGAATTCCCTGGCCGATCCGAGCCAGAATTATCCGTTTTCGATCGAAACCGAGAAAGAAGGCGATGGCCACCGTATCGTGGCTCGCAACAATGGGCCTGCCCCAATCTCCGTGAAGGTCTCGATTGCTGACTCCCAGTACATCACAACAGATCGACCATTCCCCGTCTTTGCCGTAGTCCCTCCAGGAGGAGGAACCCTGTATCTGGCGCACATACGGCCAGCGATGACAGGTGTTGGCTATTCCTTCCGTACCCATAGTTCCTGGGTGCTCGGGGACTTCAACGCTCAGCAAAGCCCTGACGCGCTGTACCGCTTGCCCTACCGAGATGGTACGGCATACCGCATTGGACAGGCTCCTGGTGGCCCGATAACCACCCACACCACGCCTGACAGCCTGTACGCAGTAGACATCGGCTTGCCGGAGGGAGCTCCGATTGTCGCTGCCCGCGATGGCGTGGTGATCTACACCGAGGCAAATCAGGTCTATGGTGGGCAGAGTCCAGATATGGTGAGCAAAGCCAACGAAGTGCGGATACTGCATGTTGATGGCACGATCGCCGTGTATGCACACCTGGCTCATGGCGGCGTGTACGTCTATCCGGGCCAAAGGGTGACAGCAGGGACACAAATCGGACTGGCTGGCTCTACCGGGTATTCTTCGGGGCCACATCTGCATTTCGCAGTAGAGACTGTGGTGCGATCAGGAGATGGCTTGGCAATGGTCTCCGTGCCGATCCAGTTTTATGTGGGCAACCCGCCCATAGCGTTCGCACCACGGTTTGGAATGCTGGTCGCCGCTGATTATTCGTCTCCTGGTCGGATGCCTGATGTCGAAGCGCCACAGATGGCAGGCAAGGCATCAGTCACCACTCAAACTGCCACAGGCAACCGTGAGATGGTCATATCTTTTGAAGTGCCTGCTCCACTTCGAGCGTGGCTCCTTCTTATTCCTGCCTGGCAATGGGCAATCGGTACGGTTTCCTTGATTTTCCTGCTGACTTTCCTGGACAGTAAAAGGAAGGACTGGCGGCGAGCAACCAAGATGCAGGAACCGACCCTACGCTCCAGGCCAGCAGAAGAACCGCTCAGGCATGGACTTTCGGCACGCGACAAACTGGTAATTGCCTGTGGCGGTGATAGGCAACGGGCTGATCGACTGCAAGAGTACGAGTATCACCGATCACCCGGCATCAGCAACGAGGAAGCTGCCCAGAGGGCGTGCGAGAGGCTCCAGCGAGATCGGCATTGATGGCATAGTTGAAGGCCCCATGCCACGCAACGGGTACGCCAACGCGAAATGTGCGCTTGGTGGCAAGGTGGATAACGTCAGTTCGGGATAACGAAGCCAAAAAATTAGCGTTAACACATTGATGTGAAACGGATAAGAGCCAATGTTGTCTTGGCCGTTCGAGTGCATGACCTGATCAACCACGTACACGGAGGCTTCATCATGGACGATCTGACCGAGACTGACTGCCGGATGGACGACTTCTACAAAGCGGTCGAACCCCAACTCAAGGCCCGGTTGGTGACTGATGGCCAATGGCATCGGTCGAGGAAAGGCAGCCTGTCCGTGCCGGAGTTGATGACGCTGGTCGTACTGTTTCATCAGATTCGCTACCGACAGTTCACATCCTTCTATCTGAACCCTGTTGGCCGATACCTGTGCAGCGAGTTTCCCCGGCTACCGATCTATAAGCGGTGTGTCGAGTGGCTGCCACGCTGCACGATAGCCTTGGCCGCCCTGTTCGAGGAACTCACGGACAAGTGCTCCGGGGGGTCGATTGCCGATTCCACCCCCATCGCCGTCTGAAAGAATTTGCGGATTCCGCGCCGCCGGGTGTAGCGCCCACCGAAGTAGAGCGTCGTGATTTTGCACGGCGTCCCGGCTCGGGTCTTGGCTCCGCAAGGCAGGTCCCACAGGTTGGCAGGCATCGGCGGCGGCCGGACTGGCCCTACAACCTTATCGCGATGGTGCATGGTGGCTCGCGCGACGAGGTGTTGCAGAAGGTCTCGGAAATCGTCCGGCTGCTCGGCCAAGCCTGTCGCGCGCATGACGTCCTGTTCTCGACCGAGATCCTGAAGAAGGCCGAAGGGCGCCTCGGCGATTGACCGCGGCGCACCTCGGCGTTAGAGTTCGCCGCAGGCAACAGGGCAGGCGTCGTCGCCGGCCGCGCGCGGCAGGAGGAGTGAAACATGGCTTCGATACAGATGCAGCGGCGCAACTTCATGCGCCATCCGGCGGACATTCCGCTCGACATCGCCATCCGTGGCACGCATCGCGACGTCGTGCAGCGGTTGAAGGACGTCAGCGAAGGCGGCCTGGCGTACCTGAGCCGACGGCCACTGGGCACCGGTTCGACGGTCGTGCTCTCGATTCCGCTCGTACAGCCGCCGTTCAGCGCCGCCGGGGTGGTGGTCTGGTGTCACCGCCAGGGAAGCGTTTACGAGGTTGGCGTCCGTTTTGCCGACGCCGACGACCTCTTCGCCGCCCGCATGGTCGAGCAGGTATGCCAGATCGAGCACTATCGGCAGCAGGTGCAGCGCGCCGAGGGGAGAGTGCTCGACGCCGAGACGGCGGCGCGCGAATGGATCAAGCGCTACGCGGCAAGCTTCCCGGCGCTCGGCAAGGGCAGCACCCACTGACGGGCGGACGCGGCAAATGGCGAACGAGCGGCTGCCGGTGACGCCGGCGATCCGCGTCCTGCGCGCCGCCGGCGTCGCTTTCTCGGATCATCCCTACACTTGGCAGGAACGCGGCGGGACGGCGGCCAGCAGCCGCGAACTCGGCGTCGACGAACACGCGGTGATCAAGACTCTGATCATGGAGGACGAGCGCCGGCAGCCGCTGATCGTCCTCATGCATGGCGACAGTGAAGTGTCGACCCGGAAGCTCGCGCGCCGGCTGGCGGTCAAGTCGATCGTCCCTTGCCGGCCCGAGGTCGCCAACCGCCACTCCGGCTACCTGGTCGGCGGCACCAGCCCGTTCGGCACGCGCAAGCCGATGCCGGTGTACCTCGAGCGCAGCATTCTCGACCTCGAGCGGATCTTCATCAACGCCGGCCGGCGGGGTTACCTCGTCGCCATCGCACCGTCGGTGCTCGTCGACCTGCTGCACCCCGAATTGGTCGACGTCGCGGCCTGAAGGCGTCCGGTTGCGGCCGGCGCACAGGCGGCGCGACGTCGTTCAGGCCGCACCGCGGTCGCCGGCCTCCTGCTTCTGCTGCGCGATACTGACGGCCAGCGGTCGCGAGGTATCGAGGTGCAGGTCCCGCTGCGGAAACGGAATGGCGATGCCGGCCGCCGCCAACCCCTTCTCGATCGCGAAACGCAGGTCACTATCCACGCGGCGCCCCGACAGCCGCAGCGGTCCGAGTTCGACCCAGAAGACCAGCACCAGCAGCAGCGCGCTGTCGGCGAAGTCTTCGAAGAAGACATCCGGTGGCGGGTCCTTGAGCACCTCGCCATGATCCGCGGCGCAGCCAAGAATGATCTCGGCTGCGCGCTGGGTCGGTGAGCCATAGGCGATGCCGACGCGGATCTCGCGCCGGATGCGCGGGTTGGAGTAGGTCCAGTTCACCACCTGGTTCTCGAGGAAGCTCGAGTTCGGAACCAGCGCCTCGACACCGTCGAAGCCGCGCACGGTGGATGCGCGCAGGTCGACCGCGACGACGTGGCCCGTCGTCCCACCGAGCTGAATGATGTCGCCGACGCGGATCTTGCGCTCGAAGAGGACGATGATGCCGCTGATGACGTTCTTGATGATCGTCTGCGTGCCGAAACCCACGCCGATCGCCAGCGCACCGCCGAGAAACGCGAACGCGGTCAGCGGGATGCGCGCCAGATTGAGAATGAAGATCACCAGCAGCACGCCGAGAGCGATCATTGCCCAGCGACGGACGACGCTGGCAAGCTGCTGGTCGACGCCGAAGCGTTGCACCATCACCCGCTGCAGCCGGCGCGCCAGCGCTGCGAACAGCCAGTAGCCGACGACGAACAGGAACAGCGCGCCGATGCTCTTGCCGACGGTGACGCCATAGCTGACGGTGACGCTCTTGCCGTCGACGATCGTCGATTCGTCGACGGCGAACATCTCGAAATTCCAGATCCGCTTGAAGGCCTCGCCGATCTCCAGGGCAGCGACCCGCCAGTCCTTCGCCCGGGCGCCGCTGCCAGCTCCACCGAGATCGCCGAGCCAGCGGTCGATCTGCCGCAGCAGTTCCGTTACGATCCGCTCGACCCGCTCGAAGGCCTGGCTCTGCTCGCGCTGGGCCGCCAGCAGCTCGGTCGATTGCGCCGACGATGCGGCACCGGCCGCACTCACCTGCGTTCGCGCCTCCTGCTCGCGCACTGCGGCCCGTGCCTCGTGTGCCATCTGCTGCACGAGCTGGCGGCGGCCCTCCAACTCTTCCCGTGTGCGCGTCAGCCAGGCGATGACGGTCTGCCTCGTCGCGGCATCCTGCGCACGATAGCCGACATAGCGCTGTCCCCATGCGTCGATACTCGCCTGCAGCAGCGTCTGTGCCCAGCTCAGCGCCAGCAGACGGATGCGGTCGCTCTCGAGCTGGGCATCCAGCACATGCAAACGCTGCGCCGCCTGCGCACCGTCGCGTCCGGCATCGGCGACAAGCCGCTCGCGTTCGGCCGCGCGCCGGCCGTTCTCGGCAAGCAGTCTTTCAGCTTCCGAGTTGAGTTGCTTCAGCTCCTTGCGCAACAGCGCCTGCTGCTGCTCGAGTTCGTCCTTGCTGAGTTCCTGCTCAGGCAGAACCCGCGTCAGAAGCCGCTCCATCTCCGTGTCGCGCGCCTGCAGCGTTTTCGATTCGGTGGCGATCTTGTCCTTCGCGAGGCCGATATTGACCAGTTCGGTCTCGGCGAGCTGCCGCCGCAGCAGGCTCGTGTCGCGGTTGTCCCGCTCGCGGTCGGTCTCCTGCTGGCCGCGGGCGCGGCTCAGCCGGTCCTCGGCCAGGCGAACCGCCTCAGCGGCCTTGCGTTGTTCCTCGATCTGCCCGACTTTAAGGGTGTCGAGCGCGCGATCGGCCGCCGCCAGTCGCTGCATGAGGATGCGCACGGCGCGCTGCGCGTCGCGCAGGGCATCGACGCGCAAGGCCGGGTACGGTCCCGGACCGCCGAAGCCGGCGAGCAGTTCCTGCTGCTGCGGGTCCGGCGGTTTCGGCCGCTTGAGATTCTCGATGTCGTCGAGCAGCTTGATCTTCTCGCCATACGCGACGACGAGGCGGTCGAGCAAGCGACGTCGCTCGCTGACCGACGGGTTCTCGGTTGGCCGCGGTACTCCCTGCTCGACCCGGAACGCCTCCTGTTGCCGGCTCGCCTCGGCCAGGTTGCGGGCGGCCTTGTCGCGCGGCTTCTCCTCCGGTTCGCTGCTAGTCGCCGGCAGTGCGCCCGTCGTCTTCGACCAGGGGATCTGCGCCTGTGCCGGCACTGCCGGCAGAAGCAGGAGCAGGATCAGCAGCGGCCAGCAGTCGGGCCACCGGAACCGTCTGCCGACGGCGGCGGCTGGCAGAAGGTGGCATCGACTGCGCCACCAGGCGCGCGAACGGTCCTGCCGACAGACGGTGGCAGGCGACGTGTCACGGCTGGCGCGACCGATGGTGACGGCAACGGTCGGCTGGGCAGGGCAGCTTCGGGCGGGTGTCTTCATCATGAGGTTGCCGATGGTAGCGCAAAGCGGTCGGTCGATGCTGGCCAGGCGAGACCTTGACGGGAGATCCGGTTGCAGGTGGCGGCAAGAACCAGAAAAAGAGACTGGAGCGGCCGCTACGTGACTGCGCGCGTCCTCCCTTCGCCCTTGAGCACTTGCAGCAACGCGACGCCGGGCATCGGGCCTATCACTATCCCAAGCCACGGCCCGACGGCCCACGCGATCTGGTGCTGACGCCGCGGGAACTGATCGACCGGATCGCCGCCCCGGTGCCACGACCGCGGCGCATCACCTTCGGTAGGTCCGGGCAGGTGTGAAATCAAGACAAGCTGATATTCGTCGTGGGATGACTCGCACCTGTCACCCGGAAAGTCGCCGCCAGCGGCTCCTGTCCGGGCGGCAGGCGGTGCTGAGCGTGCGCTGTGGGAAGTCTTCTGGCAGATTCCGACGCTCCCCGTACGAAATCGGTGATTGACAGGAACGGCCAGAGTCCAAGATGCCCCCCACTCATCGCATTGAATTTTCTATCCTTTATCCTTTCTGGTTCGCGAATGGTGCTGCTGGAAACCGAGTGAGTATTGCGCAGTCGATATCAGAAAATCCGCGCCGAACTGAACGCGTTTTTCACCGCGCTGTTGGAAACCGACGACACCCTGATAGAGGATGTCGAAGCCGTCAGCTTTGCCCTGACTGGTCCTCCGAGTCCGGGAAGGAGCATTACATCGGTCTGGATCTGATGTCATCGACCATGGACTCATAACCTGGCCTGTATGCGAACGAAAAGCAAACATCCTTGATCCCGCCACTTACAATTCTCCAGAATCACCTTCCTGCTGCCCCTGTCCGTCGATGTCGATCCCCACACAAGACGCCAGGGATGGCCTTAGAGTTCTCTGGGCGGCAGATAATCTTCATTCCTTCAGGGCATTACATGACGAAAATGCACCAGACTCCAAACCTGTCCTCACTAGCGCAAACAATCACAAGGGATGGAAAGACTGTTCGAGTCGATATTTACGGAGATGGCGAAGGTGGCTGGCTCCTGGAAGTGGTCGATGAACATGGGAACTCCACCGTTTGGGATGACCCGTTTGCAAGCGACCGTGAGGCTCTTGCCGAAGCGCTGAGCACGATCGATGAGGATGGAATTGACTCGTTGATTGGCTTGCCAGCTGGCGCGCAGAAAGCGAAGGATCTGAATCAGCCCCTGTCCAGAGCCGAACTCAACGAACTCAACGAGCTTAACGAGTTTCTGGCCGACGAGTCCATTGAGGAGATGTCAATGGATGTCTCGACGCTGGAAGGCTTCCTGACCGCGATTGTCATCGGTCCACGCGCCGTACACCTGCCAGCGTGTCAGCCAGCCTGGTGGAGTCGTGCAGCACGAATTTCGCCTGGGCGGGCAGAAAGCGGTTGCGTCGGTAGTCCGTGGCGGGCCAAAAGTCGGCCGCAACGATCCCTGTCCTTGTGGCAGTGGCAAGAAGTTCAAGAAATGCTGCGGAGCGGGCGACGCTGCGGCCCCTTTGCACTGAGGTGTGAAGTGAAGACGCCACGCCGGTTGTCTGTTTCTTCCCTCCGATCACCTGCTCGGACTTCTACCTCATTGACGCCGACGAACCAGAGGTGATCGCGCAAACTGTCGTTGATCTGGTGCAGATAAGTCTGCCCTGAAAGTTTAACGTCGATCCGGTTCGGGGCAGCCAGAAGAAGGAGCTGGCCATGGCGGTCAAGGGAAAAGCAGGTCGAGCAGCGCTGGTCGAAACTGAAGGAGCATCTGTCAGTGGCCGGCAGGGAATCCACTGTACGCCCTATACTCTGCGCAACCGGCGCCGCCGTGGCAGCCGGAGCCTGCGACTACACGCGAGGGGTGAATGATGAGCAAGGGCAAGGGACGGACAACGGCGACCGATTTGGCCGGGCCGGGCAGCAAGATTCTTGCGGGCGGGTTTTCGCCTCGGCTATGCCACCGGCTGGCGGCGTGTATCGCCGCCATGGCAACCCTGGAGACGATTTCCTCGCCGATCATCCCCTATATCGCCGCCTGGCGCGAACATGAGAAAGTCATCTGGTATGAATATGTCGGGGCGAAGTTTCTCGCCCTTCTCGGCTGCGATCGGGAGGAAGTGGACGAGGTTTTCCGTCAGAGTATCGTTGACCGGCGCCTCTACCGATATGCCGATCGAGAGAGCAAGGTGGAGGAGGAAATCGTAACCCGGGCCGAGTTGCGTGGCGATCAGGCCGGCCTGCGCGAGGAAGTGAAGAAAGCGGGGGCGGTGGAGTTCGTCTATCAACTGGCCTTGCCGGAGGGGAAGAGGATCTGGCTGAAGGACCAGGCCAATATCGAGGTCTTTGTCGAGGACCGGATCTGTCTCTCCATTGGCTGCCTGACCGAGGTCACCAAGGAGATGGAGCAGAAGGATCTGCTGGAAAAAATCGGCTATTTCGACGAACTGACCAAATTGCCGAAACGGACCATCCTCCAACGGATTCTCGAGATGAATATCGGTAATCTCCGCCGCGGCCACGTGACCGATTTTGTCTTTCTGTTGTTGGACATCGATCATTTCAAGGCAGTGAACGACATGCATGGCCATCAGGCCGGGGACCAGATCCTGGTCGGCTTCGCCGAGGTAATGCGAGCCACCAAGCGGCATGAGGATGAGATCGGTCGATATGGTGGCGAAGAGTTTTACGGATTCTCCATCGGCAGCTTGAACAACGGCATCCAATTTGCCGAGCGACTGAGGCAGGCAGTAGCCGGCAGCGAGTTTGTCTTTGATCGGGAGCGGGTTCCGGTCACCGTCTCCGTCGGCTTGGTAGCGGCGAGCCAACTCGCGGGGGATGGAGAAATCAGTGCCGAGGAGTTGGTACGGGTAGCAGATCGGCGGTTGTACTTGGCCAAGGAAGAAGGGCGAAATCGTGTAGTCTTTCGAGGCTGATACATCAGGAATCATGAGGGGGGTGCGTCAGATGCCCTACCGCAGCCTTGATGCGCGAACATCATGCTACTGACGCACCAGCCTCAGACCGTTAGCCACAACCAGAAGACTCGCGCCCATATCAGCGAAGACCGCCATCCACATGCTGCCCATACCCAGCAGCGTGAGTACCAGGAAAACGGACTTGATACCCAATGCGAGCGTGATGTTTTGTACCAGGACCGTCCGGGTGATGCGCGACAGGCGGACAAAGCGCGCAATCTTGTTCAAGTCGTCATCCATCAGAGCTACGTCAGCCGTCTCGATGGCCGTATCGGTACCCGCCGCGCCCATGGCAAAGCCGATGTCGGCTCGCGCCAGGGCAGGGGCATCGTTGATCCCGTCGCCCACCATGCCAACCTTGCCGCTCTGCGCGTAGCGTTCGATTGCGCACAGCTTGTCTTCTGGCAGTTGATCGCCCAAGGCTTCGTCGATTTCAACCTGGGCCGCGATGGCGCGCGCGGTGTGTGCGTTGTCGCCGGTCAGCATGACTGTTTTGATGCCCAACTCATGTAGTGCCCGGATCGCGGCGCGGCTACTGTTCTTGACCGTATCGGCCACGGCAAACAGGACGAGCACGCGCTCGCCATCGGTGAGCAGAATGACTGTCTTACCTTGTTCTTCCAACTCACCAAGCTGGACCTCGAGGGGGGGAGTACATACGCCAAGTTCATGGATCAGCCGATGGTTGCCAAGCTGATAATGCACGCCGTCCACTGTGCCGCGCACACCTCGCCCAGGAAGAGCGGCGAAGTCGGCCACATCAGGCAGGATGCTGCCATTCTGCTGTCCGGCTGTGGCTATGGCGTGAGAAACCGGGTGATCGGAGCGCCCAGCAAGACTGGTGGCAACACGGACTGCATCCAGTCCGACCGGCTGATCCAGCAAGACGGTATCCGTCAACACCGGTTTGCCGTGCGTGATGGTGCCGGTCTTGTCGAATGCCAGCCACGCCAGCTTGTGGCCTTCTTCGAGATAAACACCGCCCTTAATCAAAATGCCGTGGCGGGCCGCTGCGGCCAGACCGCTGACGATGGTCACGGGAGTCGAAATGACCAAGGCGCACGGACAGGCTATGACCAGCAGAACCAGCGCCCGGTATACCCAATCGTGCCAGCCTTCGCCGAGCAGCAACGGCGGCACGAGAGCCAGCGCCAAGGCAAAGGCGAACACCACCGGCGTGTAAACCCTGGCAAATTGATCGACAAAACGCTGGGTAGGGGCACGTGCGCCTTGCGCATCTTCGACCGCATGAATGATGCGCGCCAGGGTCGAATGTGTGGCTTCAGCAGTGACCCGGTACTCAAATGAACCAGATTCGTTGATTGTTCCTGCGAACACACTGTCACCAACTGATTTCTCGACGGGCAAGCTCTCGCCAGTAATCGGCGCTTGGTTGATATTTGAGCGTCCAGCCAGCACCACACCATCGAGGGCAATTCGTTCCCCTGGCTTGACCCGCACGATTTGGCCAATGGCCACGTCCTTGGCCGACATGTCGGCCCAATCGCCGTTTGCCTGCCGTACTGTCGCCAGTTCAGGCGCGAGTTGCACCAAGCCGCGGATGGCATGGCGTGCCCGATCCAGCGACTTGGCCTCGATCAACTCGGCAAGAGTGAACAGAACCATGACCATTGCCGCTTCCGGCCATTGCCGCAGCAGTACCGCGCCAGTAACCGCAATGCTCATCAAGGCATTGATATTCAAATTGCCGTGGCGCAATGCAAGCCAGCCCTTTTGGTAAGTGCCTAGGCCGCAGAGGGTGATGGCAACGAGTGCCAGCAGCGCCGATAACCATTCCTGCATGCCAATCCAATGCGCGATTTCCGCACCCAGTGCAGACACGCCGGCCACGACAAGGAGCCACCAGGTTCTTCCGGCCGGCTCGGTGAGCGCTGTTTTGGGGGGGGACTCCATCGCTTCGGAATTCATGCCCAAGTCGCGGATGGCTGCTTCAACGGCGGCTAGGGCGCCGCTGTCATGGACGACCGACAGCACTCGCTGCATCAGGTTGAATTGCAGTCCTTGCACGGAGGCCATGCCGCCAAGTTTCTTGCGAATCAACGCTTCCTCGGTGGCGCAATCCATCTGGGCAATGCGTAGGCGGGTCAGTGTCGAGCCAGCCGGAATATGGGCCGTGACCCAGTTAGCGTCATCTGAGCTTGGCACCCTTAACGAAACGTCTGCGGAGCACGCATGACCATGGTCGTTCGAATGTACGTGATCGTGATGAGCGCGCAAGCTGTGGTCACCAGCTGAATGGTCATGGCTGCAAGCGTGGTGAGCATGCGTGGATTTCTTGGGGCGATAGGACATGGTGCGATCCAATTGTCTGAATATTGCGCATTTCACACCCTGAAGCTACTATAGGGTCAAGTGTTTTGGAGCCTACCCATGAAGATCGGGGAACTCGCCCAAGTGGCGCAATGCACGGTGGAGACCGTGCGCTACTACGAAAAGGCAGGATTGTTGGCGCCTCCGGCACGCACGGCGGCCAACTACCGCAGCTATGGCAATGCTCACGTCGACCGGCTGCGCTTCATCCGTAACTGTCGGGCGTTGGATATGACGCATGCAGAGATCCATGGTTTGCTGGGCTTGATGGATCAACCTGCCGGCGATTGCGGTGGTATCAATCAGCTTCTTGACGAGCACATTGCACACGTCGATGTACGTATTGCTGAGCTGTCCCAACTCAAGCAGCAACTCCGTGAATTGAGGCAATGCTGCCAAAGCGAACAGGCCGTGGACGCATGCGGCATTTTGCAGGGTCTGGCGTCAATGGAAACTGCGCAAAGACACGAACGGCACACGCACCTCGGCTAAGCTTGCAGCACCACGAATCCCGACCTGATCGCGCAATCCCAATCGTCCAAGGAAGTGACGGACAAGGCGCTTTCCTACCCCGGAAAAGACGACTGTACAGCCCGCTTCGATGCCTGTTGGTCGCCAGCCATCTTTAGCGCCTGCGCCAACCGGTCGAGCATTTGGCGCCAGTGGCTGCCTTCCCAAAAGACACGCCGGCATACTGAGCAGGTGCTGAAGTCCTGCTGGTGTTCTCGCACACGGGGTGGCAGGGCGTCGAGGATTTGCGCCTTTTCCACGGCCAGGAGCGGGGCGTTGCACTTGAGGCAGCGGGAGAGTGGTCGCAGGCTGCCGGCAAGATCGAGGCGGGCGAGGATTTCGGAGAGCTGCGCATCCGGCTTCTGCGCATATACGTAACAACCGCGGCTGATGCTCCGTCGTTTGAGCAACTCACGGTCGCGAGTCAATACGATGCGTTCGTCGCTGCCGGCGATGCGCTCAATCTCGGCATCGTCGAAAGCATTGTCGTAGACGGTATCGAATCCAGCCATCCGCAAAAGACGGGCCAGGCCACCCAGATGGGCGTCGGCAACAAAGCGCGTGATATGCAAAGGGTGGGGGCGCAGGCGCAGCAGGGGGCTAATGTCGAAAGCCTCGAACTTCGGATAGACGGAGATGCGGTCGCCTGGTCGCAGGCGCTGGGCGAAGTCAACCGAGACCCCATTGACGAGAATCAGATCAACCTCGGTGTGCGGCACACCGATGGCTTCGATCACATGCTTGATGGTCGCCTCCGTAGCGCAGTCGAAGTCGAATTCCCGCCGGCGCCGCTCAGGGGCGATGAAGTCGTTCAATTCCGCGTAAAAACGGAAACTTGCCACCACGGTGGCGGCCGGTCGTTTCTTGCGCGCGCCGAGATCCTTCAGGGATGGCGCAACAGGTGAAATTCGGTTTGTCATGGAGATCCTTTCACCGCTACACAAGGCGGTGCACGACCAGGTAGCCGCCGCCGCCAAGTGTAATGAAATGCCCTGATGGATATTCTGATTTTCGGCGGCCTCTGTGTTTGGTAACATCAGATCAGCATCGCGGATGTCCTTTCCCTACCCAGGAGAGCAAGCCCATGACGGCCCTTGATCCCATTGCCCGAGCACGCTCGATGCGGCGGGAACGCGATCTGAAAATGGTCGCCGCCTGGACGGCAGGGCATTCCCATACCGAGATTGCCCGGGCCTTTCAACTCTCCAGGGAAAACGTCAAGGACCGGCTCGAGCGGCATTTCCGGGCCAAACAGCGGGAGGCAAGCAGCGATCCCTTCGACAAGATCAGTCCTCGCCTGCGAACGCTGCTCATCAAGGAAGGCCTGACGACGGTCAATGAGGTGGTTGGACGGTACAGGAGCAAAGCGCTTTCCAAGATGCGAAACTTCGGCCGCAAGAGCCTCCAGGAAATCGAAATGTGCTTCCCCGTCAATCGTCTGTACCAGCACTACGCAGCGGTCCCGCCCTATATCACCAAGGATGGCTCTGAAATCCGCGAGCTGATGCACCCTGCGGTTCAGGGTAACCGCAACCAGAGCCTGGCCGAAGCCACGCTTTCTGCCGGCACCAGAACGATGCTGCACAGGCATCTCGTGACGGAAGAGATCTACCACATCACCGCCGGCGAAGGACAGATGACTCTGGGAGCGGATCTGTTCAAGGTCGGGGTTGGCGACACCATCTGCATCGCGCCGGGAACGGCACACTGCATTGCAGCATCGACGACCGGTGCACTGGTGTTGCTCTGCTGTTGCTCGCCAGCCTACTCGCATACAGATACGGAAATTCTTGAAACTGGCCAGGAGGATTGAGGATGGAGCGATCATCGGCTCGACGATCCGTTTCGATGTCTGACAGGACGGCAAGAATCCGCTGGCGAGTAGCTCATTTGTGGTATCCGATTCTTCTCGGTCTACACCTGCGAGGGCAAGAACATTTCCCTGCCGCTGGCCTGGAGTGGCGTGCCGGTGGAGGCGAAGAGCCTGGACAAGAAGGCCCTGGAGCAAGCGATGAAAGGGCACATCGTGGCAGAAGCGCGGTTAGTAGGCACCTATCGAAAGGGGCGTTGATCTCGTGGCGCACGTACCCTGAGGCAACTTGCCTGAATTTTTGCCGGGACGGACGAGTGGCGTAGGATGTCAGACAAGTTCCCCGAGACCCTCGCCATGCGCTTCTCGTCGCAATCCTTCGCCCTTCTTGCTTTCCTGGCAATCCCGCTGGTCATCGTCCTCGGCGTTCTGGCGCATCAGTTGATCGATCCTGAACTCGCCCGCGGCACGGCTGACTACGTCGGCAACTACGCGCTGCTCGAACGCCTACGCCAGGCCTGCCTGATTCTTTCTTTCGCCCTCGCCGGCGGGCTCTGGTTTCTCGCCTTTGGACTTCTTCTGGTGGCCCGGCAGCGATCGCTCCTCTGGCTCGTCCTCGCCTTTCTCGGGCCACTCGGGCTGGTTGCAGTGGCTGTCGTCGGCCGTGCCCCGGCGGCTGGCGGCGAGCGCGCCGCGTGGCCGTGGCGACTGGCGCGCGAGGCCGCGATCTTTGTCGCCATCGTTGTTCTGGCGCACTTCTTGGTCTACGCCAAGAACGAGGTCTTGATTGCCTGGACCGCAGCATCGCGTGGCGTCGAGAGTGCCGTCATCATTGCTGAACAGACAGCGTCGAGCGGCATGTGGGCGTTTGGCGAGTTCCTGCAAATCCTTTTCCTGACCGGCCTGTTCTACCTCGTGCGTCCGCTTGTTGGGCGCCGGAAGCCGACCTGAGCAGTCGCCTCAGGCTGATTGTCTGCATCTTCTGTCGCGGATCCTTTCATCGGCAGAAGGACCGGAGCGCGTCCCGGCTTGCCAAGGGAAGAAATGGCAAGTCCTGGACTCTTGGCAGTAGACTGACGCTTTCTCCGCTGAGTTGATGTCGATGGAACGTTGCCCTTGGTGCGAAGGTTTTGACCTTTACCGTGCATACCATGATTCCGAATGGGGCGTACCGCTCTACGATGATCGGTCACTTTTTGAGCTGCTGATCCTGGAGGGAGCACAGGCCGGTTTGTCCTGGGCGACGATCCTGAAGAAAAGAGAAAACTATCGGCGTGCTTTCGATGGTTTCGATCCTGTCAAGATTGCCGCGTACGACGACGGAAAAGTTGCGGCACTGTTGGCAGATTCGGGGATCGTCCGAAATCGCGCCAAGGTTGCCGCAGCCATCCAGAACGCCAAAGCGTACCTGGCGCTCACAGACGATGGACCGTCGTTCAGCGATTTTCTTTGGCGTTTCGTCGATGACGTCCCGATTCAGAATCAATGGACTTCTATGGCCGAGGTACCGGCCAGGACGACACGGTCGGATGCAATGAGCAAGGCTTTGGGTCGAGCCGGGTTCAAGTTCGTTGGTTCGACGATCTGCTATGCGTTCATGCAGTCGTCTGGCATGGTCAACGACCATCTGACGACGTGCCCGCGTCATGGCGAAGTCAAAGATCGCTTCCACAGGTGATGCTTCCTGTCACTCGTTCGAACAGCTTGGCTGACTTTTCATGGGCCAAGGCCGATGTCATGGTTTGCTGCCTGCATGGCAGGCGGTCGTGTTCTGCAACAACAGCGACGCCTTTACCACGACATTCAAGACGGCCGTTGGAAGCGGGGTGGTGGTGGCGAAAGGCAAACCGGCGTTACTGCTATCCGACGGCACCAACGTCGTTTGCGTGACGCCGGACAGCTGATGGGAGCGACGAAGGTCCGCGAAGGTGACCAGCGTACCTGTTCAAGCGTACAGGGTCATCCCCAGTTTGAGTCCACAACAGGGCACCGCTCATTTATACTGTTCATTTGATCAGCCATGATTCGGTTGTTTGATGAACCACCTTGTACGAACATTGCTCCAGGTTCCGGAAATCGTCGAGCAGAATCCTTGTGCCGCGGAAATCATCCAGTTTGCTCACCGGATCTCCGCTGGATTTCCATCTCCGGCGGCAGACCATGCTGAAGAGGGGCTGGATCTCAACGACTATCTGATCCGCAACAAGCCCGCCACCTTCATGTTTACCGTGCGCGGCGACTCCATGATCGGCGCCAGTATCGAGGATGGAGACAAGGTGCTCGTCGACCGCGCTTTGACCCCGAAGAGTCACGACATCATCGTGGCCGTCGTGGACGGTGAATACACCATCAAACGCCTGTACCGATACCGAGGACGCGTCGAACTGCGCCCAGAAAACCCCCACTATCCACCTATCATCCTCGCAGAGGGCGAAGCACTGCAAACTTGGGGCGTCGTGGTGGGGGTCGTGCGCCGCTATCCCGTGCGGGGATAGCCGTGTCGGCCCCGCCGCAGTTCGCCCTGGTGGACGTGAACAACTTCTACGTTTCCTGCGAACGCGTCTTTCAACCGAAGCTGGAAAACGTCCCGCTGGTGGTGCTCTCCAACAACGATGGCTGTGCGGTCGCCCGCAGTCCCGAGGTCAAGGCGCTGGGCGTGACCATGGGAACGCCCTGGTTCAAGATGAAGGATTGGGCAGGTCAGCACGGCATTCGGGCCTTCTCCTCGAACTACGCCTTGTACGGTGACATGAGCAACCGGGTGGTCACCATCCTGCGGGACTTCACCCCGGATATCGAGGTCTACAGCGTCGACGAAAGCTTTCTGCGTATCGAAGCGGTCGCACACCTTTACGGTGGCGCCTCAGCCATGGGCCGGCAGATGCGTGAGCGGATCAAACAGTGGACAGGATTGCCCGTGTGTGTCGGATGTGGGCCGACCAAGACGCTGGCCAAACTGGCCAACCACCTCGCCAAGAAGCACGGCGTTTTCAGCGGCGTGTGCGATCTTCATTCGCTTTCTCGTCCTGAACGGCTGCAGTGGATGCATAAAATCGAGGTCGGTGAAGTTTGGGGGATAGGCCGGCGCCTCGTGACCCGCTTGCAAGCCATGGACATCCACACCGTGCTTGACCTGCGGAATGCCTCGCCAAAGCACCTCCGGACCCAGTTCGGGGTGGTGATGGAGCGTACGTGCAGCGAGCTGAGAGGCATTTCCTGCCTTGAACTGGAGGACATCGCGCCACCCAAGCAACAGATCATGTCGTCGCGCAGCTTCGGCATCCCGGTGGAATCCATTGCCGAGCTGGGCGAGGCCGTGTCGACCTACGTTGCCAGAGCGGCCGAGAAACTGCGCCGGCAAGCCTCGGTAGCCGCCGCCGTCCACGTCTTCGTGCAGACCAATCGCTTCAGGGACGACGAGCCCCAATACCACGCGGGTCGCCTGGTGCCGCTCCCCGAACCCAGCGACGATACGCTGGTGCTGACCCGGTACGCCCTGACGGGGTTGAAGGCGATCTTCAAGCCGGGGTACCGATACAAGAAAGCGGGGATCATGCTCACCCTGCTGTCGGACAAAGCCACGCGGCAGGGGTCCCTTTTAGATGATCCGGAAGCACGCGTTCGTTCGGCAAGACGGATGGCCGCGCTGGACGCGATCAACCGCCAATTCGGACGCGATACCTTGCGCTCGGGAACCAGTGGTACGGCACGGCGGTGGGGGATGCGGTCGGAGAACCGGTCCCCGCGCTATACGACCCGGTGGGACGAGTTGCCGGAAGTGTCTTGAGACGGTTCACCGACGGCAGCGCGGCTCCACGACGTCCAGGATGTCAGCGGAAACTGGCGCCATGCTGGTCGATGGCATGCATGTCGTTCGCGTGACGCCGGATAGCCCGGACAGTAGCGCCCCACCAATACCCCCCCGTTTCATCACCCGACCGCCCGAGGCACCCGCCTTCGGCGGTCTTTCTTGCATTGGAGATTCACCATGCCAGAACCCACCAGTAGTGGTGTCGCCGGAGCTGCCGCCCTCGAGGCGGCCGCTGGCGCAGCAACGGACGGCACACTGCTCTCGACCATCGTGGTGATGCCGATGACGTCACCACGAACTCATCGGGAGTGGGCGGTTGGCTGGGTTTTCAACTTCATCGAGAAAAACCGGAATACCGGAATCGATGATGTCGCCCAGGTGAGCCTGCACTGGTGCGAACTACTCGACGTCACCGCAGATCAAGCGCATGCGGATGCCGCAAACGCCTTCTGCCGTATTCACCCTGATGACTTGCCGTGAACCGGTGTCCTTCGAACAAACGCGCAGGATGGTGAGATTTCTGGCTACGGTGGGTCACACGGTCAATCGCAAGCGGGTACAACGCCTGATGCGGCAGATGGGGCTGGTGGGTATGGCGCCGGGACCCAACACCAGCCAAGCACACCCGGAGCACAAGGTCTATCCGTACTTGCTGCGCGGGGTGGCTGTGGTCGGGCCCAACCAGGTACCGCAGGAGGCGGTGAGGAACGCAGCGCACCCTTCGTGCTGGTAGCCTTGACGGCGCGTTGCGCTCAACAAGGCGCCTCGCGGCCGGACTCCGGCGGCATCAACGCGTAATGCGTGCTGCGTCCACCGGCATTTGATCTGACCAGGACGCCTCGTTGCAGCAGCTCGTGGATATCCCGCAGCGCCGTATCGGACGAGCACTTGGCGATCGCCGCCCACTTGCTGCTGGTCAGCTTGCCTTCAAAGCCATCGAGCAGCCGGTTGAGCAGTTTGATTTGCCGCTCATTCATCGGCGTACCCGCCCAGCGCTGCCAGAAGCTGGCCTTGGTGAGCACAGCGGCCAGCGTCTCTTCGGCAGCGTCGACGGCCCGCAGCAGGCAGCCGACGAACCATTCCAGCCAGTCGGTGACCTCCAGCGTCCCCTTCTGAGTGCGTTCGAGCCAATCGTAGTAGTCCCGACGCTCGCGTTGCATCTGGGCCGACACGCTGTAGAAGCGCTGCGTCGACCGCTCGCCCCGTGCCAGCGCCATGTCGCCGACGGCTCGGGCGATGCGCCCGTTGCCATCTTCAAAAGGATGGACGGTCACCAGCCACAGGTGAGCCAGTCCCGCCTTGATCACCGGGTCGGCGGACTGATCGCCGTTGAACCAGCACAGGAAGTTCGACATTTCGCCAGCCAGCGAATGGGCTGGTGGTGCCTCGTAGTGCACCTTCTGTCGGCCCAGGGGGCCGGAAACAACCTGCATCGGTCCCAGTGTGTCGTCACGCCAGGCACCGACCCTGATCCTCGATAGCCCGCTGTAGCCGGTAGGAAACAGTGCGGCATGCCAGCCAAACAGGCGCTCCGGGGTCAGCGCGCTGGCGTGCTGCCGAGTGGCATCCAGGACCATGTCGACGACACCTTCGACGTTCCGGTCGACCGGAGCCAAACCGCCGATGTCCACACCCAGCCGGCGCGCGAGCGACGAGCGAACCGAATCGGCGTTGAGTTTTTCGCCCTCGATCTCGCTGGTTTTGAGCACGTCTTCGGTCAGTACCTGGAGCGTGGCCTGCTCGCGCAGCCCGACGCCGAGCTCATGCAGGCGCCCGAGCAAGCGTCCCTGCGATTGGTGCACCTCAGCAAGCGGCTGCGCCAGCCTCTGGTGGTCGAAACGCCAGTTTGGCCAATCGTCCTGCTGCCAGATGAAGCGCTTGTTTCCGTCATTCATGCGGTAATTGTGTGGGCCAGTCTCGGCAAGGTCAAGATAATCGCCGCATAGAATGCGGTGATTGGCAGCCGGATTCGCCGCATTCCGTTGACTAACGGCCGCATGGCAAGAGAAGGTCTGCCGACTTCACCGCCACCGGCGGCACTAACGCAGCTACCTTCCCTCCAATTGCCTGATGAAATTCAATTGATTATTCCGTCCAAGGCAATTCCCAAAGGTGGCGGCAATACCGACGAGCCTATTCGCACTCGCGGCTGGATCCACTGGCACCATCTCCTAACGCCGCGGCCGTTGTTGATCATCAAGGTCTTAGCCGAGCAATCCGGAGCCTTGTCGAATAGCAGGGAGAAGACCGCGGCCAATCTGCTCGGCGCTATCTAACTGGAGTTCCTGACTTTGTCTTTGGCATACGGGTCTCGCTCACGATAAAGGCAAAGATGTGTTCAGCCACCAAGCTGAACACACTCTTCAATTACTGGTGGAGCCGCAATCTCGCCCGCCACATGTCAGACAACGGTTTGCAGATGCTCATGTTCCCTCATCAAAATAACGGCGGAGGAAGTCGGCGAGGAACTGCGCGATGCGGATTGATGTTGCCTCATCTTACGTAATCCCATCCACCCCCCATCGCCTTCGCCAGATCGATCAGTGCAAAGCGCACGTCGCGCGCGGCCAGGATCTGCAGGGTCTGCGCCTGGAGGAGCTGGCGCTGCGCGTCGAGCACCTCGATGTAGCCCGAGTAGCCGGAACGGTAGCGCAGTTCGGCGAGTTCGAGCGAGGTTTTCAGCCTCTGTGCGCGCTCGCTCTGCGCGGCGAGTGCGTCGCGGGTGCTGCGGTTGGCGATCAGCGCGTCGCGCGTTTCACGAAAGGCGCTCTGCACGGTCTGCATGTAGCTGACCACGGCGGCTTCGCGGCGGGCGGTCTCGGCTTCGATGTTGGCCTCGATCGCTTTCAATCCGATCAGGGGCTGCAGCAGCGAGGCGCCGATCCCCCAGGCGAGTGCCGGCGTGGAAAACAGCTTGGCAAGCGCCGCCGACTCGGAACCGTAAGAGGCGGTCAGTGACAGCGACGGAAAATACTGCGCGCGCGCGGCATCGATGCGCAGGCTCGCGGCGGCGAGCTGGGCTTCGACCTGTCTGATGTCCGGCCGGCGTTCGAGCAGATCCGAGGGTAGCCCCGACGGTACCTCCGGGACATCAAGCAGGCGGACCTGCGTCAGGTCGCGGGTGATCTTCGCCGCGAAGACCTCGCGCGGCGAACGGCCGACGATCGCCGCCAGCGCCGACTCGTAGGTGCCGACCGCGCGCTCGGCGACGGCGACGTTGGCGGCCACGGCCGCACGTTCGGCCTGCGCGCGCTGCAGATCGTAGTCACCGATGAGGCCGGCCTGGTGGAGATCGACCTGCAGGGCGACCGTCTCGTCGCGCGACTGCAGCGTGTCACGCAGCATCGCCAGTTCGGCGTCGGCCGCGAGCAGGCCGAAGTACGCGCGCGCGGTCTCGGCCGCGACCGCGGTGCGTACCGTCTGGCGTGCGTATTCGGTCGCCAGCAGCTCGCTGCGCGCGGCGCTCGCCCCGTTGCGATAACGTCCCCAGAGGTCGACTTCGTAGGCAGCGCGCAAACCGACGAGATAATCATTGTTGGTCGGATTGAAATTCTCCGGCAACGGCTGCGAACCGACCAGCGTCATGCGGTTGCGGCGGGTATCGATACCGAGGTTCATGCTCGGGTAGAGGTAGGACTGGGCGAGCAGCACGTTCGCGCGCGCCAGATCGACGCGCACCATCGCCGCCCGCAGGTCGAGGTTGTGGGCCAGCGCCTCTTCCATCAGCGCCGTCAGGGTAGGATCGTTGAAGGTCGTCCACCAGCGTTCGAGATCTGGCGCGGCGGTCGCGCTCGCCGGTGGCAGGTCGAGCAGCGGCGGTGTGGTCGGGGTCGACTGGCAGGCGGCGAGCGCGAATGTCGTCACGGTGACGAGAGCAAGGGCGCGTAGCGTCCGGCGGGGGTCAGTCATGTTCGCCTCCTTTCGCGAGCGGTTCCGGCGCCGGGGGGACGACCGGGATGACGTGGTGCAGGTGCCGCACCTCGTCGAGCAACTCGTCGTGCGAGCGCGTTTCGCGAATGCGCCGGTCGTAGAGTACCTTGAAGAACAGTGGCACGTGGAAGACGGCGAGCAGGGTGGCGGCGATCATGCCGCCCATCACGCCGGTACCCACCGAGTGGCGCGCGCCGGCACCGGCGCCGGTCGAGATGGCGAGCGGCAGGACGCCGAGGATGAATGCCAGCGAGGTCATCAGGATCGGCCGGAAACGCAGGCGGGCCGCCTCGATCGCCGAGGCCGAAGCCGACAGACCCTCGGCGTGTTTCAACACCGCGAACTCGACGATCAGGATGGCGTTCTTGGCGGCGAGGCCGAGCAGCGTCACCAGACCGATCTGGAAATACACATCGTTGGTCAGCGGTGTCGCATGAAAAAATGGCCCGATGAGATTTTTCGCCCAGATCGCGACGAGTGCGCCGAAAGTGCCGAAGGGCAGCGCCAGCAGCACCGACAGCGGCAGCGACCACTTCTCGTACTGTGCGGCAAGGATCAGAAAGACCATCACCACCGCAAGGCCGAGTGCGAAGGTCGAGGCGCCGCTCGATTTCTTCTCCTGATACGACGAACCGCCCCAGTCGAAGCTGAAGTCCGGCGGCAGCACTTCTTTCGCGATCTGCTCGACGCGCGCGATGCCCTGACCGGAACTGATGCCGGGCGCCGTCTGGCCGATGACCTTGACCGCCGGCAGATTGTTGAAACGGTCGAGCGAATCCGGTCCGGATGCGTGCTTGACGTTGACCAGCGCGGACAGCGGCACCATCTCGCCCTTCTGCGAGCGCACATAGAGTCCCTCGATGTCGTCCGGGCGCTTGCGGTATTCGGGTTCGGCCGACATCAGTACCTGCCAGGTGCGTCCGTACTTGTTGAAATCGTTGACGTAGTAGGTGCCGAGCGTCGACGACAGCGCGGCAAACACCTCGTCGATCGCGACGCCAGCCTTCTTGGCCTTCTCGCGGTCGACGTCCACGAAGAGTTGCGGAACGCTCGCGCGCCACAAGGTCTGCGCGCCGCCGAGCTGCGGGTCGCTGTTGGCGCGCGCGAGGAATTGCTGCAGTACTTCCTGCAGGCGTCTGGGCCCGCCGTCACCGCGATTCTGGATGAAGAACTCGTAGCCGCCGGCGGTGCCGAGACCGAAGATCGCCGGCGGATTGAAGGCCAGTACCAGCGCTTCCCTGATGCCCGCGGTTTTCATGAACAGTTCGCCAACCAACTGCTGCGAAGTCGTCTGGCGCTCGTGCCAGGGCTTCTGGGTCACGAACAGGGTCGCCGCATTGTTGCGAAAACCGCCGCCAATGAAGTCGAAGCCGGCGAAGGCCACGACGTCCTGGTTGTCGGGATTGCTGCGTACCGCCGCCTCGACCTGTTCGACGACCCGGGTGGTGCGTTCGAGCGTCGCACCGTCGGGGAGAATCACCGCGCTGATGAAGAAACCCTGGTCCTCCTCGGGGACCAGGCTGCCCGGCGTCGTGCGCCACAGGAAGGCGGTGATCGCCACCATGCCGGCGAACAGCAGCAGCACCCGCGCGGCACGCCGGATCATCCAGACGACGCCGTCGAGGTAGTGCCCGGTGACACGGGCAAACCAGGCATTGAACCAGCGGAAGAAGCGGTTCGGCGGACGGTGGCCGTGCTGGAGCATGATCACGCAGAGCGATGGCGACAGCGTCAGCGCGACGATTCCGGAGAGCACCACCGAGATCGAGATGGTCACCGCGAACTGCCGATACAGCTCGCCGGTCAGCCCGCCGAGGAAGGCGATCGGCACGAACACTGCGGTCAGCGTCAGGACGATGGCGATGATCGGGCCGGTCACTTCGTGCATCGCCTGCACCGCCGCGTCACGCGGCGGCAGGCCTTGCTCGCGCATGATCCGCTCGACGTTTTCCAGTACGACGATGGCGTCGTCGACGACGATGCCGATCGCCAGCACCATGCCGAACAGGGTCAGCGTGTTGATCGAATAGCCGAGCAGGTAGATGCCGGCGAAGGTGCCGATCAAGGACACCGGGACGGCGGCGAAGGGGATGATCGCCGCTCGCCAGCTCTGCAGGAACAGGTACACCACCAGGAAGACGAGCAACATCGCTTCGCCCAAGGTCTTCAGCACCTCCTCGATCGAGACCTTGACGAAGCGTGTCGTGTCGTAGGGTACCGCATAGCTCAGGCCTTCGGGAAAGCGCTGCTGGAGCTCGTCTACGGTGCCCAGCACACTTTTCGCGACGTCGAGCGCGTTCGCGCCGGGCGACAGGAAGATGCCGACGAGGGTAGCCGGCTGGCCGTTGTAGCGACCGTTGAACTCGTAGTCGCGCGAACCGAGTTCGACGCGCGCGACATCGTCGAGACGCACCGTCGAACCGTCGGGGTTGGCGCGGACGATGATCTCCCGGAACTGCGCCGGGTCGGCGAGGCGACCCTTGGAAGTGACCGTGTACACCAGGTCCTGGCCCTTGCTGATCGGCGACTGGCCGACCTTGCCGGCGGCGAACTGCGCGTTCTGTTCGTTGATCGCACTGGCGACGTCGCCGGGGGTGAGCTTCAACTGCGCCAGGCGATCAGGCTTGAGCCAGATGCGCATGGCGTAGTCCTTGGCGCCGAAGATCTGCACATTGGTCGTTCCCGGCAGCCGCTTCAGACGGTCGAGAACATTCAGCGTCACGTAATTCGAGGTGAACAGGTCATCATAGCGGCCGTCGGGCGAATAGAAGGCGAGCACCTGTAGGAACGCCGAAGAGCCTGGCTCGACGGTCACGCCCTGGCGGCGTACCTCCAGCGGCAGCCGCGATTCGACCTGCTTGACGCGGTTGCTGACATTGACCGCGGCGATGTCGATCTGGGTGCCGATCTCGAAGGTCACCTGGATCTGCGTGAGGCCGTTCGACGATGAATTCGACGACATGTAGATCATGCCGGGCAGACCGTTGATCGCGTTTTCGAGCGGCGCTGCGACGGTCGATTCGAGCACTTCGGCCGAGGCACCGGGATAGGTGGCCTGCACCGTGACCACCGGCGGTGCGATTTCCGGGTACTGGGCGATCGGGAGTGAGCGCATCGCCGCCAGGCCGGCAACGATGAGCAACACCGAGATGACCACCGCGAAGATCGGGCGGTCGATGAAGAAGCGAGAGAACATCGGGACGTATACTCCGCTTATCGGGTTGCTGGGTCGGCGGCCGGCGCTGCGGCAACCGGCGGCTGGCCGGGGAGGGACGTGGTGGCGGGCTCGCTGATGCGTACCGGCGAGTTCGGCATCATGATCCGCGCCAGCCCGTCGACGATCACGCGGTCACCGGCGGCGAGCCCCGATTCGATCAGCCAGACGTTCGTACCGTCGCTCCGGGACCAGTCGCCGACGATCACCGGTCTCGGGACGGCAATGTCCTTGCCGTCCTGGTCCTTGCCGGCGACGTAGACAAACTTGCCCTGCGGTCCTTCGAGTACCGCCACCTGTGGCACTGCCAGCGCACCCTGACGCTGTGCACCCTTGAGCGCAACGCGAACGAACTGGCCCGGCTTCAGCGCGAGGTCGGCATTGGTGATCTCGGCGCGCATTTCGTAGGTGCCGGTCTGCGGGTTGACACGCGTGTCGGCGAAGTTGATGCGGCCGCTGCGCGGGAAGGTCGAGCCGTCGGAGAGCTTCACCGAAACCTCGAAGGCATTGTCGCGCGGCAGCGTCAGGCGACCGTCGGCCATCGCCTTGTTCAACCGTAACTGCTCGTTGTCGGAGACGCTGAACAGCACCCAGATCGGGTCGACCTGCGAGACCGTCGTCAGCAAGGTCGTATTGGCGTTGGCCAGGCTGCCTTCCGATTGCTGGGCGCGGCTCGACAGACCGTTGATCGGCGCCACGACGCGTGTGTAGGCGAGGTTGAGCCTGGCTTCGGTCAGCTTCGCCTGTGCCGCCTTGATCGATGCGGCGGCGAACTCGGCGGCGGAAGCTGCGTCGTCGGCTTCCTTCTGGCCGATCGCCTTGCGCTCGGCGAGTGGCTTGAGCCGAGCGGCTTCGCGGTCGGCCTGGGTCTTCTGGGCCTGGGCACGCAGCAACTCGGCCTCGGCGGACGCCAGTTGCGCCGCGAAGGGTTTGGCGTCGAGCAGGAACAGCGGCTGCCCGGCGCGCACCGCTGCCCCTTCCTGGTAGAGTCGTTTCTCGACGATGCCGGTGACCCGTGCCCGTACCTCGGCATCCTTCGATCCGGCGGTCTGCCCGACGTATTCGAAGGTCACCGGGAATGATGCCGGCTGGACGTTGATCGTCGTCACCTCGGGGGGCGGAAAACCACCCATGCCGCCGGGCGCCTGCTGCTGCCCGCAACCGGCAGCGGCCGCCGCGGCGAGGATCAACAGGAGCAGTGAAGGAGAGAAAAGACGGGCAGGGGAGGCTGACATGAAGAGTCCTTTATTACTATGAAAGTCGCGAGCGACTCACGAATCTCCACTTCCCCTTGCGGGTGAAGGGTCGGGTGAGATGGGGAATTCGCAGAGCATGCTCTGCGCCCATCGAACGATTCCGGCGCGCAAGCTGGCATGCGCCCTGCAAGGGAGTGAAACGGTCATGACTTTCATCATCGAGGGGTGTCTTGCAAAGTCATGACCGTTTGGCTCGCATCGCGTTTCGGGATAACACGACTTGCAGAAGGTACGAATTTTACGTACATTCAAGAATGTTTGTAAATAGTCTTGATGCAGGGGGACAGAAGAAATGGTGAGAAGGACGAAAGACGAGGCGTTGGCGACTCGCGAAGCGTTGCTCGATGCCGCCGAGCGGGTGTTCTGTGCCAGCGGCGTGACCAGCGCAACGCTGGGCGACGTGGCAAGCGCCGCTGGTGTCACCCGTGGCGCCGTCTACTGGCACTTCCGCGACAAGGGCGAACTGTTCGGCGCGATGTGCAGCCGCGCCACGCTGCCCTTGCAAAGTCGCCTTGAGCAGGCGGCGGATGGCGACGGTGACGACGCCATCGCCACCCTGCATGCGGTGTCGGTGCAGGCCATGCGCGAGATCGCCCTGAACCCGCGCACGCGCGCGGTGCTGGATATCCTGCTCTGCAAGTCCGAACGGCTGCCCCAACCGGCTGACGGGGCGCCGCAAATCGACGAAATGGATCGCCAATGTGCCAACGCCCTCGAGCGCATCATCGTCCGTGCCATCGTGCAGGGCCACCTGTCCGCCGACACCGACAGCCATCTCGCGGCACACTTGCTGCAGACGTTCTTCCACGGGGTGATCCAGCACTGGCTGATGCATCCGGAAGCCTTCGACCTGAACACCGCGGCACCGGCGATGGTGGACACGATGATCGCCGGTCTGGTCGCGGCGCCGCCGCGGCGGGGTACTGGCGAGGGGCCGGGATCGCCTTGCGTTCGCGACGAAACCTGACGGTCGTGTGTGTGCTCCGCCTGTCAACGTTCCATCCATCCGGCTCTGATCTCTTCGTCACCGGCAATGCTCAACTTGTTTCGGTGATTTTGGATAAATGGCTTGCCTATGTTCGACGCTCCGGACGAAGTCCCGAAGTCTGTTTCGAGCGGGTGTGCCCGCGATAGACCAGCCAGCCGTACAGGGAACAGTTAACGACGATCACCACGGCGCCCAGAGTGAACTGCATGCTGCGTGTGAGTTCGGCAGGATAGATGATCGGCAGCAGGTAATGCTCGATGAAACTGCCGCGATAGCCAGCTTCGCCGGCAGCCTGTCGCCAGCGATTTTCCAGTGGCGTCAGCGGACACTCCCTGCCGGTCAACTCGACCAGGGCGCCCCAGCAGACGGCCGGGAGGTGGGCCAGCGCCAGCCGTGGCCAGCGCAGTACCAGCACGCCTCCGAGAACGACGAAGACGATGAACAGCAAATGGACCAGAACGAGGGCGTCTGCCAGGAGTCGATCGCTCACGCGGCATTCTCGTTGAAGCCCCTGATCTGCCGCCGCGCCTTCTTGGTTGGCCGACCACGCAGCTCGCTGCCGGGAACCGGCGCCAGTTGCCGGGCTTCCCGGGCCGCCGCGCGCCGCGCGCGGCTCTCTGCACTTTCCTCGTAGAGTTGCTGCGCTTCGCTTGCCGGGCGGCGCTGTTCGTTGAGGCCGCATACGACGATGCTCCAGACGACGTCGCCGATGGCGATTTCGAGGCGGTCGGTACAGCGCAGCTCGCGTGCCGCCTTGACGGTGTGACCGTCCATCTTGACGTGGCCGGCGGCGATCGCCTGCGCTGCCAGCGAGCGCGTCTTGTAGAAGCGTGCCGCCCACAGCCATTTGTCGATGCGCATGCGCTCCAGTACAGCTTGCGTAGGTTCGGTCAAGGCCATTCCTCCAATCCCCTGTTTCCTGTTTCCTGATGTTCCTGTTCCGGCGTCTTATTCCCGGCTCGGACGTTTGCCGAGCTTGCGCTGCAGCGTGCGGCGGTGCATTTTCAGGGCGCGTGCGGTGGCCGAGATATTGCCCTGATGCTCGGCCAGCACGCGCTGGATGTGCTCCCACTCGAGCCGATCGATCGACAGCGGTGAGCCGGCAACCGGAATCGCCGAATCACCGCTGTTGCCCTTGTTGAGCGCTGCAACGACGGCATCGGCATCGCAGGGTTTGGCCAGGTAGTGGACAGCGCCGAGCTTGATGGCCTCGATCGCGGTGGCGATGCTGGCGTAGCCGGTGAGCATGACGATGCGCGTGTTCGGGTCGAGTTCGATCAGTTTCTCGATCAGCACCAGTCCCGATGCGCCCGGCATCTTGAGATCGATGACCGCGTACTCGGGTGCCTGGGTCTGGGCCTTGGCGATCGCCGTGGCGACATTGGCGGCAACGGTCACGGCATAACCACGACGGTCCAGGGCACGTCCAAGAACGCGTCGGAATGCGTCGTCGTCATCGACCAGCAGCAGCGTCGACCGTTCGTCGTCTGCCTGATTTGCTTCGGGAGTGGCAATCATGGCATCAGCCTTTCAGGCGGTGCAGGGGCAGGGTGACACGGGTGCGGGCGCCACCATGCGCATCATCGCGGTTGCAGAGTTCAACCCTGCCACCGAAACGTTCGATGGCGGCGTTGCTGAGGAACAGGCCGATGCCGATACCGCGTGGTCGGTCCTGAGCATCGACCTTGGTGCTGAAAAAGGCTTCGCCAAGGTGTTGTGCCGTTGCTGCATCGAGGCCGGTGCCACGGTCGAGTATCTCGACGAGCAGTTGCCCGGCATCCCAGCTTGCGGAAAATCGGAGTGCTTCCGGGCTGCTGCCGTTGGCATCGGCAGCATTGTCGAGCAGGTTGAGGATCGCCTGTGCGAGTGTACGGTCGGCGGCGATCAGCGGTGCCGGCTGCGCACCCTGCAGCGTCACGCTGAGCCGTGCGTGCGGACGGATGATCTGCCATTCGTCGAGTAGACGGTGCAGGTAGGCGTCGAGCGGCAGCGAACGCAGGCTTTCGTCACGCTCCTGGCCAGTCGCAGCGAGGATTTGCGAGATCGTCTGTTTGCAGCGATCGACCTGCTCACGCAACAGTTGCAGGTCTTCCTGCCATTCGGCCGGGTCTGTGTGCTTGAGTTCGAGTTCGCGGATCACCACGGCCATCGTCCCGAGCGGCGTCCCCAATTGGTGCGCTGCGCCGGCGGCGAGGGTGCCGAGCGAGAGAATCTGCTCGTTCCGCAGCGCCTCTTCGCGGGCAGCGGCGAGTTCGCGTTCACGCTCCTTGAGGGCGTTGGCCATGCGCGTCAGGAAAAAGGCGACGACGCCGACACTGATCACGAAATTCAACCACATGCCCAGTACATGGAGGGCAAAGCCGCTGCCGTGCGCGGCATGTTCGCCGGCACTGCCGGTGGCGCGTGCAAGCAAGGCTTCGAACTGCGCGAGATCGCCTTGCGGGGGAGGCAGCGGCAACTTCCAGAACATCAGAAAAGTGTAGGCAACCAGGGTCATCCCCGCCATCGCCCAGGCCTGCCGTGCCGGCAGCATCGCCGCAGCCAGGGTGGGTGGCAGCAGGAACAGCGAAACGAAGGGATTGGTCGAGCCTCCGGCAAAGTAGAGCAGCAGCGCGAGGATGCCGACGTCGATGGCCAGATGGGCGAAGATTTCGCTTTCGGAACAGCGGCCACCCTTGTGGATGCGCCATTGAGTCAGCAGATTGACAGCGGCGAGGAGGGCGATGGCGGCGCTCATCGGTACGACATCGAGCGGGATTTTCAGCCAGGTCACGGCCAGGACCAGGACCACGGCCTGGGTCAGCACTTCAACCCGGCGCAGGGCCAACAGGCGTTGCAGCGGGTTCGCCGGGCGCAGGCGCACAGCTCCTGGCAGCGCGTGATTGGTGTGAGGCATGAGTTGATGCGACCTCTGGCAGCCGTCAAAGGACGACATTTTACGCCGGGTGCACTTTCCTGGGCGCAGACGGGTCGCCCAGGGGGAGAACTGCAGAATTGCTGTCTGGTTTGGTGTTTGCCCCGCCTTCTGTTACAATCCGCCTCCTCCCGGAGAGATGGATGAGCGGTTTAAGTCGCACGCCTGGAAAGCGTGTTTAGGATTATTCCTAACGCGGGTTCGAATCCCGCTCTCTCCGCCAGTAACAGCCAGAAAAGACAGTCGTAGCAAGGGTTTCAGGTTTATGAAAATGGGAATACCATCATTGATCCCATCAAATCTGATGCGATTGCATGGCATGTCGTGAGACAACAAAGCCTCAGCTTGAGGATTCCGTGCCTGTCACAAAAATGTAGGCAGCGTTACTTGATCGGCGGTCTGTCTGACGATGTGCTGAATCAGATCGGTCTGGCCGCCGCCAGCAACATCGCGCTTCGTCTTGTCCCTGGCGCCAGATTGGTCCATGCGCCGGTGACGGAAACCTTGCCGGAAACCATGAACCTTGCCCTGAACCATCGCCGCACCAAGGAAAATCCCGGTGCACGTCCGGGTCTGGTCCGATATCAAGCAAGCGGCCTTCGATTCGGCGTAAAAATCCCAACTTCCTGAAATCTCTGCAACATGCTTTCGTGTTCGCTGCTGCAATAGCTTTCCAAGCCGTCAACGTGGCCTGATCTGCTGCCCTTCGGGCTTCAATGAGTGAATCGACAACCGTGTCGTCAAAGGCTTTCGCGATTTCTGCAAGGTGGCGAACGGCAAATATCGTGTTGGCCTCCAGATCTTCTGGGTTCCTGGCCACGCTGATAGCCGTATCCAGAAACATCGAAGCGCCATCCAGCTCATCATCGGTCGAAATGCCTTCGCTGATCACGAAGAACTATGCAAGGCTGCCAGCCGGCACGAAGTAGGGATTGGCTGCGGTCGGGGTCGCGTGCTGTGTCGTGCTCATGGTTGCAGCCCTCCAGCGGCTGCCTCGTCGCGCCAGGTGTTCGCCGGGCGCGCAAACCTGTCGGCAACATGGATCCCTGCGACGATCAGGGCGTCGGTTGTGAAGTGGTGATCGTCGTTCTGGATGGCGCCGATGATGGTCGAAAGACAGGCGAAGCGAAGGCATCGCCACAGCACTTCAGGGCAGCGCTGATGGCGCCATGGAACAGGTAGAACGCGATGTGCAACTAATGAGAAGTCGTGCTGACCTATACCGGGTTCGCAACCCTCAGAGTCAGCCATGCCCCTCGAAACCTTCATGGTCACTGTCTACTGCCTTGTTTGCGAGGCGCTGAACATTGTCGTTCCTGGGGGGAACCCGCGCAAGCGAGGATTTCCCCCCAAATTGTCGGATGCTGAGGCCCTGACAATGGCGTTCGTCGGTACCGTCCTCGGATACCAAAGTGACAAGGCCGTTTGGAAGTACTTCCTCCGGCATTGGGCCGCAGGGTTCCCGAGTCTGGGCGACCGTTCGACTTTCGTCCGGCAACTAGCCAACCTCGGCCATATCGAAGCCTTTCTGCACCAGCACTGGGCAAGGACGCTGGAGGCGTTCGCGGCGAAAGTGCATCTCGTGGACGGATTCCCCGTGCCCGTGTGCCACCCCAGGCGGGTCGGTCGCCGCACCCTCTTCCGGGGCGAGGCGGGTTGGGGCTTCTGCGCCTCAAAAGATGAGCATTACTTTGGTTTCCATGGCCTCGTGCTCACGACGGCGGACGGCATCATCACGGGGGTAGCCTCGAGGGCGGCCCATATCGATGAACGTGACGCCCTCTTTGACCTGCCGTTGGAGTACAGTCGCGGGGCGTTGTTCGGCAACAAAGGGTTCATCCGTCCCATTCTGACCGAGGATTTATCCGCGATGGGCATGACTCTCCATTCTCCCTTGCGCAGGAACATGATGGACTCGCGCCCCAAATCCCTCGTCGACCACATCGTCTCGGTACGCCGCCGTGTTGAGACCGTCATCGGGCAGCTTGCCGAACGCTTCTCCGCCGAACGTACCGGAGCACGGATGCTCTGGCAGTTGGTTTCCCGTATCTACAGGAAAGTCGCCGCCCATCCCTTGTGCGTCCTGCTCAACCAGTCCTTGGGACGACCCCTGCTGGATTTCGAAGGGCTGGTCACAGAGTAAAAGTTGCACATCGCGTAGGTAGAGGCTGCCGAAGCTCTGCTCGGGGCCAGCCGGCGGGTTCTCGGACGCTTATTTGCCGAACGAGGCCATGAGCGCAGCCCGCTCAATGGAGAGTCGTGAGTCGGCCAAGCCAGACTCGATGATCGGAATCAGGGCTGCGGCGGCTCGGAGGCAGTTGGTTTCCGGGGTTGAGGGTGGAATCCGCCTCTATATGCGTTTATTCTAGTGGGGACAGGCCGCCCCCCGTTACAGCACAGTCGATCACTCACGACCGACGCCGAAATGCTTCATCTACCCCGACCACTTAGCGGAAAATACAGCATCAGGTCCTTCAACTTCAGAGGCGCCGATGGCTTTCCTGCCAGCCGCCATTCCACCATGTTCCTAGACGCCAACCACGAACAGAACGAGATCCGGCTCACCGGCATCGATGCCCTTGAGAAGTCCCAACCCTTAGGGCAGCGCTCGAAGCAATCCATGTCGGCTCCCTTGTTCGGAAAGGAAGTCGATGTCCAGTAGCACAAGCCCGACCGCTACCAGCGCATCATTGGAAAGGTCATGGTCGCAGACCCGAACTGCCGAACAAAACGGTGTCCCAAAACGCTTGAAGCCGACCTCGTACAACTCACGGTCGGCTTCGCCTGGTGGTATCAGAAATACGCGAAGAAGCAGTCGCCCGAGGATGCGGGGCGATATCAATTCGCCGAGCAGGAAGCTCGTGCGAAGCGTGCCGGCCTGTGGGCCGATGGTCACCCGATTCCTCCCTGGGATTGGCGGCGTGGTACACGGTAAGGAGGAACAAAATGGATAGTGCCTTCAGCGCGGTCAGGAAGAAGTCACAGGCGATCGCTGTTGCCGTTGTCTTGCTGGGTCTAGTGATGATCAATCTCTTAACGCTGACCGATAACAGCGTGCATGCGAAAGCCTACGGATTTCTGGAAAGCATCGCACGAGCGACGGTGGGTGTCGGAGTGCTCCAGAATAGCCCAACCGAGGTCGCAAGGCGCGCCGTTGAGGGTACGCGAGAACTGAGATCTCAGAATGAGCACCTCGTATCCCGGAATCAGGATCTGCTATCCGAGAATGAGCGCGTGGTATTGCAGAAAAAGAACCTGGCGCATCGTACCCTGATCCTGGTGGACGCCGTAAACACACTCATCGCGCACACCAGTGCTCTTCAGGCAGAAATGATCAAAGTAACCGTACGGGCACAGTGGTATGAGAAGCGGCACGAGGAGATGCGAGGCGTGGCGCATGACATCTTGAAGCGCACTACCGCGAGGCTTTCCAGGGGTACCGTTCGCAGCGCTTCGACCTTGTCCGGGAAAGCGCTTCCAGTTGTCGGGGCCGCGGTGGCAATAGGTGCGACTGTAATGGATTTGATAGACACTTGCGAAATGATGAAGGACATGAACCACCTTGCCAAGTCGATGGAATTGCCGGAAGAGGAGGGGCTGTCGTCTGTTTGCGGGGTCGCATTGCCTGCTTGGTAGGATGTGGCGGAAGAGCGAACGGTGATGCTCCAGAATCAATGGCCGGCGACGATTGATGAGGGAGTCGGCGTGGTGATCGCTACCCTGTCGGACGAGGAGAGGGCGAGCATCGCCGACCTGGCGCAGGCGCAACTCATCGGGCTACACTTCGGCCTGGGGATGTGGATTCGGAAACATCTTGGTCTGTGGAGGGGCAATGATGGGCTGATGCAGGCCATCAGGGAGCGTGGCCAGACGATTCACCCTGACCCGTCTATACGGACGAGTATGACCTCTACGCTCGCCTGCCCGAGTGGGGTTACGGACACAAGACGGTGGGCCACAGCCGGGGCGAGTACGCCTGCGATGAGGATGGCGGTGGCTTCCATGAGGTCCATGTCAATACGATGGAAGGCTTTTGGTCATTGCTGCGCTCCTGGTTACGTCAGCGATGGATGGTGCTTCGTCCGGCTTGTCTTGCTGATCGTCGCCAGCATTCTTTCCAGAGGGCCTTTCCATCGGGCAGGGTTCTCGCCGGTACGGTAACCGCTGGTGGTGGCCCAGCCCGGACTCGATTCGACCGCGCAGGCGACTGGCCGTTTCGGTCTTGCTCTCCCAGATCGGTTCCAGCGCTTTCTGCTGCGCCTCGGCCAGGCTCACTATGGCGCCAAGATGCCCGGCAACGCCGTGTTGCGTTTCTCCAACATGATTGCGGCTATCCCATCCCGTACTCGCGTGCCTCGCTCTCCGGCAGGGGAGGGCTGAAGTAATAGCCCTGCAACTCGTCGCAGTCGAGCGAGCGCAGAAATGCGAGTTGGGCTGCGGTCTCGACACCTTCGGCGACGACCTTGAGGCCGAGATTGTGTGCCAGTCCGATGGTGGCGGTACAGATCACCGCATCGTTGGTGTCGTCCTCGATGTCCTTGACGAAGGTGCGGTCGAGTTTCAGCCGATCGATGGGCAGCAACTTGAGGTAGGCCAGCGAGGAGTAGCCGGTGCCGAAGTCATCGATCGCCAGCCCGATGCCGAGCGACTTCAGCGCGCGCAGGTTCTCGATCGCGATCTGCGGATTGTCCATCGCCGCGGTTTCCGTGACCTCGAGTTCCAGCAGCGCGGGTGCAAGGCCGGTGCGGCCGAGAACCTTGCGCACTAGGCCGACGATGCACGGGTCCTTAAGCTGGCGGCGCGAAAGGTTGACCGCGACGCGGGTCGCGCCGCCGCGGCGCGCCTGCCAGCGCACGGCAGCATTGCAGGCTTCCTCCAGCACCCATGCCCCGAGCGCCTCGATCAGGCCGGTTTCCTCGGCGATGGGAATGAACTGGTCGGGGGGCACCAGGCCGCCATCCTTCTTCCAGCGCACTAGCGCCTCGAAGCCGACGACGCATTCGCCGTCATTGGCGATCTGCGGCTGGTAATGCAAAATGAACTCGCCTGCCTCCAGCGCGTTGCGCAGATCGACCTCCATGCGGGTGCGGTTCAACACTAGTTCCGACAGGCACGCGTCGAAACGCTGGTACTGCCCACGCCCGCTGCGCTTGGCGTGGTACATGGCGATATCGGCATTGCGCAGCAACAAATGCCGGTCGCGTGCGTCGTCGGGAAACACGACGATGCCGACCGAGACCGAGGACTGGATCCGGACACCGACGACGTTGAAGGGGGCGGCCATGGCGTCGACGATCTTGCGGGCGACGGTCTCGATGTGCCGGGAATCCGCGATGTCGGTCAGGACGACGACGAATTCGTCGCCACCAAACCGCGCCACGATATCGCAGTTCCGGACACTCGAGGTCAGTCGGGCCGCCACTTCGATCAGGAAGCCATCGCCCACCGAATGGCCCTGCGTATCGTTGATCGCCTTGAAGCGGTCCATGTCGAGGAACATCACTGCCACCTGGGTCTTGTGGCGCAGGGCTTCGGCCAGCGCGTGGTCGAGCCGGGCTTCGAGGTTGTAGCGATTTGCCAGCCCGGTGAGGGTATCGCGGTGCGCGAGGCGTTCGATGGCCTCGGCAGCGCCGTGCTTTTCCGTGATGTCGGTATAGATGGTGACGAAGCCGCCATCCGGCAGCGGCAAGCCGCGGATCTCCAGCACCGTGCCGTTGGGCCGCGTGCGCTCGAACACATGCGGCTGCTGGGTGGCTGCGCGCGCCAGCAGCGCCGCCACCGAGGCGTCGATGTCGTCGATCTTGCCGTACTCGCCGCGCTCCGCGTTATAGCGGAAGAATCGCTCCAGCGTTGGCTCTCCCTCGAACAGTTCGGGCGGAAAATCGAGCAGGCGGGCGTACTCGGCATTGCTGGCGACCAGGCGCATCTCCTTGTCGAACAGGGTGACGCCGCCCGGAATGTTGTCCAACAGGGTCTGGAAGACCTGATTGCGCCGTCGCAACTCGTTTTCGGTGAGCTTGCGCTGGGTGATGTCGAGGTAGATGGTGACGAAGCCGCCGCCGGGCAGCGGCGCCCCGGACACCTCGATGGTTGTGCCGTCAGGGCGCGTGCGCTCGAAGTGATGCGCGACCGGATGGTGGGCGCGCTCCACCATCTCGGCGACGGTCTTTTCCACATCGACATCGCCGTACTCGCCGCGCTCGGCGTTGTAGCGGATGACATCGGCAAAGCTAGGCTGCAGGGCGGCATACTCGTTGGGAAACTCAAGCAGGCGCTTGGCTTCGGCATTGAACAGCGCAAGCTTCAGGTTTTCGTCGAATACCGTGACGCCGCCGGGCATGTTGGCAACCAGAGCCTGCAGCATGGCATTCTGCCGCTCTAGGGCAAGCTCCGATTGCTTGCGGTCGGTGATGTCGGTGTAGGTGGTAACGAAGCCGATCACGTTCTCGCCATGCCGCATCGGCCGCCCCTCGACCAGATGCGTGCGCCCGCCGGGACGGGTGCGCTCGAAGCGATGCGCCTGGAACTGCAGCGCCAGCTTGCGCCGGGCGGCGACGTGGTCCTCCGGCGCACCGGGACCGTATTCGCCGCGCCGCGCCGGAAAGATGGTCAGATCATCAAAGGAGACATCCTGATGCACCGCCTCGGCCGGCAGTTCGAGGACGTCGAGCAGCATCTGGTTCCAGTATTTGAGGCGCAGGTGTTCGTCGAACACCGAGACCCCCTGCGGCAGGTGGCGCACGACCGAGCGCAGGTATTCGACGTGGCGCTCCAGATCCTGCTGCGAGGCCGTAAGCTCGGTGATATCGGAATAGAAGGTGACAAAGCCCCCGTCAGGCAACGGCGCGCCCCGGATGTCCAGCACCGTTCCGTTGGGTCGCGTGCGCTTGAAATGATGCGGCAGCCGCTGGCGTGCCCGTGCCATGAAGGCTGCGACCATTTCATCGACATCGCACGGCCCGTATTCGCCGCGCAGGGCGTTGAAGCGCGCCAGTTCTTCCAGCGTCGGCATCTGCCCGACGAACATCGCCTCGGGAAACTCCAGCAGGTCGATCAACTGCCGGTTACAGGCGACCAAACGCATCTCGGCGTCGAACAGGGAAACCGCCGCAGGGATGTTGTCGATCATGGTGCGGAGTATGGACGCCCGGCTGTCGGCGATCATCGGTATTCCTCCTGTTGGAAACAGCGGGTCGCGCGAGGTCTTCGGCTCAGTCTAGCATTCGCGTCATGCTTGATCTAGGTCAACCTATGGCCGCACCCGATACGATAGAAAAGACAAACGCAGGGTCCGGTGCAAGCGACGCGTAGATTTGTGAGCATCGCAGAATACCCCGAGCACCGACTGCCAGCAACAGAGCTTGGGAGGTTGCTAACGCCATCCTAACGCCGCGGTCTCAGGGGCTTCGAGCACGTCCGTGGAGGTAGATGCAATGTCATCGGTTTTGTCCTGTCTTGACGGCTGCGATCAGCACACACAGGCCGCCTTTGCCTGCCGGCAATCGCCCGGCATACCGCCTCGTGCTAGTCTGTTGGCCTGCGACGACTACGTACTCGGGTTCGAGAACCCACGGGCTACACAATGCGAGCACCCGACCCGGTTGCCGAGGCGCGGATTAAAACCTTCCCAGCTGGCGCAGGCCTTGATGGTTCTATGTCTTGCCGTAGCTATGCCGGACGCGCTGGCTGGAGCCGTGACCGAAACTCACTCTTACCTCCAAGCGCCCGACAGCGAAAAAGTGTTCGACTATCAGTTAGCCGAATCAATCAGGAAAGCGTTGGGCGGGAAGTTCGACGATCTCACGGTTGTGATCTCGGCCTGCATGTCCGGCGGGTTCGCCACTGAGATCGGCGCCAAACTCATGAACCAAGTCGGCAAGTGGAGCGTCACGACTTCGCGGGATCAGTCGAAGGTCGAGCGGTTTGCGGAGACCGACTCCAAAGTTTACGAACGCTTCGAAGGCCTCAAGTCCCAGACGGACCCCGACAAGTGGATACATGGCTGGGAAGCGGTCTGGGTTAAGCAACTGCTGTCCCACCCGAACAGCACGATCCAACAGCTTTACGACGCTGCCAAGACAGGCGACTACGATCAAGCTGGAGCAAAGACATCAAGGCTTCAGTTTTCGGCTGCTGGGAACCAGTCCAAAGTCTCGCTGGACGACAAGAGTCGTTCCCTTGTCTGGTACAACTACGACCGCGCCGCCGGCGCTGGCGCCTACCAGCTCTACCGGGGCCTCATTGGAGCGGGCTTCTCGGACGACCGCATCCTGTTTGCATACGACAACCTGGCGGGAGGTGACCTTGCGCGAGGCGATGAGCGCCCCTCGCCAGTCGATGAAAACGCAACGAAGAAGAACCTCATCCTCGATGGCACCGCCGGATCGGGCAAGTTCCTCGTGGAGATCGCAAAAGGACTAGATACTGCTGAAAAGGGACAAAAGAAGGCGACGATCTACCTTGGGTCCGACGGGAACATCGCAAAGGTCAAGCAGGAGAAAGTCGAGAATCCTCAGCCGGGCGAAGCGACGCAGGGCCGAGTCTTCTCTCCATTGGACAGCGCAACTAGCCTTGAACTCGACCCGACGTTCATTAACGCGTTCTTTCTGGACGTGGCTGGTCCGGGACTGCCCGACATGCATCGTGCAGGGCTTCCGCAGTTTAGGTGGATCACGGCCGACGAAACCTACTCAGGCCGCGTCGACGTCTACATCGAGGGATTCTTGGCCGGCAGCGTAGACATGCTTGGTCGCAGTGGTGGAGGCGTGTACCGGATAGATCTCAGCGATGGCCTGCTTCTGGATCTCTACTACCGTAGCTCCCTACTAGGCGACCTCGTTGCGGATATCGCCTTCAAGTTCGATCAAGGCAGTTTCCGCATTGCAACCGATTGGGACTTCGAACTCGACCGCGCGGACGGCTATGGCGTCGCGCTTGTCGCGCCTCCACTCAGATCGACGGTCCCGGAGCCGGGCACCCTCGCCCTTCTGGGACTCGGAGTCGTCGCTTTGGTAGCGCCACGTCGGCGCAGGCAGTACTGCGCAGCGTGTGATGACAGCCCTGCTTGATCGGTGGGGTTCATCGTTTGTGCCGGTGGAACACCGGGCGTCGAGGCGGTCCGTTTCGCACTCGGTTTCCACAAGACGAATGACCGAAAAGGGGGGATTTCATCTCGCCGATCATTGGCCGCTTTTGCCCGCTTGCCGGTCGACGCCATACTGCACCCAGTGACTGGTGTAGCTGCATTGCAGTCGATCACTGCGGCACGGCGAGTGACGGCAGTGGGTCAGCCGCCATCCTGCCGCAGCTGCCCACTCCAACCACGCCCCAATGCCCGAGCGCCTGCACCGCGCTGTCACCTACCCAGTCATTCTGATGTTCTCCCGGCGTCAGGTCGAAACCTGCGATGTCGCCGAGCCATTGCAGCTCCTGGACAGACTGACCGCTGACCGGCAAACTGCGCCCGAGTTCTGCGGCCGGCTCAGCCTGGTTGTCGAAGGCTACAACGTCGACCCCGCGTGAGCCGTTCGAGATCCCCGAGGTGCGCGCGTACATCAAGGACCTCGATCAGGAGTGGCGCTGCTGTTTCTTCTTCCTGTCCCAGGCCGATGAGTCGATCAAGCTGCTGGAGAGCGCTACTGGGCAGGAAAACGGCGGTCGATCAATCGTCGTACAGCAGAAGGGCCTCCAGTACCCGTTTCGTCTTCGAGTAGATAAGGGGATCGTTGCTCGCTCGCGGTCCGGCTACGTTGAGCGTTGCGGGGCGGGTTAACGCAAGCCACCGGGTGATTTCGCGTACTGCGTCAGGAACACTGAGGCGAGCGAGATCAACGTGGAGGTGCGGCTTACCTAACCTGATGGCCGTGGACGCGGTGAACATCGAGCCGCCGTGCAGCTCACCCTGGGAGAGAATGAGCGTGGCGTCCGAGTCGCGGATGTTCAGGGCCGTGCGGGTGTTCGGCTCTGCATCCTCCGCCTCAACCAGATTCGGATAGTCAACTGGGATCTCGCCGTCTTCGGCAAGACGCCCCTTGGGCACCCACCCACCGCACGTGATACCAAGATCAAGCGCGACGTCGAGAGCAGCCCGGTCGGCGCCGGTCTGTCCTCCGGAAACGATTTTGCGAATCACCGCGGCTCTCCTCGGCTACTCATTCAGCGAACTCGCCAAAGCCGCTGTCAGGAGCTGCGGCTCGAACTCGAACGAATAGCGTCCATCTGCCGCGCAGCAAGCGCTCGGTGCAACCGCTGGTGTGGCCGTGGCAAGGAAACGTCCTTGCACCAAAGCGTCCAGACAGCAAAGGCGATGACGATTGTAGGAGTCCGCAGCGGCAGGTCAAGAGCGACGCAGAACCGCCGACAGCAGCGTCGAAAACCCTACTCGGACGTCCTGGCTCCTTGCCGTGACGTCGCGATCCGCGTTGCCTTCCACCAGGCGACCCGAGCACAGTCGCTCAGACCGTCGCCGCCAGAACCTTGACCACGATGAAACCGCCCACCCCGAACGATAGCCCCCGAAACTCCCACCGCAGGCACTGTCGCCTACGCCCAGGAAGACCTCAGGCGGCCTCTGTGAATCGCGATCGCCGGCCGAAAATCCTGCCCGCGCCAAGAAATCGCCTCAACGGGCCCGGCAGATGGCTTCCGAACGGCATTGCAACCACGCTCTGCAAATACTGGGCTCGCCTGCTGTCCGTATGGCTACAACGCCACATCCTTTAGTTCTCGCGCCTGCGGGGGTGCCACCGTGCCGATGCTGACCTTCTGCGACCCGGTAGTCAGGTTTGCCTGCCGGGCGTAGACGATCGGTGGGTTCCTGATCGCCGCCGTTATCGCCAGCTCATGCACTACTTCATCGCGCCGATGACTGTACAGGCATCGCTTGCGCCACGGCCATCTTCGCGCGGCGCCTCTGGCGAGGTTTTCCGGTTCCGTCGGCACGCTTTCCCCGAATCACGGCGACTGTCAGGGCTGGTCAGTGCTTAGAACACTAGAACACTTGCGGAAGTGGCATGGGATCTCCTATCCTTGACTGGCACAATTTCCGGCCGCTGGATCTCTCGGATGAGGAATTGCTGGCCGATCTTGCCGAGGACGAGCCAGAAGTCGCGGAAATGCTGGCCCTGGACGTTCCGCGCGACACCTCGGCCGAGTATCGTCGGCGCAGCAGCGACCGTGGACACGAAGGGCACAACAGGCGCGGAGATAACAGGCACAGGCATCACGGGAATCAGCCGCAACTGCCGGTGCAGGCGGCGTCACGGAGGCAGCGGGACGAGTTCCGCCGTGGATCCCTTTATCAACCTCAAACAGGAGAGAACGCTGATGAGCAATCTGATCGTGGTCGCTTACGACGACCAGTTCCGGGCGGAGGAGGTCCGCACCAAGCTGCGCAGGCTGCAGCAGGACTATCTGATCGACCTCGAGGACGCAGTGGTGGCGGTGAAGGACGAGAAGGGGAAGGTCAAGCTGCACCAGATGTACAACCTCACCGCCAGCGGCGCCCTCAGCGGCGGCTTCTGGGGAACCCTGATCGGTCTGATCTTCATGAATCCACTGCTCGGCCTCGCGGTCGGGGCAGGTGCCGGTGCCGTCAGCGGAGCGCTTTCCGATGTCGGAATCAACGACGACTTCATGAAGAACCTGGCAGCGACCTTCAACAACGGCAGCTCGGTGCTCTTCGTCCTCGTCCGCAAGGCGACTCCCGACAAGGTGCTTGAGGAACTGCAGGGCACCGGTGGCAAGGTCATCAAGACGTCGTTGACGCACGATGAGGAGGCCAAATTGCAGGCCGTTCTGGATCAAGTAGGGACGCCGGCGGGCAGCGAGAGCTGAAGACGGCACGAAGGCCAATCGGGGGAGAAGATCATGCGCACGCGTTTCTTCCTGCTGACCGGCCTGCTGGTCGCGACGCTGGCGGCGGCACAACCGGTTTACGAGAGCCATGACCGGGCGGGTCCGGTGTTTTCGGACATGCCGACTCCGGATGCCCGCGAAGTGGATCTGCCACCGGTCAACGTCATGGACTCGCCGGCAGCGCCGACGTTGCCCCCGTCGCCGCCGGCTGCTGCTACATACACCGGCCTGCAGATCACGCAGCCCGAGGAAGGTGGCACGGTCCATTCCAATACCGGTCAGTTTTCCGTTGCGCTGATCCTCGAGCCGCCGCTGAAAATCGAACGGGGTGATGTCATTGCCGTCCGCCTCGACGGAACCTTATTGCCCGAACGGCGGACGTCGCTGCAGTTCGACGTCACTGCCGATGAATGGCAGATGGCAGCGCGCGACCAGGTCGAGCATGCGCTCGAGGTAGTTGTGGTCAATCGCTCGGGGCAGGAGCTGCTGGTCGCTGCGCCGGTGCGCTTCTACGTACATCGCGCGAGCCGGCGCAACTGACTGCAGTGACGTGTTGGTTCGGCCGGGGATGACCAGTCCGGCGTTGACCCTTCCGCCAGTTGAATGCGTTCGTTCCCGCACCTTGGCCAACTCAACGGCTGGTGCGTGGCTTTCCGCCCGTGCCCGCTGCGGACCAAGCGGACACGACTTGTCTGTAGCCTTCTCCTGCCAGGACCGCGGCGTATGCCCCGCGTGCAATGCCCGGCGCATGGTCGAGACTGCCGCCCATCGGATCGATCACGTCAGGATTGACCATCATCCGCGGCAACTCCATACTGCGCGAGCAACGACTTTCGCCCAATCCCCCGTCTGCCATGAGGACCCTGCCCATGCCCGCACGCTCCCTCGTTACCGGTCTGTTTGCCGTCAGCCTCGTTCTGCCACTGGGATGCGCCACCCAGGATACCTCGCTGGCGATGAACGACAGCCTTGCAAACAATGCTCTGCCGACGCTTGCGGTGGCCAGTGCCCTTGACACACCAACCGGTTCGACCGGAGCGGCCGCGCAACGCCAGCAGGACCTTTCGCAACCGTCGGCCAACACGCAGGCTCTGGCGGACCCCTGGCCACGACAGGTGACCCTGGCGAACGCCTCCGCGCTGATCTACCTGCCGCAGGTCGAAGGCTGGCAGGGAAATCAGCTGCACTTCCGCGCCGCCATCGCCATCAAGCCGAACGCGGGCAACGAGCAGACCTTTGGTGTCGTCTGGGGCAGCGCACGCACCGATGTCGACCGCCTCACGCGCACTGTACGACTATCCGATCTGGTCCTGTCGAAGGCCAGCTTCCCGACGTTCCCCGATAACGGTCTTGACGCTCTCGGCCAGCTTCGTAACTCAATCCCCGCGGTGATGGCGACAATGTCGCTCGACTTGTTGCAGGGGCAGCTTGCTGCCTCGCAAACGGGTAAACCGCAGCCCGTGGCGATCAACAATGACCCACCGCACGTTCTTGTCAGCACGTCGCCGGCGATTCTCGTACCGATCGACGGCACTCCGGTGATCAAGCCGGTTCCCGACAGCCGTTTCGAGCGGGTGCTCAATACGCAGGCGCTGATCGCGCGCCCGCGCCTCGACAGCATGACCTGGTATCTGCATGTTTTCGATGGCTGGCTGTCAGCCAGCTCGCTGGCCGGGCCCTGGACACGTGCGCAGCGTACGCCGTTCGGACTCGATGACCTGGCGGCCACATTGTCACGCCAGAAACTCGTCGACCTGCTGGATGGCGGACCGCAGGCCAATCCGAAGCCATCCCTGATGAATGGGGTGCCGACGATTTACGTGACCCAGATTCCTGCCGAGCTGATCGTTTTCAATGGCCAGCCCAACTTTGTCCCAATTACCGGTACGGGACTGCTTTGGGCAAACAACACGACCGCCGACGTGCTGGTCGATACGGCCGACAACCTTTACTACACCCTGATGTCGGGGCGCTGGTATCGCGCGTCAGCGCTGAACGGACCCTGGACCTTCGTGGCGGCCAACGCCCTGCCAGCCGACTTCGCCCGTATCCCGAAGGATGGGCCCGCCGCGGTCGTCCTGGCTTCGGTAGCGGGAACAGCACAGGCTCAGGAAGCGCTGATTGCCAACTCGGTCCCGCAGACGGCGGTGGTGCCCCTGAATAAGGGGCCGCGCTTCACGCCCTCTTTCGATGGCGCACCGCAGTACCGGCCGATCACCGGTACCGGACTGCAATACGTGGTCAACTCGGCCAACCCGATCATCCAGGTCAGCGCGACCAGCTACTACGCCCTCAAGGCAGGAGTCTGGTTCACGGCGACGAATATTACAGGCCCATGGTTTGTCGCCAGGAACGTCCCGGCCGTGATCTACACGATTCCCGCCAGTTCTCCGCTTCATTTCGTAACCTACGTACAAGTCTATGGCGCGACCAGCGAAGTCGTCTATATGGGCTATACGCCGGGCTACCTGGGTACTGTCGTCGCCCCGGATGGCGTTGTCGTCTATGGCACCGGTTACGTTTACACGCCGTGGATTGGTTCCGTATGGTATGCCGCCCCCTACACCTGGGGCGTGGCAGCGGCACCCGTCTACAATCCGTATGTCGGTTTCGCCTTCGGCTACGGCCTGGGACTGGCCACTGCTGCGTGGGCAGCACCCTATTGGGGCGCCGCTTATTATCACCCCGGCTATTGGGGGTATCCCTGCTGCGGATCGACCAGTGCCAGCGTTTATGGTCATTGGGGAAACACGGTTTATTCCGGTGAGCGGACCTGGTACTCGAGTGCCAGTGGGCGCGTCGGCACGGTAGCCACGGGAAGCTACACGAATACCCGCACAGGAACCACCGGTTCTTACGCCGCTGGTCGTAGCTACAATCCCTATACTGGCGAGGCACAACGCGGCTACGACCGGACCTTCAACACGATGGGCGGCACGAGCGGCAATGTGGCGCGTGGAGGTTCCTACAACACGGAAACCGGGCAACGATCGTATGCTTCGAGCGCGAGCGCGACCGGCCCGGAAGGCAGTTCGATCTCGAAGACCGCATCGGCGACCGCGGGGCCGGAAGGGATGAGTGCCCAGCACACGGTCAGCGCCTACAACGCACAGACCGGGCAGAGCAAGAGCTACACGTCCAGCGGACTGTTCGGTGACCACTATGCCGGGAGCGACGGCAACGTGTACCGCAACGCCGGAAGCGGCTGGGAACAGCACGGTGCCGGCGGCTGGCAGTCGACAAGTGGCGACACCGCCTGGGCAGATCGTGCGCAACAAATGCGCAACCAGGCGGAGAACCGGAGCAGCGGCTGGGGCGGAGGAGATCGGTCTGGCTCTGGCAGCTTCGGCGATGATCGCTTTGGCGGGGGTGATCGCTTTGGTGGGGGCGAACGCTTCGGCGGTGGCGGTTTCGCTGACCGCTTCGGCGGCGGCGGTTTCGGCGGACGTTTTGGTGGAGGTTTCGGCGGCGGCCGTTTCGGCGGGCGGCGCTAAAAAGCAGGTTTGCCTCGCGCCGTCACGGAGCACCGCGCTGACCGATCTTTCTGCAAGAATACCGGGAGAATGCTGATGGACAAGGAACCCGCGGGTGCCAAGGGAACGGGACTGCAGCTCTTTCAAAGCCTGTTGCCGGTCGAGAAGACATCGGCCATTCGCGATGCGCTGGCCGGGTTCACCCTTGCGGCCATGAATGTCCCGCAGGCCCTCGGCTACACAAAAATTGCCGGCACCCCCGTGATCAGTGGCCTGTACACCCTGCTGCTACCGCTCATCGCGTTCGCTGCACTCGGTTCTTCGCGCTATCTCGTCGTTGCCGCCGATTCCGCCACAGCGGCCATCCTGGCCACCGGCCTCTCGGGTCTGGCGACACCGAACAGCGCCCAGTACCTTGCACTCGCCAGTCTGGTGGCCCTGCTCACGGCCGGCTTGCTGCTCCTCGCCCGCCTTTTCAGACTTGGCTTTCTCTCGGACTTCCTCTCGCGCACCGTGCTTGTCGGCTTTCTCACCGGAGTCGGCTTTCAGGTCGGGATTGCCGTCCTTGGCGAGCTTCTGCGTTTGCCGGTACACACCAACCAGCCCCTCGAACAATTGTTGACCATCGTCCGCGAACTGCCGCATATCCATGGGCCCACCTTCGCCGTTTCGCTCTCCGTCATCACCAGCATTCTCGTCCTGCGTCGCCTGGCGCCCCACCTGCCCGGGGCGTTGATCGCAGTAGTCGCCGCGATTGCCGCCAGCGCCAGTCTTGATTTCGCAGGTTACGGCATCGAGTTGATTGGGCCGGTAAGCGGCGGCTTCCCGCATCTTGCCTTGCCACCGCTTGACTCGACGCTGATCAAGAATCTGCTGCCGACCGCTGGTGCCTGTTTCATCATGATCGTGGCGCAGAGTTCGGTGACCTCACGCGCCTATGCAACGCGTCACCATCAGGCGCTTGATCCGAATCGCGACCTGCTCGGCCTCTCGGCGGCCAATGCCGCCGCCGCGCTGAGCGGGACTTTCGTCGTCAATGGCAGTCCGACACAGACCGCCATGGTCGAAAACTCCGGTGGCTCAAGCCAGCTCGCACATTTGTCGACCGCCCTTGTCGTTTTGCTGGTTCTTCTTTTTCTCACCGGTCCGTTGCAGTACTTGCCGGTCAGCGCACTTGGCGCCATCGTTTTCACAATCGCCATCCACCTGATTGACTTCAAGGGACTGGCCGACTTGAAGGCGAAAGCACACGGCGAGTGGATCCTGGCGCTGGTGACCGCCAGCGCGGTCGTCGTGCTCGGGGTCGAGCACGGGATCATTCTGGCCATCGTTCTTTCGCTGCTCGATCATGTCCGGCGCGGGTATCGGCCGCATACGGCGATCGAGGTGCTTGATGAAGCAGGCAACTGGCGCTGGCAGGCGGCCTCGGCCAGCAGCCACGCCGAGCCCGGTCTGGTGGTGTTCTGGTTTGGCGCCGACCTGTACTACGCCAGTGTCAACCACTTCTGCACGCAGGCACTGGCGCTGGTTCGTGAATCCTCGCAGCCGGTGGCATGGCTGGTCATCGACGCCGGTGCGATCACCGGCGTCGATTACTCGGCCGCCGGATCCTTGCTCGAACTCCACGACAACCTGGCCAAAATCGGCGTCAGACTGGCGTTCGCGCACGCCAGCGTCGATTTTCAGAACGACCTCAATCGCCTCCACGTCATGGAAAAACTCGACCGCAGCCTGATTTTCGACCGGCTGCACGATTGCCTGAGCGCCTACCGGAACCGTGCTGAACAAAGATAGGCCCGGGTTGGACTGTGCAACGGACCGGGCGAAAACCCGTCATTGCTGTCCTCACTGGGCAGGCACGTATTTGTTCACGGCGGCCTTGTAACGCGCGATGGCCTTTTTGAGATCCGTGTATTCTTCGCAGCCAAAGCAAGAGGCTTTGTCGAGCGCAGCGAGGCGCTGCTCAGCAGTTGCGAGGTCGTTCTTCATCAGGGACAGCTCACCGGAGTACTCCAGCGCACCGTGATGCTGGGGATCGATACGCAACGCTTCATCATAGTAGCACTCGGCGGCAACAAGGTCTGGCGGAACCTTCTGCCGCTGCAGGTAGCCGATCGTACCGTGCAGCTTGCTTCCTCACCGAAATTCCGCTCAAGCAGGTCAGCCTGCAACTGCTCAATTCCTTGTTGGTAGCGGATACGCTCGGACTCGATGGTCGTCTTGTGGCGCGGCTCAACCAGTGCCAGTCGTTCCCGCACCTTGGCCAACTCAACGGCTTGTGCGTGGCTTTCCGCCCGCGTTTCCGCCACAACCCCGATGCCGACATCGTGATCGTCGCAGCCGTTATCGCCAGCTCATGAACTACTTCATCGCGCTGATGACTGTACGTAGGCACAGTTTCCCCTCCGGACTCCCCAATCAGGATGGTCATGTCTGCCGGTGCGCCCTGCGCGTCCCCTCACACCGCGCTCTATCGCCGCCGCCAGCCCGAACGCACCGTGCTCTATCGCACCGGGCAGGGTCATCTGGCGCCCTGGCTTGAACTTTCCAGTGACTCGCAGCAAGGCGGCCCGGTGCCGGCCTACGTCGAGTGCGAATGTCGCCGCCCCCTCGAATGTGGCATCCTGGCCCATGGCTTCGCCCCTTCCCGCTGCGGACCATGCGGACATGACTTGTCTGTAGCCTTCTCCTGCCAGGAGCGCGGCATATGGTCGAGACCGACGCCCATCGGGTCGATCACGTCATGCCGCAGCTATCCGTGCGCCCGTGGGTGCTGTCGGTGCCGAAGCGCGTACGGGACTTCCTGCAGAACGATCCGGCGGTCGAGACCATGGCGCTGCCCATCTTCCTCCGTGCGCTGGAGCAGGGCTGGCGGCAGTGCCCAAGCCAAGCCGCCGCCCACCGCGGGCGGATGCCGTGGCCGAGAGAGTTGGCCCCGTTTGTTTGGGCAGGAAATGCTCCTGGATAAGTGGAGCCCTGCCGGTTTTGGTCAGGTGACCGGAGTTGCGCTTGGTTTTGACTTTCTGTGATTTTATCCGAACCGAAGAGCCCCTTCCTCATGTCCAACGCCGCCGGTCGCGTGGCGGCCGCGAGTGCCGCGAAGTAGATGGCGTCCGGCGTCTGACCACCCAGAGAGCGATGGGGGCGTCGCTAGTTGTCGAAGCGCAGATACGTGGCCAGGTTGGCTTTCGCATCGGCAATGCGGTCATCGGCCTTGAGATACCCCTCCTCGTACTTGACGGTTTTCCACAGGTGCTCGACAAAGACGTTGTCCCGCCAGGACCCTTGCCGGCCATGCTGATCCGGATGTCGTGCGCCTTGAGCAGACCGGTGAACTCGTCGCTGGTGAACCGGCCCCCCTGATCGGTGTTGAAGATCTCCGGGCAGCCATACCGCTGGAGGGCTTCGCGCACCGCGTCTAGACAGAAATCGATCGTCAAGGTGTTGAAGAGCCGCCGCCAGGCAAGGACCTGGCGCGAGAACCCGTCGATCACCGCGAACAGGGAGAGGAAACCCCGGCGCATCGGAAGGTAGGTGATGTCGGCTGCCTACCCCTGATTCGGCCGCTCGATCGCGAGATCGCGCAGGAGATACGGAGGGATTTCATCCCCCCGCTGCCGACGAGAGGCGTGGTGCTTCCGATAGAGCGCTTCGATCCCCATGCGCGCCATCAGGGTGCCGATGGGTTTGCGCCCGGCCTCGAAGCCCTCGGGGCGCAGCAGATCGCGCAACAGGCGGGTGCCGGCGAACGGGTGCTCGAGATGTCACTCGTCGATCCGGCGCATCAGCGCCAGGTCCTCCGCCGAGACCTCGTGTGGCGTGTAGTACGCGCTCGAACGCGCCAACCCGAGGAGGGCGTACTGATGCGAGACGGGGAGCTTGTGCTGGCGGTCAATCATCGTCTTGCGCTCAGCAAGCCCGCCTGGGTGAGCGCATGTTCCAAAAAATCGTTTTCCAGCGTCAACGTGCCGATCTGGGCGTGCAGCTTCGTCAGGTCCGGATCGCTGCTCGTCGGGCTGTTCGCCTCACCAAATACCTGAACCGCACGCTCTGTCAGTGGCCGCTTCCAGTCCGTGATCGGATTAGGGTGAAGGTCATACTGCTGGACCCACTCCGCCAGCGTCTTGTCGCTCTTCAGTGCCGCCAGGGCCACTTGCGCCTTGAATGCCGGGGTGTGGTTCCGCCTCGTCCTTGTCGTCATGCGCTTGCTCCTGTTGTGGCTGCTTCCGTAGCCGTTAGTGGGGGCAAGGCTACCACTTATCCCTTTGTCCTAATTTCCGGGGCCACCTCTGAGCGCGCGACCAAAGCCGCGCGCAGATCTGCCAACGTCGCAGAATCGTTTCAATCCACGCGCGCCCCGTGAGGAGCGCGCGACCAGAGGGCGGTGTCGCCGGCACGGAATACGGATGGGTTTCAATCCACGCGCGCCCCGTGAGGAGCGCGCGACGAGAGCAGGTCCATGCGCTACCAGCCAATCGCGTTGTTTCAATCCACGCGCGCCCCGTGAGGAGCGCGCGACTTCATTTTCTCTCTCCTTGATTATGGGCAGGATTGCCTGTTTCAATCCACGCGCGCCCCGTGAGGAGCGCGCGACACGATTTCATGCGCAACTACCTCGACATCGCCGAGTTTCAATCCACGCGCGCCCCGTGAGGAGCGCGCGACTGCGCCATCTATTTCGCAAAACCCCGCCCCAGACCGCGTTTCAATCCACGCGCGCCCCGTGAGGAGCGCGCGACGTTCCATGAAAAAATGGTAGGGCATGCCCTGGAAGTTTCAATCCACGCGCGCCCCGTGAGGAGCGCGCGACCCGGAAATGATCCTGCCATTGTGTCACCCGATGAAAGGTTTCAATCCACGCGCGCCCCGTGAGGAGCGCGCGACCGCAGATCGGGCTCGGAATCGGTTGGTGCTACGTGGGTTTCAATCCACGCGCGCCCCGTGAGGAGCGCGCGACACTTTTTTGCCGCTTCGATGATGACGGCTTTGGGGTTTCAATCCACGCGCGCCCCGTGAGGAGCGCGCGACCAACTGGTTGCTCTCATCAAGCAAGCAAGATGAGTTTCAATCCACGCGCGCCCCGTGAGGAGCGCGCGACACAGGGGGGGATGGTGAAATCTCTGATCGACCAGGAGTTTCAATCCACGCGCGCCCCGTGAGGAGCGCGCGACCCGGAACACCCGGAACACCCGGAACAGAACCCCATGTTTCAATCCACGCGCGCCCCGTGAGGAGCGCGCGACAACGACGAGTCCAGCAATTCTGCATACAACGCGAAGTTTCAATCCACGCGCGCCCCGTGAGGAGCGCGCGACGACCAACTCATTACAAAGAACGCGGCTAACATTGTTTCAATCCACGCGCGCCCCGTGAGGAGCGCGCGACGTCAGGCCGTTGAAAACGCCGTCGAGGACACCATGTTTCAATCCACGCGCGCCCCGTGAGGAGCGCGCGACATGTACGTCGCCCCGCCGCCTTACCAGCAACAGTTCGTTTCAATCCACGCGCGCCCCGTGAGGAGCGCGCGACGCGCCAGGTCGCGTACCACTTCACGACCGGCCGGATGTTTCAATCCACGCGCGCCCCGTGAGGAGCGCGCGACGCGCCAGGTCGCGTACCACTTCACGACCGGCCGGATGTTTCAATCCACGCGCGCCCCGTGAGGAGCGCGCGACTTACGCCACCGTGCTCAACCAGCGCGGGCTCGAAGTTTCAATCCACGCGCGCCCCGTGAGGAGCGCGCGACACGATTGAGGAGATTTGCGCCATGCCGGTAGCTGTTTCAATCCACGCGCGCCCCGTGAGGAGCGCGCGACCAAGTACCTAGCCCCTGTGCATTGGGTGAAGCCGTTTCAATCCACGCGCGCCCCGTGAGGAGCGCGCGACGACTGGCACGCTGAGTACAAAGGGTTCGCGCATAGTTTCAATCCACGCGCGCCCCGTGAGGAGCGCGCGACCGTCCGCGCCGTGCTATACGGTGGCGCAGGTCTGTGTTTCAATCCACGCGCGCCCCGTGAGGAGCGCGCGACGGCATTGTCGATGCGGCTTTCGGCAGCGGCGCGAAGTTTCAATCCACGCGCGCCCCGTGAGGAGCGCGCGACCAAACAGCGCATCGAGCTGCGCGTCTGACAGCCCGTTTCAATCCACGCGCGCCCCGTGAGGAGCGCGCGACCATCCTCCGCCGCCACCGCCGCACATCCTTAGCCTGTTTCAATCCACGCGCGCCCCGTGAGGAGCGCGCGACGTGGCCCTTCGACCGCATCCGGCTATAGACTCATGTTTCAATCCACGCGCGCCCCGTGAGGAGCGCGCGACGTTGTTATCGGACGATTTGTTGCTGCGCCCTTTCAGGTTTCAATCCACGCGCGCCCCGTGAGGAGCGCGCGACTCTTCGCGCGTAACAGCATGAATGGTCGACAGGAAATTCTGGGCCAACGCGAACGTCTTCATGAACCAGATCAGTGACGGCGTTTGCTGCATTGTCTGGATACCTTCTGTGGAAAAATCATGGTGTTACTGACTGCGCGAACTGTCCACGATAACACCAGTCACTTGACGTTCGCGCTTCATATTACCAGTGGCCCGTCAAAATCTGTTGCTTTGAATAGTCCATACTCGCGCACTTCGCATCCGCGCGTGTCGGCCATCCGATAGAGGCGCAAGCAGTCTTCATTGACCTGAATCTCGGCCATCAGACGACGTTCCAGTTCATCGAGTTGCATCTGATTGACTTGGCATTCAAAGACGGATTTCTGGACGCGTTGCCCTGTGCTCTCACAGATCTTTGCGACGCGTCGGAGGCGGCGGCGCCCTTGGGAAGTCTCGGTGTTAACGTCGTAACAGACGATGACCAGCACCGCGGTGATCCTCAGCGCATTACAAACGGCATATAGCCGTCGGATTCACCGCGGATGGCCCGCGCCAGCAAGCGAGCCTGTATGAGCGGAATCACGCCCAGTGGAATCGGCTGGGCCAGCAGAGGATGCGTTATGGTTTCCTGCTTTCGCTCCTGAAAAGCCACCACCACAGCTTTGCGGGCATCGCCATGAAGCATGACGGCACCGCCTTCGCGAACGATAAATCCATCCTGAGCGACTTGTCCGCGATTGATGAGGGTCAGGACCAAGCGATCTGCCAATGGCCGGAATTCTTCTTGCAGATCAAGCGCCAGAGCGGCGCGTCCAGGGCGCACGGCATGAAGAAATCCGATCTGCGGATCAAGTCCTGCGGCCTCGACAGCGGAACGGCAGTCGTTCATCCACATGGCGTAGACGAATGACAGCAGCGCGTTGAACCGGTCGCGCGGTGGTCGGCGTGTGCGGCCGTCCATGGCGAAATGGGTGCGCAAGTCCGGCCGCACGATGAGATTCAGTACAGCGAAGTACTGGCGAGCGGCCACGCCTTCAAAGCCGCGTAAGGCGTCAAGATCGGCAGCCTGCGGCAAGCTACGCAGTGCGGCGGCGAGATCATCCGCAGCGCGCGTGAGGACCGCCCCATCCGTGGTTGACTTGGTTTCGCGTGCACCGCGCAGGAGTACCTGTCGCGCGTTCTTGATCTTGCCAGCGACGCAGGTGCGAGCGGTGTCGAGCGTAAACACTGCGTCGTCGACGCGGCGGTGATGTGCCTGGCGCAACAGAACATTGCCAGACGTTGCTCCTTCGAGCCGCGCCTTGAAGCGTCCGTGGTCATCCAGAAGAACCAGCGCAATACCCTCGTCGGCCAGGCGATGCATGAGCGGCGCCGAAAGAGCAACATGCCCGAAACACACTACGCTGGCCAAATGGTGCAGCGGTACCCGCAGGCGCACCTTACGTTCAATCTCGACGCACAGGGTATCGTTCTCCAGCCGTAGGTAACTTTCGGACTGAGTGACGTACAGCGTGTTCAGTAATTGCATGCTTCTTCTCAGCGATTCGGGTCGAACAAATCGTCGCGCCGCAACATTTTGAGATTGCGTAGCGCCTGCGGCTGGCACAGCTCAATCAGCGAGCACTCCCTGCAGCGTGCATCATTGATCAGGGGAGGCGGCATTTTCTGGGCCACGAGCATTTTGCGAATTGATGCGACGGTTTGTTCGGTGGCTGCGCGCAATTCGGCCGTAAACTTCACCTCGCGACGACGTTTGCTCTTGGCATGAAAAATCGCCCCCTGCAAGATCGGCCGGCCAAACATCTCTTCCAGGCATAGCGCCTGTGCAGCAAGTTGCAAATCGTCGTTGTCGTGCTGCTTTTTCACGCCGTGCTTGTATTCCACCGGGTAGATGGTGCGGTCTGGCCAGAACTCGACCACATCCCCTTTGCCAATCAATCCCAGGCGTTCGCTCCAGATCGGCAGGGCGTACTCGACACGAGCGCCTTCCCGACTGGTGGCATGCGCCACGCGGTCGACACGGGCGTGCTCGGCGTTGCCGCTCGCCGTGTGCCGATTCTCCTCGAATTCGTTTTCGAGATAGATCAGGGCACAGCGGCGCGGGCAATACGCGTACTGGTTGAGCGCCGATACATTGACCGGCTCCAGATCGTCCGTCACGGTCGCCGCGCTACGCCTTCACCAGACTCTTCTCGGTGAAGCTCCAACGCCAGAGTTCGACACCCCTGGGAACGCGATCCAGATGCACCTTGACGTCGTAGTCGGCATAGCAGCGGGGGAGCTTGCCCTGATGTTTCAGGGCGGGCACTTCGATGACGCGGCCGAGATCGAGCAAGTGATGCGCGGGCGCACAACCGAGCATGGCTTGTCGTTCCTGCGCCAGCGGATCGCCATTATCCGCACCGACGTGCTTGAACACGAACAGGTCACGGCACCCCATGACGCCCTTGGAAGCGGAACGGTCGTGGTCGTACATGTTCGCCAGCGCTTCCCATAGCTCGGCGAGGTCGGCATCGGAGAAACAAGTACCTTGGGCCAGATGCGCGGAAACGAAGCCTTTGGTGGCGTAAAGTCCATAGGAGATGAGTGACTTGCGACCCATGGTGCGCAGACTGTCTTCCTGCTGCAGTTCCTCCCACTTGAGGTAATCCGCCGCCGTCTTTGCGTCCTTGACCTTTTCCGCCACCGCCATGCGCGTAATCGCTGCATCCACCGGCAGAATGGGGTCGATGGATCGAGAAAAGGCCACCTGTACAGGCCCGCGCACTTGGCCAGCATTCGCGCCGGTCGACATCACTGCACCAAACGTTCGCACATCGTAGAACTGTTGGCACATCCAGTCGCGCGCCTTGTTAACCTGCGAGCGGTTGCCGCCACCTGCCGGTGCACCATCTGTCGCTTCATGCGCGGCGGCGATAGGGCGATTCAGGTTGGTCGAATGTTCAACGAAAATTGCATATCCTCCACGATTGCCATGCTTGGTCTGCACGTAGTTGCGCACGCGACGCTTGATGGCTACGTCCGATACCAGCCCATGCATGTCTTCGGGGTCGATGCGAGGGCTGTTACCGGCGTCGGGATCGCCATTCGGGTTGCCGCGTTCGCAGTCAAACAGATAGAGAAATTCGTAGCGGTTCTTGATGGCTGTCTGGTTGTCGTTGTTCATGGCTACTCTCCGTTTTGCTTGTCGTCTTGTGCGTCTTTCTTCGAGCTGCGTAGGGCGGCCAGTTGCTGGTAATAGCCCAGCGCGAACAGGCCTTGCCCTTCGAGGTCCAGCGTGCGCGGCAGGCTATCACCTAGACGGCTCATCACTTCGCCGATCAGCTGCTCGTACCAGAAGGACAGGCCGCCGTCGAGCTTGCCCAGATGGTTGCGTGCATTGCCCACCAAGCGCCCCAATGTGAGCCCCGGCGCGGTGCTGGCGGCCGGATAGAAACGCTGCACGACTCCGGCGCCGACATCGCCTAGAGCTGCGTGCTGCAATCTTGCCAGCACGGCCAGCAAACGCCCGCAATGATAGGCCGGATCGGGATGGTCCGGGTTGAGATAGGGTTTCATGTGCTGATCTCCTGCTGAGGATTTGCGAACAAAGTAGGCCTTGATAAGACCCATGCGGGCGTGATTGAAGGTTTCATCCTTGATGAGTGCGGAGCGAAAGCGATCCAGGGCCTGCGCCATCAATGTCTGCGGTATCGCTTGTCTTGTGACGGCTGCTCGCCACAGCGTGGCCGTCGTGGAGGCGGGTAAGTCCTTCAGCTCACGCACCAGCGCCCCACCGACGGCGAGGAACTTGGGATCGGGAGCCAGACGCTCATCGCTCTCGCGATGGGCGATCGACAGATCGGAGAACCAGGCTTCGATACTCGCCAACAGTTGCGCGAACTGCCCCTCCATCCAGTCGCGCACCATCACCCGGCCTGATGCACCGGATAGCGTCATCGCGTAATAGTGGTTGTGCCCCAGTTGCGCTCGCTCCCCGGTACGAATGGCCTGGAGTAGCTTGCGCGCCTGACCAAGAGCCGAGGCAGTTTGCTGTTCTTCGGTTTGCATACCGAATAGCATGGCGAAAGGGTCATCCTCGGGAGGAATTCGATCGCGAAACCAGTACACCATCAAGGCACTGGTGCGGCGCGAGGGATTCTTGCGCGTTGCCTCCTGCTGTTCCTTGATCAGGTGGTTGATGGCGTCGACGTATTGTTGGGCAGCAGTTGCCCCCATTGCGGCATTGGATGACTTCTCCAGCCCAAACGACCGGAAAGCTGCTTTATCGAAACCCACAACCACGTCGCCCATGGCTAGACCGCCGACACCCGCAAGACCTGTCACCTTGGGCTGGGTGAGCAATGGCTGGACTGATTCGCCGGTCAAAAGACACACCATCTGGCCGGCCATGTTGGGCAAATTGCCGTCATTGCCATGAAGATCAAGTTGTCGCCACGTACGCCACCAGATCTGCACATCTGCCTGGGCACACGGATCACTTTGGCCGATTTGCCATGTCACCCAATCGGCAGGTTTCACGCGTTTTTCGACCATCATCAGGCGCAACGCTTCTCGGGCTGCCGTGTCGGCCAGCAGTTTGGCAGCGGCCTGCAATGAGATGACTTCGTGTGCCGCCTGGGTCAGCATCGTCACGTAGAAAAGGTGACGGCTTTCGCCTGAAGCAATTTTCTCATGGGTCTCGTCGGGCTTGAAATGACGCGCGATGGTCTGCGCCGTTTCAACCAGGAAGTGAGCCTTGCCTCCTGAATTCATGGCGTGCATGTCCGGGCAGCGTTCGACCTGAACACCCGACTTGCCATCGCCCAAAGGCACGATGTTCAGCAGATTGCCCGCTTCAGACAGATGAATGCACCAGCGAATTTCTCTCGATTTGAAACCGGGTTCACCACCAAGCTTCTCCCCATACTGTCTCAGCGTATGCAACATCCTTACGCTCTCCCCGGTTTGCGAACCGCATTGCTGCCGTAGTCCGGCACCTCCAGCACACCATTTTTCACCGTAGCGTCGAAGACCGAAATGAACGGCGTCCCGTCCAGTCCTGGTGCTGCGTTGGCGAGGTCGAATACATCGTAGAGCATCCAGCCGAGGTGCTTGTTCAGGGGTGCAGCGGGTGATGTCGGCGTGCCGGGGGGGATGTACTCAAAAAAGGCCGGGAATTCGCGGCAGCCGAAATACGGTTGCTGGAAGCATTTGCCGTGCTGCGCCCGGCGTAGAAAACAGGCGTTGAGCTTGCCGAGTTCGTGTCGGTGCGTGGCGCGCGGCACGATGCGCGCGGTGATGCGGTAGCGCACGTTCCTGAGAGCGATCGTCTGGCGCTGGGTGCGGCCAGTGGTTTCATCGTCGCCATCGGCCCAGAGCGGCTCGGGGCTTTCCTTGCCCTTCATCCACTTGTTCAGCGTGGCCAGCCCGGGTGCCGTGCCTTTCACTTCGTTACGGCGCAGCGCGATGAAGCGAGGCATTTCCAGCACCTCGATGCGCATGACCTGCCAGTAGAAATAAGGCCGAATGATCTCACGCACGGTGTTGCCGGTCCTTTGCTTGTCCCGCTTTCCGTCCCAGTAGATGGCATCGAAGATGCCTCGCGCGGCCGATGGTGTGATGACCGGATACGAAAAACGCTCGACCTTCATTTCGGGGCGGGTGAAGCAGGCGAGGTCACCCCAGACTTCCAGCGTATGGGTGTTCGGCAGCGTGTCTTGTGGATCGTTGGGCATACCTTTCCTCCTTCACGACAGCGATCAGGCGATCATGACAATTTGATTTTGCGGCAATTGTAGCCCAAGGATCTCATCGTAATACTGGCCGTCCGGATCTTCGAGCACAAACCATTCATCCGACGCGCCGCCGCGCCGGAACTGCGCGGGAATGAGGCATCCCCAGGCCGGGTGGTCGGACCTGGGGCGGTAGATGCTGACGGACAGTGCTTGCGCGTTGCGCATCCATTCTCCGTTGATGCCGGAAGCGGCCTGGTCGCGCAGCTGCTCGAATTGTGCAAGGCAGCGCTGCCAGGGCACGACGATCTGGATGGCCTCCTGATCGATGAGCCGATAGCGCTGGGCGATCTCCGGGAAATCGAATTCATCGATGGCTTTGGTCAGGTCGCGGTTTTGTTCAACGGGGCGGCTGATGCCATACAGGGCCTGGTAGTAGCACCGAAAGACGGCGGGGTCGTTGATGTCCAGCACGCCGCCGGATTCTCGCAGCAGCGAGAGGGTGACTTGGCTGGCCTGAAAATAGGCAAAGCTGGGATACATGCGTCGGCGTTCGCTCGTGTCGAGTGCGGGTTCAAATACTCGCACCCGCCCGAGTTGGCCGTTCGCATTCATGCGCCCCTCCCGATTGCAGCGTCCGGCGGCCTGTGCGATGGCTTCGAGCGGAGCCATGGCGCGATATACCAATGGAAAGTCGAGGTCAACACCTGCTTCCACGCACTGCGTCGAGATCAGCCGGCAGGGCTGCGGGTGTGCGGGGTTCAGGCGCACACGCACTTCGTCCAGCACGGCACGCCGATGCGCCGTACACAGATTGGTGGAAAGATGGCAAAGACCTTCCGTGCCCTGCATGGCTTCGAGCAAGGTGTGCGCATGGCGTTTGAGGTTGAGCACGCACAGGGACTGTAGCGCCGCCTCGTCGCTCAAGATTGTGGACAGATCGTCCCAACTCAGGGCTTCGTCCGGCGCGGGCCACACGGCTTGCACACGTTCTAGTTGCTGGAACATTCGGTGGTGCATGGGCACAATCTCTCGCGGTTGCCAGCCGGAAACGGCGTGTCTTTGTACGTCCTTATCAAGCGTATCGAATGCCGGTTGCGTGGCGGTGGCGAAGACGACGCTGGTGTGGTAGGCGCGCGAGAGGTGCGAGAGCGCGGCCAGCGTGGGTACAGCAAGATGCTGCGGCAGGGTTTGCACTTCGTCGAAGAGAATCACGGCATCGCGCAGTTTGTGCAGCTTGCGACAAGTGGAAGGGCGGTTCGCGAACAACGATTCGAGCAACTGCACGTTGGTGGTGATGACGATCGGCGCATCCCAGTTTTCGGCATGCAGGCGGCGCTGACGTTCGGCTTCATCCAGTTTGTGGACCTCGGAGTTCGCTTCCCGAATACCAGCCAGGCTGTGGTGTTCGAGGATGAAATCCGCCGGCTTCTCGGCAAAGACCTTACGATATTCGCGTGCCGTCTGCTCGATGATGCTGAGGTAGGGAACGGCGAGGACCACGCGTTTGAACTGGTTTTGCCGAGCGTGCGCCAGCGCGAACTGCAGCATGGCGAAGGTCTTGCCCGAACCGGTTGGCGCGGTGAGCGAATACACGCCAGATCCACCTGCGGAGGCCTCGGTGACTGCCTTCCATAGATCAGCACGCACGGCGGCGACCGCATCACTGGATTGCCTTCGACCACGCACTTCCTGCGCCATGAATCGGTCGAGACTTCGAACGGCCTCCTCGGCATCCAATGACAACCCTGCGTCGCGATAGCGTTTGCCTTCCGGGCTGCCCTGAAAATGCGCTTCCGTATCCAGATAGTCCGCATCGACCAGACACGAAAAGAGCATGCGCACATCGAGCATGCTCGCGATGGCGTATCTCATGGCATTGGGCCGAATAGGAAGCGCCACATGTTCTGGGATACTGGGGTCAATTCCATCGGCGTTGGCGCGCGCCAGTAGCCGGGTGATGTCTTGATCAGACAGCCGGATATGCTGCCCCATTGGTGATGCACCACTACCGACCGTGCGCATGCGCGAGCTGAGAGCATCGGGGGAGGCGCATTGCAGGCCGATGTGGTGCCCCTCGATCGCCAACGCCGATGCTACTGACCTGAAATGCATCAATGCCGCATAGGCACCGGTACTCCAGTGATCCAGGCCGCTCTCGGTGCCGGCCAATCGTTTCTGGAACAGGTCGCCGTATTTTCCCAGATCGTGGAGTTTCCCCGCCAGTTCGGCCTCTTGGCGCCATGCCGCATCGCTCGCATGCACGCCGGCAATGCGCGCCACAGAATTCAGATGCATCGCCAGCCGATGACGTTCCAAGTAGTCATTTTCGCTGTGTGCCCAGTAGGTCATCCTCTTCTCCTCAGTCAGATCCAAGTGGAATTGTCGAGCACGATAGCGGATGCTGGGCTCATCAAATGAGCCTTTGTCACACGCGCAAAGCTTTTATGGAACCGTTAAGCCGGCTTATGAGGTAGCCCGCGAAGTCAGTTGTCGTGATGAACAAGCTGCCTGCGCCTCCGCAGTCAGAATCCATACGCCAAGCCACTATTTCCAGGGTATATGCTTGCCATTCTTGGGTGTCGTTGCAATCCAAAGCTCAGATTTCCTCATTTTAGGCCCGTGCGCGGGTAGAGGCGGCCAATGGATCGGGAGATGATGCTTTGGCTGATCGGCAATACTGATGTCAGCGGCGGACAGGAAGTCGCGAACCACATTGGACCAGGCTCTCAATTGATGACACGCCCCAAATGTGGGACCATCCCGTAGGCAGTTTTTCGCAGGCCTTCTGCTGCCCTTTCGAGGAGGAGACGATCAATGGTTGATCACCCGTTCGCCCGGTGTGTGGCGCTACACCTTGCCGGTCTGCTCGTGGCCGACAACGTGCAGGCACGGCAGCCACCGGGCAAGCCTGAAGCCGCCAGATCGGCCAGGACCGCAAGCCGGGAACACCTGGTGCCAGCCGGCCTGCGGTGTCTGCGGCGTTGATTACCGCGTCCTTCCGATAGCGTGACCAGATGAACTTCATGGAATTGCCGGAAAACCTCCCGGTTCCTACGGACGACGGTGCTGCAGCACATCTGCAAGGCTTGTTTCTGCCCGCTCTGACCCTCCCGGCCACTGACGGCTCGACCGTTTCTTTGAACGAGCTGCATGGGCGTTGGGTGATCTACATCTATCCGATGACCGGCCGGCCCGGACTTCCGTTGCCGGAGGGATGGGACGGAATTCCCGGTGCGCGCGGCTGCACGCCGCAGTCCTGCGGTTTTCGCGACCACCACGCCGAGTTGGCAGCCTTGCAAACCGGCGTTTTCGGCCTGAGTGTGCAGAGCACCGAGGTTCAGCGTGAGGCCAGGGAAAGGCTGCATCTACCGTTCCAATTGCTGAGTGACACGGGCCTGCAGCTCAAGCACGCGCTGCGACTGCCCACCTTCAGCGTAACCGGCATGGAATGCTTCAAGCGGCTGACGCTGATCGTGCAGGATGGACAAATCGCGAAGGTCTTCTACCCCGTCTTTCCGCCGGACAGCAACGTCGTCGAGGTCCTCGCCTGGCTACGCAATGCAGACGATTGATGCCGGAACGATGACGCTGGAGGATCCGGCAACGCTGGTCCAGGACACCGGATCACATCACTCCTGGTGCCGGGCCAGTTGTCCGAGCAAATCCCGCGTCACCGCTTCGGCCACCCGGATCCCGTCGACGCCGGCCGAGAGGATGCCGCCGGCGTAACCGGCACCTTCGCCCGCCGGATAGAGACCCTTGACGTTCAGGCTCTGGCAATCGTCGCCGCGGGTGATGCGCAGCGGCGAAGAGGTGCGCGTCTCGACGCCGGTGAGTACCGCGTCCGGCATGGCAAAGCCGCGAATCTGGCGGTCGAAGGCGGGTATCGCTTCGCGCAGGGCGGCGATCGCGTAGTCGGGCAAGGCGCTGGCGAGACTGGTCAGACGCACGCCGGGCTGATACGAGGGCAGCACCGTTCCAAGCTGCGTCGACGGGCGGCCAGCAAGAAAATCGCCGACGAGCTGGCCAGGCGCCTCGTAGGTACCGCCGCCGAGCTCGAATGCGTGCGCTTCGAGCTGCCGCTGCAGTGCGATGCCGGCCAGCGGTCCGCCAGGGTAGTCCAGCGGGGTGATGCCGACGACGATGCCGGCGTTGGCGTTGCGCTCGTTGCGCGAATACTGGCTCATGCCGTTGGTGACCACGCCGTTCGCTTCGGAGGTGGCGGCGACCACGGTGCCGCCGGGACACATGCAGAAACTGTAAACGCTGCGGCCGTTGCGGCAATGATGCACCAGCTTGTAGTCGGCGGCACCGAGCAGCGGGTTGCCGGCGTAGGGCCCGAAACGCGCCTGGTCGATCAGTGCTTGCGGGTGTTCGATGCGAAAACCGATCGAGAAGGGCTTGGCCTCCATGAACACGCCGGCGGCGTGCAACATCGCGAAGGTGTCGCGGGCGCTGTGGCCGATCGCCAGGATCATGTGGTCGGTGCGCAGTTCCTCGCCGCTCGCCAGGGTCACGCCACGTACTCGGCCGTGTTCGATGTGCAGGCCGCTGACGCGCTGCTGAAAACGGATCTCGCCGCCGAGCTGTTCGATCTCGCGGCGCATCTGTTCGACCATGCCGACCAGCCGGAAGGTACCGATGTGCGGTTTGCTGAGGTAGAGAATCTCCGCCGGGGCACCGGCCTTGACGAATTCCATCAGCACCTTGCGCCCATAGTGCCGGGGGTCCTTGATCTGGCTGTAGAGCTTGCCGTCGGAAAAGGTGCCGGCGCCGCCTTCGCCGAACTGCACGTTCGACTCGGGGTTGAGCTGCTTCTTCCGCCACAGACCCCAGGTATCCTGGGTGCGCTCGCGCACGGCCTTGCCGCGCTCGAGAACGATCGGCCGGAATCCGCTCTGCGCCAGGATCAGGGCGGCAAAGATGCCGGCCGGACCAAAGCCGACGACGATCGGTCGCGTCGTGAGCTGCGCCGGCGCCCGCCCGACGAAGTGGTAGCGCATGTCCGGCGTCGGCTGCACCTGCCGGTCGGCCGCGAATCGGTCGAGAACCGCGGCGGCGTTGGGCAGCGCCACGTCGACACTGTAGAGAAAGGTCGGCGCACCTGCCTTGCGCGCGTCGCAACTGCGCCGGAAGACGCTGATCTCGCCGAGGTCGGCCTCGGCCATGCCGAGGCGAGCGGCGACCGCGGCCGCCAGCGCCGCCGGCGGATGCTCGATGGGAAGGCGAATGTCGCTGATCCGCAACATGGTCGGTTCCTTCCCGTGCTCCGCAGTAGCGCTCAAGGCTGCTGGCCGTAGCTGGCGAACTTGTCGAGCACCGTCGCCATTTCGGCGGCATCGAGCAGCACCGGTTGACCGAGCTGGCAGGCGCGCCAGTATTGTTCGCAGAGTGTTTCGAGTTCGATGCCGAGGTCGATCGCCTGTTGCAGATCCTTGCCGAGGACCAGCATGCCGTGGTTCGCGAGCAGGCAGGCGCGGCGGTTCACGATCGCCAGCAGGACGGCGTCGGAGAGCGCCTGGGTACCGAAGGTCGCGTAAGCGGCACAGCGAACGCTGTCGCCACCAAAGCGCGAGATCATGTAGTGGAATGGCGGAATATCGCGGCGCAGGCAGGCGATGCTGGTGGCGAACGGCGAATGCGCGTGCAGGATGGCGCCGGCGTCGGCGCGGGCCGCGTAGAGGTCGCGGTGGAAGCGCCACTCGGATGATGGCCGGCGGTGCCCCTGGCAACTACCGTCGCGGTGCATGTGCACGATGTCGGCGGTGAGCAGACTGTCGTAAGCCATGCCGGTCGGTGTGATCAGGAAGTCGCCGCCAGCGCCCGCGCCGCCATCCTCGACACGCACGCTGAGGTTGCCAGCAGTGCCGCGGTTCAGGCCGACGGCCTGCATGCAGCGCGCGCTGTCGATCAGTTGTTGGCGCAGATCAGCCATGCGTTTTCTCCGGGTAGAGCGCGCGCAAGCCGTCGCTGCTTGCCGGGCAGACGCCGCGTTCGCTGATCACGGCGCTGACCAGACTCGCCGGCGTGACGTCGAAAGCCGGGTTGGCAACCGCGGCCTCGGCGGCAAGTTGCCGGAGCTGGGCGGACCGGCCGGCGGCATCGCATCCCTGCAGCAGCCGCAACTCGTCGGCAGCGCGCTCCTCGATCGGAATGTCGGTGCCGTTTGCGCAGGCGAAGTCGATCGTCGATCCCGGCGCGGCCACATAGAACGGGACGCTGGCGGCGCGCGCCGCCAGCGCCTTGAGGTAGGTGCCGATCTTGTTGGCGACGTCGCCGTTGGCGGCGATGCGGTCGGCGCCGACGATCACTGCGTCGATGCTGCCACGTGCCAGCAGCAGGCCGGCAGCGTTGTCGGCGAACAGCGTATGGGGCACGCCATGCTCGTGAAGTTCCCAGGCGGTCAGCAGGCCCTGGTTGCGCGGGCGCGTCTCGGAAACCCAGACATGGAGGTCGATTCCCTGGTCGAATGCGGCATAGACCGGTGCCAGCGCCGTCCCGTGGTCGACGGTCGCCAGCCAGCCGGCGTTGCAGTGGGTCATGATCTCGATGCGCCCGCGCTCGCCGAGCTGCGCGCGCAGCAATTGCAGGCCGTGCTCGCCGATGCGGCGGCATTGCTGCACATCCTCCTCGGCGATCCTGTCCGCTTCGAGCCACGCCGCCTCGGCACGCAGTGGCGGCGGCAGCGGCGTCAGGCAGGCTTGCAGGCGCGCCAGCGCCCAGTGCAGATTGACCGCCGTCGGCCGCGTGGCCCCGAGCGCCCTGATCGCGGCGAGCAGGGTGGCGTCATCGGCACGAGAGGTGAGCGCCAGCGCGACCCCATAAGCGGCGGTGACCCCGATCAGCGGTGCGCCGCGTACCTGCATGCTGCAGATCGCCTCCACCACGGCTTCCAGGCTGTCCAGTCTCAACACCCGACAGGCCTGCGGCAGTGCCGTCTGGTCGATGATTTCGATGGCACCGGCCTGGGGTACGGGGGTGATCGTTCGCGTGGGTTTGCCCTGGACTTTCATGACCGTCATTCTACCAGCCGACCACGCGCTGCCAATGATCGCGCAGGGCATCGATGCACAGTGCGGGGCAGGGGGGCTGCGGGGGCTGGAGCGCTGAACTCGGCCAGCAGGACCGGTTGCCTGGCGTTTTGCGACGGCGATGTCCTGATCCCCGTGAGTTCAGCAGGATGCTGACCAGGTGCGCCTGCTTCAGGGAATCATCGCCTATAATGTCCGCAGAATATCCACTTTCGCCCCAGCCTCTTTTCCCGCCTGAGGAAGAGGGATGGTTCGTGAGTCGCGCAGGCGGCATGCAAGCGAATTGCTGACGGGATGGCTTGCCGCAGCCAGAGGCCCTGGAACCTGTCTGGCAAGGCGTTGACCGGATCGTCGAGGTCAGCAACAGTCGCCTAGGCTATCCGGTTACTGTTCACCTGCACACCGGGGCGATCGACCATAATCGCGTGACGCGCGGTTTCTCCGCTGGCAGCGGTAATCGCGCACTGGATTGGGAGGGACATTGCCGATGGGTCAGGAGATTGGCAACAACGGTTTCACCGCCGACGACTTTGCACGTTTCAGCCAGCGACTGGCATTGGAGACGCGGCACGCCCAGGATGCCTACGCACGCGGCGACTTCGCCAACACCGATCTGGTGGCAGGTTTCGAACTCGAAGCCTGGCTGATCGACGAGAAACTCTTTCCGGTACCCCGCAATGTCTCATTCCTGGCACGCATGGCCAACCCGCTGGTGGTCCCCGAGTTGTCGCGCTTCAACGTCGAACTCAACGGTACCCCACAGCCACTGGTCGGTCCGGCGCTGTCGCTGCTGGAGAACGAACTCGTTGCCACCTGGCAGGAATGCCTGCGCGTCGCAGCGCTGGAAGATGCGGCCCTGATCGCCATTGGCACGCTGCCGACCATCCGCGAGGCCGATCTGTCGCTGGCCAGCATGTCGCCCTACCGGCGTTACGCGATGCTCAACGAGCAGATTCTGCTGCTTCGTGGCGGCCGGCCGCTGACGCTCGATATTGCCGGCATCGAAAACCTGTCCACGACGCACGCCGACGTGATGCTCGAGGCGGCGACCACCTCTTTTCAGGTACATCTGCAGACACCGGCCAGCGAGGCGGCGCGTACCTACAACGCGTCGCTGATGCTCGCTGCGCCGCTGCTGGCACTGTCCGCCAATTCGCCGTTCCTGTTCGAGCGCGCGCTCTGGTACGAAACGCGGGTGCCACTCTTCGAGCAGGCCGTCGATTGCTGTGACCCCGGACATCCGCAGCATAGGCGGGTGACTTTCGGTTCGGGCTACCTCGGTGCCGACCCGACGGCATGTTTCGCCGAGAATCTGGCGAATTACGCGGTGCTGCTGCCGGTCGAAATCTTGGGCCCGGTCGAATCGTATGCCCACCTGCGGCTGCACAACGGCACCATCTGGCGCTGGAATCGCCTGCTCATCGGCTTTGACGACCAGGGCTTGCCGCACTTGCGCGTCGAACAACGGGTGATGCCCGCCGGGCCCAGCATCATCGACATGATCGCCAATGCGGCCTTTTATTACGGCGCCGTACGAATGCTTGCCAGACAGGACCTTCCGCCCGAATCACAACTGCCTTTCCCCATCGCTCAGGACAATTTCTACCGTGCCGCGCGGGATGGCTTCAACGCGCAACTGAGGTGGCTCAACGGACGGCGCATGCCTGCCTGCGAGTTGCTCGAACAGCTGCTGTTGCCACTGGCGCGCGCCGGTCTGGAGCAGCTCGATCTGGCGGCCGCGGATATCCAGCGCTACCTGGAGGTGATCGCCGGCCGCTTGCGCAGCCGCCGCAACGGTGCTGTCTGGCAACTCGCCCATTACCGGAAACACCATGACTTCTTCCGGCTGACCGCCGATTATCTAGACCACCAGCGCCACCTCATGCCCGTGCATGAATGGCCGATATGAGTGGAGTACTTCATGCTGAGCCGTCGGGCGGCGGTCTTCGGTCGGTATCGCCGGGAATCGCCACGCCGGCAGGTGCTATGATGGCGGGCGCTTGTGCGATCCGGCGACGGGCCGGCTAGCGCAATGCACCCCCGGTCGAACCGGGACGTCCTCAAGCCTCGCCGCTGCCAAGTATTGCGACACGATGAACGTGCTTCAGGAGTGCAGGAGAAAACGCATGAGCTATACGATTCGAACCCGCGACCAGCATCTTGCCGCCGACGGCCTGCCGAAGCGCATACTCGCGCTCGACGGCGGCGGCTTGCGCGGCATTCTCACGCTGGGCATTCTCGAACGCATCGAGCGAATGCTCGCCGAGCGGCATCGCGCTGGCGACGACTTTCGCCTGGCGCACTACTTCGACCTGATCGCCGGCACGTCTACCGGCGCGATCATCGCCGCCGCGCTGGCCAAGGGAATGCGCGTCGCCGAAGTGCTCGCCGAGTACCGTCAGCTCGGCAGCAAGGTTTTCGCGAAGAGCCTGTTCCGCAAAGGCGTGCTGCGCGCCAAATACGAAGCCAGCACGCTGAGCAAAGAGCTGCAGCGCGTCTATGGCGACGACACGACCCTGGGCAGTGATCGCCTGCTGACCGGCCTCGTCGTCGTCACCAAGCGGCTCGACACCGGCAGCCCGTGGCCGCTGATGAACAACCCGCGCGGCCGCTATTTCCACGGCGACGGCAAGGGACGCATCGGCAATGGCGACTACCCGCTGTGGCAGGTCGTTCGCGCCTCGACCGCTGCGCCGTCGTATTTCGACCCTGAAAAGATCACCATCGCTGCTGGCCAGGGCAGTATCGGGCAGGAAGGCCTGTTCGTCGATGGCGGCGTCAGCCCGTACAACAACCCGGCGCTGCAGGCACTGATGGTCGCCACGCTCGACGGCTACCGCATCGGCTGGCCGAGCGGCGCCGACAAGCTGCTGCTCGTCTCGCTCGGCACCGGCCGGCCCGACCCCGCAGTCGCCCAGGCCGGAATCGCCGCCGGACAGGCGATCCAGGCGCTGCTGGCGATGATGGAAGACGTCGCGACGATGCAGCAGACGCTGCTGCAGTGGCTCAGCTCGAGCCCGACCGCACGCACGATCGACCGCGAAGTCGGCGACCTGCGCCACGACCTGCTCGCCGGCGCGCCGCTGCTGACCTATCTGCGCTACGACCTGGAACTGGCCGCCGAACAGGTGCGCGCGCTGGCCCCCGAATTGCGCGACGACCAGCGCGTCGCCTCGCTCAGCGAGATGGACGCGCCGGAGAACATGGAGGTGCTGCACCGGCTCGGAATGCTCGTCGGCGAACGCGACGTCCAGGCGCATGACTTCCCCGCGCACTTCGACCTGCCGGCCGGGTAGTTCCCGGCTCGCTCCGCGCCCACCCCGCGCACCATTCCCTCTACCTCCTGTCACCTGCCTGCCATTTACTGCCGATGAACGCTCCCGCCACCCGCCGCCGCTACCGCCGCCGTGCCGACCAGGCCGTCGCCGCCGTCCAGCTCAACCTCGAAACACCGGGCCTGCACTACCACAAGTGGGGCAACGAACAGTTCGCCAAGCCGGGTGACTGGCTGGTCGACAATGGTGGCGATGTCTACACCATCGACGCCGGAACGTTTGCCCGCACCTACCGGCGCGTCGGCTGCGGCGCGTACGTCAAGAGCACGCCGGTCTGGGCCGAGCAGGCAGCGGCTGCCGGCAGCGTCGCGACTCAGGAAGGCCATACGGCATACGAGGCCGGCGACTGGCTGGTCAGCAACCGCGAGGACGGCGGCGACGCGTACGCGATCAGCGCCGGGAAGTTCGCGCGCCTCTACGAACCCGACGAATAAGCGGCGCCACTGGCGGGGAGGTGTGCGATGCGCTACTTCGTCATTCGCGGCTTCGGCGTCAAGCGCGACGGCTCGGGGAACGAATTCGACTTCGAGCGCACCGACCGCGAGCTGATCGCGCCGGCACTGGCGCTGTGCGACTTCGAGGGCGGCACGACCGGCGAGATTCCCGACTCGGGAAGCATCCACGACGACATGTACCGGCTGATCCTCCAGGCCGACGTCGTCGTCTGCGACATCAGCGTGCATAACGCCAACGTCTTCTACGAGCTCGGCGCGCGGCACGCGCTGCGCAGGAAGCGCACGGTGCTCCTCAAGTGCAGCGAATCGGCCGACCGGACGCCCTTCGATCTCGGCGACTTCCGCTACCTGCCCTACTCGTGCGAGCGCCCGGCCGACGCCGTGCCGGCACTCGTCGCCGCGATCCGCCGCGGCGCAGCGAGCGAACGCGAAACCGACAGCCCGATTTTTCGTGCGCTGCGCGACCTGCCCGAAGCGCCGTCCGACGCCGCCGTGCCGAACGACTTCGTGCAGGAAGTGCAGCGCGCGAAAGTCGCGCGCGACCGCGGCTGGCTCCTGATGCTCGCCGACGAGCTGCGCAACCTGCCTTTCGAGCGCCCCGGCCTGCGCCTGGTCGCCTTCGCCCAGCAGGCGATCGAAGACTTCGAAGCGGCGCGCGACAGCCTCGAACGCCTGCTGCGCCTCGGCGACCGCCAGACCGGCGTGCGCTTCGCGCTGGCCAACATCTACGAGCGCGGCTACCGGCGCAGCGGCAGGCCCGAGCTGATGGATCGCGCCGAACGCGCGCTCGACGACGTCCTGCAGCGCCCCGACCTGCCGGCCAGCGAGCACGCCGAAGCGCTCGCGCTACGCGGGCGCAACCTCAAGACGCTGTGGCGCCAGGGTTTCGAGGGCATCGCCGACACCGGCGAGCGGCGCGCACGCGCGTGCAAGCGCCAACTGCTCGATAGCTGGCAGGCCTACCGCGAGTCGTTCCAGCGCGATCTCAATTCGTTCTACTGCGGCATCGCCTGCCTGCAGGTCGGCCACGCGCTGCTCTCGCTGTCGGGCGAAAGGCGCTGGAAGGCGATGTTCCGCAGCCCGCGCGAAGCGGCGCGGCAGCGCGGCGAGCTGCAGGATGAGCTGCGCACGCTGCGCCACGTCGTCGCCGCGGCGATCGAGCGCGGCCTCGCGCACGGCAGCGAGAGCGACCGCTGCTGGGCGCGCATCAGCCGCGCCGACCTGCGCTTCCTCACCGATGACGAAGCCGGGCTGAACGCCGACCCGTCGATCCTGCTCGACGACTACGAACACGCACTGCTCGGCCTCGAACCGTTCTACCGCGGCGCGGCGATCGGCCAGTTGCAACTGTTCGCCGCGATCGGCCTGCGCGCGGCGATCGCCGAGGCGCTGATCGCCGCACTGCGCCGCGACGAGCCGCCAGCGGCCGCGCCGCCGCACCTCGTGCTCTTCGCCGGCCATCAGATCGACGAAGCCGGCCGCAGGCCGCCGCGCTTCCCGGCGCACGCCGAGCAGACCGCGCGCGAGCTGCTGCGCGAGCGCTTCGTGCGCCTGCGCGAGCAACACGGGCCGCTGCTGCTGCTCGCCTCGGCCGCTCCCGGCGCCGACATCCTGGCACACGAAGTCTGCGCCGAACTCGGCATCCCGACGCTGCTCTGCCTGCCGATGCCGCTCGAAGACGTCTCCGCGCTGGCTTTCGGCAAGCACGACGGCTGGCGCAACCGCCTGCTCGCGCTGGCGCGCCAGCACACCGAAGCGATCCGCGTGCTGCAGGATGGCCCCGAGCTGCCGCACTGGCTCAACGAACGCAAGCCCGAACTCTGGCAGCGCGGAATCCGCTGGATCGTCCGCTCGGCGCAGGCGTCGCGCTGCAACGCGCGCACGCTGCTCGCCCTGTGGGACGGCGACGAGAACGACTCCTCGACCGGTGGCGTCGCCGAAGTCGTGCGCCAGGCACGCGGAACCGGCGCGTTCGCGATCGAGCCGATCGACAGCCGGCAACTGCTCGCGGCGAGCGGCTAACGGTCATGACTTTTCCAGCCCCCCGATCATGAAAGTCATGACCGTTTCCCTCCCCCAATCCCTCTCCCGCGAGGGGAGAGGGGAGGTTCGCGAGTCGCTGACACGACTTTCACATTAAAGCGCAGGACGCAGCCCGCAGGCCTTTCCCCAATCTCAATCCCCGAGCCCCTGACTCCCCACCCATGCCACTCAAACTTTTCGTCAGCCACAGCTCGCGCCTGCGCGACGACGAGACCAGCGACGCGCAGGCGCAGGCGAACTGGCGGTTGCTGCTCGACCTTCCCGGGCAGATGGAGCAGGTCTACAGCTCGCAGGTGGAAGTGCTCGTCGACCACGACGAGCTTCACGCCGGAGACGATTGGGAAACGGTGCTGCATGGTTTGCTCTGGGACTGTGACGCTGCCCTGATCGTGTTTTCGCGCCGCGCCGTCGAGGAATCCGATTGGGTGAAACTCGAAGCGACGGTTCTCGACAGCCGCGCGAGGAACGACCCCGGATTCCACCTGGTCCCCGTTCTGCTCGCCGGCCAGACGACCGTCGCCGACCTCGACCAAGGCTTCTTTGCAGCCCTCCGACTCAAGCGGCTGCAAGCGATTTCCGGAGTCAGCAGCGCGCAGGAGATCGTCGCCCGACTACGGCCGATCCTCGGCGAGCCCGAAACGCTGTTCAGCGGCCAGCCGAGTGCCTACCGGCAGACCTGCACGGCAGTCGAGGCGTGGCTCGCGCGCAACCTCGGCCAGAAAGTCTTGGAAGCGCTCTGGGACAAGCTGTGTCCGGGGTGCCGGCCGTGCGTCGCGCACCCGGATCGCGCGACGCGCTACGCAAGGTCGATTGCCGCGCACCTCCTCGAAGACGGCGAGGACACGCTGCGCCGTACGCAAAAGCTTCTTGACCACCTGCTGAGCGCCGGACACAACGGCAACCACTGCGCCGGCCTGCTCAAGTGCCTGAACGCGCAATGGATCAAGCCGAACGCCGCCGCGTGTCTGACCGAGAAAGACGCCGGCGCCAAAGCCCTGGTACTGAACGGCGCATTCCTGGCTGCCGAGGACCCGGATTTCCCCGAGCGACCCTACTACACGCTGAATCGTTACCTGAAGCGCGCCTGGCCTGAAACGCGCCGCTTCCAGTGGGTTCCAATCGCCCGGATACCTACCGACCGAGAAGTCGCCGACGAAGTTTGCGAGCAACTGCGCGCGCAATTGTGCCGGGGCAGCCGCGCCAACGACGAAGCACTGCGCCGGCGCCTCAGCAGCCTGCGCGCGGACGACTGGCAGATCGTCGTCTTCATCGCTCCGACATTGTGGCCCGACCGCGATGCACGCCTCGTCGACGACCTGCGAACGCTGCACGGCCAGTACCAGGGGCTGCTCGTCGTGCTCGGCATCGACGACGACATGCCTGCCGGCCTGCCCGAGGGAGTCCGCGTGGTCGACCCCGCGCTGAACCTGCTCGTCGAGGAGAAGCAGCACGATTGCGAACTCGACACCTGGGATTTGATCAAGAACAGTTAGCAAGGAAGAACACGAAAGAACACGATGAGCAAACGAGCCTCCTGGGAGCTGGTTCCTCCCGCCGACGCCTGCTTCGCCGGCGACCCGAACCGCAAGATCGATCCCTACCTTTTCTCCGCCGAGGCGGTCACGGCACTGCGGGTCGCTCTGGTGACGCAACGACCATTGCTCGTAGCTGGTCTTCCGGGTTGCGGCAAAACCTGCCTCGCCGAGGCGCTGGCCGCCGAGATCGGCTGGACCTTCCTGTGCGAGACGATCACTTCGCGCACGCGGCTCGAAAAACTTACCGTCGAGATCGATCACCTGAGTCGCCTGCACGACGCGCAACGCGCCGCAGCGACCAACGGTGCGTGCGCGCTGAAAGCCGACGAGGCCTACTATCGCCCCGGAGTCTTCTGGTGGGCCCTCGACCGCGGCAGCGCAAGCAGGCACAACCTCTCAGCAGACGACGCCAGGCAATGCGGCATCTGCGATGCATTCCCGGGAATCGAACGGACGCGCAAAGCGCCGCCACACGGGACCGTGCTGCTGATCGACGAGATCGACAAGGCCGAGCCCGACCTGCCGAACGACCTTCTCGAACCGATCGACCGGCGTCGCTTTCGGCTGCCGAACGGGAAGTACGTGTCGGCGAGCCCGGAGCACGAGTTGCTGACGGTGATCACCACCAACCGCGAACGCGAATTGCCGCAGGCATTCCTGCGCCGTTGCGTCAGCCTCGTTCTCGACGAACCCACCCCGGATCGACTCGTCGCGATTGCGCGCAAGCACTACGCCGACGCCAACCTCGGCCGTGTCGAAGCGCTCGCGGCGAAGATGACCGGGTTCCGCGCCAAGGCCAGGGAGATGGGTCGGCGGCCTCCGGGAACGAGCGAGTTTCTCGACGCCGTACGCGCCAGCGAAAAGTTCGACATCCGGATCAGCGCCGACGATCCCGTGTGGCGGCAGGTCGAGCGCGCCGTGCTACTCAAACCTGGCGAGCCGTAAAGTGCCACGAAGGCAGACAGTGAATCCGCCGCGTAGGGGCGAAATCCATCTCGGCGAGCTGCTCACCGTACTGGCCAAGCTGCAGCCAGGCGATGCGGCAACGGCGCGGGCGATTGCCGCCAGCCTTGGTTTCGGCCTGTCCGCGCCGGACATCGCGACCTCGACCAAGGAGAGCGAGCGCATTTACGATCGTGGCCAGCAGAGCGCTCGGCGCCAGACGAGACGGCTGGCCGAGAAGAAGCCGCCGGGTCTCGCAGCGCCGCCACGATCGCCAGCGCCCGTCGATCTGCCGGCGCAAAAGCTGCGCGCAACACTAAAGGCCATTGATCCGCAATCGCCGACCGCCCTCCCGGAAAAGCCCGCGTGGATCAGTAGCGGCTACCAGCGCCTCGATCTGCGGCGTACCATCCCGTTGCCCCGCGCGAACCTCTTTCCCGCACGTACCGTGCGCGGCGTGTTCACCGCCGCGTTATCGACGCCGCGCGCCGGCGAGCAACTCGACGTCGACGCGCTGCTGCGCCACCTGATCGAGGGCTGCCTGCCGCGTGCGCTGCCTAGACTGCCGGAGGAAACGCTGGCGCGTGGCTGTCAGTTGCTGCTCAATTTCAGCGACAGCATGCTGCCCCTGTGGGAAGACCTGCGCCATCTCTCGCAGCAGTTCGTGGACGTGCTCGGCAGGGAACGCGTGTCCGTATTCGAGTTCGACACGCTGCCCGGCGACGCGCACTGCTGGCCGCCGGAGAGAGACGATCCGGTCCCGTGGCAGCCCGAACCCGGACGCCCGGTTGTCGTCGCCACCGGTTTCGGCGCGCCCGGCCGGCGCGTTCCTCGCTTCGCCGGCGACGGCTGGCACGATTTCGTCGGCCGCTGCGCCAGGCAGGGATCTCCGCTGAACATCCTGATCCCCTGGTCGCCAGCCTGCTGGCCGAGCGACCTCGGGCCGCACGCGCGGCTCGTGCATTGGCACGAGCGGACGAGCGCGGCGATGCTCTCGCGGCGCACCGACCGCGCAGGCGCCTGGCCGCGATGAGCTGGCAGCAGCCGACCCGCTCCGAAATCGACGTCGTCGCCAATGTCCGTCGTCGCACCCCCGAGATCGTACCGCTCGCGCGCGTGCTTGCCGCCGCGACGCGCATCGAACCGCTGCTGTTGCGCAACGCCCGCCGCCACTTCTTTCCGGGCAGTGCCAGCGAGATCGAGTACTTCCTCTGGTTCAGCCCGCTCGTTGCATCGCGCAGCAGCAGCGAGGTCGTTTTCCATGCGGGTGCCGCGCGGCTGCTGCTCCATCGCCTGTGGCGGCACGAGCGGGAACGCTTCGACGAAGTCGTCGAGTTCGTCCGCGCACAGACGCGACATTGGCATCCCGAGGATCGCCTCGAACAGGATCTGCGTCTCGCCGCGCTCCGGGGAGACCGTGACGAACTGCGCAGCGGTGTCGAAGACATGCTCAAACGCCTCTACGAAGAGAGCGACGAGCCGGCGCGCATCCGGCTCGCGCGCTGGGGCGCGCGAGCGCTGGCAACGATAGGCGCTGCCGACGCCGGATTCGACGCGGCACGACTGCTTACGCGTTTCGCCGCGGTCAGCCTGGGCAGCATGACTCCACTTCCCGCCGGCTGCGCGCCCGAACGGCTCCCCGGCTGGCTTGCCGAGAGGCTCCCCGTTTCGCTTCGCCCCGCGCGCTTGTCGGTCGAAGCCCGCTACGACCCAGCCACGCGTGCGCAAGTGCTGCACTTCGTCGCGCCCGGCGAACAGGACGACGCGATCGACTTGCCGACGCCCTTGCCGGCGACGCTGCACATCGCGGCGGACGGCCAGCAAGGAGGCTGGTACGTGGTCCGGAGTGGCACCCGCGTGCAACTGGCGCCAGCAAGCCGGCGAATCGCCCTGGCCACGATCACCGACCAGCGCTACGAACTCCTCGTCGACCTGCCACCGGGCGAAGAGCCGAGCAACGCGGCACGAATCGTGCTCAGTCATCTGCCCGAAGACGCGGAACAGGCCCGCGCAGTCGCCCGTTGGCTCGGTACGCGCGGACACCTGGTGCAGTTGCAGCCGGAAGCGACCACGGCAGGGGAGGGCGAATCGACGAGCGGCGGGTCATCCGGCCAGCCCATCCACCTGCTGCGCCTATGGACCAGTGCCGCGCGCCACCGCCTGCAGGAATCGCGGGGCGAACTGCCGCTGGCAGATACGCGCAGCGCGCTGCTGCGCGTCGACCCCGCGGTCGAACTGCCGCAGGCCGGCTACGGTGCCGGGACGGTGCTCGACGTGCGCGGCTGGCGGGACGGGCAGCCATCAGAGGAAACCGGCGACTTCCTGCGCCAGCTCGCCGCGTGGCTTGCGGGCGAAACGCCGCAGCCGGTTGACGAGCGTGATCCTTCAGTGGGCGAAGCCGAGCGCCTGCTTGCCGAACTCGAAAACCCGCGGACGCCGCCGCCGCGGCGGCTCGCCATCGGCGACCGCCTCGCCGAAATCGGCGATCCGCGCCGGGGCGTCGGCGTGCGCGAATTCGTCGTCGACGAGGAATCCGCCGCAGAGCCGCCGCTCAGCGACGAAGCCAGCGCGCTGCTTGCCGAACTCGAAAACCCGCAGACGCCGCCACCGCGGCGACTCGAAATCGGCGACCGGCTTGCCGGAATCGGCGATCCGCGCCGGGGCGTCGGTCTCGACGCGCGCGGCCTGCCCGAGATCGACTGGGTCGACGTCCCCGGTGGGGAATTCGTCTATCAGCAAGGCGAGAAGCGCAAGCTGCCGGCTTTCCGGATCGCGCGCTACCCGCTGACCAACGCGCAGTACCAGGCGTTCGTGGACGCTGGCGGCTACCGCGAAGAGCGCTGGTGGCGGGACTTGCGGCGGCCAAAACCGGAACCCTCGCGCTGGCCGCAGGGCAACCGGCCGCGGACGAACGTCGACTGGTACGAAGCCGTCGCTTTCACGCGCTGGCTGAGCGCGCAACTGGGCTACGAGGGGCGCTTGCCGACCGAGGAGGAATGGGAGCGCGCGGCAGGCGGGCGCGAGGGGCGCGAATACCCATGGAGCGCGGAGTACAAGCGCGGCTTGGCGAACATCGATGAAACCGCCAGATATGGCTTCGGGGAGAAGGTTGGCGAGTGGTCCCTGGAGCAGACGACCGCCGTCGGCGTCTATCCACACGGCGCGTCGCCGGAGGGTGTCCTCGACCTGTCGGGAAACGTCTGGGAGTGGTGCCTCAACCAGTACGACCAACCAGAGAGGATCCAGCCGGACACGAGCGGTCAGTCGCGGGTGCTGCGCGGCGGCTCCTGGCACCTCAATGCGGCCTACGCGCGCGCGTCGCGGCGCTACGGGTACCCCCCTGGCGACCGGAACGGCAACGTCGGTTTCCGTTTGGTTTCGTCTGCCCCCATCGTTTGACCCGCTGTTCGCTGCCGACCGCCGCTGCGCGGCGGTCGCGATTTTTTAGAAAACGAAGGGTTCGAGCACATGGCTGCGCAATCCCCAGGAATCGGCGTAGCGAACGTGGTTGATCCAACCCTGGACGCTGGCGTCGAACTTGGCGAAGCTGATTTCGACGCGCTGCCACGCCGCGTAACGCCCGTGCAGGCTACGCGTCGCCTGCACGACCTTGCGTGCCTTGACGCGACGGTGCGTCGGGTAGACGACGAAGCCGAGCCACGGAACGCCGTGCGCCACGGCTTGTACCTGCGCGCTGCCTTCGTGGAATTGCAGGCGCAGCGCGCCGAGGCGATCGCGCACGGCTTCCTTCCAGCGCCACAGCGTAGGCTTGTCGGTCGCGAACAGCGCGAAGTCATCGACGTAGCGCAGATACGCGCGACAGCCGAGTTCGTCGCGGACGAAGAGATCGAAGGGATGCAGGTAGACACGGCACGAGGCGATCCTCGAAGGCAGCGGCCCCGTACGAGGCGCGCTTGCCGCGCGCCGCCTGTCGCCACGCCTGCATCAGGTTCGAAAAGGCGACGACCTTGGCAAAATCAGAGGAGAATTCCTGGCCCATGCACGACGAACTCATCATCCTGACCCGCTGCTTCGATCTGCTCGCGTGGCTCGTCCCGAAGAGCGAAACGTTCCCGAAGGTACACCGCCACACCATCGTGCAGCGCCTCAGGAGCTGCTGTTTCGCGCGCGCAAGGCGACCAGAACGACACGCCGGCAGTGCCTGCAGGAAGCCGACGCGCGGCTCGACGAGTTGCGCCTGTACCTGCGGCTGGCACACCACTGGCACTGGCTGAACGACGGCCAGTACGAGCATGTCGGCCGGCAGGTCGCGGAACTCGGCCGGCTGCTCGGCGGCTGGACGAAATACGAAGCGGAGAAACGAGGCACCCCAGGATAGAAATCCCGGGGCGCCCCGCGCTTTGCCATGCGCCCGACGCTTGAGGCGTGCGGACGGGATGCACCCGCGCCATTAAAGCCCCGCCGTCGCGTACCGCAAACCGTGGTCGGCGGTCCCGGCGAACCTGGCGGAAGCGGCAATGTGGGCAGACGACACCAAACGGAAACCGACGTTGTCATTCCGGTTGTCAGGGTGGTTCCTGTTGCGCTGCGACGCGCGCGCGTTGGCCGCATTGTTGTTCCAGGAGCCGCCGCGCAGCACCCGCGTCTGATTCCGGGGCACCCCGCTGGACGAGCCAGCGGGACCGATTATCGCAGCTCGCAAGCGCCGGTCGGCAGCGAACAGCGGGTCAAATGATGGGGGCAGACGACACCAAACGGAAACCGACGTCGTTGACCCGGTAGTCGGGGTGGTTCCTGTCGCGCCGCGACGCGCGCGCGAGGGCCGCAAGGTAGTCCCAGGAGCCACCTCGCAGCACCCGCGACTGACCGCTTGTATCCGGCTGGATCGTCTCCGGCTGGTCGTACTGGTTGAGACACCACTCCCAGACGTTTCCCGACAGGTCGAGGACACCCTCGGGCGACGCGCCGTGTGGATAGACACCGACGGCGGCGGTCTGGCCCAGGTACCACCCGCCGACCTTCTCGCTTCCCCATCTGGCGGTTTCGTCGATGTTCGCCTGTCCGCTCTCGTACTCCACCCCCCACGGGTACTCGCGCCCTTCGGGCCCGCCTGCCGCACGCTCCCATTCCTCCTCGGTCGGCAAGCGCACCTCGTAGCGGAGCTGGGCGCTCAGCCAGCGCGCGAAGGCGACAGCTTCGTACCAGTCGACGTTCGTCCGCGGGCGATTGCCCTGCGGCCAGCGCGAGGGTTGCGGTTCCGGCCGCTGCAAGTCCTGCCACCAGCGCTCTTCGCGGTAGCCGCCGGCGTCCACGAAGGTCTGGTACTGGACGTTGGTGATCGGGTAGCGCGCGATCCGGAACGTGCCGAGCGTGCGCCGCTGGCGCTGCTGGTAGCGGAACTCGCCGCCCGGGATGTCGACCCAGTCGAGGTCGGGCAAGACGATCGTTCGCCGCGCCGGGTGGGTGGAAGTCTGCGTATGCTCATCCGGCGCGTGCGCCGGGGCCGGGGAGTTCGCTGGAGGAGTCGCCATGATTGCGGGGCAAGAACGGGCAAGATTTTCGGGAGGGTCGCCGGGGTTGTTGCATTGGCGATCCGGTTTTCCGTCGTCACAGGCCACTTCCTTCGTCATCGACCGGAGGCACGAGGCCTGACCCGGCAAGCGCTGCGGGAGGTTCGCCGGGGTCGTGCCGGATCGGCAGCGGCCGGCTGCGGACTCCGCTGGCGAGCAGCCCATCGTCGCCGACACCCACCCTCTCGCGGCTGGTCACGACGATTCCCGCGCCGCCTCCGCGGCAGGGTGATGGTCGGAGCAACAGCGTCGCGCACATGCTGGAAAAGAATCCGGGAGCGATTCGGAAGACGGAACCTAATGATAGAGGCACGCCGTCGTTGCGGGAAGCACGACGGCGGCAGCCGGTTTTCACGGGCAGGCGCCAGCCGCGCCTCGCGGAGCACTGCTGTGCCCCACCGCAGCCGTAGGTCGGGCCGAGCCGTAGAGCCGTAGGTTGGGCTGAGCCCGCGAAGCCCAACAGCCCAAACGAAGAGCGCCGTAGGTTGGGCTGAGCTTCGCGAAGCCCAACACCCCCAACCCCACCCCATACTCCACAGATCAACTTCGCCCCCAATCCGCGGCGACGATGCCCCGTTCGATGTACGCATGCAGCGTCGAGTGCGGCCAGTCGGTCGGCTGCTTCACCCAGCCGTGCCTGACCGGATTGTAGTGGATGTAGTCGATATGGCGCTCGAGGTCGATTTCGTCACGGATCTGGTGTTCCCAGTATCGGCGTTGCCAGATGCCGCGTTCGCGCTTGCTTTGCCGGCTGGGGCTGATGGTTTCGCTCCTGGGCAGGCTACGCGAAAAACCCGCCTTGATCAGCGACCAGCGGAGAGCGAAGTTGGCATCCTCCGCGGGAAGGCGCCAGATCGCATGCAGATGTTCCGGGAGAACGACCATGGCCAGGAGTTTGAACGGGTGCGCTTCCCGAACCGTGGTCATCGCCGTGCGTAGCGCTTCGAGGTGGCGGACCAGGGTATCGGAGTTCCGGTCGGCGAGGTTGACGGTGAAGAAGTAGGTTCCGCCCGGAGTTTGCGCACGGCGATAGTCCATGGGGCTGTCCTCGAGGTGTGGAGTGGGGTGTTGGGCTTCGTTCCTCAGCCCAACCTACGGCTGGCACAAGCAAGGTAGCGAGGTAGGTTGGGCTGAGCTTCGCGAAGCCCAACACCCCCCGACCCCCAGCCCCACCACCCCAACTCCACAGATCCACTCCTCCCCCAATCCGCGGCGACGATGCCCCGTTCGATGTACGCATGCAGCGTCGAGTGCGGCCAGTCGGTCGGCTGCTTCACCCAGCCGTGCCTGACCGGATTGTAGTGGATGTAGTCGATATGGCGCTCGAGGTCGATTTCGTCACGGATCTGGTGTTCCCAGTATCGGCGTTGCCAGATGCCGCGTTCGCGCTTGCTTTGCCGGCTGGGGCTGATGGTTTCGCTCCTGGGCAGGCTGCGCGAAAAATCCGCCTTGATCAGCGACCAGCGGAGAGCGAAGTTGGCATCCCCCGCGGGAAGACGCCAGATCGCGTGCAGATGTTCCGGAAGAACGACCATGGCCAGGAGTTTGAACGGGTGCGCTTCCCGAACCGTGGTCATCGCCGTGCGTAGCGCTTCGAGGTGGCGGACCAGGGTATCGGAGTCCCGGTCGGCGAGGTTGACGGTGAAGAAGCAGGTTCCGCCCGGAGTTTGCGCGCGGCGATAGTCCATGGGGCTGTCCTCGAGGTGTGGGGTGGGGTAGGGTGTTGGGCTTCGTTCCTCAGCCCAACCTACGGCTGGCACAAGGGTACCATCTGTCGCCTGTTCATCGGCCTTGACGACAACGGGTTGGCGCACTGGCGCGTTGAACAACGGGCGATGCCCGCCGGGCCCGGCATCATCGACATGCTCGCCAATGCGGCCTTATATTTCGGCGCCCTACGAATGCTTGCAAGACAGGATCTTCCGCCCGCATCACCACTCTTCCGGCTGCCCGCCGATTCTCTCAACCACCAGCGCCACCTGATGCCCGTGCATCAGTGGCCGATATGAGTGCATCATGCTGACCGTCCTCGACACCCTGCCCGAACGTTTTCTTGACACCCCTGCCCGCGAACTGCATCGCATCCTGCCCGGACCGACACTGATCCACCTGCCGGGACGCCGCTCGACGCCGCTGTTCGTCTCGGTGCTGCTGCACGGCAACGAAGACAGTGGCGTCGTCGCGCTGCAGAGTGTTCTGCGCGACTACGCCGGACGGCGGCTGCCACGGGCACTGTCGATTCTGATCGGCAACGTCACTGCCGCGCGGGTGGGAATGCGCCGGCTCGACCAGCAACCCGACTACAATCGCGTCTGGCCCGGGGCGATTGCCCACACGGATTCGCCCGAGCACGCCACGATGAGCGAGGTGCATCGCCTGATGCAGGCGCGCGGCCTGTTCGCCAGCATCGACATTCACAACAACACCGGTCTCAATCCGCATTACTGCGTGGTCAATCAGGTCGACCAGACGGTCCTGCACCTGGCCTTGCTGTTTTCCCGCACCGTCGTCTGCTTCCGTGGCCTTGCAGGGACACAGACGATGGCGTTTTCGCCCCTTTGTCCGGCCCTGACCATCGAGTGCGGCAAGCCCGGAATCGCCGCCAACGAGGCGCACGCGGCCCGTTTCGTCGAAGCCTGCCTGCATCTTGCACAGTTCCCGTCACACGACGTGCACGAGCACGACATCGATCTCTACCATACGGTCGCGACGGTGCGGGTGCCGAGCACGGCATCGTTCGGCTTTGGCAAAGCGCAAGCCGACATTGATTTCGATCCCCAGCTCGACCACATGAACTTCCGGCAACTCGATCCCGGCACGGTCTTCGGGCGAACGCGCCTGCCCCTGCCGGTCGAGGTTCGCGACGAGGGCGGCCGCGACGTGACGGCGGAATTCTTCGATTGCCGCAGGGGGACGATCCGCTTGCGGCGCGCGGCCATGCCGGCGATGCTGACCCTCGATGAGCGGGTCGTTCGCCAGGACTGTCTGTGCTACCTGATGGAACGAATGCCTTTTCCTCGCCGCGAACGCGCTGCTCGTGCGTTGTGCGCCGACCAGCTTCTATAGATTAGGCCTGCATCATGATGATCCGTCATGACCGTGGTCACTGATTTCCCGCAGCAGTCGTTCGATCCTGGCCATGTCCCGATGCTGGAGTCCCCTGGCCCGAAATACCTTGAAGTCCGAGAGGACGGCTTCGGCGAAGGTCTTGCCTTCGGGCAGCTTCCTGTCCTTGTTTTCCGTATAGATGGCCAGAGCCTGCGCTGTGTGGTTGTCGAACAGATAGCCATGCGCAAGATTGATCCGTATCCAGAGCTGCTGCGGGTCGGCCTCCAGGCCGCGACTGGCGCTGGCAATGGCCTCCCGTGGCTGCCGGGCAATCAGTTCGATCCAGGCGAGATTTCCTTCCGCTCTGGCCCAGCCTGCCCGGTAAGCCACCTGCTGGGGAAATTCGCGGGTCAGGCGGGCAAAGATCCCGGCGGCTTTCAGGATCGGCACCCGCGCTTCGGCCGAATCACCGCCGCGGCCACCGAGCAGGATGCCAAGATTGTTGTAGCTCTCCGCCAGGTAGCTCCGATATTCGGGCACTTCTGGATGGTCCCGCGTCAGCCCTTCCTGCAGGTCCAGGGCTTTCTGGTAGGCCGCGCGCGCCGCCTTCGCATCGCCGCTTTCGTTGAGCAGGAGGCCCAGGTTGTTGTAGCTCATCGCCAGCTTGTGCTGGTATTCGACTACCTCGGGATGGTCTCGCGCCAGTCGTTCCCGCAGATCCAGGGCTTTCTGGTAGGCCACCCGCGCCGCCGCCGCATCGCCGCTGTCGCTGAGCAGAACGCCTAGACTGCTGTAGCTCATCGCCAGGTTGTTCTGATACTCCGGCACGCCGGGATGGTTCCGCACCAGCCGTTCCTGCAGGTCCAGGGCATTCTGGTAGGCCGCGCGCGCGCCCGCCGCATCGCCACCGTCGCTGAGCAGAATTCCCAGGTTGTGCTCGCTCAAGGCCCGTCTGCTCTGGTACGCCGGCACCTCGGGATGGTCTCGGGCCAGCCGTTCCAGCAGGTCCAGGGCATTCTGGTAGGCTGTCCGTGCCGCCGCGGCATCACCGCCGTCGCCGAGCAGGAGACCGAGGTTGTTGTAGCTCCTCGCCAGATAGCTCTGATGCTCCGGTATCTCGGGATGGTCGCGGGCCAGCACCGCAAAGTCGGCGATGGCCTGGCGATAAGCGGCTTCGGCCTGGCGATGGTCGCCCAACAGGTTCCGGATTTTTGCCGTCCGGAAAGTGGCCGCCGCCAGTTCCGCCCGCATCTGCGGATCTTCCGCTCGCTGGTTGGCGAGGTCCTGGTAGAAATTCAGCGCCTTTTCCAGGAGCTGCCGGCGCAGGGGCTCCGATCCACGCTGGTTGAGCAGGGTCGATTCGCTGACCTGGGTGAAGAAGTGGTCCACGGCTTCGTTGGCCCGTCTGAAGTTGGCCTCGGCCTGGACCTTCTGGCGTTTCGCTTCCTGCCACTGGACGAAACTGAACACGCCGAAGGCCATGACGACGGTGAAGACGGTGGCGACCGCCAGGAAACGCAGGCGTTTGTGTTGCCGTGCCCGGCGCTTGCTGAATTCCACCAGTTCGGCCAGTTCGCCACGCAGGGCCAGGCGGTTTTCAAACGGCGGGAGCGTGGCCAGCAGATCGGTTTCCAGCAGCCGCCCATGCCTCTGGTATTCGAGCAGCCGGTTTTCCAGGGTCTGGCGCAGGTCCACCAGGTCCTGTTCCAGGCCGCTCATCCACTGGCGGATCTGCCGGGCGAGGGCGTCGTGACGCAGTTCGTACCAGTGCTGGTCCGGGTCTTCGCGGACCAGACGGTCGCCGATCAGGCGTTGCAAGGACTCGTCGACCTGGGCATCGCTGAGTTCCGGGCCGAACTGCCGGGCCCGGATGGCGATATTCTGGCGGTTCCCGAACTGGCGGGTTCCCTCGGCGGTCACCAGGGCTTTGAGAATCTGGCGGGCAAGCTCGCTGCCTTCCCCATAACTCTGGACACGCTCTTCGAGAAAGCGGCCCAGGATGGTCTGAATCTGGCCCAATTCCCGGTAAGCGTCGAGCGTCAGGCGGGGATGTTCCGGGGTTTCGAGCAGCGCCTTGCGATAGAGCGAATCGAAAACCACCTGGAAAATCGGCAATTCCACTTCGCTGCCACCGCCGCTCAGGTCGGTGAGGATGTGCGGCACCAGGCCCTGTTCAAGGGCCACGCCGCAGACCTCACAAGGGCCGACGATCGCGGCTTCGGCGTCGCTTCTGGCCAGATGGCGAATCCATAAGCGGTTGTGGAACAGGCCTGGCCAATAGGGTTCCAGTTCGCTCGCCCGCGCCAGATATTCTTCGCGCAGGCCGATCACCAGGCGGCAGTTCCCTTCCTGTTCCAGCCAGCCCTGCACCGTACGGGCGAAGGCCTGGCGCACACTGGCGGGCTGAAACAGGAAGAATTCCTCGAACTGATCGAATACCAGGACCAGGATCTTGTTCTTTTGCTCGATGACCGCGCGCAGCAGGGCGTCGAGATCCCGTTCCGGTGCGTTCCCCAACACCCGCTGCAAGGCCCGCCGCACGGCCTCGAACGGATCCTGTGCGGTGCGCACCGTGACGAACAGCGCCTCTTCGGCGGGGATTTCGCTGCGCAGGCCGCATTCGATCAGCGAGGTCTTGCCGGTCCCCGACTCTCCATACACCAGCAGTACCCGGCTGCGATAGAAGCGGGCATACAAATCGCGGATTTCGTTGTCGCGCCCGAAAAAGAGGCTGCGGTCCCCGACCCCGTAGGCATCGAGAAACTTGAAGGGGGAACGATGCTGGTCCCTGGCCGCCCCGACATCGGCAAACAGGATATCCAGGCTTTCAGGGTCATCCATGGCGATTCCTCAGACCAGCGCCGGCGGGATGGTTGCGGTGTCGCCAAACATCTGCAACAGAATGGTCAGTTCCTCGGCCAGATTGGCGGCCCTTTCGGACTCGCTGCCCCGAAAATTCCCGCCATGCTTGCAGGCCGTGTAATCGGCCTGGTCGGGGTTCTTCATCCCGTTGTAGAAGAAAATGTCGGGCGCCTTGCCGGCCTTCGCTTCATACACCAGCAGCGGGTCCAGGTTGAGATGGCGGCCGCTTTCCCGATGGCTGAGGATCACGGCATGAGAATCGAGGGGGATGGCCTGGTTGTGGCGGTCGCCTTCGAAATCGCCCGAATTGCCGATCAGCCTCATCAGGCGGTGGCGGAAGACGGGCTCGTGCCGGCGGCGTTTCTCGACGTCGATTTCGCTGATGAAGGTCAATTCATAATCCAGCAGAAACTCCAGGGCTTCCAGCACGCTTTCCAGGAGTTCCTGGGCGCGGCCGCACAGTTCCTGGAATTCGTGCGCGTGCATGACCTTGATTTTGTCGTGGCTGAGTCCGTTGCGCAAGGTGAGCAGTTCGCCGAGCGCCTTCAGCGCCCGGCTATCGGCCGGTGGGGGATCGAAAAAGAAGCGTCCCATTTCCGGGATCAGAACCATTGCCTGGGGTTCGGTCAGCAGCCAGCGCAGACTTTCCCGAGCCAGGTGCAGCCAGGTTCCCCAGGCGATGCGTTCGAAGCGCGGCTTGAAATCCGCGCGCAGCGCGTGCGGCGGCACGCGCCTGGCCGTTTCGGCAAAGTCCCGCGCCTGGCACAGGTTCACGACTCCGAGGAAACGCGTGATGGCTTCGCCGGTGCTCAACAGATAGCGCAGCCGGTTCGGGCCGGGGTCCAGACATTCGTCGGTACGCAATTTGACGAACATGGCCGCCACGGGATACGGGAACCCGTTGATGACTTCGCGAGCATAGCGGTCTTTCATCGAAGCACCCTAGCCACAAGACGATGGTCGAGAGAATATAGGTGAGGCGCTGGGTTTCCAGCGTGCTGGCGGTACGGAGGGCATCTTCCAGTTGCGAAACGCGGGGTGCAGGTTCTTGATGGTATCACCAACGCACCAGCGGGTTTTCAGTGCGGCGCTGAAGGCACGCACGTCGGCCCATCGCGAACCAAGGTGATGGTCCTGGGTTTTGTGCAATCCACGGTTGGCTGGATCAGAATGCGGATGGCCCGTTTCCGTGCAATCCGTGGTTGGAAAATGTCATGGTACATACGGCGTGGCAGCTAGGTCGACGGTGGGCCAAAATGGCTGGATGGCAATTTTCAGCCAGGAGCGGATGGTGGAGATTCTTCTCCAAAGCCAACGCTGACCCTGAGCGATCAACCATAACCGGTCAGTCGGCTAAAGGGATGTCAATTTCCGCTCCTGACCGAGCGGTATGCTCCGGAAAGCAGTCGGCAGGTGTAGGATGGTGCCGGTCGGGAACCGGCCAGGAAACGACCAGGAAACGACCTTCATGCCACCGTGTCGACGGTCGGCTGCTCGGCCGAAGCACCCTAATGATGCCCGCTTTGATATTGTCTGCAATCGGCATAAAGCCGTTCTGCAGAGTTCCATTCCAATTTGCATAATGGCAGGATGTTTCAAATTGTCCCAATAAAAAGCAGACAATAAAGGACTTAACGCTGATGGCAAGCAACAACGGTAAAGACAAATCCCTCGAATCCTGGATCTGGGACGCCGCCTGCTCCATCCGTGGCGCCAAGGACGCGCCGAAGTACAAGGACTACATCCTCCCGCTCATCTTCACCAAGCGCCTTTGCGACGTCTTTGATGACGAACTGAACCGCATCGCCAAGGAAGTCGGCTCGCGCAAGAAGGCCTTCCAACTCGCCAAGGCCGACCACAAGCTGGTCCGCTTCTATCTGCCCCTGCTGCCGGACGATCCCGAGCAGTCCGTCTGGTCCGTCATCCGCAAGCTCTCCGACAGGATCGGCGAAGGCGTCACCACCCACATGCGCGCCATCGCCCGAGAAAACCCACTGCTGCAGGGCATCATCGACCGCGTCGACTTCAACGCCACCACCCACGGCCAGCGCGACCTCGACGACGACCGCCTCTCCAACCTCATCGAGGCCATCAGCACCAAGCGCCTCGGGCTCGACGACGTCGAGGCCGACATCATCGGCAAGAGCTACGAATACCTGATCCGCAAGTTCGCCGAAGGCGGCGGCCAGAGCGCCGGCGAGTTCTACACCCCGCCCGAGGTCGGCACCATCATGTCCCGCGTGCTCCAGCCCGAGCCCGGCATGGAAATCTACGACCCCACCTGCGGCTCCGGCGGCCTGCTGGTGAAATGCGAGATTGCCATGGAGGAAAGCGCCAAGGGCAAGATGCGCACCGTCGCCCCGCTGAAACTGTACGGCCAGGAATTCACTCCCGAGACCTGGGCCATGGCCAACATGAACATGATCATCCACGACATGGAGGGTCAGATCGAGATCGGCGACACCTTCAAGAACCCCAAATTCCGCAGCAAAGGCAAGCTCCGCAGCTTCGACCGCGTCGTCGCCAATCCCATGTGGAACCAGGACTGGTTCACCGAGGCCGACTACGACAACGACGAACTCGACCGCTTTCCCTCCGGGGCCGGCTTTCCCGGCAAGTCGTCCGCCGACTGGGGCTGGGTGCAGCACATCCACGCCAGCATGAACGCCAGCGGCCGCGCCGCCGTCGTCCTCGACACCGGCGCCGCCTCGCGCGGCTCGGGCAATGCCGGCACCAACAAGGAAAAGACCGTCCGCCAGTGGTTCGTCGACCACGACCTCATCGAGAGCGTGCTCTACCTGCCCGAAAACCTCTTCTACAACACCACCGCCCCGGGCATCGTGCTGTTTCTCAACAAGGCCAAGCCGCAGGCGCGCCAGGGCAAGGTCTTCCTCGTCAATGCGTCCCAGGTCTTCGAAAAGGGCGACCCCAAGAACTTCATCCCCGAAGCCGGCATCCAGCGCATCGCCGACACCCTCATCGGCTGGACCGAAGCGGAAAAACTCAGCCGCAGCGTCGACCACGCCGAGCTGAAGAAGAACGACTACAACATCTCGCCCAGCCGCTACATCCACACCTCGGACGCCGAAACCTACCGGCCCATTGCGGAGATCGTCGGGGAACTGGCGGTGATCGAGGCCGAGGCGCGGGAAGCCGACGCGGCCCTGAGAAAGATCCTCAAAGAGCTGGGGGTCTAACCGCAGATGACGCAGATGAACGCAGATTTACAGAAAGACCCGGAAACCTACGCCATCATCGGCGCGGCGATGGAAGTTCATCGTGTGCTTGGAAACGGCTTTCTGGAAGGGGTGTATCAGGATGCGTTGGAGATCGAATTCAAGCAGCGGAACATCCCCTTTCGTAGAGAGCAGTCTGTGCCGGTGCTCTATAAGGCATTCACCCTTGGCACTCCCTATCGCGCTGATTTCGTCTGCCACGGCTCAATCATCGTTGAACTCAAGGCGATTAACGCACTGACCAACAGCGAATCTGCACAAGTTTTGCACTACCTCAAAGCGACCGGCTTTGAACGGGCACTCCTGATCAATTTCGGAACGCCCCGCCTGGACTACAAACGCTTCATCCAATCAAGAAACCATCTGCGCCCATCTGCGCCATCTGCGGTTGACCTTCAAGAAGGAGGCAACGCATGATAAAGAAACCAGACCACAAGGAAACCTCCCTCACGCGTTCCTCCGCGGCGGAATACCTCACCTTCATCACCGCCAAGGGCGAAGGCGGCGTCGAGGCGATCTACGCGGATGAAGACGTCTGGCTCAGCCAGAAAATGATGGCGGTCCTTTATGACGTGGATGTCCGGACGATCAACTACCACCTGCGGAAAGTATTCAAAGACAGTGAGTTGGCGGAAGAATCAGTTATCCGAAAATTTCGGATAACTGCCGCCGATGGCAAGAACTACGACACCGGCCACTACAACCTCTCCGCCATCATCGCCGTCGGCTACAAGGTCAACTCCGAGCGGGCCGTCCAATTCCGCAAATGGGCGACCACCGTGGTCAAGGAATTCACCGTCAAGGGCTTCGCCATGGACGACGAACGCCTCAAGGCAGGCGGCACCGTCCTGACCAAACAGTACTTCGAAGAACAGCTCCAGCGCGTCCGCGAAATCCGCCTCAGCGAGCGCAAGTTCTACCAGAAGATCACCGACATCTACGCCACCGCCATCGACTACGACCGCAGCGCCACCACCACCCAGCGCTTCTTCGCCACCGTTCAGAACAAGCTCCACTGGGCGATCCACGGCCACACCGCCGCCGAGGTCATCGTGGACCGGGCCGATGCCGGGAAACAGCACATGGGCCTGAGCACATGGAAAGATGCGCCCCATGGAAAAATCCAGAAATTTGATGTCAGCGTCGCAAAAAACTACCTGACCGAACCGGAGATGGCGCAACTCTCCCGCCTCGTCAACGCCTATCTCGACGTCGCCGAAGACATGGCCCAGCGGCAGATCCCCATGACCATGCAGGACTGGGAAATACGGCTCAACCGCTTCATCGAAGCCACCGACCGGGAAATCCTGCAGGACGCCGGCAAAGTCACCGCCGAAATCGCCAAGGCCCACGCCGAATCCGAGTTCGAGAAATACCGCATCGTCCAGGATCGCCTGTTTGTCTCGGACTTCGACGCCGAAGTCATGCGGATCGCAAGGAATGATGTGGAAAGCGGGAACGAGGATGGGGGTGCGGAGTGAGCATCAAACGAAGCCAAGGGATAGGGGTATGAGCGTGGCGTCTCGCAATCATTGTTGTTTGGACGACTTCACGGCTCGTGGGGCGCTCAAAATCCAGAACGGATTTCCCTGTGGAAACTGGAATGACAAAGGCGTTGGTGTTCTACAGCTAAGGCCATTCAACGTTACCGACGGAGGACAGATTGATCTTTCCTCGGCGAAGTTCATCGAGACCGATAAGAAACTCGATAGTTACCTTCTCCGGAATGGTGACGTGATTTTCAACAACACCAACAGCGAAGCCCTGGTAGGGAAAACGGCTTACTGGGCTCGAAGTGAAAGCGCGGTTCTATCGAACCACATGACTATTCTCCGTGTTCTCGACCAAGAAGCATTGAATGGACAGTTCTTGGCCTTTTATCTTCTTCTGAAATGGTATGACGGGCATTTCCATTCGATCTGCCAACGTCACGTGAATCAGGCGAGTGTTGGCAAGGATCGTTTGGGTGCGACGGTTTTACCGCGGATCGAGCTCCCCGAGCAGAAGAAGATCGCGCACATCCTTTCGACGGTGCAGCGGGCGATAGAAGCGCAAGAGCGGATCATTCAGACCACTACCGAGCTGAAAAAGGCCCTCATGCACAAGCTCTTCACCGAAGGCCTCCGCAACGAACCCCAAAAACAAACCGAAATCGGCCCCGTCCCCGAAAGCTGGGAGGTGGTGGAGTTGGAGAATGTTTGTGAATTGATTGTTGATTGCCCACATACCACCCCCAAATTTCTTTCTGAAGGAGTTCGGGTTGCGCGGAATTTCAACATCCGTGATGGCCGCTTCGTGTCAGAACCCGCGTTCTTCACAAGTGAAGAACAGTATCAAGATCGTGTACGGCGTGCCGTGCCACAAGCTGGCGATGTCCTGTTCAGTCGCGAGGCACCAGTAGGTGAAGCATGTGTAATTCCCGATGCGACTCGACTCAGTCTCGGGCAGAGAACCATGCTAATTCGTACTGATAGAAATAGGCTGATACCGGATTTCTTGGTGTATAGCTTTTACAGTCCGGTCCTTAGCGCCCACATGAAGTCGATTGCTAGCGGCCTCACAGTCGCTCATCTCAATGTGGCGGACGTACGGAAGCTGCCACTACCTTTACCCTCGCTCAGCGTGCAGGTTGAGATCGCTCAGGCTTTGCTATACCGTGCGCGGTCACGATTGAATCTTCTGGAAGGTTTGGAAGTTCAGGGTCAATAGGGACTGTAGCGCCTTGGCGTGGATGGTGTGGGTATCTTGCAAGCAGCGTTCGATGGCCGTCGTGAAGGAATGGAAGTCGGGGTAGTACTTGGCGTAGAGGCACTGCTTTTTGACGAACTTCCACAAACGCTCGATGAGGTTCAAATTTGGGGAGTAGGTGGGTAAAAAGAGCAACTCGATCTTCAGTTTCTCTGCGCAGGTTTTCACCAACGCACAACGCTGATAGCGGGCGTTGTCCAGGACGACCGTCATAGGCAGCGTGGGCCGTAGGGTAACCAGTTTCTCCAGCAAAGCACAGACGCTGAGCGAATTGATGTAGGTGGAATTGACGACGGTGACGACCTCTTTGGTGACGGCGTCGAGCGCACCCAGTACGTTGAAGCGCTGCCGGCCCGAGGGCGCCTTGATCCAGACCCGAGCAAGGCACCACACCACCGACAGGAAGGCGCCCAAGACAAAGTGTGCCGCGTCTACGAAGAACACGGCACGTTGGCCCGCTTGGGCTTCTGCCAAACGCGGTTCAAGTTCTTTTTTTTAAAGGCTTCCTGGACCTCGGGATCCGCCTTGGCCGGCAGGGTGCCGGTCTTCAGGCGTCTCATCCCGCACTTCTCTCGCAGGAAAAGCCGCACCTGAGTCGGCGAGCGGCTCAAACCCGTGAGCTTTCTGATCGCATCCACGGCCTCATGGATCGAAGCCGGCGGATGGGTGAGAAAATAAGCCCCGATCGTCTCCTGATGCGCCACCAGTTCGCTCTGCGGCCGACGGAAATGCAGTTCCTTCAGCCCGGCGACGCCGCCCTCCACCTACTGCTGGAGGTAGGTGCGAAGCGTCTTGCCGCTCACGCCCGCGAGCCGCGCGATATCTTGATGCGCAAGCCCCTGGCTTTTCAGCCACAGCGCTTCCATCTTGCGTCGCACGTGGGGATGCGGATGGTGAAATCGCTCGTGCTCTAAGGCGTCCGCCTCCGCCGGGGTAAAGGTCAGTCTCAGCATCGCAGCCTGTCCCTACAGAAAGCAATGCTCGAATTCTACAGCCCATTACACCAGACAGTTAAAGTCGTTTGTTACCTATTTCAGTATAGTTATCGAGCGAAAAGGTGAACACCACCGTTCCAAGCTCAGAAGTCTGCAAGACCTCTTCCGCACCCTCCTTCACGAGCTGATGACCGCAAAGACCCGTATTGACGAACTGGAGATTTCCACATGAGCACGCTCCAAATCCCAATAAAGATTGCGCCCTCACGTTGGCCACGCGGGTCAGAATGGAGGCGATGGGATCTCCATGTCCACACACCTGAAAGCAGACTCGGATCACCGTTCGGTGGATTGACCTGGGACCATTTCGTGACCAAGATTGAGACAGCAGCAGAGGCGGCGAAGATTTCTGTAATTGGTGTCACCGACTACATGACTCTCGATGGATATGAGAAGTTATTCGCGGAAAAGCAAACAAACGGTCGCTTGAGCACGGTCGATTTATTGATTCCGAATATCGAGTTCAGAATGATGCCGCAGACCGCTGATGGGAAGGCTCTGAACCTTCACTTATTGATCGACCCTTCTGAGGATGATCATATCGATAAGATCAAACGGGCACTAAGAAATCTGAAGTTCAACTACGACGGGCAACTTTACGGTTGCTGCCGGGAAGATCTGATCGAATTTGGTCGAGCCCAAGACCCGAAGGTTGCAGACGATGATGCCGCATATACGTTCGGAATTCGACAATTCAAGCCGGATCGAACTGAGATTAAAAAGTGGCTTGATGGCGAGAGGTGGCTCCGAAGCAATTCGTTGATTGGAATCGCAAACGGAAAGGATGGGATCAGCGGACTCCCTCTAGATGGCTTTGGTGCCGTCCGTGATGAAATCCTGAAATGGAGCCACTTCGTATTCTCGGGAAACCCGCGCGATCGTGAACACTACCTTGGCCTCAAGGCGGGCACTCCCAAGGAGGAAATCATTCGCCAGTATCGTTCGTTGAAGCCATGCGTCCACGGCTCCGATGCACACGAGGCTGAATCGTTATTTAAACCCGATAACGAACGGTTCTGCTGGGTTAAAAGCGATCCCACCTTCCATGGATTACGCCAGATTCTCTGGGAGCCCGAAGATCGTGTTCATATCGGGACTCTACCTCCTCAACCGTCCGACCATAGTCAGCAAATTCGAAGGATTTTGCTTTCCAACAGCTCAGGATGGTTTGCGACTGATTCGATCGAATTGAACGCGGGGCTCGTGGCGGTAATTGGTGAGAAGGGCGCGGGCAAAACTGCCGTCGCCGACCTCTCATCGTTTGCCTCAGGTTACCCGATGGATCGGAAATCCCAATCGTCCTTCATCACAAAAGGAGCGTTGCATCTCTCCGGAACTAAGATTGAACTCGAATGGGGAGGCGGCGACAGGACGGAAGGAGTTCTTACAGACTCCCCACTAAGTGCCACTCGGCCCCGTGTCCGGTATTTATCTCAGGACTTTGTCGAACGGTTGTGCTCCTCGGATCATGAGGGAACGGAACTCCAGAAAGCGATTGAGGATGTGGTTTTTGCGAAGTTAGACGAGATACAAAAGGAAGGATACTCATCGTTTGGCGAGCTGCGAAAAGCCCGGGAAGCCGCATCAAATATCCAGAAGGAGGCACTCCGGGGGGAGCTTGCGACCCTTCACAAGGAAGTCGATAGACTCCAAGAAGCAATCGACCAAAGAGGCTCGAAGATCAGAGCCAAGGCTGAGATTGAAAAACAGGTTGAAGATTTAAAGAAGCAGCTGCCTGACGCGACTCAATCGGTCGATCAGAAAATTCTGGAAGAACTTGAAAAGCAACAGATACTCCTAAAAGAACTCGAAGAGCAGATCGCCAACAGAAGCCGGCGACGCCGAACAATTGAGGGAGCAATAGAATCATATGGTGCCATCAAGAAAAGCACTACTCAGGAAGTAGCAAAAGTTGGGAAGCAGTTGCTCGACGCCGCTGTGGCGGAATCCACGGTGCAGAAAATCAAGCCAACCTGGGCTCCGGATGTCGATGACCTTCTGCAGAAGGAAGTCGAGAAGTTGGACGCTGAGATCGTAGCCTTAAAAGGGGCGGATGTTGCCCCGCCGAACCCGCCGTCCGTAATTGGCGTTCAGATAGAAATTGCAAGGCTTAAGGAGCTAGTCGCAAAAGATGAGGTTAGCCGGAAGCGTCTTCTCGATCTTCAAAGACAGATTGCGGAGCGGATCGCGAATGCAGAACGATTGGCCAAGGAGATTTTGAATCTCGATGAGAAAGTCACGAAGGCACTTGAAAAACAGAAGGCCAAACAGATCGATCTGTATCTTGACGTGTTCAAAGCACTGTCAGCCGACGAGGCCGGTCTGAAGGAGCTTTACTCGCCAATGCAGGACGCGATAGACCAGCTCGGAGAGGAGATGCAATTCAGTGTTTCAGTCGGTTATCAAATTGACGCGAAATCTTGGCTAGACCGGTCGGCAAGATTCTTCGATGGACGCCGAGTTGGTGCCGAAGCCAAGCGTGAAGAGATTGAGAGAATTGTCGAAACAAAGCTGGTGCCCGCATGGAAGAGCGGTGACCTTGAAACCATTAGGTCTGCGTTTGAAGAGTTTCTTGCTGCGATAGATATTCGATCGTTTCCGGAAAAGTTCGGAACGTCGAAATCGTCCAGAGTCGAGCTTTCCGATTGGATCTTCTCGGTCGATCACATCAAGCTGTCCTACAAGATTCACTACTCGGGAACAGAGCTTGAATACCTTTCACCAGGCACTCGTGGGATAGCACTCCTAGCAGCCTGTCGGACTTTACCCTTGCCGCCCGCTGAATATGCTACAATCATAGCCGTTCCAGGAACGGAGGTCCGGCATGTCCCATTTCATCGTCACCGATCGCAAGACCGACTACCTGCTGCCGCCGTCACTCGACGATTGGTTGAACGAGGATCATTTGGCGCGATTCATTGTGGAGGTGATCGACTCGCTTGATTTGTCGAAGCTGACGCGGCAGTACGCTGGACGGGGATCGAAGGCGTACCATCCGGCGACGCTGCTGGCCATTCTGGTCTATGGCTACGCGACGGGTATTTTCTCCAGCCGCAGGCTGGAGCAGGCGACCTACGATTCGGTCGCCTTTCGCTACATTGCCGCCGGCAGCCATCCCGATCACGACAGCCTGGCGACGTTCCGCCGGCGTTTTCTGGAGGAACTGAGCGACTTGTTCGTGCAGGTTCTGGAGATGGCCCGGGAGATGAAGCTGCTCAAACTGGGCAATGTCTGTCTTGACGGCACGAAGATTCAGGCCAACGCCTCCCGCCACCGTGCGCTTTCGCACGGCCACATCGAAAAGCTGGAAGCGCCACTCAAGGCGGAGGTGCAGGAACTGTTCGCGCTGGCCGAACAGGCGGATCAGGCGGAGGTTCCGGACGGCGTCAGCCTGCCGGAAGAAATCAAGCGCCGCGAAGATCGGCTGGTGGCGATGGCGGCGGCCAAGGCGAAGATTGCGGCGCGGGCCGAGGAGCGCTATCAGCGAGAGAAGGCGCAGTACGACGAGAAGATGGCGCGGCGCAAGGCGAAAGAAGAAGAGACCGGCAGGAAGTGGGGGGGCAGAGTGCCCAAAGCCCCCGAGCCCGGCGTACGGGACAGTGACCAGATCAATCTGACCGACGAAGAATCGCGCATCATGCCGGTGGCCGGTGGCGGCTTCGAGCAGGCGTACAACGCCCAGGCGGCGGTTGATCCCGCGACCCTGCTGGTGGTGGCGGTCGGCGTGACGCAAGCCCCCAACGACAAGGAGCAGGTCGAGCCGATGCTGGCGACGCTCCAGGCGCAGGCCGATGGGCTGGGTTCCGTGCACGGGATGATCGCCGACACGGGCTTCTACAGCGAGAAGAACATCAAGGCGTGCGAGGCGGCCGGCATCGTCCCCTTGATCGCGGTGGCGCGCGACGAGCACCATCCTGGCTGGCGGGAGCGGCATAGCGAACCGGCCGCGCTACCGGAGCATGCGACACCCGTGCAGGCCATGTCGCATCGTTTGAAGACCAGAGCGGGGCGAGCGCTCTATGCGTTGCGCAAGCAGACCGTCGAGCCGGTCTTCGGCATCATCAAGTCGGTCATGGGCTTTCGCCAGTTTTCCTTGCGGGGTTGGCAGAAGGTCACCGGGGAATGGACGCTGGTCTGCCTGGCGTGGAATTTGAAGCGCATGGCCAAGTTGCGCCCGCAGTAGAGAAAAACGAGGAAAAACCTCAAAAAGGCCGGAAAATCGACAAATTCCGGCCTTTTTCATGCCGAAAAGTAAAATTTGTCGGTTTCCCGGGCGCCAAGTCCGACAGGCTGCTAGTTCTCTACTTGCTGATGGATGAGGACGACACACGACCGCTCTTAATTGATCAACCAGAAGGTAATTTGGACAATTCATCCGTCTACAAGCAACTGGTGCCTTACATCAGGAAAGCGAAGAAGCGTCGGCAGATTATTCTAATTACCCACAACCCGAATCTTGTTGTCGCGACTGATGCCGAACAGGTCATTATTGCGACAGCGGAGAGACCTACTACCCAGCCATATCCCTGTCTACGCTACGACTCGGGCGGTTTGGAACATTCAGTTGCTGGAACTGATATGGGCGTTCGCGAAGCGGTTTGTTTGCTTCTCGAAGGCGGCGAGGACGCATTTAGAGCACGTGAAAATAGATATTCTCTCGTGCAACTTTAGTCATCATGCCCACCCCCTGCGAACACAAAACCGTCCAAGCCCGCATCCTCGGCTACGCCGAGGCCATCGGCTGGACGCTTGTGCCCCGCGAGGAAGCCGAGCAGCGGCGCGACTTTGATCCTGATGTCCCACCCGCCGACCGCGACTTGCTCGGGCAATTCCGCCATCTGCACACCGACCTCTACGGCAACCGGGCCAGGCCCATAAATCAGATCGCACATATCGCAATGAATTGCGACAAAGCAGACCAAAGCCAAATAACTCGCAATACATTACGACTATGAAGATCACCGACCCCTTCACCAATTCGCGACAGAAACACCTCTTTTGCGACAAATAAATGAAGACGCGACAAATAAGCTGACGAGGGATCGACAATGCCCACCCCCGGCGAACACAAAACCGTCCAGGCCCGCATCCTCGGCTACGCCGAGGCCATCGGCTGGACGCTTGTGTCCCGCGAGGAGGCCGAGCAGCGGCGCGGCTTTGATCCGGATGTGCCGCCCGCCGACCGCGCCAAGAACCGCTCGCTCTTCTTCGACGACCTGCTCGACGCCAAGCTGCGGGAATTCAACCCGCGCTACGCCGAGGCCGAGGGCGCCTTGCTCGGGCAGTTTCGCCATCTGCACGCCGACATCTTCGGCAACCGGGAATTTGTCGAGCACCTGCGCAACCGGGGCAAGTTCTTCGACCACGAGGAGAAGCGCGAGCGCGACCTGATGCTGATCGATTACGACGATCCGGCGCGCAATGTTTATGAAGTCACCGAGGAATGGGCCTTTCACAACGGCCACTACGGCACGCGGGAGGATGTGGTCTTTCTCATCAACGGCATCCCGGTGCTGGTGATCGAGTGCAAGAACGCCAACAAGGACGAAGCGATTGCCCTGGGGGTGGACCAGATCCGCCGTTACCACCGCGAGACGCCCGAGCTCTTCGTGTCGCAGCAGATCTTCACCGCCACCGACGCCATCGGCTTTTCCTACGGGGTGAGCTGGAACACGGTGCGGCGGAACATCTTCAACTGGAAGATTTTGGAACCGCAGATGCCGCAGATGGGCGCAGATGAAGACAACCCAAAGAATAATCTGCGTAAATCTGCGACATCTGCGGTTAAAGAAATCCCCAGCCGTCTGGAGCAGAAGGTCAGAACGTTCTGTTCGATCCCCAATATCTTGTCTCTGTTGAAGGACTACATCGTCTTTGCCGAGAAGGACGAGGAGCTCAACAAGTACATCCTGCGCCAGCACCAGACCGGCGCGGTGGAGGCAACCGTCGGCCGCGCCCTCGATCCCGGTCGAACGCGCGGCCTGGTCTGGCACACCCAGGGCAGCGGCAAGACCTTCACCATGATCAAGGCGGCGGAGCGGCTGTTCCGCGCGCCCGGGGCGGACAAGCCCACCGTGCTGCTGATGATCGACCGCAACGAGCTGGAAGACCAGATGCTCAAGAATCTCGCCGCGCTGGGGCTGGGCAATCTCGAGCACGCCGGCAGCATCGCCCGGCTCAACCAGCTGCTGCGCGACGACTACCGGGGCATCATCGTGACGATGATCCACAAGTTCCGCGACATGCCGGCGGACTTGAACACGCGCTCGAACATCTACGTGCTGATCGACGAGGCCCACCGTACCACCGGCGGCGACCTCGGCAACTTCCTCATGGCCGGCCTGCCGAACGCGACCTTCCTCGGCTTCACCGGCACGCCGGTGGACAAGACGGTGTATGGCAAGGGCACTTTCAAGACCTTCGGCTGCGAGGACGACCAGGGCTACCTGCACAAGTATTCCATCGCCGACAGCATCGAGGACGGCACCACGCTGCCGCTCTACTACCAGCTCGCCCCCAACGAAATGCTGGTGCCGCACGAGACCCTGGACAAGGAGTTCCTGTCGCTGGCCGAAGCCGAGGGCGTGGCCGACATCGAGGAGTTGAACAAGATTCTCGAACGGGCGGTGAACCTGAAGAACTTCCTCAAAGGCAAGGAGCGTATCCGGCAAGTGGCGCAATTCGTCGCCGCGCATTACCGCGGGAACGTCGAGCCGCTGGGCTACAAGGCCTTCCTGGTCGGCGTCGACCGCGAGGCCTGCGCCCACTACAAGCACGCGCTCGACCAGTTTCTGCCGCCGGAGTATTCCGAGGTCGTCTACACCGGCAGCAACAACGATTCGAGGCTGCTGAAGGAATTCCATCTCGACCCGAAGAAGGAGCGGCAGATTCGCAAGAGCTTCGGCAAGCTCGACCAGATGCCGAAGATCCTGATCGTGACCGAGAAGCTGCTCACCGGCTTCGATGCGCCGGTGCTTTACGCGATGTATCTCGACAAGCCGATGCGCGACCACACGCTGCTTCAGGCCATCGCCCGGGTGAACCGCCCCTTTGAAAACGAGGCGCAGCAGATGGTGAAGCCGCATGGCTTCGTGCTGGATTTCGTCGGCATCTTCGACAAGCTGGAAAAGGCGCTGGCCTTCGACAGCGACGAGATCAACGCCATCGTCAAGGACCTGAAGCTGCTGAAGCTGCTGTTCAAGAACAAGATGGAGTCCAGGGCTCCAGACTACCTCGGATTGATCGAGCGCAACTTCAACGACAAGGACGTCGACACCCTTATCGAGCATTTCCGCGACCCCGAGCGGCGCAAGGCGTTCTTCAAGGAGTACAAGGAGATCGAGATGCTCTACGAGATCATCTCGCCCGATGCCTTCCTGCGTCCGTTCATTGCCGACTACGGCACCTTGACGGCAATCTACCAGATCGTCCGCAAGGCCTACACCCGGACGGTGATGGTCGACCGCGAGTTTCAGGCCAAGACCAGCCATCTGGTGCAGCAGCAGGTCGGCAGTTATGGCGTGGGCGGTCTGGGCGAGATGCTCGCGATCGACGGCAATACCATCGAGCTGATCAAGAACAAGAGCGGCGGGGATGGCACCAAGGTCATCAACCTGATCAAGAGCATTGAAAAACTGGCTCAGGAAAACAGCGACGACCCTTGCCTGATCGCCATGGCGGAGCGGGCGAGGGCGGTGCAGGAGAGCTTCGAGCAGCGCCAGACCAGCACGGCCGAGGCCCTGGCCGAATTGCTGCGTGAAGTGGAGGGCAATGAAGCGCGGAAGAAGGAACAGGCCGAGAAGTCCTTCGATGGCCTGACCTATTTTGTCTATCGCAGCCTGCTGGACGCAAAGATTGAGAACGCTGAGGTGGTCAGCCGCAAGATTCGCCACGCCTTCAGTGAATTTCCGAACTGGAAACGCAGCGAAAAGGAATTTCGCGATCTCAGAAAGAAAGCCACCTTCGCCATCTTTGCCGAAACCGACGACCTTGAGCGGGTGACGGCCTTGGTGGATGAATTGTTTACGCTGCTGGAAAAGGCGGATCGGATCTAGGGCAGTGACGTTGATCGATCACAAAGACGCTTTCAAACAGCGAGTACGCCAATGGGCCGACAAGCTGGACGTCAAGATCGTCTGGCTGGGGGTGCGGCCGATGCGGAACAAATGGGCGTCATGTTCCACCGCGGGCCATTTGAATTTCAGCGACGAACTACCCGCCCTGAAACCCGAGCTGTGGGACTACGTGATCGTCCACGAGCTGCTCCACTTCTCGGTGCCCAACCACGGAAAGCTCTGGAAAAGCCTGATGCACGCCCATCTGGGTGAGTATGAGGCACATGCATGTGAGTTAAAGAAGATAACGCATAACATTTCGCTACAGCGGGAGCGCTGACGCACGCTGTTAAGCTTATTCCTCGTCCGGATCCTGCCCGGTCGCGCCAGCGCGGCCCCGTAACACAACCAACCCGCTCTTCGCAGCTTTACATCTGTCGCTTCACCCGCATGGCCAGCGCGCTGACGCCCATGAAGGCAACACCCATCAGGACCAGCGAGATCGGCCAGCCCAGTGAATCGACGAAATGCTGGGTGGTGAAATAGCCGATGTAGCTCAGCATGGCGATCACCGTCGTTAGCAGCAGGGCGCGGCTTTGCAGCAGGATGCAGGCGTAAAGCATCGAGGCCGTGACGGCGAAGAAAGCCGGTTCGACAGCGGTCTTGTACACCAGATCGAACAGGCCGGTGTAGGCCATGGCCGAACCGATCAGCATGCCCAGCCCGGCCAGGCGGTCCTGTCGCCGGCCTTTTTCCAGACCGTAGGCGGCCGAGATGATCGACATGCCGGTGAGAAGCACGGCCCAGTTGGGGGCCGAGGCGATGGCCACCCGATCGAAGATGCCGGCGTTGAGCCAGCACAGGGCGATCAGGAAGGCGAACTCGGACAGGCTGCGATGGGGGGATTTCTCCAGTTCGGTCGCCACCAGAAACAGCGAGCCGCCAAGAATGATGGCGCTGAAACCCGGTGAGACGTCGAGCATGTCGAGACCGACTTGCAGGAAGGCGTATACGAACAGCAGGGCAGTAAGGTGATTTTTGCCAAAGGCTATACCATCAGGCATGTCCTTTTCATGGCGGTTGGCGAAGATGGCATCGGTTTCTGGAATTTTTTTGGGGGTTTGGCTTTGAGCACCGGGCGCAGCCGGTAGCCGTTGCGATTGAGCACCTCCGCCATCGTGCTCGGCGATGGCAGAACTTCTTCCGCGAAGCCAAGCCCTTGCAACGGCTTCCGCGCTTCCGCTGCCGTCCGTCGAGTGTACGAAAGGGGGGTGCGGAAGGTCGGATGGCCTGCGCGCTCCCTTCTTCTGGGTGTTGAGGTGCCAATCTAGCGGTGACGGCAAATTGGTAGATCAGTTCGCGCAGGCATTCGATTCCCCTCGGCGCATTCGCAATATGTCCAAACTCCGCCAATAACTGCTGCGCATCCATCAGCCGTCCTCCCCACGATTTTCCAGCCGGGCGCGTGAGCGGGCAATGGCTTCATGCAGTTTGGCTTGCAGCACTTCTCTGGGTGGCAGGGTGGTGAGGTATTCGGCGACGTGGATGCCGCTGGCGTCCAGCTCCAGCAATTCGATCTGCTCCTGTTTCTTGCCGCCGCACAGGATGACGCCCAGCGGTGGCGCTTCGCCCGGCTCCTGCTCGTGTTTGGCTAGCCAGCGCAGGTAAAGCTCCATCTGGCCTTTGTCGGCGGCCTTGAAGTCGCCCAGCTTGAGCTCGATGGCCATCAGCCGTTTCAGGCGGCGGTTGTAGAGCAGCAGGTCGATGTAAAAGTCGTCGTTGTCGATCTGGATGCGCTTTTGGCGAGCGACGAAGGTGAAGCCCGCGCCCAGTTCCAGCAGGAAGTTTTCCAGTTCGCGCAGGATGGCGTCTTCCAGGTCTTTTTCCAGATAGCGGTCGGAGAGGCCCAGGAAGTCCAGTACGTAAGGGTCTTTCAGCACCAGCGCGGGGGTGATGGCGCCAGTCTGGCGCAGGGTGGCCAGCTCGTGTGCCAGCAGTTGCTCGGGTTGCCTGGACAAGGCGGTGCGCTCGAACAGTTGGGAGTCCAGACGGTCTTGCAGGGTGCGAGTGCTCCAGCCTTCCTGTTGGCACATCTGCAGGTAAAAGTCGCGTTTGAGTGGGTCGTCGATGTAGATCAGGGTTTTGATGTGCGTCCAGCTCAATTGTCTCCGCACTGCGGAGACAATGTCCGCCGAGGGGAAACTCTCGGCAAAACGCAGCATGTGGCGCAGGTTTTTGGCGGAGAAGCCGCGCCCGTAGTCGGCTTCCAATTGTCTCGACAGCGCCGAGACAATCTGCTCGCCATAGGTGGCGCGTTCGCTACCCAGCACTTCGGTGCGAATACGGCGGCCGATGTGCCAATAGAGCAGGGTGAGCGCACTATTGACGGTAGCGGCCAGTTCACGGCGGCTTTGTTCGATCAGTTGGCGGATGTCGCCCAGCAATCGCGGCGCGGCGGCTTCCGGTGCCACGGGCTTCATGCTTCGGCCTCCGGGCTGAAGTGATGGGCCAGCGCTGCGGCCAGTTCGCTCTTGAGCCGGTTTTCGCTTGCTTCGATTTTGAGCTTCCCTCGGTATTTCGTCTTCCAAAGAATGGGGTTCATGCTAGCTGTTTTTCCTGATTCTGCCTGCCGAGCCACTTTTGCATGAACTGAACAGGCGACAGGTAGCCCAGGCTCGAATGCTGGCGTTTCCGATTGTAAAACACCTCGATGTACACAAAGCTGGTGGCCTTCCGGCGTAAAGGCCGGCTTCGCTATCTTCAGTTCTCGCTCCTAAAGTGACTGAATCATACCTCACCCTTGGAAGACGAAATTTCGGGGGAAGATCATTACATCTGTCGCTTCACCCGCATGGCCAGCGCGCTGACGCCCATGAAGGCAACACCCATCAGGACCAGCGAGATCGGCCAGCCCAGTGAATCGACGAAATGCTGGGTGGTGAAATAGCCGATGTAGCTCAGCATGGCGATCACCGTCGAGCAGGATGCAGGCGTAAAGCATCGAGGCCGTGACGGCGAAGAAAGCCGGTTCGACAGCGGTCTTGTACACCAGATCGAACAGGCCGGTGTAGGCCATGGCCGAACCGATCAGCATGCCCAGCCCGGCCAGGCGGTCCTGTCGCCGGCCTTTTTCCAGACCGTAGGCGGCCGAGATGATCGACATGCCGGTGAGAAGCACGGCCCAGTTGGGGGCCGAGGCGATGGCCACCCGATCGAAGATGCCGGCGTTGAGCCAGCACAGGGCGATCAGGAAGGCGAACTCGGACAGGCTGCGATGGGGGGATTTCTCCAGTTCGGTCGCCACCAGAAACAGCGAGCCGCCAAGAATGATGGCGCTGAAACCCGGTGAGACGTCGAGCATGTGACTAAAGTTGACTATTAGGATACATATCGCAATAATTGACGATATATTGCTTTTTGCCGCGTTTACTCGTAATAAATTACGATCATTAAAATCACTGGCCTACTCACCGATGATGCCGTGCTCGCCGAACTGGGCGAACGGATTGCCGGTCGCCGGGTTGAAATGCAGCTCACCCAGGCGGCGGTGGCCGAACAAGCGGGGATCGCCAAGCGCACCCTCGAGCGCATGGAGTCCGGGCAAACCTCACAGTTGGGCACCCTGGTTCGTGTGCTGCGGGTGCTGGACGCCGCATCCGGGCTGGATGGCCTGATACCGGAGTCTGGGCCCAGACCGATGGATTTGTTGAAGCAAAAGGGCAAGGTCCGGCAGCGGGCTTCGGGTAAACGTACCGCACAGGCAACCGGCAAATCCTGGCGCTGGGATGAGAAACCATGAGCACGCTTGCCGAAGTCAGGCTGTGGGGCAAAACCATCGGCGCGGTCTCGCTGCAGGACGGGGAGGGCGTCGCCAGCTTTGAATACGATGCGGCATTCGCGCAGAGCGGCATTCAGGTCGCGCCGATCGTGATGCCGCTTTCCCGGCGCGTGTACCGCTTCCCCGAGCTTTCCCGCCCGACTTTTCTCGGGCTGCCCGGCCTGCTGGCCGACTCTCTGCCGGACAAATTCGGCAACGCGCTGATCGATGCCTGGCTGGCATCGCAGGGGCGGCAAGCGAATTCCTTCAACGCGGTCGAGCGGCTTTGCTATACCGGCGAACGTGGCATGGGTGCTCTGGAATTTGCCCCCGCCATCGGCCCCAGGGCGAAGCAGACCACACACATCGAAGTCGGCAAGCTAGTTGAGCTTGCATCGGAGGTGTTGGCCCACCGGAACGATTTGCAGACGTCTTTTGCGGCTGAAGGCAGGGAAGATGCACTCAGGGATATTCTGCGCGTGGGCACCTCCGCCGGAGGCGCGCGGGCGAAGGCGGTGATCGCATGGAACCCGGAAACCAATGAAGTGCGCTCCGGCCAGGTCAAGGCCGGCACGGGATTTGAGTACTGGCTGCTGAAATTCGACGGCGTCAGTGGCAACAAGGACAAGGAACTGGAAGACCCGAAAGGCTACGGGCTGATCGAGTATGCGTATTACCTGATGGCGCTCGACTGTGGCATTGGTATCAGTGAATGCCGGCTGTTCAAGGAGAATGGCCGATCACATTTCATGACGCGCCGCTTTGATCGGCTGGCTACCGGCGAAAAACTTCACATGCAGTCGCTCTGCGCGCTGGCGCACTACGATTTCAACATGGCAGGCGCTTACAGCTACGAGCAGGCCTTGCTGGTGATGCGGCAACTGCAGTTGCCCATGCAGGCCATCGAGCAACTGTTCCGGCGCATGGTATTCAACATCGTGGCCCGCAATCAGGACGATCACGTGAAGAATATCGCTTTCCTGATGAACAAGGCCGGGGAGTGGTCGCTGTCGCCGGCTTTTGACATCACCTACAGCTTCAATCCTTCGGGTGCGTGGACGGCGAGCCATCAGATGATGATGAATGGCAAACGCGACCATTTCACGCTGGAGGACTTCAACGCCTGCGCCAGGACGGCGTCGATGAAACGGGGGCGCGCTGCGAAAATCCTTGCCGAGGTGCAGGCAACGGTCGCGCAATGGCCATCGTTTGCAGAAGCGGCCGGCGTGCCTGATGTCGTGCGCGAAAAAATTCAGCGCACGCTGAATCTGAAACCCTATTCATAAGTCATAAGTTCACCGCCACCGACGCCATCGGCTTTTCCTACGGGGTGAGCTGGAACACGGTGCGGCGGAACATCTTCAACTGGAAGATATTGGAACCGCAGATTTCGCAGATGGGCGCAGATGAAGAAGACCCAGAAAACAATCTGGGTAAATCTGCGACATCTCATGCCGGCGAACCTGAACACGCCCTCGAACATCTACGCGCTCATCGACGAAGCGCACCGCACCACTGGCGGCGACCTTGGCAACTTCCTCATGGCCGGCCTGCCGAACGCGACCTTTCTCGGTTTTACCGGCACGCCGGTGGACAAAACCGTCACAACCCCGCTCTTCGCAGCTTTACATCTGTCGCTTCACCCGCATGGCCAGCGCGCTGACGCCCATGAAGGCAACACCCATCAGGACCAGCGAGATCGGCCAGCCCAGTGAATCGACGAAATGCTGGGTGGTGAAATAGCCGATGTAGCTCAGCATGGCGATCACCGTCGTTAGCAGCAGGGCGCGGCTTTGCAGCAGGATGCAGGCGTAAAGCATCGAGGCCGTGACGGCGAAGAAAGCCGGTTCGACAGCGGTCTTGTACACCAGATCGAACAGGCCGGTGTAGGCCATGGCCGAACCGATCAGCATGCCCAGCCCGGCCAGGCGGTCCTGTCGCCGGCCTTTTTCCAGACCGTAGGCGGCCGAGATGATCGACATGCCGGTGAGAAGCACGGCCCAGTTGGGGGCCGAGGCGATGGCCACCCGATCGAAGATGCCGGCGTTGAGCCAGCACAGGGCGATCAGGAAGGCGAACTCGGACAGGCTGCGATGGGGGGATTTCTCCAGTTCGGTCGCCACCAGAAACAGCGAGCTGCCAAGAATGATGGCGCTGAAACCCGGTGAGACGTCGAGCATGTCGAGGCCGACTTGCAGGAAGGCGTATACGAACAGCAGGGCGGTAAAGGCCAGCACGGTCCGTGCATATTTGCAGAACAACACCCCCTGATGCAGCGCCATCAGTCCGAAAACGCTGAGCGACGCCAGGCGCCAGTTGTCGCCGCGTGGAAATACCTCATGGATGAAAACGAACCAGCCGCTGGTCAGCATGATCACGGAGGCCAGGGCGAGCGGCAGGATCAGTTTCGGAAACTTTTTCTCGTGCAGCGCCGAGATCAGCACGATCAGCAGCATGTAGCCAACGCCCAGCGTGACCAGGACGCGCATCACGCTGCCCATCCGATTCCAGAACATGCCGATGTAGGTGCTGATGCCGGCGAGAATGAAGATCGCGCCGAGATAGGTGAACAGCGTCTTGGCAATTTCGCCGCCACTACGCCGGGCGGGCGCCGCCTGCGTCGGTGACGGGTCGCGATAGGCCACGGCCACTTCATCCGGCGTGATGTCATAGGTTCGCATCAGTTCGGTGATTTTGCCGAGTGCACCGGGTTTGTCGGTAACCTGCCTGACGCCGAACAGGGCGGCGACCAGCGGCCAGCCCCACCAACCGCCGCCGATAACGAACAGCAGCACCAGCAGCAGTATCAGCCAGCCCATCATCAGGCTATGCTCCTGTCGTCGAGCGACGCGCTGGTGTTTTAGTCCGCGCGCTCATGGCGAAACCACCCAGCCGATGAAGCGAACCGTGTTGCCGTAGTAGGCGCCGTCGGTATTGGGCAGGCGGATGCTGCGCCCGCTTTTTACCAGTTCGGCTTGCGAACGGTAGCGGGAGGAATAGAACAGGTCGGTAAAGACGCGCCCCGAATAGCCGTCGGGGCCGGCGCTAAATGCGTAGCCATCGGGTGCCAGACTCGACGAATCCACTTTCAGTCCTGCGAGATCAGGCACCTCGATCGGCGTCACCCTGGGAATCTTCGGCGTTTCGACGGTGCTCCCGGTATTCGGCGCGAGACCCGGCGGCAGGAGCAGGGCGATTTCCTTCACCGCACCGGTTCTAGGATTGAAGCGCCAGAGTCGCGGATTCTGGTAGGGCTGATTGCTGCCAATGTAATTGACCTGGACCCGGTCGCCGACGACGGCAATCTGAAGCGTGTTCTGGGCATTGTTGTAATAGCCGTAATTGGTGGCGTACAGCACGTCATACTGCGCCGGTGCGACCAGCAGGACCGGAATGCCGGAGATCGCCAGGAACAGCACGACCAGCAAAAGCGGCAAACCGAGACCAAAAGCGATGGTCGGGTTGTCGCGGAAAACGTTCTTCATGTCGGGAATTCCTGTGGACTGCTACTGAACTGAATGAAGCTCAAGAGCGCCTCTCTGCCAATAGCGCAGCCCGCGTCACCGGGCTTTGCAGTTGCTCGAGCCACCATCGCAGTGCCCGCCCTTGGCTGCCCCTGCCGCTCTTGCGCCACGCGTAATAAAACTGAAGCTGCTGTTCCCCTTGTTCGGTTTGTTTGACCACCAAGCGTCCGGTATCGATGTAGGGCTGTGCCAGGCATGTCGGCAGGAAGCCGACACCCAGCCCTCGAAGCTGCGCGTCAAGCTTCGCTGGCAGGTCCGGAACGGTCATCACCTCCTGGCCGGGCAATAGTCTGATCGTCAGGCCGTCGCCGCGTTGTGTCGAGTCGGCAAGCACCACCGCACGATACGGGCGGATGGTTTCATCGGTCAATGGTTCAGGCGCCTGTGCCAGCGGGTGGTGAGGCGATACGGCGAAGACAAAATGAACCGAACCGAGCGACTCCCGCAGTAGGTCGGCCCGGCTACCGGCCTGCACGGCCACGCCCAGCGCCAGATCGGCCTGGCCCGATGCGAGCGCTTCGAGCGTGCCAGACAGCGTCTCGCTGCGCAGCTTGAGACTGGTCGGCGGTTGCAACGCAAAAAATGACTGGCAAAGCTCCATCACCGTCGCACGAACGATGATGCTATCGACCGCAATCGTGAACTGTGGCTCCCAACCGGTCGCCACCCGCTTGATGCGGTTGGCGACGGCATCGATATCGGCCAACAGTCGCGCACCCTCGCGCAGTAGTTCCTGCCCGGCTTCAGTCAAGCGGGCCTGCCGCGAGCTGCGATCAAACAGCAGGACATCCAGCGCGTCTTCGATCTGCCGCACGCGATACGTCAGTGCGCTCGGCACCATATGACTCGCACGGGCAGCCGCGGCAAAGCTACCGGCCTTTGCAATGGTCTCAAGCATGGCCAGGGCATCGGGTGTCAGCACATCGCGGGCAGTCGGCATCAAAGTGTCGTTCATTCAATCATTTTGAATGATGCCATCAAATCGACAGCACCTGCAACGATACTGAAAAGGTCACCATGCATCTCATCAACCAGGAGGTTCACATGCTCACAGTTCGCAAGTCTCAGGATCGCGGTTACGCAAACCACGGCTGGCTCGAAAGCTACCATTCGTTTTCATTCGCCGGTTATCACGACCCGGCGCACATGGGCTGGGGCAACTTGCGGGTCATCAACGAGGACCGGGTGGCCCCCGGTACCGGCTTTGGCAAGCACAGCCACCGCGACATGGAAATCATCAGTTACGTTCTGTCGGGAAATCTCGCGCATCAGGACAGCATGGGCAATATCAAGGGGATTCCACCCGGCGACGTGCAGCGCATGAGTGCCGGCACCGGCGTGACGCACAGCGAGTTCAACCACGCCGAGGGCCAGAGCACGCACTTATTGCAGATCTGGATTACGCCCAACGTCACCGGCATTGCGCCGAGTTACGAGCAACGGCATCTTCCGGCAGAACGAATGCGAGGTGAGTTGTGCCTGGTGGCGTCGCCCGATGGAGCAGGAGATTCGGTCACGATTAATGCCGATGCGTATTTGTTCGCCGGCCTGTTCAACGGCACGGAATCCGCCACGCTGAACATCGACTCCGAGCGCAAGGCCTATGTCCACGTGGTACGTGGTGCAGTCGAGGTCAACGGCCAGCACTTGTCGGGTGGCGACGCCGCCCTGATCAGCGCGGAAAGTCGCATCGAAATCACGAACGGTAAAGACGCAGAAGTCCTGGTCTTTGACCTCGAGGCGTGAAGGTGAACATTCTTCCCAATCAACCCCTGCCCAATCATTCATCCGGATTGTGTCGTGCAAGGACTAGGCGCTTCTCGCCACTTTTTGCCGGCGTTTGCGCGCGGACAACAGCCAGCGTTTCAAAGCGATGTGGATCAGGGCGATCAGGATCAACGCCACGCCGAAGTAGAACAGCGTCGGGGCCCACACCTCTCGCGGTCCGGGAGGAAGCTGGGAACCGACGAGCCAGGGTTTCAGGAAGCCGGTCAGCGAGTTGCTGATGACGAAGGGTAGACCGATGGTCGAGAGAATATAGGTGAGGCGCTGGGTTTCCAGCGTGCTGGCGGTACGGATGGCGTCTTCCAGTTGCGAAACGCGGGTGTGCAGATTCTTGATGGCATCACCGACGCACCAGCGGGTTTCCAGTGCGGCCCGGAAGGCACGCACGTCGGCCCAATGGCTGCCGGGCTGATATTGGTAGCCGGCCTCGGTCAACCGGCTGCGCAGGGTGGCGAGATCACCCAGCACGGCGGCGGTAGGACGAGGTTTCCTGCCGGAGGTGCGCTCTTCAAACAGCGCGTCCAGTGCCCTCGCCACGTCGCGTCCGGTGCCGAGGGTCTGGAATACCCGCTCGAACTCTTCGGCAAGCTGCGGCAAGCGGAGACGTTCGGTGCGCCAGTCGTCGAATACCAGGACGCCTTGATCGTGGAGGATGGCAAAGCCGCCGTGCAGGGGCAGCACGTTGAACTCGTCCGGCACGGGCAGGTCCTCGACCTTGATCGGCTGTTGTTCGTCCTGGCGGGCGATGAGGGCAGCCAGATAACGCTGCACGCTCGGCAGGTCGAACAGTGCGCCAGACAGGGCAGCGTTCGGGAGCCAGCACATCCCCAGCAGGAACTTGGTCGTGCCGTCGCCGTCGTCATGACGATAGGCTTTTCTCGCGCAAGCTTCGATTGGGATCGGCGAACCGGCGTGCAGGGCGTCTTCGACGCGCAGGCGTCGCAATGGACTGTACACCCGCCACAGGGCATTGACGACATCCGGCCAGGTCAGCCGGCTGCCCAGACGACCGTCCGGCAGGCGGCGAGGCGCCGCGAGCAGGGTGTGGCGGCCGTGGTCGTCCCACCAGGGTTGGGTGTACCCGGTGCCGGCCGGATAGCTGGCAATCGGACGGGCATTCCCGGTGGGACGCTGGTCTGCCCAGCGTTCGTTTTCCAGCCGTTCCAGTTCCCGCCACAGATCCAGCAGGTTGATGCCGGTCAGAGGGTTGACCGACACCACCATGTCATCACCGGCGCCGGCCATGCGCGGGTCCGGACGGTAGACGCCCATCACGGCGAAACCCTGCTGCGTGGGGCTGTGGCTGCGATCCAGCCGGGCGAACAGCTTGCGGGCGCCGCTCGGCCAGGTTTCCACCGTGAGGTAGGCATCCACCAGCACATCTTTGCGCGGTTCCGGACCGGCCATCGGTACCAGCAGTTGCAGGCAGGTAGAGCGGGGCAGCGAACGCAGATAATTCTGTTCTTCATTGCGCAGCAGCGCGGCGGCGCGGCGATAGGCTTCCAGTTCCCACATTTCCGGCACGGCCTCCGGCGCGATGTCCTGCAGCAGCAGCGCGGTGGTGAACTGTAGCGCCTCGCGCCAGGCACCGGCGAAATCGTAGCTGCGTCCTGTTTCTGACGGCAGCGGGGCAAAATGGCTGTGGGACAGGGCCGCCAGCAGCGCCGCCCAGGAAGTGTGCGGATTGTCGGCGACCATTCCCGTCAGTTCCCAGCGTCGCACGGCGGCGACCCAGCGCGCGACCTCGGGCTGGCCAAACGATTCCACCGGCACCCCGTTCATGACCGCGAGCCAGAACAGGAGCGCGAGCACCGAATCGGGGGAAGCGTCTTCAATCACCAGGGTGAGTTCGCCCAGTCGCCGACCCAGGTCCGTGCCCTTTCCCCACACGGCCCGCCAATGCGCCGCCAGTTCCGGTGGCGGATTCAGGACCATTTCCGTGACTGTGGACGGATCGGCCGCGACGCCAAAACGCTCGGCCAGGCCTTTGTTGTTCAGACAGACGCCGGGATGTTCGACCGCTTGTTGGCGGCTACCCCATGCACCGACGCCGATCAGAATCTGATTCGTGTCTGCCCGGCGGCGAAGCGGATCGGGTTCGATTCGCCAATAGGGTTCTGCAATGCTCGTCCGTTCCTGAGCGAGCCATCCATTGAAGGCATGGAGAAAGGCGTGAAGCAGCATGGAAGCTCCGATTACTGAAAGTCGCGAGCGACTCTCGAATCTCCCCTCTCCACTCGCGGGAGAGGGGTCGGGGGTGAGGGGAAACGGTCATGACTTTGATCATCGGGGGTATCTTGCAAAGTCATGACCATTTGGGTGGAAAACGCGGTCGGCTTGCTGGCATTGACCATGAGTCATCGCGCGTCCACGGGTGCAAGGCAAGCTGGCGGCGCGCTTGCTGAAAAGCCAGGGTTGTTCGGCAAGGTGTGCAACGAGGCGGCGGCAGGATATGATGCGTCGCGTCCGACCATTCGATCACTGGAGATGCCATGCCTTCGATCCTGAACCTGCTCCTTGTCCTGCTCGCCCTGTTGGGTCCGGCGAGCGCCCTGGCCGCCGACAACGACCCGTACGCAGCGGATCGCCAGGCGCTGATCAGGATTTTCCGGGAAATAGAGGCGAGCATCAACGCTCAGGATGTCGACCGGATGGTCGCACAGATGGCTCCCGAGGCGACGGTGACCTGGCTGAACGGCGAGGTTTCGCGCGGGCACGCCGAGATCAAGGCTTACTACCATCGCATGGTCAAGGGCGAGCAGCGTATCCTCGACCGCTATCTCACCACGGCCAAGATCGGCGCTTCGGCTCATTTTTTCGGTCACGGCGAGGTCGCAGTTGCCGACGGGACGATGGTGGATGAATTCTTTCCAGTGGCCAGAGGCCCGTTCACCCTGAATTCGAACTGGACCTCGACCTCGGCGAAAATCGATGGGCAGTGGAAAGTGGTGTCGATGCACCTGTCGTCAAACGTGTTCACCAATTCGCTGATCGCCGAAGCGAAAGAGGCCATCTGGTGGGCGGCGGGCGGCACCGGACTCGCCGGTCTGGTGCTGGGATGGTTGATCGGCAGAATGCGGCGGCGAAGTTAACGGCCATGACTTTGCAAGACACCCCTGATCATGAAAGTCATGACCGTTTCCCTCCCTTGCAGGGCGCATTCCGGCTTGCACGCCGGAATCGTTCGATGGGCGCAGAGCAGGCTCTGCGAATTCCCCATCTCACCCCCCGACCCCTCCCCACAAGTGGGGAGGGGAGATTCGTGCGTCGCTGACGCGACTTTCACATTAACGGATATCCGCCTTCGTGAGCCGCTGACGCGACCTTCACCTCAACTGGCCCAGCCGAATTGCAACAGGTAGTAGAAGGCTGGCGCCGAAAGGCAGAGCGAGTCGAGTCGATCCAGCATTCCGCCATGTCCGGGAAGCAGGCTGCCCCAGTCCTTGATGCCACGGCGACGCTTGATCGCCGACATCGCCAGGCCGCCGAGAAAGCCGAGCAGGGTCAGCAGCAGCGAGATCAGCGCCGCCTCGGGAACCGTGAACGGCGTCATCGGTGCCAGCCAGATGCCGAGAACGCTGGCGGTGACGATGCCGCCAACAGTCCCTTCGACCGTTTTCGCCGGCGAGAGCCTGGGGGCGATCGCGTGCCGGCCAGCGAGCTTTCCCCAGAGATATTGCAGAACGTCGCTCGACTGAACGACCAGCAACAGAAACACCAGCAGGTAGCCATTGCGATCCGGATGGCCGCTGATCGGCAAGTTCAGCAGCGCCGGGATATGCGAGACCGAGAACACGCAGATCAGCAGTCCGCCCTGCAGCGTGCGCACGTGCCGCCGGCAGTCGCCGCCGTTGGCCTCACGCAGAGCCACCAGCAGCGGCAGGCCGATGAACACCAGACAGGGGATGAAGCTGCCGTAGAGCGCGTCGCTGCCATTCCAGACCAATAGATACTGCAGCGGCACGACGAACACGAAACTGCCCACTTGCAGCGTTTGCGGGATCATGCCGGGGGTTTCGCCGGCCAGGAATTCGTGCAGTGCGGCCAGGGAAGCCAGGCCGAACAGCAGGGCCACGCCGCTGCGGCCCGCACACATGGCCAGTCCGAACAGGATGGCCATCGCCCACCAGGCATGGATGCGGCTGTTCAGGTTATCGATGGCGGCATGGGCCTGGCGCCGGGCGACCGTGAACTTGAGCACCTGTCCGAGCAGCGAAGCGACGATCAGGACCGTGCCGATACCGGCGATCAGTGGCCAGGCATCGTCTGGAAGTGTCGGGAGCGGGGGGCTGGTCATCCGCTCACGATTTCGGCTGCAGATACTGCTGCTGCCAGCAGCGAAGCAGATCGATCTGGGGAGGACCGAGGACCACGGCCGGACGCGCCTTTTGCACCTGTGCAACGGCTTCTTCAGGGGTTGCGGCAATCCCCGCGCGCAGCAGCCAGGCCGCGGCCACCAGCGCGCTGCGTGCAAAGCCCAGCGCGCAGCAGACGAGCACCGGTCCGGCGGCACGCGCTTCTGCGATGGCCGCCGAAGCATGCTCGATCTGTTCCAGGCTCGGCGGCACCAGATCGAGCATCGGGATGACCGTATGGCGCAAGGCCGGCGTCGGACAAGGCAGTTCGGCGCAGACATCGACGATCACCGTAATGCCGAGACGCTGCCCTTCGGCGGCTGTCGGCAGCCGGCCGAGCAGGACACCTGCCGTGACCGGATCGGCCATCGCGAGCTGACGGGTCCACCCGCGCGAGTTCAGCCAGGCGCAGAGCAGATAGGGTCCGAGCAGACAGCGCACGGCAAGAGGCAGCGAACCGTCAGCGCGTTTCCCGAAGGCCTCGGCGTCGAGCAGCAGGTAGATCGCAGCGACCAGCGCCAGCGCGCCGGACAACCAGAGCAGCCACAGCCAGGCGCCGCCGCCATAGGCCGCCAGGCCGCCCACGGACAGCGCCGCCATCGCGTAGGCCAGCGCCAGATGCCACCGCGATCGCTCGCGGCGCAGAGCGGCACGGCGCAGCGGTGATCTGGCGTCGGTCGGAAACACCCACAGCACGAAGCAGCCGAGCCACAGTCCGGTCGGAATGTCGAAGAAGTGGTGCTGCCAGGTGGTCAGCACCGACACCCCGATCAGCAGGGCGACGCCCACGACCAGCCCCTGGCAGGCACGTGGCACGGCGCGCAGATACGGTTCGAGCAGCACCACGAGCAGGGCGATGTGCAGCGATGGCGCCTGGTTGTAGGGCTGGTCGAAGCGCATCAGGGCGGCGAACATCCAGCCGAATGCGCCGCTCACTTCGCCACGCTCGAAAGTGCAGCGCAAGGGGAAGAGCAGGAAACAGCCGACGGCGATCAGTTGCGTCAGCAGCAGACGCCAGGCATGTGTGTCGAGCTGACGCCGTGTCGTGCACAGCAGCAGGGAAAAGCCATAGAGCAGGTCCATCAGCCAGTACGGAACGATGGTCCAGGGCAGCAGCGGAATATGGCGCTCCCAGGCGAAGACGATGAATCCGACCTCGGATCGCTGGCTGCTGACCCAGGTCGCAAAGCCGTAGCTGGCAAAGAAGAATGGCCCCAGGAACAGCAGCCAGGCCAGAGCCCTGCGCCAGGGACGGGCTTCGGCAACGGGTCCGGCGACGCCTTCGCTGCGGTGCGAGTTCAATTCCGGCGGGCGAGTGAGACCGTGAACATCCCCCAGTCGTCGATCCATTGCTCGATCTTCGTAAATCCCGCGGCGCGCACCATTTCATCCAGTTCGGCCTGTGTGCGGCGGCGCATCACCCAGGCCTGGTGGCCGCGATGACTGGTGAGCGTGCGCGCGATCAGCTCGATCTGCGGATGCCAGGGTTGGCCGGTGTAGACCAGGTAAGCGCCGGTGTCGACAGCCTGGGCCAGGCCGCGCAGCGAACGCATCACCCGTTCGTTGTCGGAGAAGAGTTCGTAGAGGCCCGAAACGATGACCAGATTCGGTCTTGGCGTCAGTGCAGCGAGTGCCGCTTCGTCGAAAGCGTCGGCGGTTTCGAAGCGGGCGATGTCATCGAGTTGCCTGGCAGTGATCAGGGCCCGCCCCTGGCGGACGTTGAGGTCACTGAAATCACGCAGGACGATCGATTGCGGGCGCTCCGGCAACTGCGCGATGGCGTCCAGGACGTAACGTCCATGACCGGCGGCGGGATCGGCAATGCACAGTGCCTGGCCGTCGTCCCGGAGTCCGTTTGCCGCCAGGGCAATCGCTTGCAGCAGGTGGGATCTGCGCACCCGCACGCCACGCCAGCCGATCGAATCGAGGTAGCCGCGATCGATCAGCCGGCCGATCATCAAGCGGCCGCTGGCCTGGTTCTGGTAGACATAGTCGAGGCTGCTGCCGGAATCGAAGCCGGTCGTCAGACCGATCCGGATACCGTCCGAGAGGCGACCCAGGGTGCGCATCGCCAGGCGGGTCATGGCGAAATGGAGGGCGCGCGGCGAAAAGGGCGGCAGCGGCTGGCGAAGACGGATCTCCTCGTCGCGCGTATGGCCGTCGCGATGCGCCTGCAGCAGCGAATCGCTGGGCAGGGGGGCGCTGAACATGCGCTCGATGAAGGCGCGGATCCGGTCGATGGCGAGCTTGCGGTCGCGTTCCCCGAGTGTGTCGTGGAGGAAGCCGGGGAGCAGGTGGCGCTCCTTGACCGGCGATCCCAGCCGTTCGAAGAAGCGCTCCTGTGGCGCGCGCTGCACGACCCAGTCCTTCCCGGAGATCAGCAGTTGCAGCGGCAGGCGGATGGCGGCGGCATCCGTGACGACCCGGTCGGCAGCATCGTAGAGACCGAGCAGAACACGCGCCGAAATGGCCCGGGTGATCAGCGGGTCCTCGTCATAGGAACGCACGCGCTCCAGATCGTGGGTCAGGAATTTGGCCTTCACATAGGAGGTGATGAAGAAGTTGCCGAACAGTCGCTGCAGCAGCGTCAGCCCCGGCCGGGCCAGGGGAACATAGAGCTTGACCTGGAACGCTGGAGCGGTCAGCACCAGGCAGCGGATCTGTGGAGCGTAGTCGTGCGCCCAGGTCGCGGCCAGGACGGCGCCGACGCTCTGGCCGACGACGGCAAGATCGCGGCTGGCGATGGCGTAGCCGTCGCTGACATGCCGGACGAAACGGTCGAGGTCCTTGACCAGGGCGGCAAAGCTCGGACTGTCGCCGCGTTTGCCCGGCGAGCGGCCGTGCCCACGCGCGTCCCAGGCGAACATCGCGAAATCATCGAGTCCGAGTTCGTCGACGACATGCTGCAGTCGCCCCGAATGCTCGTGGCCGCGGTGAAGCAGCAACACCGCCCGGTCGGCGCTGGCGGCACCGACCGGTGGCCAGTAGCGGTAGAACAGCGTCGTGCCATCGTGAGTGGTGAATTGTTTTTCCTGCGCGACACGCATTCTGATGGGCCTCCGATGGGTATGCCGATCGATATTTCTATGAACCCTTGCCGGTACTTTCTGCGACAAGGCCGTACCTGACCCGGTTGACGATGGTCATCAGCAACAACGGCACGAGCAGCGCCATCACGACCGACAACCAGGCGCCTGGTGCGACGCCGACGCCGAGCAGCAGTCCGAGCAAACCAAAAACCAGCGCCCGGTCACTCTTGCCCATCGGTCCGTCGTTGCGGCGACCATGGCCGCTGACTGCTCCCAGCACCCCGGCCATCTCGGAGGCATTCGCCAGACAGATCACCCCCACGGTCAGCGCGGTGCCGACTTCGGGAAGGAAGGCAAAAGGCAGGTACAGTGCCGCATCGGAGAGCGGGTCCGACAGTTCGTTGAGGTAGGCGCCGAGTGTCGAGGCCTGACCAAATTCACGGGCAAGCATGCCGTCGATCGCATTCAGCGCCATACGCAGCAGGAACCACAGCGGCAGCAGCAGAAACCATTGCCGTTGCCCGCTGTGCGCGGCGAGGGCAAGACCGCCGCCGAGCAGCAGCGAAGCGGCGCAGGTGCCCGCAGTCACCTGGTTGGCACTCAGACCAAGCCCGTACAGGGCGCGTGCGGCCGGGCGCAGCAAGGCCTGGAAGCGGGGTTTCAGGGCATAAAGACTCATCAACACAGGCACGGAGAGTGAATGGTCAGGATGATAGCCCAATGTGTCAAGGAGATTGCTGTGAGCGGGGGTGATTCATGATTCATGGAAAGTGATGCGCCGGTCAAACGATGCGCGCTGGCGTCGATTCACCGCGGGGGACTGGACGCGGCCACCGTCACTGCCCACCAGGGGCCATACGTGCGGCCCAGCTGCGCGGCCCAGTACCAGGCGGAAACGTCGCTCCATTGCTGGCCGTCCAGGGAATCGATCCGCTCCGCCACCTCGAGCCGGGTGGCGCCACGGGTGGCGAGGAATCTCGACCAGTATTGGTCGCCAACGATTTTGATGGCCAGGGCTTCGACGCCGTAGCCGCTGGCCTTGAAGCAGTCGCTGCTGGGGTGGAGCTGGCGGCTGGCGTGCGTCACCCAGCGCAGAATGATCTCCCGCTGGCCGTCGGTGAAGCGTCCGACGCGGCCGGGAAAATCCTTCTGCAAGCGGTCTTCGAGGGGCGTCAGCGGCAGGACGGTCAGCGGACGACCCTCGAAGCTGCTCGGCCAGCCGGGGAAGGGCACGGCCGCCGGTTCGGCACGGCCGACCCCATGGGCCAAAGGGGCCAGGGCGGCGAGCAGGCAGAGCAGTTGCGCAGGTCGGGTCAGCGCAAGGTCACCCGACCCCCTGACGGGAGGGCATGCCGGCTCTGCGGATGGCGTCCGGTCGATGCGGTACAGCCCGTGCATGATCAGCAGTCCGGCCGTGACGAACACGGACATGCCGGCGGCCGTGTGTGCCCAGACAGGCAGCACCAGCAGGCCGGTCTCCAGGTAGAACAGGGCGGCGGCGCGGACGGCATTGGCGGCGATGACGAGGCTTCCAGTGAGCGCAGCGGCGGCCAGTGTCTGCCGGGGCGAAAAGCGGAACAGGGCGGCGGCCGCCGCCATCAGATACGCGCCCGCCCAAAGCATGCGGAGGCCGCTGCACGGGGCGTCGATGGCGATCTGCCGGCCATCCCAGAGCAACACCGCGCCTTCCAGCTCGACAGCGAGGCCATTGAGTCGCAAGAGCGCGACGGCCAGCGATCCGGCCAGTACCCGCAGCGGGTAGCCGCCATAGAACTGGAGCGAAGCCGTCAGCGGCAGCGCCAGCAAGGCCAGCAGCGCGACCGGAAAATCGAGGCGCCGGCCGAGCCGCCAGGCACTGCCCAGTGCGGCCAGGGCGAGGGCGGCCAGGAGCGCGCGCAGGGACATCGGCAAAGCGGCCAGGGTAGCCGCGGTATACAGCAGCAGCAAGGCTGCTGGCAGGGCCAGGGGGCGGTCGGGTGGCGACGCGGGCGCCGCTCGCCACAAGGCGCCGATCGCCGTTGCCAGCGCCAGCAAGCCCCAGGGATCGTTGGAACCGTCGAAGCTGCCCCGGACATACCAGACGAGAACCGGCCAGCAGGCAATCGCCAGCGCAGCGAAGAGCGCGACGCCGGCGTGCCTGCGTAGCATCACGCCCGGCGGGTCGGCCTGGCCTGCCGGCGGCGCAGCAGCAGCCAGGCCAGGAGGAGCAGCACCGTGGCGATCAGCATCCATTCCTCGGGTTCGGGAATGGTCGGGACGCTGCCCTTCTCGACCGGCCGCAGGCCGGCCTCATCGTATTGCTGGCTGGTTTCGAGAACGACGGCGCCGCTGACCGGGGTGACCAGATGGTAGCGCAGGGCGAGGTCGGTGGCGGCCTGCCGCCCGGACTCTCCTTGTTCGAGAAGACGCCCGATCTGATCGGCGGCCCACAGGCGCGCCAGGTGCCCGGAGGTTTTCGTGGCCGGGTCGTGGACGACGCCTGCGGACGCCCGTTGCTCGCGATGGACGAGCGTTTCGGTGGTGCCCGGCGTCCAGCGGGCGAAGAGCCGCTCGAGGTCGGCCTGCAGGCCGTCGTTGCGGTATACCGGCCGCACCGCCGGCAGCAGATCCAGGGCTTCGAGGACCCGGTTGGGGCCCGGGATGACTTCGAACGGATACAGGCGCACCCGGCCAGGACGTCGCTCGGCGTACTGCAGCAGCGGTTCGACGCTTCCCAGCAGCACCGGCTGCGGGCCATGCAGCCAGAGGACGGCCGCCGGAGATCCTGCGGCCGCCCAGTCCCAGGCCCTGGCCAGGGCCTCCAGGTTGTTCTGACCGCCGGCGAATTCGAGCCCCTGCAGGGCCTTGGCCGCCTGTTCCGCAGTCATCGCGCCGCTGGCCGTACTGGCGATGTCGGTGGCCGGAAAGAAGCCCAGCTCCAGCGCACCGGGCAGACGTGCCAGCGCGGCGGCGATTTCCCTGGCGGCGGGCGCCAGCGAGCCGGATGCATCGACCACCAGCGCCAGCCGCCGCGGCGGCTGCACCGGCTGTTCCTGGTAGCGCTGGACGATCACCCGGCCGGGGCCAGCGCCGGCATCGTCGCTCCAGACGGTGCGCAGCAGCGGATTCCGGGGAACGTCGATCCAGGTCGTCCGGCTGCCCAGTTTTTCATTGTCGATCTCGCCGCGCAGGGCGTGGCCGGCATCGGCGACCCGTTCCGGGCGCAAGGGCCCGGTGCCGGTCAGCGGCGAGTCCGCTTCGAGCCAGACGGAATGGAAAAGCTTCGGCCCGATGTCGAAATTGCGCTCGCGAAAAGCCGGCAATTGCAGTCTGGCCGGCTGGCCATCGCGGATCAGCAGCGGCACGGTGATGCCCAGGCGGACCTTCATCTCGCCAGCGTTGGGCGGGATGGGGAACAACTGGACCATCACCCGGTCCTGGCCGGCGGTGGTGACCAGCACCGGGTCCTGGCGGCGGCGGACCACTTTTTCGTAGGCCTGCCGGGTCTGGGCACGGGTACCGAAGGCCGCCTCGCGCTCCTCGCCATCGATCCACAGCGTCAGGCGCGATACCACGGCTCCCGGTGGCAGCGCGATCTGCGCCCGGCCTTCCTGCTGCCTCGCCGTATCGTTCTGCAGGACCATCGTCCATTCCAGATAGGCCAGGCTGGCCTTGGCATCGACCGATCCGTCGATGCGCGAAGCCGTCAGGCTGACGCCGGTCAGGCGGCTACCCACGACGCGGCCGCCGATGTCGCGGTCGAAACCCCGCTGCCAATCGCGCAAGCCCCGGATGGCCGGTTCCGGCAGGTCGTTGAAGGCCTGGCCGGTGACCTGGTAATAAACCTTTCTCGCCTCGATCGGGCTGACCGGATCGCCGAGGATGAGCAACAGGCCGATCGGGTCGGCGGACAAGCCGGAGCGCGCATAGCACAGATGCCGCAGCATTTCTTCGTTCCCGACCGCGCGCAGCCAGCGCAGGCCAGCCTGCCGGGTTTCCGGTTGGGCACTGGCCGCCATCTGCGCACCGAGGCGCGTCAGGGTGAACGGCAGGTCGATGACGATCAGGGCCAGCATGGCCAGGACCCACCCCCGCCACGCCGCCGGCAACCGGGCGCTGCCCTGATCGCTCAGGCGGCGCTTGAGCAGCACGCGTCCCCGCCAGGCCGCCAGCAGTGACAACAACGGCGCCAGCGGCAGCAGGCCGATGCCGAAGTACAGGGCCATGAACGGGGCGAAGGGCGTCAGCGGCAGATAGAGCAGCGCGTAGAAAGCGGCGATGCCCATCGCGACCGACTGCAGCCAGGCCAGCGCTGCGCTGGCGCGCACGCACGGCTGTGCCAGCTCGACCAGCACCCAGGCATTGGCCAGCGGCACCAGAGCAATCAGCAAGCCATGCGGAAGGCTTGGAATGGGGTCGAAGAACGACTCTGCGCTGGCCTGGGTATAGGCCTCGAAAGCGAGGGTGAGGGCCGGCAGGATGACGCCCGCCAGCAGGATGAACCCTCTGGACGCGAGGTAAGGATCGCGCGCGGGTAGCCGGACAAGGGTCTCCCGATCGCCATTCGACGCCCGATCCGCTTCGCCGCTCATCGGTTTCTCCCGTTCTAGCCACCCTGGTAGGCGGTGTAGGCCTGGTAAGCGGCAAACACGGCCAGGACCAGAAAGAAGGCGCCGCTGATCCGATGCAGCAGAGCCAGCGGAATTTTTTGCAGGATGGTGCGGCCCGCCAGGATTCCCAATGCCGAAGTGGTGGCCAGCGCCAGGGTGGCGCCGAGCCAGATCGCGGCCGGTGCGTGCACACTGCTCAAGGCCACGACCGCGAGCTGCGTCTTGTCGCCAAATTCAGCCACCGTCAGCAAGACGAAGGTGGTGAAGAAAATGCCATGGCCACTCTTCTCCTCGATTTCCTCATCCTCGTCGTCCTCTTCGGCGCGCAGCGCGTGCATGCCGAAGAGGGCGAAGAGGATGGCCACCGTCGCGCTGACCACGTATTCCGGCAACCAGCTGGCAATGGCGGCGCCGAAAACGACGGCCAGGGTGTTGAGCAGCGAAAAGGCCGCCAGCGCACCGAGCATCACCGGCATCGGCCGATGCCGGGAGGCCAGGGTCATGCACACCAGCTGACTCTTGTCGCCGATTTCGGCGGCGGCGATCAAGGCAAAGCTGGTGGCCGCCGCCGCCGACAGCTCGACGATGTCGCCAGTGCCCAATAGGGATGAGATGTGCGGCAGCAGACCCTGTGGATCATCCATTCTGTTCTCCGGAAAAGTGTCGCCGAGAGGAAGCGACGTGGCTGAGCAATGCGGCAAAAAGCCCACAATTATAGCCTGCATGCTCGGCAAGGAACGATCCGGGAAAGGATCGGAGGTGATCCAGCGACACTTGCAAACTTATTCCAGCCGAGCTTGCGGGTCGAACTCCCTGGCCGTTGTCACCGGCCGACCAGGTCCTAGCAACGAGATTCCCGCCATTCACCCGTCTTGCGATGAGCGCGCGTGGCACGGATCAGGGCACTGGTTGCGCGGCGTGCTTGACACGCAGAACCTGCACCGTGCACGCCTCGTCCAGAACCCGGTAGAAGACAATGTAGTTCGGATGCACGACCAGCTCGCGGATGTCTGGCAGTCGACCCGGCCGGCCGAGTGCTGGGTGATCTGCCAGTAGCGTCGTCTTGTCGCGTAGCGGCTTGCCGAAGACCCTGGCGATCGTCGGGTTGTCCTTGCCGATGTACTGGACGATGGCCCGCAAATCCTCGCGTGCCATCGTCCGTCATTCAATGCGCTAGGCCGTGTCCGCCACGTTTTGGTTTCGTCACGGATGGAGTGGCGCATGCCTGCGATCTCTAGGCCGACAGAAAGGTGGCCGGGTCGGCGTCCATCTCGGCCATCACTTCTTCGTGTGGGATGCTCGGCCGTGGGTCGTCAATCGAGGCCTGAAGTTCGGCGGCCACCCATTTGCCATAGGCGGCGGCTGCGTGCGCGTTGCGCATGGCCTGGGCGCGTTCTTGTCGGCTCTGGCGCATGTTCTTCTGGTCGGGGTTCCAGTCGGTCGCGTCGATCTTGGCAACGGCAATGCCAAGATCACGCAACACGACCAGCGCGGAGGACGGATTGCCGAAGCAGCGCGGCTCGGTACTGCGGGCTTTGGACAGAATGGCGTCGTGGCCGCTACGCGTGTGGCGATTTCCAGGAAGAAGCCACCACCATGCCCTTTCAAGCTGACCCCGACAACCCCACAGGCGCCGACGGTCGCCCGCAACTCCGCCAGAGTCATGCTTTTCATGATGGGTTTCTCGATCGCTTGAGTGACAACATAGAAACAAATTTGCAGGTTTGATAGACAAACTGCAAGCGCCGACGACATTCTCCAAGCGCACCCAAGGCGCTTTGCCGCGGAGCCGCCGCGCGTCAAGCGGAGTAGGTTGGGCTGAGGCACGAAGCCCAACAGCAAGACGGTCAACCCAGATCGTTGGGCTTCGTGCCTCAGCCCAACCTACGGGCTGATGAAGATCTGGCTGCCCATCGGCGTATTCTCACGGAAAAGTCGCTGGTTTTCCCTGTCGGCTAAAGCATGGCAGGCAATTCCCGTGTCGACTGCCCGTATGCTGATGTCTATGGACATTGTTGAACCAAGTCAGTCTTTCCGGCAGCACCGACACCTTGCCGGCGCCTCTGCGCAGAACGCAAATGCTCCGTCTTCTCGCCGCAAGGACAGGAAAACCCGCTCGACCACCGGAATGGGCGATCACTGTGCGGGGGGCTGCCGCACCACGGCGCCAGGAGCGAGGAGATTGTCCCGACTTGCGGCGACGGCTGGCCGGGAAATCACTGGCGAAAAAAACGGGAGCCGAAGCTCCCGAATTTCCGTCACGCATGTAGTGGTGGCGATGCAGTTCAAGCCTTCCGTCGACGAAGACCAGCGAATCCTGTCAGCGCCAGGCCAGCCAGGGCGAGAGAACCCGGTTCCGGAACGTGCCCGTTGGTGTCATAAACGATGGTGTCGATCGCGAAATCATCGTTGCCGACAATCTGGACTCGCCCGATCCCGCTCACGCTTGCCACCACATGTGCCACCGAGCCAGGGCTTCCGAAACTGTCCAAGGAAAAGGCGTCGCTGTCGAGTAAGGTACCGAAGACATCGAAGAAATTCACGGTGAAACCGGGTGCGAATGATCCGTTTATGAGGTCGAATGCAAAAGAATTGACCGGAGATACGAAGGTAAGGTCAATGCTGCCGTCCAAGGTTCCGTACAGGTTATCGCCGGAAGTCTGCATGTTAGCCCAGCCGCCCGAATTCATCACCCGGGCCGACGATCCGGAACTCACCGTCAGGTCGGAATAGGTGATCGTTGGACCGACACCGCTGTCGACAAAACAACAGGTGACGGGGGGCGAGGTGAACTCATCGAAGTCGCGCGTTACGGATGCCGCGTTCGCTTCCAGCACACCGAAGATTGAAAGAGTTGCCAGAAGCATTGCATTACGTTTCATGATCGTTCCTCTGAAAATGGTTTGGGGGGTAATTTGGCTATCTTCCATCAAGCAAATTATGGGCCAGCAATTCAACTCTATGTTATATAACAAATGATGTATTTTCCTGAGCAGGCCTTTGTAAAAAAATCCGACACTGGGTAGCGTGCCGACTTGTGCGCGGTGGCGGGGCCTGCCCCTGGGCGGCGGACAGCACGACGGCCTGTGCCGCCGGGCCGAGGTCGCCCCAGACGTTGATGAAGTAATAGCCGGCCTGGTCGAGAACGTCTTCCTCGACAGCGGCGAGGTCGGCCGGCGTCGCCGATTGGCGCTTGTCGTCGTTGAGGCGGTCGACGAGCAGCGAGCCGTAGAGCTGCGTCAGGTAGGGCTGGCCGCCGCTGCGGTCGACGGCGGCTTCGGCGATCGCGAGCGGGATCGTTGCCGGTGGGAATTCGTCGATCGGGCGGGTCAGCAGGCCGACCGCGGTCGGACGGTCGAGGTAGCCGAGGCGGATTTCGCGCAGGTTGATGAAGTGGTCGTTCCACAGCGCGTCGAGTTCGTCGAACGGCGCCGCGCCGGCGACCAGCAGGCGGACGCGGCGGCGGTGCTGGATCGTCGCGCGCAGCAGCCCCATGAACTGCCGCAGATCCTGCCCGTGGCCGGGGAAGAGGCTCGCCAGACGTTCGAACTCGTCGATGCAGATCAGTACCCGCGGTACGGCAGTGAAGTTTTCGAGCGCCTCCAGCCACCGCCGTAGCGCCTCGATCTGCGGGCCCTCGGGAAACGCCGGCAGTTGGAGGCGGCGGTCCTGATCCGCCTGAACGCGCGCCTGTTCGGCGAGCGCCCGGTAGGAGGCGAGCGGCGGCGTCGCCGGATTGTCCTAATTCGCGCAGGTTCCGTATTGACTGAAGCCTTGCTAGACTGCCGTCGCACTCCCCGATCCCCAACTCCCGCTCCATCATCAAGCCCCGAGAGGCAGTGACCAGCAAACGCGCACTTTGCATCGACATCACGACCGCCGCCTCTTGCCGCTTGACGATGCGGGGCAACTGGCGCCCGACGATGTGGCTCGCGCCTGCGCCCAGCCTTTTGACTGGAACCCGACATGAAACCCCACGCTTTCATCGCCATGCCGTTCGGCAGCAAACCCGGTCACGACGGCCGGCCGATCGACTTCAATCGCGTCTATGCCGAATACATCCGGCCGGCGCTGGAGGCGGCGGGCCTCGAGGTCTTCCGGGCTGACGAGGACAGCCGCGCCGGCGATATCCGAACCGACATGTTCCAGGAGCTGCTGGTCGCCGATCTGGTAGTTGCCGATCTGACGCTCGACAACGCCAACGTCTGGTATGAACTGGGGGTGCGGCACGCCTTGCGCGCACGCGGCGTGGTCCTGGTGCAGGGGCCGCGGCCGAACCAGCCGTTCGACATTTACACCGACCGCAAGCTCAACTACTCGCTGCTCGACGGTGCTCCCGACCCGGCGAAGCTGCCGGCCGAGCGTGACGCGCTGACTGCGATGGTGCGCGCGAGCATGGCGACCTCGACCCGGCGGAAGGTGAGCCCGGTGTTCCAGTTGATTCCCAACCTGGAACAGCCGGAATGGCGCCGGCTACTGCTCGCCGAGCGCAACGAGTTTTCCGATGCGTACGACAGCTGGTCGAGCCGCATGGAAGTCGCGCGCCAGAAAAACCGGCCAGGCGACATCCTGGTCCTCGCCGACGAGACGCCGATGCGCGCGCTGCACATCGAAGCCAGGCGCAGCGCCGGCAACGCCCTGCTCAAGCTCCAGCAATACGAACTGGCGCTCGAGCAGTTCGAACTCGCGCTCGAGATCGATGCCGACGACAAGGCCAGTCGCGAGAAGAAGTCTGTCTGTCTGGGCCGCCTCGGACGTTTCGAGGATGCACGGGAATGCGTCAGCCAGCTCACCAACGACCATCCGCGGGACGCCGAATCCTGGGCGCTCGCCGGCCGTGTCGAGAAGGAATGCTGGCTGGCCCTCTGGCGCCGGCCGGGGCTGACGCCGGCAGAGATGCACGCGCTGGCGCGGGACGAGAACGCCGCCCTGGGCGAGGCGATCGATCCCTATTACCGGGCGTTCGTCACCGACCCGACGCATCACTACTCGGGAATCAATGCGCTGACGCTGCAAGTGTTGCGCCGGCACTGCGGCGGCGAGGCCAACCAGAGCGTGATCGACAATCTGATCGGCGGCGTGCTGTGGGCCAGCCTGACCGCCCAGGAGCGAGACCGCAAGGATTACTGGGCGCGCGCCAGCTACGCGGAACTGTGCCTGCTGGTCAACCCGCTCGACAGTGTCCGCAAGGAGTACGGCAACATGGTCGCAGCCGCCAACCGCGACTGGTTTGCCCTCGACTCGAGCCGGCAGACCCTGACCCTGCTGCGCGACCTCGGCTTTCGTCCGGACGAGACCGCCGTCGCGCTGGCCATCGTCGACCGCGAGATCGCCCGCATCACACCGCCGTTCGAGCCGCGGCAGGTGCTGCTGTTCAGCGGCCACATGATCGACGGCCCGAAGCGCGTGCCGCCGCGCTTTCCGGCGGAACGGGAGGCGCTGGCGGCCGAGCGGATCGGGCAGGCGCTCGACCAGCTCGGCGCCGGGCCGGGCGACCTGGCGCTGGCGCAGGCTGCCAGCGGTGGCGACCTGCTCTTCCTCGAAGCCTGCCAGGCGCGCGGCGTCCGCCTGCAACTGCTGCTTCCCTTCGATGAACCGGAGTTCATCGAACGTTCGATCCTGGCCGCCAGCAATGGCGAGCAATGGCGCCAACGCTACTTCGCCGTGACCGCCGCCGCCGAGGTGACGCGCCGCCTCATGCCCGACGAACTGGGTCCCTTGCCGAAAAGCCGAAGCGGCGAGCCGGCGAACGCCTTCGAACGCTGCAATCTCTGGTTGCTGTACACCGCGTTGGCCTGGGGAGCCGGCAAGGTGCGTTTTCTCTGCCTGTGGAATGGCGGCGGCGGCGACGGGCCGGGCGGCACCGCGCACATGTACAACGAAGTGAAGCGCCGCACCGGCCGGGTGACCTGGCTCGATACGCGCACCCTGTGGTGAGCGAACCGCGCGTACCGGCACCCGCTCGACGCGGCATTCGCTAGAACGGCGGCGGGCAGCAGAACGCCAGCGGCCGGGCCGTCTCGGGGTGCGCGAAGGCCAGGGACTCGGCGTGCAGCAGCAGGCGTTGGCCGGCGCCGCCAGCCTGGGCGTAGAGTTCGTCGCCAATGATCGGGTGACCGATCGCCAGCAGGTGCACGCGCAGCTGGTGGGTGCGACCCGTATCCGGCCACAGCGCGAGGCGCGTGGTGTTGGTGAGCGGATCATGGCTCAGCACCTGGTAACGCGTCCGGGAGGGCTTGCCGGCCAGCGGGTCGACTTTCTGGCGGGGGCGGTTGGGCCAGTCGGCAGCGAGCGGCAGGTCGATTTCGCCGGCCAGCGGCGGCAATCCCTTGACCACCGCCACATACCGCTTGTCGACCTGACGATTGGCGAACTGGGTGCCCAGCCTTCGCTGCATCGTCTTGCCGCGTGCCAGGACCAGCAGGCCGGAGGTGGCCATGTCCAGACGATGGACGATCAGCGCTTCCGGGTACTCGGCCTGCACGCGTCCGGCGAGGCAGTCCTGTTTGTCCTCGCCACGGCCGGGAACCGAGAGCAGACCCGCGGGCTTGTTGACCACCAGCAATGATGCGTCGAAGTAGACGATGGCGAGTCCGTCGTCGCGTGGCGCGGGGCAGGTGAGGGCGGCAAGGGTGGGGGTACGGGCGAGGCTCATGGCGGCGGGCAGGGGTCAGACTGAGTAAGCGAATCGTCGCGCCTCCGCCGGAAGACGGCGGCGGACCCAGCCCGGCACAGCGCGTGCATTGCCGGCGACGGGATGGTCCTGGCCGGGATTCTCGGCCGGAGCGCCTCAGGATGTCGGTGTCGGCATTCCTCGGCCGATCCGCAGCGCCTGGCTGGCGCCGCAGAGTGCGTCATGGACTGTCCGGCATTGTCACCGATCGGGTGCTGCGCATGCAAGCAACCCATAACCCTTCACACGCCGAGGGTGCGAATGAAAGTGTTGGGAGGTCCCGATATGCCCCTCCCCCCTCGCGGGGGAGGGGTGATCACCGATGTCAACGCATCTCCATTGAACAAGGGACTTTGACCAACACTTTCAATCACACCCCACGCCGACAGGAACCGGGGGACGGATCGCTGCTATGGCATAATCCGGCGCACACCATGTCGCCAACCGGAGGGGGGGCCGCAGGGTGACGAGTACCCGCAACGCGTCAAGGAACGCTGCACGCATCTTCATCAGCTACCGTCGCCAGGATAGCGAGGCGGCGGCGAGCCGGCTGGCCGAAGACCTGCGCCGGCACTTCGCTGACGAGCAGGTTTTCCAGGACTTTTCCAGCATCGATCCGGGCGCCGATTTTGTCGAGGCCGTGCAGCGCGGGCTCGATACCTGCGCCGCGGTCGTCGTGGTCATCGGACCAGACTGGCTCAAGGTCGTCGACCGTAGCGGCCGCCGGCGCATCGACCTTCCGGAAGACTGGGTCAGGCACGAGGTCGGCGAGAGCCTGCGGCGTCCGGGTGTGCGCGTCTTTCCCGTGCTGGTGGGCGGCGCCGACATGCCCGGCGTCGCCGATCTGCCGGTCGAACTGCAGCCCTTGACCCGCAGGCAGGCGTTTCCGCTGACCGTCCGCCACTGGCCGAAGGATGTTGCGGAACTGGCCGAGCACTTGCGGCGGGTGCCGGGGCTCGATCGGCCGCAACGCGTGACCGGGCTCGTGGACTGGCTCAGGAAGATCGGCGCTGGGAAGGGGTGGCGGTGGTCGGGAGTCGCCGTTGCCGTATTGGCCGCGCTGGGCTACTGGTGGTCCTCTTCCCGGGATCCCGCCGGTCCGCGCGTGACCAAGCTGGCCGATCCGCCCGTGGTCAAGCCAACCGATCCGCCCACCGCCAGGCCAGCGGTGGCGGCGCCGCGGACGGAGCCTGATCTACATCCTGAGGCGGAGACCACGGAGACAGCCCGTCCGGCAAGGAAAGCCGGCGAAGTCTTCCGCGACTGCAGCGACTGTCCGGAGATGGTGGTCATTCCCGCGGGCCGATTCCTGATGGGTTCGCCCAAGGGCGAATCGGGGCGAAGCAATGACGAAGGGCCGCAGCACGAGGTGGCGATGGCACGGCCTTTCGCGGTCGGGAAATACGAGGTCAGCTTCGCCGAGTGGGATGCCTGTGTGGCTGCCGGCGGCTGCCGGCACAGGCCCGACGACGCGGGCTGGGGTCGCAGCCGACGGCCGGTGGTCAACGTCAGTTGGGAAGACGCGCGGACCTACGTCGCGTGGCTGGCCAAGAAGACCGGCAAGGGCTACCGTATGCTGTCCGAGGCCGAGTGGGAATACGCGGCGCGCGCCGGGACGACGAGCTCCTACCCGTGGGGGAACGAAGCCGGTCAGGGCCGCGCCAACTTCCAGGGTTCGGGCAGCCAGTGGAGCGGCAAGCAGACGGCGCCGGTCGGCAGCTTTGCGCCCAACCGTTTCGGGCTGTACGACATGATCGGCAACGCCTGGGAATGGACACAGGATTGCTGGAACGAAAGCTATTCGGGCGCGCCAGCCGAAGGGTCGCCGTGGCTGAAGGGCGACTGTGGCCGGCGGGTGGTGCGCGGCGGCTCGTGGAACCTCCAACCTGAGGACGCGCGGGCGGCCTTCCGCAGCTGGGTCGTGCCCGGAGACCGGGATATCATCCTGGGTTTCCGCCTCGCCAGGAAGCTCTGACCTCCTGCCTATTTGACTCTTTACCTCTTGCCGCCAACGCGTGGCGACACGGTGCGGGCAAGCCAGACGCTGTCCTCGCTGGTCGGTATTCCTTCGTGCCCGCGCGCGGCGGCATGGCAGGCGGCGAGGGCGACGCAGGAAAATCGCCAGGCGGCGGCAACGCTGATCCAGCGCAGGTAGTCGGCGGGAAGGATCTGCCACCCCTGATGATGCCGCGCGGTGCGCATTTTCCGCCATGCTTCGGCGCACGAACCGGTCAGTACGGCGGATTGCCGGCAACTCCCAGGCGACTCGCCACCTCCCGCAGCCTCTTGTCACGTGTCCACAGGGAGGCGCCCGGCGTCAGACGCACAGCGGCGAGCAGGTGGGCGTCGACGTAGCCAATGCCGAGTCCGTACAGTTGGTGGCTTGCGATGAAGCGCATTACCTCGGGGTCGGTGGCCGTGTTGGCCTGCGGCAGATCCTGCAGGGCTACCAGGATGACTTGCCGCCCCCGCAAGTTACCGAGCGCCAGCTCGCCGATGACGAACGGGTGGCTGAGGACGCGCCCGGCCTGCAGATGTTCCCTCAACCCGGCGTCGCCGCTGCGCAGGTGATCGATCCAGACCGAAGTGTCGACCAGGATCACGCCGGCTCCGTTTGTCGCCTCGGCACATCGGACAGTGCGGGTTCGCTACCGCCGAGCAGCGCCAGGCGACGAGCGCTTTCACGCTCGACCAGGGCTTTCAGTGCTTCCTTGACCAGGGCGGACTTTTCGGAAATGCCGGTCAGCACCTGGGCCTTGGCGATCAACGCGTCATCGAGGGCGAGAGTGGTGCGCATGCGATTGCTCCCTGGGTGGTTTGTGCGCAGTTTAGCATCGTTTGATGTCGATGTTCATGCTGTGTCGGGCGGGGGCATTGGCGAGGGTGTGCGGAATGGAGCACCCTGGACTGGCTCGGCGGCGGAACTCGGGAGCAGCGACCGGCCGGTCGCGCCACGGTCCGAGCGGTGCAGCACCCGGCAATTCCATTACACTGCGCATTCCGTCGGCGTCGCTGACGAATCTCTACAGGAGAAGCACGTGAGTATCGCCATTCCCCCCTTGACGACGATTGCCATCGAGTTCGCGGACGGGATCGCCGAGATCCGGCTGAATCGTCCCGAACGTTCGAACGCGATGAACGAGGCGATGTGGCAGGAACTGCGCACGGCCTTCGACTGGGCGGACGCGACAGCCGAGGTGCGCGCCGCGATCCTGAGCGGCGCCGGGCGCAATTTTTGTGCCGGGATCGATCTGGCGATGCTGGCGGGAGTCGCTCAGGCGGTCGCGCATCGCGACCCGGCGCGCAGCCGCGAGGCGTTGCGCCGGCTGATCCTCGATCTCCAGGATTGCCTGTCGACCGTCGAGCGTTGCCGCAAGCCGGTGCTGGCGGCGATTCAGGGCGCCTGCATCGGCGGCGCGATCGATCTGGTGACCTGCTGCGACATGCGTTACGCAACGGCCGAGGTGCAGTTTTCGGTGCGCGAGATCGATGTCGGCATGACCGCCGATGTCGGCACCCTGCAGCGTCTGCCGCGGCTCATCCCGGATGGCGTCGCGCGCGAGCTGGCCTACACCGGCCGCAGCGTCGATGGCGCCGAGGCGCAGGCGATCGGGCTCGTCAATCAGGTCTACGCGACCCCCGAGGCGCTGCTCGACGGGGTGCGCACGATCGCGCGCCGCATCGCCGCGAAATCGCCGCTGGCCATCCGTGGCACCAAGGAGATGCTCAACTACGGCCGCGACCATTCGGTGGCCGATGGGCTGAACTACGTCGCCACCTGGAACGCGGCGATGCTGATGTCCGCCGACCTCGACGAAACGCTGGCCGCGATGCGCGAGCAGCGTCCGCCACGCTTCCTCGATTGACCGGCGCTGCCGGCGGCATGCAGACCTTCGTCCATCACGTTGAACTGGCGGCACCGCTCTTCGTCCTGGTGCTCGTCGGCTATGTGCTGATGCGCGGCTTCGCCTGGCCGCAGGCGATGTCCGACCACCTGTCGCGCTTCGTTTTTTCGGTCGCCCTGCCGGCGATGCTGTTTCACCTGATGAGCGACCTTTCGCGGTTGCCGCCGGTCGATGCGCGGCTGCTGATCGCCTTCTTCGGCGGCTGCCTGATCGTCTTCGTGCTTGGCCGTCTGCTCGCCTGGAAACTCTTTGCGCTGGATGGCGTCGGGCAATCGGTCTTTGCCCTGGGCGGGGTGTTCTCGAACAACGTGCTGCTCGGTCTGCCGCTGGCAAAGATCGCCCTCGGCGACGCGGCGGTTCCTTCGGTGGCCCTGGTACTGGTCTTCAACGCGCTGATCCTGTGGACGCTGCTGACGGTGTCGATCGAGTGGGCGCAGCATGGCAGCTTCTCGCTGCAAGGTTTCGCCCAGACGGCGCGCGGCGTGCTGACCAATCCGATCGTCGCCGCGATTCTCACGGGCACGCTGTTCGGACTGAGCGGCGTGCCGCTGCCCGCTCTCGTCGCCCAGCCGCTGGCGATGATCGGCCAGGCGGCGGCGCCGATGGCGCTCGTCGCTCTGGGCATGGGACTCGCCGAATACGGGGTGCGCGACGGTTGGCGAATCAGCGTCGCCATGACGCTGATGAAGCTGATCATCCAGCCGCTGGTCGTCTGGCTGCTGGCGCGCCTGCTCGGCCTGCCGCCGATGGAAACGCGGGTCGTCGTGCTGTTGGCGTCGCTGGCGGTCGGCGTCAACGTCTATCTGATGTCGCGCCAGTTCAACACCCTGGAAGCGCCGGTGGCGAGCAGCCTGGTGCTGTCCACCGCGCTGGCGGCGCTGACGACGCCGTTGGCGTTGGCGCTGACGGGGGCTTGAGTTGCCGGGGCAGCCGGCGGAACGGTCCGGCGGGGCTTGCGCCCTGCGTTCGCTGTGACCGGCGTCGCCGTCGGCCAGCAGCAGCGCGAGGAAGGCGTCGGACAGCCCGAGCACCGCCAGCGTGAAGCAGACGACGCCGAGCAGGGCGAACGGGGCGAAGGGGGCGAAGGCTGGCGCCTGGCCGATCATCGCTTAGCGCGCCAGCATGAAGTAGGCGACCAGGTAGGGCAGCGCGAAGCCGCCACCCTGCAAGGCGAGGCCGTCTTGGGCAAGGCGTCCAGTTCCAGACGCGGGAGAGCCTGTTGCGCTTCGATTTCCATCAGGCGCGGTTCCAGGGCCGCCTTGCTCGCGGCGGCGGCCTGACGTTCGTTGCCGTGCCAGGCACCGACGAGGGTGCCGAACACGCCGTCGACCGCGCCACCGAAGAGCAGCCCGATCAAGCCGCCGAGGAGCGACATTGCTTCGCTCCTAGACGCAGTCGCCGCGCATCCCGGCGACTACCGCCTGCGTGCGTTCCGGCGTCGCCTCGGCGGCCGGGATCGCGGCGCCCATCACGAGTTCGATCTTCGAGAACACGCCGCGAGGGAAGGGGCGGGTCATCGCCGGGCCGTTCTTGCGCGAGAAGAAGCTGCCCCACAGCCCGCGCAGCGCCAGCGGCACCACCGGCACCGGATTGCGCGCGAGGATCCGGCTCATGCCCGAACGGAAGGGACTGATCTCGCCGTCGGCGGTGATCTTGCCCTCGGGGAAGATGCCGACCAGATCGCCGGCGTCGAGCGCGCGGCCGACTTCGGCGAAGGCTTGCTCCATCATCGCCGGATCTTCCTTGGCAGGCGCGATGGGGATGGCGCGGCTGGTGCGGAAGGCGAACTTGAGCAACGGCCAGCGGAAGATGCGGTGACCCATGACGAAGCGGATCGGGCGCTTGCAGGCGGCCATGATGACCAGCGCGTCGACGAAGCTGACGTGGTTGCAGACGATCAGCGCCGGGCCGTTCTCGGGAATCGCGTCGAACTCGCGCACGCGCAGGCGGTACACCAAATGGATCAGCATCCAGACGATGAAGCGGAGCAGGAACTCGGGCACCAGGCCGTAGATGAACAGCGCCACGGCAGCGTTGCACACGGCGGCGACGGCGAACAGCATGGGAATCGAGAGGCCGGCCGCCAGCATGCCGGCGGCTGCGAGCGCGCCGACCACCATGAACAGCGCGTTCATGATGTTGTTGGCCGCGATGATGCGCGCGCCGTGCTCGGGGTTGGAGCGCTGCTGCACCAGCGCGTAGAGCGGCACGATGAAGAAGCCGCCGAAGGTGCCGATCAGCAGCAGGTCGGCCAGCACGCGCCAGGTCGAGGCCAGCGGCATCAGGCCCAGTGCGCCGAGGCCGGCGGCGGGCGTGGCCGGCGAGGCTAGCGCCAGATCGAAGGCGAACACGGTGAGGCCGATCGAACCCAGCGGCACCAGTCCGAGCTCGACGCGCCTGGCCGAAAGCTTTTCGCACAGCAGGGAGCCGATGCCGATGCCGAAGGTGAAGGTGGCGAGCAGCAGCGTCACCGCCGTTTCGCTGCCGCCGAGCACGTTCTTGGTGTAGGCGGGGAACTGGGCGAGGAACAGCGCGCCGAAAAGCCAAAACCAGGAGATGCCCATGATGGAGAGGAACACGGCCGGCTTCTCGCGGGCGAAACCGATGTTGCGCCAGGTCTCGGTCAGCGGATTGAGGTTGATCGCCAAACTCGGTGCAGGCGGGACGGCGACGGGAATCGCGCGCGCGGCCAGATAGCCGGCGCTGGCGATCGCCAGTCCGACGGCGGTGATCCAGGCGGTGCCGTCGCCGGCGCAGGCGAGCAGGCCGCCGAGCAGGGTGCCGAGCAGGATGGCGACGAAGGTGCCGGCTTCGATCAGGGCATTGCCGCCGACCAGTTCCTCGCTTTTCAGGTGCTGCGGCAGGATAGCGTACTTGACCGGGCCGAACAGCGTCGAATGCAGGCCGAGCAGGAACAGGCCGGCGAACAGCACGGCCAGGCTGTGCAGCCAGAAGCCGGCGCCGCAGACCAGCACGATGGCGATCTCCAGCAGTTTGACCAGCCGCGCCAGCGCCGCCTTGTCGTACTTGTCGGCGAGCTGGCCGGCGGTAGCCGAGAAAAGGAAGAAGGGCAAGATGAAGACGCCCGCCGCCAGGTTGGCCAGCAGCTCGGGCGCGATCGTGGTCCAGCTCGCCGCCTGGAAGGTGAGCAGCACCACCATGGCGTTCTTCAGCACGTTGTCGTTCAACGCACCGAGGAACTGAGTGACGAACAGCGGAGCGAAACGGGAGGTTCGCAACAGGCCAGGTTGATGGCTCATGGGTGTTTTCCTCATTCGTGCGTGGCCGATTCTACGTCGCTTGCATGACGGCGCGGCGCGGAGCTGGCGGCGCGGGGGGCGTGGCCTGGGTGCGCAGGCGCAGCGGGGCCTCGCCGAGGCCGGCGCGCGCCATCCAGGCGAACACCGATTCAACCGTGACGGTGTCGATCTGCCCGGCCATGCGGCGCTCGAAGGGATGGTCGTCGAAGGCGATGTGGGCGGTGCCGATGCGCGCGCCCAGGCGCGTCAGCGCGTCGATCCGCAGCGTGGCCGGCCGGTAGCCCTGGTGCCGCAGCCAGTCGCGCGCGGTGCCGCGGCTCGTCACGCCTGGGTTGGAGAGCAGGGCGAGGGTTTCGATCGCCCACTGGTTGCTTTGCTGGTAGCCGCCCGACCACGGGTAGGCCAGCATGTTGTAGTTGGGCTCGTGCAGCGTGGCGAGCAGCGCGTCGTCCTTGAGGCCCTCGGCCACGCGCGCGGCGAAGTCCGGCTTCAAGACCACCACGCCGGCCTCGTGGAGGAACAGGCCGTCGCCGAAGAACTCCGCCAGCCCCTGGCGATACAGCGCACTACGGCTGCTGCCGCACTCGTTGAGTTTGTGCGCCACGCGCCAGGCGCCGCGCCCGCCGAGCGCGGCGGCGTCGCGGTAGACGATGCCGAGGTGCGAATAGCGCTCGCCCCATTTGCCGAGATCCTGGCCGGCGCGGGCGATCAGCGCCACGCGCACGCCGTCGCGCGCGGCCAGGTCGTCGAGCTGGCGGGCGACGCTGGCCGCCAGCTCGAGATCGCGGCGCATGGAATCGACGCTCGGCCGCCGGGGTTCGCAGGTTTGCCCGGCGAACGCGGCGCCGGCGAGGAGGATCGCCACGGCGAAGGCCAGCACGCGGCGCAGGAGGGCGGACGTGTTCATCAGCGCAGCCTCTCGTTGTACACCAGGGACTCGCCCAGCGCATTGGGAATCAGGCAGATCACTTCGCCGGCGGCGGACAGCAGCCAGCCGGCGGCGACCACGGTGACGGAAAGCACGGTGCCGGCGCCGACGGCGGCGGAGGTCGCCACCTTGCCTGAGAAGTGCAGGCTGGCAGTGGCGCCGTCGGCGGCGCGGCGCAACAGCCAGACGGTGCCGCCGGCGGAGGCTTCGACGGCGGTCACGGTGAGCACCGCGCCGGCGCCGAGGATGGCGACCGGCGCCACGCTCAGCACGGCGACCGGAAAGGCGAGCGAGAGGCTGGACGCGGCGCTGGCCTCCATGCCGCCGTGAGCGCGGGCAACGGCCGGCGTCAGCGCGACGGCCGGGGCGAGGGCGAGGGCGGCGAACAGGCTCAGGGTGCGGCGGCGGGACAGGATCGGTTTCATGGCGTTCTCCTTGGATGGTTGGGAGATCAGGGTTTGACGGCGGTTTGTGGTTCGGAACGGACGACGGCGACTGGCGCGGCGACGGGTTCTGCGGCGCTTGCCGCACGCTCCAGCCGGTCGGCCTCGTAGGCGTCGCGCAGGGTCTTGGCCAAGGTGAAGGCCGAGGAGATCAGGTAGAGCCAGCTCACCAGCAGATAGGCTTTCCAGGTCGGGTTGATCGCCATGCGCCACAGGCCCCAGGCGGTGAGCGCCATGGCGAGGCCGAAGCCGGCCCAGACCACCAGCGACCACAGCGGCGTGTCCGCCGGTGCGGCGGCGTTGTCGCGCACGTACTTGGCCAGCGCGAAGGCCGACGAGAGGCAGAAGAAGTAGCCCATGACCATGAAGGCGCGGTCGAGGTCGTCGCCGGGCAGCCAGGCGAGGCCGGTGCCGCAGATCAACAAGGCGAGGCCGAAGGAGACCCAGACTTGAAGGCGCCAGGCGCCGGTGTCGCGTTGCACGATGCGGGGGATGGTTTCCATGATGCGCTCCTTTTCGGTGGTGTCGAATGACGAAGCGAATGGTGGCTGCGGCCGGACGACGGTACAAGCATCAGCGACGATGTCGCTGATGCTGCCACCCGTAGTATCGTGTCGAGATACTTTTCAGGAGATGCCGCCATGAGTACTACCGCCGACCTGATCGCCCACCTCAAGGCCGAACTGAAGGCCGCCGGCGTCACCTACGCCGTGGTCGCCGAGCGTCTGGGCATGGCCGAGTCCAGCGTCAAGCGCATGTTCGCCAAGGGCGGCGACATGCCGGTGTCGCGCATCGACGACATCTGCCGTGTCATCAACCTCGATTTCGCCGATCTCGCCCGGCGCGTCGCCGATACCGCGCCGCTGATGCTGGAACTGACGCTGGCGCAGGAAAAGGCGGTGGTGGCCGACCGCACGCTGCTGGTGGTGGCGATCTGCGTCGTCAGCCAGGTGCCGGCCAAGGAGATCCTCGCCACCTACGATCTCTCCGAGGCCAGGCTGGTCAAGGCGCTGACCCAGCTCGACCGCATCGGCATCATCGACCTGCGCCCCGGCAATCGCTACCGGCTCAAGGTGGCCAAGGGATTCCGCTGGCGGCCGCACGGGCCGGTGATGGAGTTCTTCCGCAAGGAGGTGCTGGACGACTACTTCGCCGGCGGTTTCGACGGCGAGTCGGAGATGCTGATGGTGGTGCACGGCGAGATCGGCCGCGGCCTGGCGAATTCGTTCCGCGAGCGGCTGATGCGCGTCGGCCAGGATTTCGCCAACCAGCACCTGGCCGACCAGAAGCTGCCGGCCGAGCAGCGCCGGCCCTACACCATCGTCATCGGCATGCGCTCCTGGCTGATGCAGGCGCTGGCGCAGATGCGGCGCGCGGGCCGCCTGGAAATCTAAACGCGCCGTCCCGCCAGCGCCGAGTTTTCGACCGACGCCGGCTTCGTGCGCCTGCTGGTCGGCGTGGTAGCTGGAGCGCACCATGGGCGCGCTGGCGCCGTTGGCGAAGCCCATCTCGCCGGCTTTGGGCGGCGCAGCGGGCGAGGGTGTCCGGATGGACCGAGCGCTGCACCGCCAGATGGTAGCCGGAGGGTACCAGGTACTGGCCGATGGTCAGCACCTCGAACCTTGTAGGGGCGGCGCTTGAGGTCGAGCAGGAGATAGGCGACGACCTGGCCGGGGCCGTGGTAGGCGATCTGGCCGCAGCGGTCGATGCGCACCATGGGAATGCCGGCGTCGGCCAGCCGGTGCTCGGTATTGCCCGACAGACCCAGGGTGACTACCGGCGGATGCTCGCACAGCCAGATCTCGTCCGCCGTGGTCGCGTCGCGGCGGGCGGTGAATTCCTGCATCGCGGCGAAGGTCGGCGCGTACTCGACGCGACCGAGGTGTTTGACGACGAAGGCGGTCACGGCACGACCTTGACCCACGAATGCGAACTCGGTTCGCGATAGGTGACATCGAGCTGCGCCTGCGAGGTGGCGCGGATGGTACAGGTGAGCGAGAGGTAGGTGCTGGCGCGCGAGGGGCGCATTCCCGTGGTCGCCGGATCGAAATCCGGCGCGTGCCTGCGCACCACGGCGGCGATGGTTTGGGCGAAGCCGTCGACCGCGGCGCCCATGATCTTGAGCGAGAAGCCGCAGGGAAATTCGAGCAGCGTGGCGCGGTTGGGCTTGACGGGAAATGGATCCGGAGGCTGTCCCAAGCGCGGCCGAGCCCACCCGCCGGCGGCACGTCGGCGAGCGCCACCAGCGGGTAGTCGCCCCTGGGCTGGCCGTCGACCGTCCGCTTCAGGGAGGCGACGCGGCTGTCGGCGGCTACCGGTGCGATCAGCGGGCGCACGTTTCCCAGAGTGACGCGGGCCTTGTCCGCCACAGTCCCTTGGGCGGGGAGGCGATGAAATCCTCACGGAAGCCGGTGGCCACGGTGTTGGCCGTGCCCTTGAACACCTGGAGCTGGGACAGCGCCTGTTCCTTGTAAAGACCACAAGCTCGGCGCCTGCCTGGTCATCCCGCTGCGTGGCGAAGAGAACCGCTTCTTCGGGACGAGAACGCTCTACGAACCCAAACGGAAGTTTTTCCTCGCTCAATCGCACCCTCGGCGATGAAATCGAACACGTCGATGCCTGCCTGCGCATCGAACTGGCGTGCTTCGCCGATCGCCTCGACGTCATGGTACTCGCCGAGTACGGGGTGCGCGACGGTGGGCGGATCAGCGTCGCCATGACGCTGACGAAGCTGATCATCCAGCCGCTGGTCGTCTGGCTGCTGGCGCGGCTGCTCGGCCTGCCGCCGATGGAAACGCGGGTCGTCGTGCTGTTGGCGTCGCCGGCGGTCGGCGTCAACGTCTATCTGATGTCGCGCCAGTTCAACACCCTGGAAGCGCCAGTGGCGAGCAGCCTGGTGCTGTCCACCGCGCTGGCGGCACTGACGACGCCGTTGGCGTTGGCGCTGACGGTAGCTTGAGTTGCCGGGGCGGCCGGCAGGACGCCCCGGCAGAGCTTGCGCCCCGCGCTCGCTGTCCACCCCGCTGCGCGGCGTCGGAGGAACGGCAAATCAGAGGCAACAGGGATCAGCGTTGCGGTAAGCAGCGCTTCAAAAGATGGGGGAGTCACACCACATCCGAAAGCCGACATCGTCGAAGCGGGCACCAGGGTGGACGTGGTGGCGGTAGGCACAACGCGCGAAGTCACGAACGTAGATCCACGAACCGCCGCGCACCACGCGCCGGGCGTCACCGCCTTCCGCCACCTTCTTCGGAGCATCGGACTCGTTGAGGCACCACTCCCAGACGTTGCCGGCCAGGTCCAGCACGCCCTGCGCGGATTGACCGGCCGGATGGAGACCGACCGCCGTCAGGCGACCGAGTCTGCTTTCGTAGGTGTTGGCACGCCCTTCCTGCCAGTCGCCCCACGGGTAGTCGTTCGCCGGCTCCCCGCCGCTGGCCGCCTGCTGCCACTCCCATTCGGTCGGCAAGCGTACCGGATAGCCGAGAAGTCCGCTGAGCCACCGACAATAGGCCATCGCCTCGATCCAGGTGAGCAGGGTCGCCGGCTGGTTGTCGTGCCCGCGCTGCGGCGCCGGGTCCCAGCCGAGCGGCTGGCGCACCAGGGCGTCGTAGCCGTCAGGCGCGGCGACGAAGGGCCGCCACTGGGCGACGGTGACCGGGTAGCGGGCGATGTGGAAGGGCTCGACCCGGAAACTCGGGCGACCGCACAGCCGCTTCCACAGTCCCTTGGCCTCGATTTCTAGCCTTACCTCGCCGCCGGGAATCGCGTGCCATACGATGTCCGGCACGCCGTCGGCCCGCAAGCCGACGCCGGGCCGGCGGTCACCCTCCGGCAGCATCGCCAACCGGTCGTCGATGGCCGCGCGTCGTGCCGGCGTCGTCGCCGGGTCGTCGAGCAGTGCACGCATTTCGTCTTCCGCGGTCGGGCCCAGGAAGCGGCGCGCGCCGGCACGTATCCTGGTTGCCTTCGAGCACGTCGGCAATTCGCCGCGCGGTTTTGGCGGAAGTTTCTTTGTAGGTATAGAGTTCCTCCCACTGGTCCACGAGCAGCAGCAGGCACCGGCGGTCCAGATACCTGGCCAGGATGACCTGTACGAGGTGGAGCAGGCCAACCTTGCCGCCGCCGGCCGAACCCTTCGCCAGTTCGTCAGCTTCAGTGCCGACCGCGCGGCGGGCCGGCGAGTCCTGGTCGCCGGCGAGGGGAACCCCGCTGCCGGCAAAGGCTTCACCGGCGTACTTGCGGAGCGCCTGCAACACCCAGCCGCCCAGGTGTTGTGCGGTAGTGAAGGTGCTCCTGACGCGCTCGCTCTCGATGCGCTGCTTGAACGCCTTCAGCTTGTCCTGGCGATACTCCGCCAGGTCGAGCGAGGTGCTCGAGATGAAGGCACGCGGCGGGCTGGACGGCGGCGTCATCCGTGTCATCCGGTAGTGGGTAGTTGATGGTGACTCCGATGATGCCACGCCGGCGCCCGCGCAGGATGGACCATTGTGGAAAAATGCGTCACCATCGCCCGCTCGTGGCGGGTAGGTGGAACGCCGCCAGGTGCTTGCACCGCGTCGCTTCCCATGCCGGCCCGTCATTCGCCTGCGCCAAGGGCATGCGTTCGGGCGCGAGCGCCGCCGCTCCGCTCGGTGGGCAAGGGCAACGCATCAGTAACAGGAGGAGTCGGGAATGGGACCTCGGATTTTGGCGATTACCCCGGAAATCAGCCAGGTCGGCGGGCCGGGCCTGACGCACGGCAACGATGCGGCGGTCTACCTCGTCCACTTCGGCGAGCTTGCGGCGCTGGTCGACGCCGGTTGTGGCCGGGCGACCGATCGGCTGCTGCAGAACATCGAAGCGGCCGGCGTCGTGCCGGAGCAGATCCGGCACCTGCTGCTCACCCATTGCCACTACGACCACAGCGGCGGTGCCGCCGGCCTGCGGCGGCGCTTCGGCTGGCCGGTGGCGCTGCATGCGCTCGAGGCGCCGTATCTGGAAAGCGGCGACGATCGGGTGAGCGCCGCCGCGTGGTACGGCGAACATCTCGCAGCCTGCCCGGTCGATGTCCGGCTCGCCGACGGCGAGCGCTTTTTTCTTGGCCAGCGATCGCTTCAGGCGCTCCACCTGCCGGGGCACTCGCCCGGCTCGGTTGCCTATCTGGTCGAATCGGACGGTCGGCGAGTCGTTTTCGCCCAGGACGTGCATGGACCTCTGCACCCGGACCTGTTGTCCAAACGAAGCGACTATCAGGCGTCGCTGCGCAAGCTCCTGGCGCTGCAGGCCGACATCCTCTGCGAGGGGCACTACGGGGTCTTCGTCGGACGAGCGGCGGTCGCCGCTTTCATCGAGCGCTTTGTCGAAGACTGACTGCTCCGCGGTCGGGAAGGCGTCGGCGGTTTTACCGAAACATGGATAGGAGAACGGGCATGAACACTGACGGAAGACGGGCTTTCCCGGCCGGCGGCGGACGATGAGCGCCACGCGCCGCGAGCGGGATTCCTTCGGCGGCATCGAGGTGCCGGCCGAACGGCTCTGGGGAGCGCAGACGCAACGCTCGCTCGAACACTTCTCGATCTCCAGGGAACGCCTGCCCGAGGACCTGGTTCTGGCGCTCGTCGCGGTCAAGGCGGCGGCCGCCCGGGTCAACGGCGAGCTCGGGCTGCTCCCGGCCGACAAGGCGGGCGCCATCGTTGCCGCCGCCGAGGAAGTGCTCGCCGGCCGCCACGCGCAGGAGTTCCCGCTTTCGGTCTGGCAGACCGGATCGGGAACGCAGAGCAACATGAACGTGAACGAAGTGCTGGCCAACCGGGCTTCGGAGCTGCTCGGCGGCGAGCGCGGCGAGGCGCGCGCCGTCCATGCCAACGACGAGGTGAATCTCGGGCAGTCTTCGAACGACGTCTTTCCCAGCGCCACGCATCTGGCAGCCGCGACCGGCATCGCTCTCGTGCTTCGGCCGGCACTGGTCCGGCTCAGGGCGACGCTGGCGGCGAAATCGGCCGCCTTCGCCGAGATCGTCAAGATCGGCCGCACGCACCTGCAGGACGCGACGCCCTTGTCGCTCGGCCAGGAGTTCTCGGGCTACGTCGCGCAGCTCGAGCACGTCGACTCGCTGCTCGACGGCGCGCTGTCGTCGCTCTATCCGCTCGCCATCGGCGGTACGGCGGTCGGCACCGGGCTGAACACGCACCCGGAATTCGGCGCCCGCGTGGCGGCCGAACTCGCTCGCCGCAGCGGGCTGCCGTTTTACAGCGCGACCAACAAGTTCGCCGCGCTGGCGGCACGCGACGGCCTGGTCGCCGCGCACGGCACGCTGAAGACGCTTGCCGTCGCGCTGCTGAAAATCGCCAACGACCTGCGCTGGCTGGCGTCGGGGCCGCGCTCGGGAATCGGCGAGATCAGCCTGCCGGAAAACGAACCCGGCAGCTCGATCATGCCCGGCAAGGTCAACCCGACGCAATGCGAGGCGCTGACGATGTTGTGCTACCAGGTGATGGCCAACGATGTCGCCATCGGCCTGGGCGGTGCCGCCGGCAACTTCGAACTCAACGTCTGCCAGCCGCTGATTGCCCACAATTTTCTGCAAAGTGTCCGGCTGCTGGCGGACGGCACGACGAGTTTCGAGGCGCATTGCGTGCGCGGCATCGAAGCGCGTCGCGAGCGTATTGCCGAACTGCTTGAACGCTCGCTGATGCTGGTCACGGCGCTCGTACCGCATATCGGCTACGACCGCGCGGCGGAAATCGCGCGGCATGCGCATCAGCAGGGCAGCACGCTGCGCGAAGCGGCGCTGGCGCTCGGCCAAGTAACGGCGGAGGACTTCGACCGTTGGCTCAGACCGGCAGCGATGCTGTCGGTCAACGACGGCGAGGCGCCCTGACTCGCCGATCAGCTGTGCTTGCCGGGGCTGCATACCTGAATGCCGTTTTAAGCCGATCACCCGTTTCCGCGATGTCGCCGATGACGACTCGCTGAAACAGTCGTGTCACCGGCTGCCATTTCGAACAGGGCAGATCGAGCCGGGTGTTCATGTCGGGCTCGAAACGCCCATACGGGTTGACGTGCACCCAGCTCCGCGGCGTAAGGGCGGCGTTGTCGCGCGGCGTCATCTTGTCCAGCCAGTGCGGCTGCGCCAACACCTTCTGGATAAACAGATTCTTGATGAAACTTTGCGCGTCACCGACCACCACAAGACGCCGGCAGCCATCGCGTAATAGCCGTGGATGCGAAGGCCTTGATCGGTGACCAAGAACGTGCGGCTGGCGCCGGTCAACTGGTTGGCCATGACCCGTCGTTTGAGCCACTCATCGAGCACACCTTCGCCGCACTCGAATTCATCCGTGCGGTGCGCCGCCATCAGTGGCTCCGGCGCGCCGAGTTGAAGGTTCATGCCTGGTTGGCTGCTGCTTCCCAAGGCGCCCTGACGGCCATCAGGCGCTCAAGTCCCGGATTGTGGGCGGGTGGTGCGTCGAGCATAGCGGTGAACTGTCGGAACTTGTCGGCGTCCAGATTGAAGAAAAGCTGGTCGAGCACCACCGATTGAGCTCTGTCGCAGGCGGCTTCGAGCATGAAGTCGAACCGGTTCTTGCCCAATAGGCGGGCCGCGTGATCAATCAAGTCGCGCTGCTCGGGAAGTGCACGCAGGTTGATGGCGGCAGCACGCATGCGATCCTCCTTGGGCATCTACACAAAGAACACCTCCATCGTAGGTCGTGTGTAGCTGTCGTCAATACGCAGCCTTGTCCAGGCCACCAAGGAAATGAACCCGCAACGCATCGGGAGGTTGTCTTATGCCGGAGTTTTGGGTACATTCGCGCCCTTGCGTTGCAGGGATTGGCAACGCTGATCCTGGTCCGTGATCCTGCGGCCATTGTGCTGCGCTACGGCTGCTGACTCATTGCTCCGCCGAGAGAGAGCGTCAACTGGAAACCATCGAAACCGCCTCTCGCCGGGCTCTTCCGCAGAAGCACATGCCGCGACGACCGGCATGAGCTTGTTCGCTGCACCCGCTAACATCGACCGCGCGCCCGTGCGGAGCTGGTGCCTGGCCGCCATTGCCGCCGCGCTCGCCGATGTCCTGATTTTCGTGATCCTGGATCGTGCCGGCCTGTCGCTCGAGCCTGCGCAGGCGCTGGCCTTTGCCGCCGCGCTGTTAGCCGCGCTCGGCGTGTTGCAGAACTTCGCCTGCGAGCATCGCTGGACGACGCTGTGCTTTGTCGTCGCACTCGCCTATCCGCTGCGCGCCGGCGTGCTCTCGCTGTTGGCGGCGCAGGGGTCGCCTCTCGTCGCGATCGTGCCAGCGGCGCTGGCGGGTGCGCTGACCCTGCTGCTCGGCGGCAGGGTGATTGCTGCGGGGACGCGCCGCCAGGATTTCGCGATTGCGGTGCCGCTGGCGGTCATCTATCTGCTGGTGCTGCGCCTGGTCTACCTCGGGCAGATCGAGCTGGCTCCGCAGGAGGCGTACTACTGGAACTATGCGCAGCATCTCGACATCGGCTATCTCGACCATCCGCCGCTGGTCGCCTGGCTGATCGCCGCCACTTTTGCCCTTGGCGATGGCGAGTTTTTCGTGCGCCTGCCGGCAGTGTTCTCCTGGGCGGTGATGCTCGCTTTCGCGATTGCCTACGCGCAGGACATGGCGGGGCGCGGCAACGCCCTGCGTACCGCCCTGCTGGCCGCGACGCTGCCGTTCTGCTTCGGCATCGGGGTGATGGTCACGCCCGATGCTCCCCTCGCCGCCGCCTGGGCGGCCGCGCTGTTTTTCCTGCAGCGCGCACTGCTCGGCGAAAGCAGGGTGGCCTGGCTCGGCGCCGGGCTGGCGATCGGCATCGGCATGCTCGCCAAGTACTCGATGGTGCTGGTGCCGGCAGCCGCTTTCGTGTTCATGCTCGTCGATGCACGTTCGCGCCGCAGCCTGCTGTCGGTCTGGGCCTGGGGGGGCGTGCTCATCGCGCTGCTGGTGTTCTCGCCGGTCATCGTCTGGAACCTCCAGCACGACTGGGCGTCGTTCGCCTTTCAAGGTTCACGACGACTGGCGGCGCGGGCACCACAGTTCAGCCTGCCAGAGTTCCTGGCTGCTGCGCTCCTGCTGCTGACGCCGCTTGGCGTGCTGGCCCTGTGGCGGCTGTGGCGACCGCGCGGCGACATGAGTGCCACTTTCCAGGCGACGCCGGCCAACGACCAGCGGAACTTGCTGACCGGACGGCGACGCCTGTTCATGCTGGTCTTCACTCTGCTGCCGCTGCTCGTCTTCGCGGTATCGAGCCTGCGCGCGGAGACCAAGTTTCACTGGACCGGGCCGATCTGGCTGGCGATCCTGCCGGTGCTCGCGGCGACGATGACCCGGCCGGGACTCGGCGAAGGCAGGCTCGATCGCCTGCTCGCCCGCGGCTGGGTACCACTGCTGCAGGCGCTGATGCTGGTCTACGCCTACGGCCTGTTCTACTACCCGGTCTGGGGGCTGGCCGGCCTGCGCGCTCACCACGACTATCTGGAAATGGGTTGGCGCGACCTGCGCCGACAGGTGCAGGGGATCGAGGAAGCGGTACTCCTTGAAACCGGCCGCCGTCCCGCCGTCGTCGGTCTCGACAGGCACAATACCGCCGACGAAATGGCCTTTTACGATCCGCGTGGAGACGGTGCCCGCGACACCGCCAGCCGGCACCTCTTCTTCAATGAAAACGCCGTGATGTACGAATTCTGGTTTCCGCGTTCGGCATTTGCCGGGCGCGATCTGATCGCGGTCTCGGGCTGGCGCGGCAACCTCGAAGATCCGCGTCTGCTCGCCACGGCCACGCGCCTCGGCCCGGTGCAGGCGCTTACTGCCAGGAAAGGCGGCGTCGCGGTCGCCACTTACCATGCGCGGGTGGTCTATGGCTATCGCCCGGCGCCGCTGCCATGATGAACATCAAGCTTCAGCGTGCCATCGATCGCTATCTCGGCGTGCCGCTGTGCGCGTTCGCGTCGCTGCTCGAACGGCTGCGCGCGTGGCGTGCCGTGCCGCAACGACCCGTATCGCCACCGCGGCGCGTCGTCGTGATCCTGCTCTCCGAAATGGGTAGCCTGGTCCTCGCACAACCGATGTTCGCGCTGCTGCGCACACGTTACCCGGCAGCTTCGCTGCATGTCCTGCTGTTCGGCAAGAATCGCGAGGTTCTCGATCTGATGGCCAGCGTCCCGCCGGAGAACGTCATCGCCATCGACGACCGCTCGCTGGGTGGGCTGCTGCGCACACTTCTCGCCGCGATCCGCAGCTTGCGCCAGTTGCAACCGGATGCGGTGCTCGACTGCGAACTCTTCGCACGCATCAGCAGTCTGCTGTCGTGGCTGTCCGGAGCGCCGCTGCGGGTCGGTTTTCACCGTCACACGCAGGAAGGGCTGTACCGCGGTTCGTTCATCAACCGGCCGGTGCTCTACAACCCGTATCGCCACCTGTCGCTGCAGTTCCTGACGCTGGCGCGGGCGATCGAGTCGCAGACCCATCCGCTCGACAAGGAGAGCCTCGACGAGGGCCCGCTGCCCTTGCCGGCGCTGTTGCCAGCATTCCGGACGGGCGAGGTCGAAGCCTTCGGAACGCGCTTTTGCGAAGACTTTCCGCGCATCGCGGAACGCCGGCTGGCGCTGCTCTATCCGAGCGGCGGCATCCTGCCGATCCGCGCCTGGCCGGTGGCGAACTGGCGGCAGGTGGCCAGCGGTCTGCTCGCCGAGGGCTACGCCGTGGCGATCATCGGCCTGCCCGCCGACAAGGCGCTCGGTCGGGCGCTCGCCGAAGCGGTCGCGCATCCCGACTGCATCGACCTCACGGGGTACACGAAATCGGTGCGCGAACTCGTCGCGCTGCTCGGGATCGCCGCGTTGCTGGTCACCAACGACGGCGGGCCGGCGCAGTTTTCTTCGCTGACCGGGGTGCCGACGGTGGCCTTGTTTGGCCCCGAGACACCGCTGCTCTACGGCCCGCTCGGCGAACACGCGCGCTGCCTGCACCTCGCACTTCCCTGCTCGCCCTGCCTGACTGCGTACAACCATCGCAACTCGCCCTGCGACGGAGACAACCAGTGCCTGCAGCGGATTGCGCCGGCGCAGGTGCTCGCCGAAGCACGCATCGTCGTCACCCGTGCCCATCCGCCGGCCGACAGGGATGCGGCATGACGTGCTGCGAGAGGCTCCGGCAACTGCCGCTGCTGGGCCGTCTGTTGCGTCACCGATTCATCAAGTTCGGGATCGTCGGCGCGTCCGGAACGCTGGTCAATGTGGCCGTCCTCTACCTCGCACAGGAAACCCTGTTGGTGGCCATCACGCCGCCATCGCTGCGCCTCAACCTGTCGCTCGCGGTCGCGATCTTCTTCGCCACGATCAACAACTTCCTGCTCAACCGCGCCTGGACCTGGCTCGATCGGCGGCCGCATGTGCACACCCCGATCCTCCTGCAGTTCGGCCAATACACGATCGCCTGCTGGCTGGGCATCGCACTGCAGTTCGCGCTGACACACGCCTTCACCAGTCACCTGCATTATCTGCTGGCGAACGTGCTGGCGATCATCATCGCCAGCATCGCCAACTTCGTCCTCAATGATCACTGGACCTTCGGCCGCCTGCGCCTGCTGATCCGCCGCTGGCGTCGCCAGCACCCGCAGCATGGCGATTCGCTCGGGCCGCCACGACGATGAAGAAGCTCTTTTCATCGACCAAGCCCAGTTGCTCCGCACGCTTCAGTCGTTGCGGCGGCCGCCGGCGATGGCGCGCAGGAACTCGTTGCGCAACTGCGGCGAGTGTTCGAACTCGCCGCTGAACGACTGGGTGATCACCCGTTCGTCACCACGCCGGTCTTCGCCGAGCAGCAGGCACAACTGCTCGGCCTCGACCACGCAGGCCGCTCCGCGCGCCTGGCCGTGCTGCATCAGCGCGTCGGCAATATCGCGGGTCATCCATTCCTGATAGGTGAAGCGATGACCAATCGCGTCGACCAGGCGGGCGATGCGACCGAAGCCGTGCAGGCGACCGCCGGGCAGATAGGCGACGTGCGCGACGCCGCGAAAAGGCACCAGGTGGTGCGGGCAGACGCCATGCACGGCGATGCCGCGCACCACTACCAGATCGCTGCGCTGATCGGCAAAGCCATCGCCGAGCGCGGTCGCCGGGTCGAGGTCGTAACCCCCAAGCAGGCGGCGCTGCCAGAGTTCGCAGACGCGCTGCGGGGTTCGCCCGATGTGCGCGGTATCCGGCGCAATCCCGCAGGCGGCCAGCAGATCGCCGACCGCGCGCTCGAAAGCGGCCGGGTCGAAGGCATGCTGGCGTGGAATGCCGATCTCGTTTGTGGATGCGGGCGCTGGGTCGGGGTGGCTGCAGTCGGACATGGCTTGCTTCCTTTTGGCATGGCGGGCAGGGGGATGATACACGCGTGATTTCGTTTGACGCAGCAGGCCATCCAGGCGGTTGATGAGCGATAATGCCGGGCTTGGGATATTTTCGCGATTGCCGGTGCTGGCGCTGGCGTCGCTGCTTCGGTTGGGAAGGACCGGCATGAAGAGCGTTGATGATTTCCGTCTGCAGTTCGGCAAGAAGGAACTGGTACCGATCGTGATCGGCGGCATGGGCGTCGATATTTCGACCGCCGAACTGGCGCTCGAGGCCGCCCGACTCGGCGGCGTCGGACATATTTCCGATGCCATGGTCAATACCGTTGCCGATCGGCGGTTCAACGCCAAGTTCGTCAAGGACAAGCTCCGGCAGTACAAATTCAACGTCGCCAATACCGACAAGTCGATGGTTCGTTTCGATCTCGGGCAGCTCGCCGAGGCCACCCAGATGCACGTCGGCAGAACCATGGAAGCCAAGCGAGGCGAGGGCCTGATTTTCGTCAACTGCATGGAGAAGCTGACCATGAACGCCCCGCGCGAGACACTGCGCGTGCGCATGGCCGCAGCGCTCGACGCCGGCGTCGACGGTATCACGCTGGCGGCCGGCCTGCACCTCGGTTCCTTCGCGCTGATCGAGGATCATCCGCGTTTCCGCGATGCCAAGCTCGGGATCATCGTTTCCTCTCTGCGCGCGTTGCAGTTGTTCCTGCGCAAGACCGCCCGCTGCCGGCGATTGCCCGACTACGTGGTGGTCGAAGGACCGCTGGCCGGAGGACACCTGGGTTTCGGCATGGACTGGGCAAATTACGATCTGGCAACGATCTTCGCCGAGATTCATCGCTATCTGCAGGACGAGCAGCTCGATATTCCCCTGATTCCGGCGGGCGGGATCTTTACCGGTAGCGATGCCGTGTCGTTTCTCGAAAGCGGTGCAGCCGCAGTCCAGGTGGCGACGCGCTTTACCGTGTCGAAGGAGTGCGGCTTGCCGGAGGACGTCAAGCAGCGTTATTTCGAAGCCAGCGAAGATCAGATCGAGGTCAACCAGATATCCCCGACCGGCTACCCGATGCGCATGTTGAGCAACAGTCCGGCGATTGGCGACGGGATTCGGCCCAATTGTGAGGCCTACGGCTATCTTCTCGACAGTACCGGCAATTGTTCCTACATCAGTGCGTACAACCGGGAGGTGGAAGCGAATCCCGGCGTCAAGAAGATTGTGGTCCGCGACAAGACCTGTCTGTGTACGCAAATGCGCAACTTCGATTGCTGGACCTGTGGCCATTATGCGTACCGCCTCAAGGACACCTCCAGGCGCTTGCCGGATGGCAGCTATCAGTTGCTGAGCGCGGAGCATATCTTCCGCGATTATCAGTTCAGTACCGACGGCAAGATCGCGGTGCCGGCATAGTGCGCGTGCCGCCGGGCGTTGCCACCCCAGTGACCGCCGCCACGACCACGCAGGGTTCTGGCCGATGCTGAGCTATCGTCATGCCTTCCATGCCGGCAACCACGCCGATGTCCTCAAACATCTGGTACTGGTGCAACTGACGCGCTACCTCGGCCAGAAGGACAGTGCTTTCTGGTACGTCGATACGCACGCCGGGGCGGGAGCTTATGCACTTGATTCCGGGCAGGCAGCCAAGCTTGCCGAGTACCGGGACGGCATAGGACGGTTATGGGGGAGGCAGGATCTGCCGTCGGCCCTGCAGGACTATCTCGGTCTGGTGCGCGCAGCCAATCCCGATGGCCGCCTGAAGATCTACCCTGGTTCGCCTTCCCTGGCGATGGCGACGACGCGGACACAGGACCGCCTACGGCTTTTCGAGCTGCACAGCCGGGACGTAGTGCGTCTGCGGGAGCATTTCGCGGCCTGCGGCAAACGCGTGATCGTTGAGGAGGGCGACGGATTCGCGGCCCTCAAGGCCTTGTTGCCGCCGCCGCCGCGGCGAGCACTGGTTCTCATCGACCCGTCGTACGAGGAGCGGCGCGATTACGATCGGGTGGTGCATTCCCTCAGGGAGAGCCTGTCGCGCTTTCCTGGCGGCACCTATCTGCTGTGGTATCCCCAACTGACCCGGCTCGAAGCGCACCATTTGCCGCCGCGCCTGAAGCATCTGCCGGCAAGACGCTGGCTGCAGGTCACGCTGCGCGTCAGAACGCCGGCCAGCGACGGTTTCGGGATGCACGGCAGCGGTCTGTTCGTGATCAATCCACCCTGGACCCTGGAAGCGACCTTGCAGGCAGTAATGCCCTGCCTGGTCGAGCGACTCGGGCAGGATGCAGGCGCAGGTTACACGCTTGAAAGTCAGGATTCAGCCCGCTAGGGATGCCGAGCATCCGGTCGGGCCCAGGGGACTGGAACCGCAAGGCTTCATCGCGCTCCCAGACTCTGTCGTGGCAGAGCTGGGCAAAGGTGTCGGCATGCTTGGGCACATCGACAGCAGGTGCGGCATCATCACCGTGTACAATGACCGCTTTGAACCATGGGAGAAGCGATGATGACTGCGACAAAGGGACATTCCGATCCGGCCACGGGCCAACTGGCCGTATCCACCAGACCCCGTCGGTCGTCGCACCAGGTCGCGCTCATCGGCGGCATTGCCGGCACCCTGCTGCTCGGCGGCTGTGCCGAATTGACGGGCCCATCGGGCGACGTGACGGTCAGCGATCCGACACGGATCACGCGCAGCGGCTTTCTCAGTGACTACCAGCGCCTGACGAAAGCGCCCGGTGGCGACGGAGCGCTGTGCTGGCGGAACACCGATGTCGACCTCAAACGCTACGACAAGGTGCTGATCACCCGCATTCTGGTCAGCCTCAAGGCGGATCAGCAGGAGGCGGTCGACCCGACCGACCTCAAGGCACTGGTCGATTATTTCCACAATGCCCTGAGCAAGTCCCTGAAACCGCAGATGCAGATCGTCACGCAACCTGGGCCGGGGGTCCTGGTGTTGCGGATCGAGCTCACCAACCTGGTGCCGACGCAGGTCAGCCGGAGTCTGGCAGGCACCGCGATCCCCTACGGTTTCGTCGCCGAGGCTGCTTCCGGTCCGGCATCGGGGAGGCCTGCGGGTTCGACGCCTTATCTCGGCGAGACCGGCATCGAAATGCAGTTTCTCGACGGCGCCAGCAACGTTGTTCTTGGTGAGTGCGCCGATGCGCAGATCGGCCGCAAGTACGCCGCCGACATCGATGCCGGCGCGGCCGCTGCCACCAATACCTGGATCAAGGGCTACATGAGCTCGTTCCAGAGCTGGTCGTACGCACGCGACGCTTTCGACAAATGGTCGCTGCTGATCGCCGATCGATTGGCCGTGCTGCGCGGAGTGAAACCCCGGTAGCCCGCTAATGTGAAAGTCGCGTCAGCGACTCACGAATCTCCCCTCCCACTTGCGGGGGCGAAGGCGGGGTTTCGCGGAGCATGCTCTGCGCCCATCGAACGATTCCGGCGTGCAAGCCGGCATGCGCCCTGCAAGGGAGGGGAAACGGTCATGACTTTCATCATCGGGGGGCTCTTGCAAAGTCATGACAGTTCGTGGTCAGGACAGCATGAGCATTTCAACCAGCAGGCCGACGACGGCGCCGGCCGCGATGACGGCAATGACATTCTGCCGGTAGTAAAACAGCGCGACCGCGGCACCGAGAGCGATCAGCGCGGAGATCCAGTCGAAGCTGCCAGCGAAACCTCTCGGCCAGAGGACATGATAGCCGAAGAACAGCGCCAGATTGAGAATCACGCCGACCACCGCCGCGGTGATGGCGGTCAGTGGTGCGGTGAATTTCAACTGGTTGTGGGTGGTCTCGACCAGCGGTCCGCCGAGCAGGATAAAAACAAATGATGGCAGAAAGGTAAACCAGGTCACCAGCGAAGCCGCGACTGAGCCTGCAAGGAACAGGCTATCCGGTCCGAAAACGGCCTTCAGGTAGCCACCGACGAAACCGACAAAAGCGACCACCATGATCAGCGGCCCAGGGGTGGTTTCGCCGAGCGCGAGGCCGTCGATCATCTGGGTCGCGGTCAGCCAGCCGTAGTGTTCGACGGCTCCCTGGTAAACGTAGGGGAGAACGGCATAAGCACCGCCAAAGGTCAGCAGCGCGGCCTTGGTGAAAAACCAGCTCATCTGCGTCAGCGTGTGCTGCCAACCGTGGGTCGCAATCAGCAGGCCCATCGGGATGGCCCACAGAAGAGCCGCGACGATGAGCACCCTGATCAGTCTGTTCCATCCGAAGCGGGCATGCTCCGGAGTCGGCGTGTCGTCGTCGATCAAGGCCGGACCGAACGCGGCTTCGGCCGGGCCGTGGCCACCGCCAAGCTGGAACTTCTCGGGTGCGACCCGTCCGCCGATGTAGCCGAGCAGCGCGGCGACGGCGACGATGACGGGAAACGGCGCGGCGAGCGCGAAGATGGCGACGAAGGAAGCCGCCGCGATCGCCCAGAGAAACGGGTTCTTGAGGGCACGCATTCCGATTCGGTGCGCCGCCTGGACGACAATGGCGGTGACTGCCGGCTTGATGCCGTAAAACAGACCAGCCACCAACGGCGTCTCGCCGAAAGTGATATAGACCCAGGACAGACCGATCAGAAGCAGCAGCGAGGGCAGCACGAACAGGGTTCCGGCGACCACGCCGCCAGGCGTGCGATGCATCAGCCAGCCGATGTAGGTGGCCAGTTGCTGGGCTTCGGGACCAGGAAGCAGCATGCAATAGTTGAGTGCGTGCAGAAAGCGTCGCTCGGAAATCCAGCGACGACGTTCCACCAGTTCCGCGTGCATCATCGAAATCTGTCCTGCCGGGCCACCGAAACTGATGCATCCCAGCTTGAGCCAGAAGGCGAACGCCTGCCAGAAGCTGACTGAGGGGGGAGCTGCAGGGTTTGCGAGGCCGCGGTTCATGTCATTTCCCCCGGATCAGCGCCACCAGATCCTCGGTCGATGGCAAGGCACTGGCTTCGCCTTCGGCGAGAATGCTCTCGGCGAGCGCGCGTTTCTCATGGTGCAGGTCGACGATTCGTTCCTCGACGGTGCCCCTGGTGACCAGCCGGTAAACGGTGACCGGTCTGAGCTGCCCGATGCGGTGCGCACGTCCCATCGCCTGATCCTCGGCCGCCGGGTTCCACCACGGGTCGGTGATCACCACGTAGTCGGCGGCGGTGAGGTTGAGGCCGAAGCCGCCGGCCTTGAGACTGATCAGGAAAAGCTCGCCTTCGCCGGCCTGGAATGCGGCGACCCGGCGCGTTCGCTCGGCGGCGGGGGTGGCGCCGTCGAGGTACTGATAGCGAATTCCGGCTGCGTCGAGCGGTTCGCGGAGGATGCTCAGGAAATCGACGAACTGGCTGAAGACCAGCGCCTTGTGGCCGTTGGCGATGAGCTCGCTGGCCAGTTCGCCAAAGGCCTGTACCTTGGCGCCGCTGATCCCGAACTCGGGGTTGCACAGGCGCGGGTCGCAGGCGGCACGCCGCAGGCGCGTCAGTTGCGCGAGGATGTTGAAGCGGGATTGCGTTTCCGGCGTGCTGTCGAGCATGCTGCCGATCTCGTTTGCGGCTTCGCGGCGCAAGGCTTCGTAATGCGCGGCTTCGGCACTCTCCGGGCTGACCGTCAGGATCAGCTCGATGCGGGGCGGCAGTTCCTGCAGTACTTCCGCTTTGCTTCGTCGCAGCACGAAGGGAGCGATCAGGCGCTTGAGGACATGCTGGGTGTCACGGTCGCGGTTACGTTCGATCGGACCCGCGAAGCGCTCGTTGAAGCGGTTGACGGTGCCGAGCAGGCCGGGATTGGCAAAACGCATGATCGACCACAGGTCGGCGAGGCGGTTTTCCACCGGCGTTCCGGTCAGTGCCAGGCGAAAATCGGCCTTGAGCTCGAACACCGCCTGCGAGCGCTTGGCGGCTGCATTCTTGATCGCCTGTGCTTCGTCGGCGATCAGCGTGTGCCAGTTGCGCCCGGCGAAGCGTTCCTGCGCGAGTTGCAGCAGCGTGTAGGAGACGATCAGCAGATCCTGCGGCCCGGCCTGGCTGACCAGTTCCTCGCGTTCGCTGTCGCCGGCGTCGCTGTAGATGCGGGCGTTGAGCGTCGGTGCAAAACGACGTGTTTCGGCGAACCAGTTGCCGCATACCGAGGTCGGTGCGATGACCAGCGCCGGCCCGCCGGCGGCGCGCTCGAGCAGCACGGCGAGTGCCTGCAGCGTTTTGCCCAGGCCCATGTCGTCGGCCAGACAGCCGCCCATGCCGGCGGTCGCCAGACGCATCGCCCACTGGTAGCCGTCTTCCTGATAGGGCCGCAGCCTGACCTGCAGCAGGCTCGGCGGTTTCGGTTCGGAGGACTGGGCGCTGCGCAGGCGCTCGATGGCCTCGCGAAAATCCTTGCCGGCGTCGAGCCGGGTGCCGTCGAGAATCTCGTCGAGCCAGGCGGCGGCGATCGTCGGTGCCTTGCCTCCCTGCTTGTCGGTTTCGATAACCGCCGCGAGTTCGCTGAGCTTTTGTTTGAGTGAGCGCGTCAGCGCAGCATACACACCGTCCCCCATCGGGACGAAGCGGGATTTTTCGCGTGCCGCCGTCAGCAGGGTTTCGAGCTGCAGCACCAGGCCCTCGTCGAGCGTCGCCTGCCCGGAGAGGCGGAACCAGTCGTGCTCGCGGCTGACGCTGACGCCGAGCTGCCGCGTATCGACGCTGACGACGCGAACGGCCTTGCCCTTGGGCCATTCAACCGCGGCAATCGCGGCCAGCGTCGGCAGCGTTTCGACCGCCCCGAGTGCCTGCTCGGGATCTTCGATCAGCCATTCGCTGACGCCATCGTTGCCGTCGAGGAAGGGCAGGGCATCGAGTACCGCTTCGAGATGCTGGCGCTCGCGCTGGAGGTCGCGTTCGGTGCCGACGCTCTCGCTTCCGCGCACGCTCATCAGGCGAAGTCGGCCGCTGCCCGCCGGCAGGCGTGGGCCGTCGGGGCCCAGCGGTGTCACCACCAGGCGTAGCGCCAGGTGCTCGCCAACCGGCGAGAGTTCGGCACGCAGGCGCGAATCGCTGGCCACCTGCCGGGAGGCCTGTGCCGAGTCGGCGTGTACCTGGAAACGTCCGGACAGCGCACGCAAGGTCTTTTCGACCTCGGTCTGCGCTCCTGGCGCATTGGCGGGAATAGCAACGCGCCTCGAGATGAGCTGTGCGGCCTGCTGCTGCACCGCCGAGAAACGCACCAGCCGAAGACGTTGCGGGCCGTCCTGGACGAGTGTGAGCAAGCGCAGCGCTTCGTTCTCGCGACGCTCGTCGGCATCTTCGACATGGTGGTACGGGCTTTCGACGACTGGTCGCAACGGTGGCTCGATGCGCATCACGAAATGTTCGCCCTGACGGACCAGTTCCAGCTCTGGCTGCGTTTCGCTGAGTTCGACGAATTGCTCTGGCGCATTTGCCAGGACGATGCACGGATGACCGACCAGGGCGACGATCGCCGTGGGCAGGTCGATACGATAGCGGTTGCTGTAGCCGCGCTCGGGGCGCAGCGCGCGCGCCACCTTGGCATCCCACGCTGGCAGATGTTCGTTGCCAAAGATCTTCACGAGGCTCAGCGCGCGGGGTCGTCCCCAGCCCCGCAGACCACACCTCTGTTCGAGCGGTTTGATGCCGAGCAACTGACCCTCCTTGCCGATCTCGATGGCCCAGAGCAGGCGCGTCGTTTCGCTGCCGGCCTCGGCAGCAGTTTGCTCGCTGCCGAGCGATTGCAGGGCGTCGAGAATCGTGCGCCATTGTTGGCCAGCAGCGGCGACAAAATAACCGGTCGGTGGATCGCGTCCGGAAAGTAGCTCCTCGGCGCCACGCAGCATGCGGCTCGGCAACTTCAGATGACAGTTCAGCAGCTTCCGCCGCAGGGCGATGATCGTCTCATGCCAACCGCTAGCCGTATGCGGTGTAGGCTGCGTACCTGGCGCAGCGATCGTCTCGCTACCCAGCCAGGCCGAGAGCAGAATGGCCCAGAGCGAACCCAGTCCCCAGAGCTGTTCCTGGTCGCGCGCTGGCTGGAAAGCGGCATGGATGATCGCTGTCTTGCCAAGACGAACGTCGATGGCATGGACCCAGCGCCCCCATGCGGAGAATGCACTCGGATCGCGCTGGCCGGCTTCGCCAATGCAGAACTTGCGCGCCAGTTCCAGATGCTTCGGGGTCGACTGGGCGAGCAGTGCGAGTGGGTAGAGCCATCCGATACTCACGGGCAGGAGGTTCTTGCTGCTGCCGATTTCGCCCTTGCGCTGCTTCAGGGCTGCCTCGAAAGCGGCTTGTCCGGCTGCCCACTGGCTGTCAACGACCAGGGCTGCGGCCCCAATGGCGGCAGCGAGGCCGTTGTCGAGCCCCTGCAGGGCTTCCTGCAACAAGGCGGCGTCACTGCGTTGCAACGCCAGCTCGGCAAGCGCCGAACGCAGATCGTTGGACACCTGGTCGGGTTGCCGCCTGAGCTGGTCAAAAGCCCACTCCGCGATCGGGTTGAAATCCTCCGCCCAGTTCAAACCTATCGATGCCACACCCAGGCAAGCGAGCCACGAGCGTTCGGCCGGATCGATGTACTCGAAACTGGGGCCATCGAAACCGAGCAGGAGTGCCTGCGTGAGGATGGAGTTCCAGTCCATCGAACGTGCGACCCGTTGCCGGATCGCTGCTAGCTCTTCGCTCGGTGTGCCGGAAAAGAACTTGGCGCGCACATAGGCAATGGTCGCCGGAAGACTGCTGCTCGGCCAGTAGTAGCCGAAGCGCGTGAGGTCGAAACCATCGAGTTCGGCGATCAGACTCGGCAGGCAGTTTCCTGGCCGGGTCTCGAGCAACTGCCGGTAGAGCGGCGCACGCAAAGCGTCCACGAGTTGAAAGGCGTTGGGGCGGTGCGCCACATCGCCGAGCAGCAGTTTCTTGTCCTTGAGTTCCTCGACCGCGCTCTTTACATCGTTGAAGGTAAACGCTCTGCCGGTGCTGGTGGTCAGACCACTCAAACCAAGCAGGTGGTGTACGTCGGTCTGCGTACGGGCGGTCCACAGTAGTGCGCAGGCCAGGGCCACCTTGTGCGTGTCGGCAGTCAGTCCATGCTGGTCGAGTCGCTCGATGGCTGCTTTGTTCAAGGGGTTCTTGAGCATGGCGGCGGTTTCGGGAAAGGGAGTGGAGGCTTGTGCATGAATCAGCCACGGTGCAGCAGCATGGCGTCACCATAACTGAAGAAGCGATAACGCTGATTGATCGCGTGCCGATACGCGCCGCGGATGGCATCCAGTCCGGCGAAAGCCGAAACGAGCATCAGCAGCGTCGATTTTGGGAGGTGAAAGTTGGTGATCAGCCGGTCGACGACGCGAAAGCGGTAGCCCGGAGTGATGAAGATGTCGGTTTCGGCCGCGCCAGCGTGCAGCTCTCCGTGCTCTGCAGCCGCTTCGAGCGCACGCAGGCTGGTTGTCCCTACAGCGATGACCTGGCCGCCGCGCGCACGCGTTCGGGCGATCGCAGCGGCCGTCGCGGGCGGGATCTCGAAACGTTCGGCGTGCATGCGGTGCTCGGAAATGCGCTGTACTCGCACTGGCTGGAAGGTGCCGGCGCCGACGTGCAGCGTCAGCCAGGCCATCTCGGCACCGCGCTGTGCGAGTTCAGCCAGCAGCGCCTCGTCGAAGTGCAGGCCGGCAGTGGGTGCGGCGACAGCGCCAGGATGGCGGGCAAAAACCGTCTGGTAGCGCGCTTCGTCGGCAGCGCTCGCCGCATGCGTGATGTAGGGCGGCAAGGGCAAGCGGCCGTGGCGATCGAGCAGGCTCCAGAGGTCATTTTCGCCAGCCGGCTCCAGCAGTTCCAGGTCGAAGAACTCGTGCTGTTCACCGCAACGACCGCGTACGCTCAGCAGGATGGCATTTTCGAGAAAGATGCGGCTGCCGGCTTGCGGCGCTTTGCTGGCGCGGATTTGTGCCACGGCATGACGAGCATCGACGATGCGCTCGATCAGAACCTCGATCTGGCCGCCGCTTTCCTTCCGACCAAAGAGGCGCGCGCGGAACACGCGCGTATCGTTGAACACCAGCAGATCCCCGGCTTCAACGATTTCCGGGAGCTCGCTGAAGCGGCGATCGTGGATGATGCCGTCGGACAGTTGCAACAGACGACTGGCGGTGCGTTCTGCGGTCGGGTGCTGGGCGATCAGTTCGCCGGGTAGATCGAAGTCGAAATCGTCGAGCGTCAGCATGCGTAAGTCTGCAGAGAATTGTCGAGCAAGCGCCGACGTGGAACGGAATATGATGAGTCTGCTTGTTCCTGAGTGGAGAATCAGCGATAATCAGAACTTCTTCCGGCTCGCGAGTTGCGAGCCAAAGCCGAGATGGCGGAATCGGTAGACGCAGCGGACTCAAAATCCGCCGGTGGAAACATCGTGGGGGTTCGATTCCCCCTCTCGGCACCATCCAGAACAGCACATGCTTGCAAAGCTTCGAATTATAACACGCCTCGGGTAGGCGGGCGCTGTCTGCCCGATCGATTCAGGCGATTGACGCGAGAAGCGGGGTGCGCAGGCATGTTAATGTGAATGTCGTGCCGGCGACTCACGAATCCCTCCTTCCCTCTCGTGGAGGAGGAGTCAGGGGAGGGAAACGGTCATGACTTCCATGATCGGGGGCCTGGAAAAATCATGACCTTTAGAATCGCTCATCAATGTTCGGCATCGAAAGGGTCTGTGCGTCGGTGTGACGACGTGCGTGCCGGTGCCGCTAGCGGAACCCTGCCTTGAACCCAGCAGAGCCAGTTCAGTCGCGTATTGTCATCGCCTCGCGGGAGTCGCGCCTGGCTCTGTGGCAAGCCGAGCATGTCCGTGGATGCCTGATGGAATCATACCCACGGAGTCGCATCGAGATCCTCGGCATGACGACTCGCGGCGACCAGATCCTCGACCGTCCGCTGTCGGCGATCGGCGGTAAAGGGCTGTTTATCAAGGAACTCGAACTGGCGATACAGGAAGGCCGTGCTGACCTCGCGGTTCATTCGATGAAGGACCTGCCGATGGAAATGCCTGCGGGCTTCGCCATCGCAGCCATTTCAGCGCGTGAAAATCCCTGCGATGCCTTTGTTTCGAACCGCTTTGCCGGGCTCGACGAGTTGCCGGCCAAGGCCGTGGTTGGAACCTCCAGCCTTCGTCGCGAAGCGATCCTGCGCGCCGGATACCCGCAACTTGTGATCCGTAGCCTGCGTGGTAACCTCGATACGCGGCTCAGGAAGCTCGATGCGGGGGAGTACGATGCGATCATCCTCGCTGCCGCAGGCTTGATACGTCTGGGCCTGGCAGCACGGATCAGGTCTATCCTGACGCCAGAGCAGTCACTGCCAGCACCAGGACAGGGAGTCCTCGGGATCGAGGCCGCATCAGGGCGCGCTGACATCATGGCACTGCTGGAACCGCTCAACGACAGCGAGACCGCGCACTGCGTGCGCGCCGAACGGGCCTTTTCGCGTGCCTTGGGGGGTAGCTGCCAAGTCCCGCTCGCTGCCTACGCGTTGCTCGATAGTGGTCATCTCTGGTTGCGAGGTTTCATCGCAACGCCGGACGGCAAGCAGATGATCGCCGGGGAACAGTACGGCGCTCCGGAAGACGGCGAGTCGATCGGTCGCCTGCTCGCGCAGCGGCTGCGTGAACAGGGGGCCGAGGTCATCCTGGAGCAGCTCGCCAGCTGCCAATGACGCAACCCTTGCGTGGTCTGACAATCGTCGTGACGCGCCCGCGCGCGCAGGCTTCGCGTCTGGCTGGCTGGATTGCCGAGCAAGGTGGCGAGCCGCTGATTTTTCCGCTGCTCGAGATTTCTCCAGTCATCGACCCTGCCCCCTTGCAGGCGGCGATCATGCGTCTCGGAGACTACTCGCTGGCGATTTTCATCAGCCCGAATGCAGTCGATTTCAGTGTCCCGGCGATTCTTGCCAGACAGGCGTGGCCATTGGGTCTGCGCGCGGTGGCGATTGGCCAGAGCAGCGTCGCGCGGCTTGCCCGTTATGGCATCGGCCACGTGCTGGCGCCGGCCGATCGCTTTGATTCGGAGGCACTGCTCGAACTTCCGGAAATGCGGCGCGCGGGCGTTGCTGGCAAGCGTGTGCTGATCTTTCGCGGTAATGGTGGCCGCGAACTGCTGGCCGATACCTTGCGAGAACGGGGCGCCGAAGTCGATGCGGTGAGTTGCTACCAGCGCTCGGCACCGGCCGACGCGGCCCCGCTGCAGGCGCTATGGCGCAGTGGCCAGCTCGACGCCCTGACGATTTCATCGAGCGAGGGCTTGCGCAATCTCGTCGGCCTGCTCGACGCACCGGCGAACGCCTGTCTGCGCGGCACCCCGATGTTCGTGCCGCATCAGCGCATCGCCGAGCTGGCGCATGCGCTTGCCATGCGGCGGGTTATCCTGACCGGAGCAGCCGATGCCGGAATCATTGCTGCGCTATGCAGCCATGATTGGCAGCGATCATGAGCGAAGAATTGGCCATGTAGCCGGGGCTTCCGTCCAGTCGCGTGGCGCCAGCATGTCGTAGAGCGCGGCTTCGGCGCTGCCGGCTTCAGGATGCCAGTCGTAGCGCCATTTGACGACTGGAGGGAGCGACATCAGGATTGATTCGGTGCGCCCGCCCGACTGCAGGCCGAATAGCGTGCCGCGATCCCAGACCAGGTTGAACTCGACATAACGTCCGCGTCGGTACGCCTGGAAGTCACGTTCGCGTTCGCCATAGGGCAGGTTCTGCCGCTTTGCAATGATGGGCAGATAGGCTTCCGTAAACGCGTCACCGACCGCCCGGGTCAGCGCGAAGCAACGCTCGAAGCCGCCCTCGCTGAGGTCGTCGAAGAAGATGCCACCGACCCCGCGCGGTTCGTTACGGTGCTTGAGGAAAAAGTACTCGTCGCACCATTGCTTGTAGCGAGCGTGCGTGTCTGCTCCAAAAGGCTGCAACGCTTGCTTGCAGGTCATGTGGAAATGCCGGATGTCTTCGGCAAATGGGTAGTAGGGAGTCAAGTCCATGCCGCCGCCAAACCACCAGGCAGGATCGAGATCGGCCCGGGTTGCAAGCAGGGCGCGCACGTTCATGTGCGCGGTCGGGCAATAGGGGTTTTCCGGATGCAGGACCAGCGACACGCCCATCGCGGCGAAGGCGCAGCCCGCCAGTTCTGGGCGTTTGGCGGTTGCCGAGGCCGGCAAGGCGGCGCCGCTGACCTGCGAGAAAGCAACGCCGCCGCGTTCAAAAACACGACCTCCCTCAAGGATGCAGGTGCAGCCGCTGCCAGCGAGTAGCGAGTGGGCTTCCCTTTCCCAGGGATCGGCACGGAAGCTCGCGCCGGTACGACCTTCGAGCGTTTCGATGGCCGTGACGATACGCGTTTGCAGGTCGGTGAAGTATGCCTTGAGGCGGGTCGGGTCGATCATCCCTGGTCCGCGTCCGCCGGTGCCGTGGCGGTTGGTGACTGCCTGACCGGGCTCACCGGCTGACGGCGCGGTGGCCGATGTCACGGCGATACTGCATGCCGTCGAAGTGGATACCGATAATAATGTCATAGGCACGTTTCTGGGCCTGCCTGACATTGTCGGCAAGTGTCGTGACACACAGCACACGCCCACCGGCGGTGACGATCCGGCCATCGCGCTCGGTGGTGCCGGCATGGAAGATATGACTGTCCTCGCTGCCCTGCGGAAGTCCGCTGATCAGATCGCCGGTGCGCGGAGTACCGGGGTAATTGGCTGCGGCCAGCACGACGCCCAGTGCGACACGACGGTCCCAGCTCGCCTCAACCAGGTTGAGCCGGCCGGCGACGGCATGATCGAGGAGGGTCAGCAAGTCGGATTTCAGGCGCATCATGATTGGCTGTGTTTCCGGGTCGCCGAGGCGGCAATTGAACTCGACGGTCTTGACCGATCCGTCCTTGCCAATCATCAGGCCAGCGTAGAGGAATCCGGTGTAGGGGATACCTTCGGCAGCCATTCCCCGTACCGTCGGCAGAATGATTTCGCGCATGGCTCGGGCGTGGACTTCCGGAGTGACCACCGGTGCCGGTGAGTAAGCACCCATGCCACCGGTATTGGGGCCGGTATCACCGTCGCCGATACGCTTGTGATCCTGTGTTGAAGCCAGCGGCAGCACATTCTTGCCGTCGACCATGACGATGAAACTGGCTTCTTCGCCTTCGAGAAATTCCTCGATCAGCACACGTGCTGGGGCCGAATCTCTTGCCGGGCTGTCACCGCTGGCGGGAAGCATCCGGTCAATCGCGTCATGGGCCTCGGACAGGTGCATGGCCACCACCACTCCCTTGCCGGCAGCCAGTCCATCGGCCTTGATGACGATTGGCGCACCCTGCTGGTCGACGTAGGCGTGTGCAGCGCGGATATCGGAGAAGGTCGCAAAGCGGGCAGTGGGAATATTGTGCCTGGCCATGAAGCGCTTCGCGAAGTCCTTCGAGCTTTCGAGTTGGGCGGCTTCCCTGGTCGGACCGAAGATCTTCAGACCGCGGTCGCGAAAAAGATTGACGATGCCGGCAGCGAGCGGGGCTTCGGGACCGACTACCGTGAGATGAACCTTGTGCTTTGCGGCGAAGTCGGCGAGCGCTTCGGGGTCGGTGAGGTTGACGTTTTCGAGTTCACGCTCGCGCGCCGTGCCCGCGTTGCCAGGCGTGACGAAAACCTTCTGCAACCCAGGAGTCTTCGCCAGCCGCCAGGCGAGTGCGTGCTCGCGACCGCCTGAGCCGATGACCATTAGCTTCATGACAGTCCTTTCACCACCAGAACTTGAGCTGCTGCGCGTACCCGCTGGCGCGCCCCCATCGAGCTGCGCCGTGCCCTGGCACTGACGACTCTGACCATGATCTTCCGCACCGTGTTCTCCCCAGCATCATTCAAAGAATCAATGTCGGAAGTGCCGGGCACCGGTGAACACCATCGCCAGACCATGCTCGTCGGCGGCAGCGATCACTTCCTCATCACGCATCGAGCCACCAGGTTGAATGACGGCCTTGGCGCCTGCAGCCGCCAGGACGTCGAGCCCGTCGCGGAAGGGGAAGAAAGCATCGGAGGCGACACAGGAACCTGCCAGGTCGAGGCCGGCATTCTGCGCCTTATTGGCCGCGATGCGGGTCGAATCAACGCGGCTCATCTGGCCGGCGCCAACGCCGAGGGTCATGCCGTGACCGCAAAAGACGATGGCATTGGACTTGACGAACTTGGCAACCCGATAGGCGAAGAGCAGATCTTCGACCTGTGCGTCAGTCGGTGCGACCCTGCTCACCACCCTCAGGTCGGAAGCCTGGACGTTGAACTGATCGGGGGTCTGTAACAGTAGCCCGCCACCGACGCGCTTCATTTCGAAAGTATGCTGGCCCCTGGCCAGCGGCAGTTCGAGGACGCGCAGGTTCTGTTTGGTGGCCAGCATCGCCCGGGCAGTGTCGCTGAAAGCCGGTGCCAGCAGGACTTCGACGAAATGCTTGCGGACATTCATGGCGGTCACGACATCGGCGTCGACCGTGCCGTTGAAAGCGATGATGCCGCCAAAGGCCGAGGTCGAGTCGGTCTGGAAGGCTTTTTCGTAGGCGGACAGCAGGCTGACATCGATTGCCACACCACAGGGATTGGCGTGTTTGATGATCACGCAGGCGGGCTTGTCGAAAGTCTTGACACACTCCCAAGCGGCGTCGGCATCGGCGATGTTGTTGTACGAGAGTTCCTTGCCTTGCAGCTGCCGATAGTTGGCGATCGAACCCGCAAGAGGTGTGGGATCGCGGTAGAAGGCTGCTTGCTGGTGCGGATTCTCGCCGTAACGCAGCGTTTCGACGCGATCAAAGGCGAGTTGCAGAGAAACGGGAAACGTCCCGGCCTGGTTCGATTCGTCGAGCGAAGTCAGCCAGTTGGCAATCGCTGCGTCGTAGCGCGCAGTGTGCGCAAAGGCCTTTTTGGCAAGCATGAAACGTGTGTCAAGACTCAGGGCGCCATCGCTGGCCGTCATTTCGGCGAGCAATGCCGGGTAGTCCTCGGGGTCGGTGACCACGGCCACCCCGGGGTAGTTTTTGGCTGACGAACGCAGCATTGCCGGGCCGCCGATGTCGATGTTCTCGATCGCTTCGGCGAGTGTGACACCAGTCTGGGCAATGGTTTCACGGAATGGGTAGAGATTCACACATACCAGATCGATGGTCGGGATGCCGTGCCGTTCAAGCGTGGCCATGTGCTCGGGCAGATCACGACGCGCCAGGATGCCGCCATGTACTTTCGGATGCAGGGTCTTGACGCGGCCATCGAGCATTTCCGGGAAGCCTGTGTAATCGCCCACCTCGGTAACCGGCAGACCAGCGTCACGGAGCATCCGGGCGGTGCCACCAGTGGATAACAGTTTGACATCATGAGCGATCAGTCCCTGCGCGAATTCGAGGGCGCCATTTTTGTTGGAGAGGCTGATCAGGGCTTGGCGGATTTTCATGGTGGGCGGGTGGCAGCTCTTAAAAGGGTAATAGGAGTGTTCAGTCGATCAGTTTGTGATCGACCAGTTTCTTGCGCAGTGTGTTGCGGTTGATCCCTAGGATTTCGGCCGCCAGGGTCTGATTGCCGCCGGTCTGTCTGAGTACGACTTCAAGCATTGGGCGTTCGACGCTCTTGATCACCATCGCGTAAACTGCAGCCGGCTTCTCGCCTTCAAGCTGTTGAAAGTAGTTTTCCAGCGCCTTGCCGACGCAAGTTGCGATATGGTCATCGTCGTTGCGCTTCATGCTGCAAGGTCCTCGAAGTTGGCATGCGGTGAAGGAGTTGTGCGGGCATAGCTCAAATGCTCCTGGTAATCCGCGAGGGCACAGAAAAAGTCATTGACTGCCTGTCTTTGCAGTTCGATGGTTGGCAACTGGTTCATCCTGTGACGGAAAGCTGCCGAGCCGACCAGACCCCTGGTATACCAGGAAATATGCTTGCGTGCGATACCGACCCCGGTTTCGACACCGTAAAAGAGATATAGATCCTCAAGGTGCTCAAGCAGTACCTCGTGAATTTCAATGACCCGTGGCGGAGGCAGGTAGGTTCCGGTGTTCAGGAAATACTCGATCTCGCGGAACAGCCATGGGCGCCCCTGCGCGGCACGTCCGATCATCAGCGCGTCGGCATGGGTGGTGTCAAGGACATGTTTTGCCTGTTCAGGAGAGTCGATGTCGCCATTGGCGATAATGGGAATAGTCGCCACGGCTTTTGCTGCCTGGATCGTCTCGTATTCGGCCTGGCCGCTGTAGCCGCAGGCGCGCGTGCGGCCGTGCATTGCCAGGGCCCTGATTCCTGACTGCTCTGCGATCTTGAGGATGTTCAAGGCGTTGCGACTGTTTTTGTCCCAGCCGGTGCGGATCTTCAAGGTTACCGGGGTGCTCGGTACGGCATTGACGACGGCCTCGAGAATTTGCCGGACCAGCGGCTCGTCCCTGAGCAGGGCGGAACCGGCCATGACGTTGCAGATTTTCTTCGCCGGGCAGCCCATGTTGATGTCGATGATCTGAGCCCCTCGCTCAACGTTGTAACGTGCCGCAGCAGCCATCATCGAGGGACTGGCGCCAGCAATCTGTACCGAAATTGGCGCAACCTCGCCCGCATGGTTGGCGCGGCGCCGGGTCTTGATGCTGCCATAGAGCAGGGAGTTCGAAGTGACCATCTCGGATACGGCCAGACCGGCACCCATGCGCTTGCAGAGCTGCCTGAAGGGGCGATCGGTAACGCCCGCCATCGGCGCGACGAACAACTGATTGCGAAGCGAAAAACCGAGAAATTCCATGCTGGTAAAGTGCCGATGGGCAAGGCAAGTTTCGGATTCTACCGCGATTGCTGCCGCGAAAACAGACACTTCTTGCCTCGGGCAGAAACGCCAAAAGGCTTCTGGCGTTCTTCTCAGAGCGGATCGCTTTTCCGACGTGGTTTTCTTGATGCTGGCTGTCAACCACTACTTGCAGAGAGCGTTACTCGCGGCATGGTTGGCACGACAATACTTCGACAGGAGAATAAAAATGGGTAGCCTAAGCAGCGAGTCTTTTGACCAGTTTCTCGAGTCACTCAAGCAGGCGGGCGTGGAAATCAGCAATGAATGCGAGTTGCGCGAGCGGCTGGCCGAAGCTCAGCGTTGGCGCTTTGCATTTGCTACTCTGGCCGCCAATGGCCGCCCATTGGGAATTCGTTTTCAGGATAGTAGTCGTGGCGTGAACGAGGCGGATATCCACCGGACTTTTGCCCGCTTCCAGTTCCCTGAAATCTTGCAGACCACCTTTGCGGCCAGCCTGCGGGTTGAGCACTGATCATCCGTCTCGCTAATGGCCGTGCCGCCGGCCTGTTGGCCCGACAGCCTGGTCCCTTTCGACAGACCGAAGTTCCCTCATCGTTGATGCTTGTTGAACGATGGTGGCCAGGTGAGTCATAATATCGGTATGAATGACTTACCTCCCCAGGATCCGCGCCGACGGCTCCGAGAACTTCTCGCCATACCTGAGCGCGATCGAACCGACGAACAATGGGATGAACTCATTGAGATCGAGATCACTCTTGCTCCGGGAAACCGTGAGTCCGAACGTCCTTTAGACCGGCAACCGGAGAAACGCCCAAGCACCTCAGGTCAGGTCCGACGTCCTGAGCAACGGAAGACCGGACCCCGGCCCGCTCCACAGAGGTCTGACCCGCGCCCATCTGCTGCCAGATCTGACCCCAATCTGGACGCTCAGACTGATGCGCGCCCGCCCGACCCGCGACCACCCAAGCGGCATGTGCGGCGGCCAAGGCGCCCACCCGAGACCCCAAACGAAGGCTGATTAGGACACATTCGCAACCCTTGGCAGAGTACGCTGCAACACCGCGTTAGCCGTTGTTCTCGATTTGCAGCCATAAGCACTGACCCTTGCTTGCTTGGTCTATGGCTGCCAGCAGCTGCTCGTGCAGAATGATTTCTTCCGGGCTGGCGCGCCTGATCAGCTGTGCCCGACATTGGCTGCCTGCGGGGGTGATTCCGGCAGTCTCGTTTCCATTCGCTTTGTCATCGCCAAGATCGATGATCAGACTTTCCTGGCCGCGGGTCATTGCCAGATAGACTTCGGCAAGAATCTCGGCATCGAGCAAGGCCCCATGTAGTGTACGGTGCGAGTTGTCTATCCCATAGCGATCGCAAAGTGCGTTGAGGTTGTTCTTTTTGCCGGGGTGCAGATCCTTGGCCATGCGCAGGGTGTCGCATATGCCCGCGCAGACTTCTTCCACTGGCGCCATATTGAGCCGCGTCAATTCGGCATTCAGAAAACCGACGTCGAAGACTGCATTGTGAATGACGAGCTCAGCATCCCGCACAAAGCCGAGAAATTCCGCCGCAATATCTGCAAAGCGCGGTTTGTCGAGCAGAAACTCGCGGCTGATCCCGTGCACCGAGAGGGCGCCAGCATCGATATCTCTTTCCGGGTTCAAATAGCTGTGGAAGTGCCGATTGGTTAGACGCCGATTGCGCATCTCGACGCCAGCGATTTCGATGATGCGGTGCCCAAGCTTGTGCTCCAGGCCAGTCGTTTCAGTGTCCAGGAAGATCTGGCGCATGCTCGCTTTCCTTGCGGTTCATTTCGTTTTGCGGGTATGAGCCAGCTCGTCCATGGCGCGATTGGCCAGGGCATCGGCGCGTTCATTACCGCTGTGCCCGGCATGCCCCTTGACCCATGACCATCTGATCTGGTGCTGGCCAGTCAACTCATCCAGGCGCTGCCAGAGGTCTGCGTTCTTGACCGGCCTCTTGTCGGCGGTGCGCCAGCCATTGCGCTTCCAGTTGTGAATCCACTCGCTGATGCCTTTTTGCAGGTACTGCGAATCAGTATGCAGGTCGACTGTCGCCGGTCTCTTCAACGCTTCGAGGGCACGTATCGCAGCCATGAGTTCCATCCGGTTGTTGGTCGTGGCCACTTCGCTTCCCCAGAGTTCCTTCTCCCGATCACCGGCCTGCAGGAGTACGCCCCAGCCGCCAGGTCCAGGGTTGCCGCGACAGCCACCGTCGGCGTAGATGGTGACGATTCCTTCATCGCTCATGGGGTTTCCTTTTTACTGACGACGGATAAGGCCTTACGAGGAGACCGCTGCTGCTTCCAGCTCGGCAGTATCAGGCGCATGCCATGTACGCGCTTGATCGCGCGCAGCAGATAGACGCCGCCGGCAAAAGCCCACCAGCGAGCACCGGCGGTTTCCATGAAGTGCCAACGCTTAAGCCAGCGCGCATGCGTGCATGGCGGTGAATAGCAGCCAAAAGTACCCCGTTCGACCTCGAAGCCAAGCAGTTGCAGCCAGTCCTTGAGACGCCGCACCGAGAGGTAGTGGCCGTTCCACGGAAAATGGTCGGGGCAGTTCGGCAGACCACGGCGCAACCCCCAGATGGAAATCGGGTTGAAGCCGGTAATCAGGACTTCGCCTTCTGGAATCAGGACGCGCTCAACTTCGCGCAGAATCTGGTGCGGGTCCACATGAAACTCGAGGACATGCGGCATGACCACCAGATCGATGCTGTGCGCTGCGAAGGGAAGTTGCCGTAAATCACAGAAGACATCGACCCGGCCTGAATCGTCCGCCACCTGTCGGAGAGGGATACGGTTCTCGGCAAGCAAATCACGTTGAGGGAGACCCAACTGGATGGCGTTATAGCCAAAAAGGTCAGCGACGACGGCGTCGATCGTGGCTTGCTCCCAAGCCATGACATAGCGCCCTTGCGGGCTTTCCAGCCAGGTGTCGAGGCCAGGGATTGACATTTTCAGCAGTTCTTCCAGAATGGATCAATGTTCGACATTATTCGGATCCCGGCCTTCAAGGATAACTACATCTGGTTGTTGCGCAAGGGCGTGACAGCGGCTGTGGTTGACCCGGGCGATGCACGCCCCGTACTCGATGTGCTTGAGCAGGAGGGTTTGTCGCTGAGCGCCATTCTCATCACCCATCACCATGCTGACCATCAAGGCGGGGTTGCAGAACTGTTGGCGCATCATTCTGCCGAGGTCTTTGGTCCAGCGGCGGAGTCGATTGCCAGCATCAGCAGACCCTTGCGTAGCGGCGATACGATCAGCATCGCACCCTGCGACATCGAATTTCAGGTGATCGCGGTGCCCGGACATACGCTTGGGCACATTGCGTATTATGGCTCAGGCTGCCTGTTTTGTGGTGATACCTTGTTTGCCGGCGGCTGTGGTCGTCTGTTCGAAGGGACCGCTGCACAGATGGCTGATTCGCTGGCCCGTCTGGCCGCGCTGCCTGAGGACACCGCGGTGTATTGCGCCCATGAGTACACGCAGGCGAATCTGCGCTTTGCGTTAGCGGTTGAGCCCGGGAATCGTCGGCTGCTAAGCCGTGTCGAAGAGGTTGCCGTCACTCGTGCCAGGGGTGGGGCGACGCTGCCGTCGACGATCGCAATCGAGAAGGCGACCAATCCCTTCCTGCGCTGCCGCGAGCCGGAAGTGGCGGCTGCAGCCCGAGGCAGAGTCCCTGCGGCGCGCGATGAGGTGGCGGTGTTTGCTGCGCTACGTGAGTGGAAGAACAGTTTTTAAGGGTTCTTTCAGGGGTTTTCCTGGAGCGTGGCTAGTTTCCTGGCTGACTGCCACGCCCGGTTGACCGTGTCGAGCACCTTGCCGGCGTTGAACGGCTTGATGATGAAGCCACTGGCCCCTCCCTGGATGGCTTCCCGGACATTGTCCACGCTGGGGCTGCCGGTGACCATTACGACGACGATCTGCGGGTACATGGTTTTGATCGTCTCCAGGGCTTCGAGGCCACCGATCTCGGGCATCATGATATCCAGGCAGATGATGTCAGGCCGCAGGCGTTCTGCAAGTTCAAGTGCGTCGACACCATTCCCCGCTTCGCCAATCACATCGTATTGTTTGCTGCGCAGGATAGTGCGCAGCAGTGCCCGCATCAGATCGTTGTCATCAACGATGAGGACTCGTGGCGGCAATCGGCTCATCCTTCTGACCTGCGCAAGCCTGCCGGAAGTTGCTGCTGAAGGCGTCCAGCGGCAAGAAGGTGGCCAGTCGCCTGTTCGACGTTTGCTTTATGGTAAGTGCGGGAAACGCTTCGTCGTGCTAAATTGGGGGCTTCCTCAGCCAGCCTTTCGCCTGTTGTCGTGTCTGAAAAAACCCGCACCGCCATAACGACTACCTCCATGAACCTTAGAAAATATGGGCTGCGCGTTTTCCTGACCGTACTGGTTCTCAGTGTGCTGGTTTTTTTTGCGCTGCCTTCTCTCGTCAAATCGACGCTCGTCGAAAAACTCTCTGAAGTATTGCACCGACCCGTAACCGTTGACAGCATCAGCATAAACCCCTACACGCTATCCTTGCAAGTTGCCGGATTGATGATTCAGGAAAAGGGAGGGGGCGACAAGGTTCTTGGTTTTGAAAGCCTTTATTTGAACCTCCAGTCAAGTTCGCTATTGCGTGGTGGTCTGGTCATTGGTGAGCTGAGACTGGATGGGCCGACCGTGAAGGTCGTGCGTTTTCCTGACGGGCGTTTCAATTTCTCTGATCTGATCGACGAATGGATGGCGAAACCAGAGTCCGACGGATCTGCCCCGCTTTTTTCAATCAACAATATCCAGCTCATTGGCGGGAAGCTCGAATTCGAAGATCGGGCTCTCGGGGAAACGCACATCATCAGTGAGATCAAAATCGCGCTGCCGTTTATTTCGAACTTGCCCCAGGCTACCGAAATCTTTGTCGAGCCGGCATTCTCGGCGTCCATCGATGGCGCTCCCTTTCACATCGAGGGCAAGAGCAAACCTTTCGCGAAATCGATCGACAGCGAGCTGGCGTTTGATTTTCGTGACGTACAACTCGGCAGGTATGTCGATTATGTGCCGGTTCGCTTGCCGTTCCAGGTCGTCTCCGGTGCCCTTGATAGTGACCTGAGGCTCAACTTTCGCCAGCAGGACGATCATCGTTCGATGCTTAGTCTCTCAGGACAGGTCGCCATCAGGGATGTCGACATCAAGGACTCCTCCGGTTCCTCACTGCTATCCCTGAAACGCTTCGACGTTCAGATTGGGCTGCTCGATCCGATCAATCGACGCTGGATAATCGATAGGGTGACCGTTGATTCGCCCGAGATCCATGCGCAGATCAGCCGGCAGGGTACGATCAACTGGATGAATTTGTTCAGCGGTGATAATGAACCTACAGCCCATGAGAATGCCGCACCGGAAGCGCAGCCAGCAACGTTCACATGGTCCTTGGGAGAAGCGAAGGTCATCGGTGGGGTGTTGCACTGGCTCGACGAATCGCGTGGCAAGCCATTCAATGCGAGCGTCGAAGGCATTGATCTTGCCTTGAAAAAACTTGACTCCAAGGGGACCGCTGCCGCCGAGTTTGATGCCACTTTTCAGCGTCTGCAGGCTGCCCAGTGGATCAAGATCGAAGCTTTCTCGGTCAAGGGAGGTCGGCTGGATCTGGCCAAGCGTGAAGTGATGATCAACGAGGTCGCAGCGCGTGGCGCCAGCCTGCTGATGCGGCGCTCTGTCGACGGCCGCATCGAGTTTGTCGAGCCCCCTAGCTTGCGCGTCGTCAAGGCTTCGCAGAAGGATCCTTCGCGGCCGTGGAAGGTGAGCCTCACCAAGTACCGTGGTGAGGACCTCGGGCTGCGCTTCGAAGATGCTGCTGTCACGCCGTTGGCGACGCACACGATTGAAGGAATGACCATTGATGTCGATAACCTGTCAACGGAAGTAGGCACGATCGCGAGAGTGTCGACTCGTTTCCGGATCAATCGCAAGGGAGAATTCGAGGCTGGTGGCAGCCTCAAGATTTTCCCGTTCGATCTGGACCTCAAAGTGGCAGTCAAGGCGCTGGAACTGTTGCCACTGCAACCATACTTTACCGACCGGCTGAACATCGATGTGACCCGTGGCCAGGTGACGTTGGGCGGACTCGTCCAGTTGCGGCAGGTTGGCACCGGCGCCATCGAACCCAGCAAGCTGGCTGGCGGAATCTCCGGACAGGTAACGGTGGGTGATTTCTACGCGGTTGACAAGATCAATTCCGCCGATTTTCTGAAATGGAAGTCACTCTACCTCGGCAAGATCGATGTGCGCCTGAACCCAGATTCGCTGTCGATTGGCGAAGTGGCGCTCGCCGATTTTTTTGCGCGCGTGATCATCAGCAGGACGGGCCAGCTAAATCTGCTGCAGATCGTTCGCCAAACCGAAGCGGCGTCGTCTGACATGGCGCCCAGGCCGGCGCAACCGATGGTCGTAGCCGGTGCAGGGACGGCGGTGGCTCCAGTGGCCGCCAGTGTCAAGCCATCGCTGCCGATCAAGATCGGCAAGATCACGCTGCAGGGTGGCGACATCAGGTTCAGTGACAATTTCATCAAGCCGAACTATTCGGCCAATCTGAAGAAGATCGCTGGAACCATCAGCGGCCTGTCATCGGCTGCTGACAGCGTTGCGAGCCTCGATCTGCGCGGTAGCTACGACAACATTGCGCCTCTCAACGTATCGGGGCAGATCAACCCGTTGTCCGCCAAGCCTTATCTCGACTTGCAGGCCGATATCAAGGGCTTCGAAATGAGTTCGCTGTCGCCATACTCAGGCAAGTATGCCGGTTATGCGATCGATAAAGGCAAGTTGTCGCTGTTCGTCAAGTACAAGATCCAAGATGATCAACTCACCGCCGAAAATCGGGTGTTTCTCGATCAGCTGACTTTTGGCAGCGCGATTGATAGCCCGGATGCGACCAAGCTGCCGGTAAACCTGGCACTTGCCCTGCTCAAGAACCGCAACGGCGAAATCGACATCAATCTGCCGATCGCCGGCTCACTCAATGATCCAGAATTCAGTGTCGGTAGCCTGATTCTCAAGGTGGTCGTTAACCTGCTGGTCAAGGCAGTGACCTCGCCTTTTGCCTTGCTGGGGTCGATCTTTGGTGGTGGCGAGGAGTTGTCGAACATCGAATTCGATTTCGGACAGGCATTGATCACGCCGTCGGCACAGCAGCGCTTGGAAAATCTGGCCAGGGCCCTGATCGACCGGCCAGCGCTCAGGCTTGAAATCGAAGGGCATGCAGACCCAAAGAACGATCCCGAAGGATTGAAGCGCGATCGCCTCGATCTCAAGGTACGGGCGCTGAAACGGGATGAGTTGACCAGGAAGGGGGTTGAGAGCGGCTCGACGGACAGCGTCGAAGTCGGTGCCAACGAGTATCCGGTACTGCTTGAGCGCGTCTACCGCGCCGAGAAGTTCCCGAAGCCACGTAATCTGGTGGGCATGGTAAAGGGACTCCCGGTTGAGGAAATGGAGAAGCTGATCCTGGCCAACACCGTTGTGGATGAGGAAGATTTGCGCGATCTCGGTAGTCGTAGAGCGAAAACGGTGCTGGACTGGCTGGCGGCACATGAGGTACCCGCAGAGCGTCTGTTCCTGTTGCCGGTCAAGCTGGTGGAGACGGAAGGCAAGTCGGAAGCAAGCCGGGAAAGTCGCGTTGCCCTGTCCTTGAAATAAAGTCGCAGTGCGGGTCTGGCCAGTCTTCATCTGACAAAAGCGCCGGATGACTGCGGATCTAAGAAAATCTTCGGGCAACACTCAGGGAGAGAGGAGATGAGCTTGGCAGAACTCGAAGCCGCGTTTTGCGCGACGACCTATCGGGTGACGGTACCCGAAGCTTCTTTTGCCCTGCGGATTGGCGTGCCTGCTCCCGCTTTCGATGCTTTCCTGCTTCGCTTGGCCGCTCAGTGGCCGGCCAGCGATGACGAGCCTGGGGAGACTACCGGGATGTGCTGGGGGATAGTGACGGCATACAATCCGGCAGTCCTGCTTTCGGAAGACATCAACCGGCTTGCCCAGGAGCGTTTGCTTAAAAGAATCAAGGCATTGGGCTGGTATTTCTTGCCCTCCAGCAACCTTGCCGACGGCGATGTCTGGCCTGTTGAGCCGAGTTATCTGGTGTTGCGGGCAGACGAGCAACGAATGCGAGTGCTGGCAAGCGAGTTCGGTCAGCTTGCCGTGGTTTGTGGACGGACGGGGTCGGTACCAAAACTGCTCTGGCTTTGATGGGTGCCGCTGGTAGTCACTATTGCCGTGCCTGGAATATCGTTATTGCGAGGTGATCGAGCACTGTGAGCAAGCATGTTGGGCGTTTCGAGATCATTCGTGAACTGGGTCGAGGTGCTCAAAGCATCGTTTATCTCGCCCGTGATCCACATTTGCAACGGCAAGTGGCGATCAAGACACTCCACTTTACACGCTCTGATCCGCAGCAGAATCGTCAGCTGCTTGACGAGGCACGGATGGTCAGCCAGTTGCGCCATCCGAATATCGTCCCGATCTTTGAGGCTGCCGAGGAAAGAGGGGATCTTTATCTGGTTTTCCAGTACGTACCGGGCAAGAACCTAGCCGAGTATCTGGCGCTGAGCGGTGCTCTGAAACCGGCCAGAGCGATCACGATCATGCAGGCAATCCTCGATGCGATTGCCCACGCACATGCAGCAGGAATCATTCATCGTGACCTCAAGCCAAGCAACATCCTGATTGACGATGATGAACTACCCCGTGTGATGGATTTCGGCATCGCCGCTCGCAATGGGGGGCTGGGCGACGGCGGGCAGCTGACTGGCACGCCGGCCTACATGGCGCCAGAATACATCCTGCAACGCACGAGCAACGAAAGATCCGACGTTTTTTCAGCAGGCCTGGTGTTCTATGAATTGCTGACCGGCAAGCGGGCAGTTCCCGGAAACGACATCCTGCTGGTAATGAAGCAGATCGCTGACGAGGACATCCGTTTGCCGCAAGACGGCAGCGGCTTGTTCGAGGAGCGGCTGGCACATCTTCTCTACCGGGCACTTGCGCGTGATCCGCAGAGTCGTTATGAATCAGCCAGACAGATGCGCGATGCTCTGGACGACTATCTGGCACCGGAAACCTTGATGCCGTCGGCTGATCCGAGGCAGAGTACGATTGACTTTCTGCTGCGACGGATGCGACACAAAAGCGATTTCCCGGCACTCTCGGAGTCTGTCGGGGCGATCAACAGAATCACGGCCTCGGAGAATCAGAGTATTTCCGAAGTCTCTAACACCATCCTGAAGGACTTCTCGCTGACCAACAAGCTTCTTCGCATGGTGAATTCGGTTTATTACCAGCAGGCGGGTGGCGGCAACATCAGCACGGTCTCGCGCGCGGTCGTGGTTCTTGGTCTGGATGCGGTTCGCAGCATTGCCATCACGGTTCTGCTTCTCGATCACCTGCAGAACAAGGACAATGCCAGCCAACTCAAGGAGGAGTTCCTGCGCGCCAATCTTGCCGGGGTGCTGGCCAGGAACATTGCCGGCAAGAGTGCCGTTCGTCTGGACATCGAGCAGGCTTTTATCTGCTCGATGTTCCACAATCTGGGTCGTTTGCTGAGCCAGTATTACTTTCCCGAAGAAAGCGCTGAAATGAAGCGCATGCTGCTGCAGAAAAACTGCTCCGAGGAGGCGGCAGCGCTTCAGGTGCTGGGGATATCGCTTGAGGATCTCGGTATCGGCATTGCTCAGACCTGGGGATTTCCCAGGCTGATCGTCAATAGCATGCGCCGGCTGCCAGCAGGCAATATTCGCCGCCCGCTCAACCCCGAGGACCGCTTACGGGTATTCGCTTCGTTATCGAACGAGCTATGCGCGGTGCTCGCGGAAACAGCAAACGAACAACAGGCCAAAGAACTGCACAAGATCGCGACGCGCTTCAGCGAGGCTGTCACACTCGACGAACAGGAACTGCACAGTACTCTGGAAAAGTCGCTTGAACAGGTGACGCAGTTTGCTGCCATCATTCACCTGAATCTGCAGCAGACGCGTTTCGGGCGTCAGATCAAGGCCTGGGGAGCTGCGCCAGTCTACCCCTCCACGGTTGAATTGACAGCAGGCGCCGACGATGGCCTAGCGGAGACGGTTCTCGCCGATGTCATTACTGAGGGGGTGGTAGCGGATCCTGTGGTCGAACGCGACGAATTCGCGGCAGAGGCTGAACCTTTGGTCAGTGAAGCCATTCTGCTGGCCGGCATTCAGGATTTGAGCAACGTACTGGTCAGCAACTTCAAGCTGAATGACGTGCTGCGCATCACGCTGGAGACCATCTACCGTGCGAAGGGCTTCACGCGCGTCATCCTGTGCATTCGTGAAGCGCGCAGCAATTCGATGCTCGGTCGCTTCGGTTTTGGACCCGATGCCCCGGATATTGCGAAGAGCTTCCGGTTTTCGCTCGTTTTCACGCCGGATATCTTTCATGTGGCACTTGCCAAAGGCGTGGATATCCTGATCAGTGACACCAATGATCCGAAAATTTCGGCACGCATCCCGGGGTGGTTTCGCAAGGCGGTGGCTGCCGAAACCTTTGTCATTTTTCCTCTTTGCATCAACGGCAACGGCGTGGCCATGATCTATGCCGACCGCACACAGGCAGGTGAGATCGTGATTTCCGAGAAAGAATTGGCCTTGCTTAGAACCTTGCGGAATATGGCCGTGCTGGCCATCAAGCAGTCGATCTGAGATGTTTGGCAGAGTAATGCCCATCAAGCCAAGTAGAAAGGCTGCCGGTGTCGATGATTTCTCGTGGCTTGACTTTTGGCCAGTGCTGATTACCAGAGTTTCCACCACGGCTCCAGACGATCCAGGCCGCGGACGTAGTATTCGCTGTTTGGAAAGTTCTTGCGCATGACACGTTCGGCGTCGTCCCGCAGATCGGTCAGCCCGAGTGCGTCATAGGCCTTGACCATAATGAAAAGGGCTTCCTCGGTCGCCGGCGTGTCGGGATAGTTCAATACTGCGTACTGAGCACGGTTCGCTGCTGCCAGATAGGCACCTCTTTTCATGTAGTAGCGGGCGACATGGAGTTCAAGCGAAGCCAGGGCATTGACCAGGTACTTCATCCGTAAGATCGCATCGGGTGTGTACTTGCTGTCTGGAAAGCGTGTGATCAGTTCACGGAAGGCATCAAACGACTCACGTGCGCCCTTAGGATCGCGCTCGGTCATATCCTGGTTGCTGATCGCCCCCAGGATACCGAGGTTTTCGTTGAAGTTGATCAGCCCACGTAGATAGTAGACGTAGTCGACATTCGGATGATTCGGATGCAGCTTGATGAAGCGATCGCAAGCGGCAATCGCTGAAGCGGGCTCCTGGTCTTTCCAGTAGGCGTAGGCGATGTCGATCTGCGCTTGTTGTGCGTAGCGCCCGTAAGGATAACGTGATTCGAGCTTTTCGAAGTACTTGATTGACTTGGCATAGGAGCCGTCATTGAGCGCATCCCTGGCCTCGGCATAGAGTTTGTTGGCTGACCAGCCGATGGTTTCATCCTTTTCTTCGGGAAAAATCCCGCAGCCGGAGATCAGAGAAATGACGATGAGCGCTGCGATAACCGCTACACTACGCATGATGGAAAATCCAACCAAGAAAAGAAAGGCATTGACCGATGCGCCCAAGCAGGATACCGGGTACGCCGATTATAGCTCAAACCCCGGCGTTGCCCTGAACGTGCCTGGCGAGTTCAGCGGCCAACGCCTGGATCAGATTCTTGCGCGCCTGCTGGCTCAGCATTCACGCAGCCGCTTACAGGGCTGGATACGTGAGGGAAGAGTCGCGGTGAACGGCGCACCGATTGTCGAACCTCGATGCAAGCTCTGGGGTGGTGAGACCATTGAAGTTGCCGAAGCGCCTGATGAACGCGCCGAACCTTCTTCTCCTGAGAACATCCCCCTGCAGGTGGTCTACGAAGACGAAGCGCTGATAGTCATCGACAAGCCGGCTGGCCTGGTCGTTCATCCTGGCAGCGGTCACTGGCACGGCACCTTGCTGAATGCCTTGTTGTACCATGTCCCACAACTCGACAAGGTGCCGCGGGCGGGCATTGTCCATCGTCTCGACAAGGATACCAGTGGTCTGATGGTCGTCGCCAAGACGCTGGAGGCGCAAACCGATCTGGTACGGCAATTGCAGGCGCGTACCGTCAAACGCCATTATCAGGCGTTGGCAAGAGGGCTCGTCGAGTGCTCCGGGACAGTGAATGCGCCAATCGGTCGGCATCCGACGCTGCGTACTCGCATGGCCGTGGTGCGGACCGGCAAACCGGCTCGGACGCATTACCGGGTACTGGAACCTTTCGTTGCCTGTACGCTGATCGAATGTGCTCTGGAAACCGGGCGAACGCACCAGATCCGCGTGCACATGACGTCGATCGGACATCCCCTGGTGGGTGACCAGGCGTATGGCGGCGGGCCAAGTCGTGTGCCGCGAGGACCGCTGTTTCCTCGCCAGGCGCTGCACGCGACACGTCTGGCACTGGCTCACCCCCAGACGGGTCGCTCGCTGTTCTGGAAATCAGGCTTGCCAGCAGATATGACCGCTCTGCTCGAAACACTACGGCAGGAATTGCTGTCAGTACGCAGCAGCGAAGCAGCAGACGATGATGACACTTGGGATGAAGATCCGGAAGGCGGCCCGGAAGTCATCTACATCGATGACGATGAGGGGCTCGATGAGCAATAAGGACCCGATCATGCGTGGCCACCCCTCCACGGTGCTTGAACCTTGAATCTTGAACCCTGGCTTGTTCCCGACTGGCCAGCGCCGACGAGAGTGCGCAGTTTCATCACTACTCGCCATGGCGGGGTAAGCATGGCCCCATACGCTAGCCTCAACCTCGGCGATCACGTGGGCGATGATCCTGCGGCGGTAGCGGCCAACCGTCAGCGACTTCGCCGGAGTCTGCCGGCAGAACCCTGCTGGTTGCAGCAGGTGCATGGCACGACGGTTCTTGACGCTGGTACGCCCACCCAGTTCCGGGTAGCCGACGGCGCATTTGCGCGCAATGTCGCTGTCGTCTGCGTGGTGATGACGGCGGATTGTCTGCCGGTGCTGCTCTGTGACCGTGCCGGGACGGTTGTTGCCGCAGCGCATGCCGGTTGGCGCAGCCTGCAGGCCGGCATTCTAGAAAGAACAGTGGCCGCCATGGCGGTGCCCGGAATCGAGCTGATCGCTTACCTGGGTCCGGCCATCGGTCCCCAGGCCTTCGAGGTAGGCGGTGAGGTGAGAGCAGGGTTTGTCGGCCCCTATGCAGAGGCAGCTGCCGCTTTCAAGCCGCTGCCGCAGCCTGTTAACAAGGCTGGTGGCTGGCTGGCCAACATCTATCTGCTGGCCCGTCAGCGTCTTGCGCACTTGGGTGTCGAAGGTATCTACGGCGGAGAATACTGCACGTTCGGTCAAGAAAGCCTCTTTTTTTCGTATCGGCGTGACGGCGTGACCGGCCGCATGGCGTCGCTGATCTGGCTGTCCGAATAGTCAGCGCCGGGGTTTCTCTTGGTCTGCGCAGCTATTCGCGAAAGTTTCTTCCTTGGGCATGCGGAGCGCGCGCCGCCGTGCGGAGCCGCCGAAAAGCCACAGCAGCAGTATTGTCGGGAGTAGACCGTAGAAAACCAGCGTCAATACTCCGGCGACGATACTGGTTTCGGTCAGTGCCATCAACACGGTCACGTACAGCCAGGCGATCACGACGATATGCATGCGCTCATTATAGGTTGCCGAGGTTTTGCTGTGGGCAATGTGATACGACAAGCATTGCGAATGAAATCTGATGTAGCTAGATGCCGAAATTCTGGCATTGGCATTGACAGCGCAGATGCTGCAATGCAGAATAGATAACTCAAGTATTGTTTCAACCGTCCACAAGAAAGGAAAGAGCTATGACGCAACGTGTTGCTTTGGTTACAGGTGCTATGGGTGGAATCGGAACGGCTGTTTGCCAGGAACTGGCCAAGGCCGGCCACAAGGTGGTTGCCGCCTACCATCCGGAGTTCGACAAGCCGGAAGAGTGGACAAAGGCCATGGCTGAAGCCGGTTTCAACGATTTCATCTGTGTCGCTGGCGATGTCTCCGACTATGACTCCTGCGTCGCTCTTACCGCGGAGGCGGAAGCCAAGGTAGGTCCGATCGACATTCTGGTCAACAATGCCGGCATCACACGTGACAAGATGTTCGCGCGGATGGAGCTGGCGCAGTGGAATGCCGTGATTTCAACCAACCTCAATAGCCTCTTCAACATGACCAAGCAGGTCTCATCGAAGATGGCCGAGCGCGGCTGGGGCAGGATCATCAACATCTCCTCGGTTAATGGCCTCCGTGGCCAAGCTGGTCAGACCAATTACTCCGCCGCCAAAGCGGGCGTGATTGGCTTTACCAAGGCGCTGGCCGCCGAGCTGGCCGCCAAGAACGTGACGGTCAACGCCATTTGCCCTGGCTATGTAGCCACCCCAATGGTGATGGCGATCAAGCCGGAGGTCCTGCAGAGCATCATCGATACGGTGCCGATGAAGCGTCTGGCGAAGCCGGAAGAAATCGGGGGTGCGTGTGCCTACCTTGCTTCGGACATTGCCGGCTTCATGACGGGTTCGACGATGAACATCTGTGGCGGCCTCTACTATCAGTAGGCGTTCTTCCTGTTGCAGGGCGGTCAGAACAGGCTCCGAAAGGGGCCTGTTTTTTTTGGCTGGAGTATAATTGTGCTGCACCGCATCAATGGGCGTCAAAGAGCGCCCGCCGAGTCATCTGCCCATGGAGGAATGATCGTCATGCCCGAGCAGCTACGACTGATCAAGAAGTACCCGAACCGTCGTCTTTACGACACCAAGACAAGCGCCTATATCACCTTGAGCGATGTGAAGGACCTCGTGCTGTCGAAGGAAAACTTCAATGTGCTCGATGCCAAGACCGGCGAGGACATTACACGCAGCATCCTGCTGCAAATCATTCTCGAGGAAGAAGCGGCCGGCATCCCTTTGTTTACAACGGACCTGCTGGCCCAGATGATTCGTTTCTACGGTCACGCGATGCAGGGGATGCTCGGCAAGTACCTGGAAACGAACATCAAGTCCTTCGTTGATTTCCAGAAGAAGCTGCAGGACCAGTCGCAACAGATCTACGGCGAAAACAACAGCCAGATGCAGAACGACCTGTGGTCGCAGTTCCTGAACTTTCAGGGTCCGGCGATGCAGACGATGATGGCTACCTACATGGAGCAGAGCAAGAAGATGTTGCACCAGATGCAGGATCAGTTGAAATCCCAGACCCGAACCCTGTTCACCAGCCTCCCGTTGCCGGGTTTTCCGGTCGATACGGTCAAGCCGTCGAGAGACACCGAGAAGTAAAGTTCTGCGCCGATGTGTCGCTGTACCAGCGCAGGGAGAGATTGTGGGAGCAATAGTAATTTATCGGGGGCAACCTTGTGTAGTATTACGCCGGCCTCGCAGCCGGCGTATTCCATCCGTCCCGTTATCGTAGCAGAGCTACATAGGTTGCCGCGATGATCGCCGTAGTGATCACGCCACTGATATTCGCCCCAAGCGCCTGTGGCATGACGATCGCTCCTGCATTTGCTGAGCTGGCAACCTTTTGGACGATCTTGGCCGTGGTTGGGACGCAACTGACCCCGGCAATGCCAATGATCGGATTGAACTTGCCGCCAGTCCAGAAATACAGAATATAACCGCCCAGCAGGCCGCCAAGGGCAGAGATCGTCAGCGCCAGCATTCCCAGCAGGAGCAGCTTCAGGACCGTCGGTTCAAGCAAGGTATTGGCTTCACAGAGCACGCCCAGCGTCAGCCCGAGGAAGAAGGTTGCGGCGTAGAGGAAAACCTCACTCAGCAGCTTGGTGAAGGGCTCGATCCCACTTTCTCGTACCGCAACACCAAGGAACAGCGAGAAGAACAGGGGGGCTGCAACCGGAAACAGCAGACACAGGAGCGTACAGGCGACCACCGCAAAGGTAAGCTTCTGCGCGCGGCTGATCTTCGGTCCGCGATCAGCGGCCATGCTGATCCCACGGATGTGTTCGGGTACCAGCCACTTGATCAGATAGGGGTAAGCGCCGTAGGTCAGGCCGAGATAGAGATAGCCGACGACCGTAATCGGTACGAATAGATCCTTGGCCAAGACCAGCGAGGTGAACAGAACCATCGGACCGTCGGCACCGCCAATCGTGGCAACCGCTGCAGCCTGGCCCGGATTGAGGCCCAGCGAGACGGCGATCGGGAAGACGGCGATGGTTCCCAACTCGGCGAACAGCGCGATGAAGATGCTCTGGAAGGGCCGCGCCATCACATAACCGACATCGAGCAGGACGCCGATCCCCATGAAAACCAGACAGGCGATCAGACCGTTGCTGAAGGTCAGGGTGTAGATCGGTTGCAGCCAGTCGATCTGCATGATGTTCATCAGATCGATCGGATCGGACATCAATGGATCGACGAACAGCGTTCCCATCTTGCTGCCATCGAGGAACATGACTCCGGCGTTGACCGAGGACATGCCTAGCCCCATAGGGATCATCAGAAGGGGTTCGAGGATGTTCTTGGAACCCAGATAGATCAGAAGGAAGCCGAGCAGCATCAGGAAGATGCGCCCGAACATGATTTTCGGCTCCGAGGCCACCAGCGTGGCGATGCCCTGGAACAGATCGAGAAAATGGATGCTTTCCATACGCTTCAGTCCTCGCGCCAGACGACCGGATTTTTTCGTCCGCGCATCGAATTGCAGGCGACAGGAGCGCTCTCCTGTCTGTTGGCCAAGATCAAGCGATGGTCACCAGTGGCTGACCGCCCTCGACTGCATCCCCTGGTGCGACCAGTACGCGCGTCACCTGGCCAGCGCGAGTGGAGATGACCGGGGTCTTCATTTTCATGGCTTCCAGGACGAGCAGTCGATCACCAGCGGCAACCGTCTGGCCAACCTTGACGTTGACTTCGACCACCACGCCACCCATTCCGGCCACTTCGTCGCCAGCTCCAGCCGCTGCTGCTTTTGATTGCACCGCCGCCGGTGCGGCTGTGCTGCCACCTGTTGCAGCCATCGGTTGGGCAGCGGCGACCGGAGCGGGTGTTTGCGCCGCCTGGCCGGCAGTGAGTTCCAGGACGCTAACTTCGTACTCACGTCCGTTAACGGTAACCTTGAATTGTCTAGGCATGTCTTGTTCCTTTTTATCTTGGGCCTCGGCCCGTGGGCCCCGGCGTATGGGTATGCTGGGCGGCGCGAGTACCGGCTGCCCAGCCATGGCTGGTTGGTGTGATGTGCAGGATGCGGTGTGGTCCCATGGCGGCGAAGATTGCCGCTGATAGCGCAGCGACATCCTCGTCCGAAACGCCGAGTCCGATCGGGCAGACCGTTCCAGTCGGTATATCGACCGGTTTGGGCTTTTCGATCCGGCCAGTCAAAGAAACCATTACCTTGATCAGCACGGCAACCAGCACCGAGATGACGATGGAAATGCCGTAGACCTGCAGCGCCTTGAAAATGGCGTCAGTCACCATGGGATATCTTCCTTCCGTTGCCGATTACATGGGAATGTTGCCGTGTTTCTTGGCCGGCCTGAGTTCACGCTTGTCGAGAGTCTTGCGCAGTGCGAGAGCGACCATCCAACGCGTGTCCTGTGGTTCGATGACGTCGGTGATATAGAAATTGCTCGCCGAGACGTATGGCGAAGCGAACTCGTCGCGGTATTCTTGCGCCAGTTCCGCGGCCTTTGCCTGGCGATCCTCGGCCTTTTCGAGTTCCTTGCGATAGAGAATTTTCACGGCAGCTTCGGCGCCCATCACGGCAATCTCTGCGGTCGGCCAGGCGTAAACCATGTCCGCTCCCATTTCCTGGCTGCACATGGCAAGGTATGAGCCGCCATAGGCCTTGCGCAGGATTACCGTGATCTTCGGTGCAGTGCATGAACCGTACGCGGAGAGCATTTTCGCGCCGTGACGGATGATGCCGCCGCGTTCCTGCTCGACCCCTGGCAGGAAACCCGGAACATCGACCAGGGTCACCACCGGTACGTTGAAAATGTTGCAGGTCCGCACAAAACGGGCCACCTTGTCCGCGGCATTGAGGTCGAGGGCGCCGGCCATCACCATCGGCTGGTTGGCGACGATGCCAACCACCACGCCGCTGATCCGGGCAAAGCCGACGATCACGTTGCGAGCAAAACCCGCATGTACTTCAAGCAGTTCGGCACGGTCCACGATACGGCGGATCACCGAATACATGTCCAGCGGTTCGGACGGGCTGTCCGGGATGCAGTCGTTGATCGCCGGGTCTTCCATCTCCTCGATCGGCACATCGAGATGATGTGGCGGATCCTCAGTATTGTTGGCCGGCAGGTAGGAAAGCAGTTGCTTGACCAGCGCGATTGCGTGCTGGTCGTCCTCGGCAACGAAGTGAGCGTTGCCGCTGACCGTGGAATGCATCTCGGCACCGCCGACCTCAGCCATCGTCGTCGCCCGTCCAGTCACCGCCTTGATTACCTCCGGGCCGGTCAGGAACATGTGTGCATTGTTGCGTGTCATGATCACGAAGTCCATCAGCGCCGGCGAGTAGGCGGCCCCCCCAGCGCACGGCCCACAGATCACGGCGATCTGCGGTACAACGCCAGAGAGAAGGACGTTTGCATAAAAGACGTCGCCGTAGCCTGAGAGCGCATCGACGCCTTCCTGAATTCGCGCACCGCCAGAATCCTTGAAGGCCACCACCGGTACGCCGATCTTCAGGGCATGGCGCATGATGCGGGTGATCTTACGTGCCTGCATCTTGCCAAGCGTTCCGGCAACGACACTGAAGTCCTGACTGAAAGCGGCAACCTGGGTGTTCCCCACGTAGCCGTTGCCGGCAATCACTCCGTCAGCGGGCAGGAACCGCCCGGCCATGCCGAACGCAGTAGCGGCATGCGTGGCGTAAAGGCCGAGCTCCTGGAAAGTGCCTTCTTCAAATAATGCGTCGAGTCGCTCGCGTGCGGACAGGAGACCCTTTGCGTGCAGCGCCTCCAGTTTCTCGGGACTGACATTTTCGGTCAGTTTTGCACGCTGCGTACGCAGTTTCTCTATCAACTCCGGTCGTATCGTCATCTGGATTCCTAACAGGTGGCTAATATTGGATTAATTCTCATTCTCGCAGCAATGAGCTGCTGGCGACCTTCCGGCAATATAGTATCCATATTTTTTCTTGTGTTGGCTAGTGCTGGAAAAAAAATTCACGGGAAATTTGTTCTCTGCCCCGCCTCACGCTTGGGTGTTTCCGATCGAGTTTCGAGTCATCCGCAGATCATCGAAGAGCAAGCGGATATTGCAGTTCAAGTGGGCCATTTTGTTACGTGATGCTGGTTTTTCCGTCGGAGAAGTGGTGCAGGATACCGACGACGAAGCGACAAAGGCGAGAGACGTTCCCGGGAGCATGGCCTGTGCGAATGGACGTTGGGGCAATATTAGTTATTGATAATATGCTATAAGGTTCGATCTCTCATTTCTGGCATGACTTCCCCTTTTGCCTGCGCTGTTTCATGCAGAGGACTCAATTTACCCTACCCGGATAGATTGCGGCATGCCCAGGTAGGTCTAGGTGTTGATGATGGCGGCGCGAAAGTGAGCTTCTGTCACTTGCCGCTCGAAGGTTCAGGAGTACAGGCTGTCGCCCAATTGCTTCAGCCGGTACATCCTGTTCTCTGCGATGCTGCGCCGGGGGTAACCGCTGTCGTTCTTCCAGCCGTCGAGTCCCTTGGCCTCGATTTCCTGGAGGATGGCGTTGCGGGGGTGTTCATCTCCCCACGGGACCGCACCGTCGCGGGATGGGATGGTGGCACGCGCGTCCCGCTCGGCGATCGCCGCAGGGCAGCCGTGGCTGTCGTAGGCGCCGTCGGCCGATACTTGAAGGATCTCGCCTTCGACCTGATCTAGCAGGCCGGGCACAAGATTTCACTGTCGCCCCAGGCAGGGGTAGTCACTTCGATGCCGATGATGTCCTTGCGGGTCTCGTCAACCGCCAAATCGGTCTTCCGCCAGGTGCGGCGCTTGCCGACCCAGTGCTGACGCACTTTCCATTCGCCTGCGCCAAAGATCTTCAGTCCCGTCGAATCGACCACCCCATGCGTCGGTCACTGGCGCGGCCGACGAGGAATCTTCATGCGGACATCCAAATTACGTTACACCCCGGCTAATGATAGTCGGGGAAACACTGGTCACTTCACCACGACCGGCAAGACTCCACTTATGAAAGCGGGTTTTCTGTCCAAACAAACGAGGCTATCTCTGGCATCGGGTGATCGGGCTCTAAGTGGTAAGCTGGAAACTGCTACGCAAAGCCAGGGAGCCAATCGCTTCGCAGGTTGGTCGATACGGCTTCAAGGGTGCCCTGAAAGAGGGCCTCGATCACGGGGGCTTCCCGCCAGTTTTCATTGAGGAAGGTCAACCCGATTTCTTCGACGAGCGTGCCCTGCCAGTAGTGGTTGGCAATTTTGTCCAGTGTCGACAGGCTCAGACTGTGTGGTAGCCGCAGATAATCCAGCCAGCTCGAATCATGAAACGAGCAGATGTAAGCTCCCCTACTGCGCGCTCTGGTCAGTGTCTTGCCGAAGACACGGGCCGGATGTTTGGCACGGAAGGTTTCCGCATCGACGCGCGTTGCGAAGAGCAACAGCGCGTGCAGGCGACTCGGGAAGTGGTGGTAGAGTCGCTGCCGATAATATTCCAGATGGTACTCGGCAAAGTAGTTCTGAACCGTCGTGAACTGATCTTCAGGCAGCGTTTGGGCGAAAGGGTTGCCGACCAGGATGTCCCAGCCCGGCAAAGCGGCATCTTCGTCCAGCCAGGCGTACAACTCGAGTGGGCTGCTGTCATTGAGTAGATGGTCCATCATCTGTACGGAACAACTGCATGGTCAGGACTTAGCGATTGCGGCCAAATTTCTGGACCAGTTGGCCGAGCTTCTCTGTACGCTCACGCATCAGCGCCTCCGCCTCGCGCTGTGCCTTGCGCAGTTCGGCCTGCTTGCGCAGCTGTTCCTTGATCAGCTCCGAGGCATGGCTGCGATGTGTCGTCGGAATTTCGTCAGCAGGTCGACCATCCAGATCATAGCGTACAGTGGCCCGTTCCATGATTTTCAGGTAGCGCAGCGAGTGCGTATGCATTCCCAGTGCGGTGCGCAGTACCTTCCGATCAAGGCTTGGCAGACGCGCCAGGAGTTGCTTGTCGATGCCGATGGCTAGTGGCAGACCGTCGCGGAAGACCGGGTAGGTATCCTGCAATTCCTTCAGAAGCTGTCGAGCGTGCTGACCCGGGACAGGGACAGGAACTGAGGTGGGCATATTCATGGATCTCGATTCAGTTTAGAAGTGGATTCCGCGCATGATCTGCGAGAACGCGATCTGGTCAGCGGTCTGTGGCTCTGGTTCCGGGAACTTGCGCGTGCCTGCCGCGCTGGAATCGGGGAACATCCGGAAGGAAGTGTTCATGGTGATTTGTGCCACCTTGGGCAGCAGCGAGTGCAGCAGGGCGCCGAAAATGCCCAGCCGGGTGGCGATGCGCACAGGTTTGTGAATGATGGCTTCGACGACCAGATCGGCAGCCTCTTCAGGGGAGAGCGTTGGGACCTGATCATAAAGCTTGGTCGGAGCGATCATGGGTGTTCTGACCAGTGGCATGTTGATGGTCGTGAATTCGATGCCACGATCGGCAAACTCGGATGCTGCGCAGCGTGTCCAGGCATCCATCGCTGCCTTTGAGGCGACGTAGGCCGAAAAGCGCGGTGCGTTCGTGAGCACCCCGATCGACGAAATATTGATGATCTGTCCTTTGCGTTTGGCAATCATTGTCGGCAGGAAGCCCATCGTCAGGCGCAGCGCACCGAAGTAGTTCACTTCCATGGTACGTTCGAAATCATGGAAGCGGTCGAAAGAGTTCTCGATGCCGCGGCGAATCGAGCGGCCGGCGTTGTTCACCAGGAAATCGACGCCCCCGTGCTCCTCGTTCATGAACTTGACAAAGGAAGCGCATTGTTGTGGATCGGAGACGTCGACTACGTGCGTGATCAGGCGCAGGCTGGCGGCTTCGAACTCACGGCGGACTTCTTCGAGCGCCTGCGAGTCGCGGGCGATCGTCACGGCAATCGCCCCGGCTTCGGCCATTTTGCGAATGGTGGCCTTGCCGATACCCGATGAGCCCCCTGTGACGAGGACGACCTTGCCTTCGACCTGGCCGCGCAGGGTGCGATCGATGAACAGATCCGGGTCGAGGTGACGTTCCCAGTAGTCCCACAGGCGCCAGGCGTAGCTGTCGAGCGGGGGCACCGCGATCCCGCTGCCCTTGAGCGCCCGCTGCGTCTCGCGGCAGTCAAAGCGGGTCGGGTAATTGACGAACTCGAGGATGTCGTCGGGCAGCCCGAGATCCTTCATGATGGCGGTACGGATGCGGCGTACCGGCGTCAGGGCGAACATCGCCTTGCGCACCGAACGCGGAATGAAACCGAGCAGGGCAGCATTGATGCGCATCACCATTTCCGGCGCGTGCGCTGCGCGTGCAAAGGTATTGAGCAGATCACCGACGCGCATCGGCGTTGGATCGGTCAGGTGGAAGCACTGACTGTCCTGGTTTTCGAGATGCGCAATGTGGTCCATCGCAGCAACGACGAAGTCGACCGGTACGACGTTGATTCGCCCGCCTTCGATTCCGATCGTCGGCATCCAGGAAGGGAACATTCTGCGCATCTTCTGAATCAGCTTGAAGAAGTAGTAGGGGCCGTCGATCTTGTCCATTTCGCCAGTGCGTGAGTCGCCGACCACGATTGCCGGGCGAAAGATACGCCAAGGGATCCGGCATTCCTTGCGGACAATGCCTTCGGAATCATGCTTGGTGCGAAAGTAGGGGTTGTCGAGGTTCTCCGCTTCGTCGAACATGTCTTCGCGGAACAGTCCCTCGAAAAGGCCGGCCGCCGCAATCGAACTGACTAGGTGGAAGTGCCGGGCTGCAATTTCCTCGGCCAGGCGCACCGTGTTGCGAGTGCCGTCCACATTGGCGCGCTGCTGGTCTTCGGCGCTAGCTTTGAGGTCATAGATCGCAGCCAGGTGGAAGAAGTGGTCGATCTTACCTTTCAGCTTTTCAATGTCGGCTGGGGCGACGCCCAATTCGGACTGTGTGAGATCACCAACGATCGGGATGACACGTGTATCGTCACAGCCCCAATACTCGTACAATTCCTCAAGTCGCGGCAACTCGATGGCGCGAGTCAGAAAATGGACGATGGCATCGGGGCGGTCGAGCAGCTTTCTGACGAGACGCTTGCCGATGAAACCAGTGGCGCCGGTAACGAAGTAATTCATTGCTGTCTCCTGAAAATCATGGCCAACTCCTGAAGGCCCTGCCTGTCCTACTGCCATGCGATCGAGGCCTTCCCTAGGTCTTTAGTGTGCGTCCTCTAGATATTGTCACTAGACTGGCTTCACAGGGCAAGCAAAAAACTTGTTAGCCTTTTGATGATTACCTTATAGGAGAAGAAAATGGGCAAGAAACTCAAGGAATTGGCTGGTGACGTGACGGAAAGCCAACTGGCGTCGACGGTCAAGGAATCTGCTCAGCAGATCTGGCTGGCCGGGCTTGGTGCCTTTGCCAAGGCGCAGGAAGAGGGTGGCAAGGTGTTCGACGCCTTGGTCAAGGAAGGTGAAAGCATTCAGTCAAAGACCCGTAAGATGACCGACGAGCGAATCGCACAGGTGGCTGGAAAAGCGGCTGGAACTTGGGACCGCCTGGAACAGGTATTCGAGGATCGTGTTGCGCGTGCCCTGGGCAGCCTCGGTGTGCCGAGCAAGCAGGATATCGACAGACTGTCCAAGCGCGTCGTCGACTTGAGCGCGGCCGTACAGGCTTTGACCGAGGGGAAAGCAGCTCCCAAGATCGCTGTCAAGCCAGTAGCCAAGGAAGATCATGCTCCGGTTGAATCCGCTGAGTCCAAACCAGCCGTGGCCAAACCAGCTGCTCGCAGATCTGCGGCTGCAAAGCCGGTGCCCCCGGTCACGCCGGCCGACGTGTTGAACACGCTGCCGAAGACTGGCGACGAGTAAGGCGATTTCTCGGAATCAAGATACCGCAAAGATACTGGACGACGACCGAAGAGGCTTGTATTGCTGGCCATGAGTCCGGCCTACCATCATGACTATTGGTATGGAGTTTTGCGGAAATCACCTAAGTCTTTCTTTCCCTCGCGCTTGGCTCAGGCTGCGCCAAGCCAAGCGCTCAGGGGTGGCAGAGAGCGAGTGTTCCTTCCCGGCCGGGAGGAGAGAGATACCGCAGGGTACTGCGAGGGGTTCTTGGCCGTCCGTCCGGGTTTCGGCGCAGCCTGCACGGAGAGGGTACGCGCTTACAACCACGCGCCGGCAGCGTTCCTCGACGCTGTCATCAATGGCGCTTTCCAGGTAAAGGAATGGCGTTCAATGGATGATACTGCAACGAAACTTTCGAAAATAGGGCTAGCGCTGGCCGGGGGGGGACCGGTGGGAGGTATCTATGAAGCCGGCGCGATGGCTGCATTGGCAGAAGCCCTTGACGGCGCCGACTTAACTAACTTCGATATCTATGTCGGGGTCAGTTCAGGGGCTTTCATGGCAGCCGCAGTGGCCAATGGCATGAAGCCTGCCCAATTGGCACGCATGTTGGTGGAAGACGAGAGCGATGAAGTTTTCGATCCCGAAATGTTGCTGCGCCCTGCCTTCGGTGAATACCTGCGACGTGTGCTGCAAGTTCCAGTCCTGTTCTGTTCGTCCTTGCGACAGTATTTGTCGGACCCGTGGCATCTTCGCTTGGTGGAAGCCTTTCAGGGTCTCAGTCATGCCATTCCGGCAGGGATCTTCGACAGTGCCGGAATCGACAAGCTGTTGAAGAAACTGTTTTCAGTCGGCGAGCGAAGCAATCATTTCCGTCAGCTCAAGCACCAGCTATTCATTGTGGCGACCGATCTCGATACCGGAGAGTCACTTGCCTTCGGTTCGCCGGGGCATGACGATATCCCCATTTCGCTGGCGGTGCAGGCGAGTGCCGCGTTACCGGGACTATTTCCACCGGTCAGGATCGGCGAGCGTTATTTCGTCGACGGCGCCTTGATCAAGACCCTGCATGCTTCGGTTGCGCTGCACGCGGGCGCGGAACTGCTGATTTGCATCAATCCGCTGGTACCATTCGATTCGCAACTGGCTGCCCAGCGTCCACGGCACGGGGATCCAACGCCGGTACCTGACCATCTGATTGAAGGGGGCTTGCCAGTTGTCTTGTCACAAACTTTTCGCTCCATCATCCACTCGCGAATGCGAACCGGCATGGACCGCTATGGGCACGAGTTCGCAGGCAGGGATGTGGTCCTCTTTGAACCGACGCGCGACGATGCAGACATGTTCTTCACCAATGTGTTCAGCTATCGCGGCCGTCGCCGCCTTTGCGAGCATGCTTACCAGCGTACCCGCAGCGATCTGTATAGGCGGCGCCATGAGTTGCGGCCAATTTTCGAGCGGCACGGTATTGAACTGAACCTCGGCGTGCTCAAGGACCACAGTCGTTCGCTGCTGTCACACAAGCGCCACCCGGATCTGGCAGCCAGTGCCGGTGCGCTGGCTTCTTCGTTGGGCGATCTTGAAGCCTGGCTGCAGGCGCAGCAGGTTTGACCAAGCCATTCCCTAGCACCTGCTGCAGTGCTATGCTGGCCGTCCGGGGTAGCTTATGGCGGACGACAGGTGATGGAAAAAAAACCGAAGCGGCGAACGCGTGAACGCATCATCGAGACCAGCCTTCGCCTGTTCAATGACTTTGGCGAGCCAAACGTGACAACCACGGTCATTGCCGACGAGATGAATATCAGCCCCGGCAATCTTTATTACCATTTCAATAACAAGGATGAGATTCTCGAGTCGATTTTTACGGTCTTTGAGCGGGAGATCAAGGATACGCTGGCGGTACCGACTCGCAGACCTGCCAATGTGGAAGACATCTGGTTGTTCTTGCATCTCCTTTTCGAAAAGATCTGGCAGTATCGTTTTTTCTACCGCGATTTGAACGATCTGCTGACGCGCAATCGCCTGCTGGAAATCCATTTCCAGCAAATCCTGGCGCATAAGGTGCACACTGCGAAGACCCTGTGCGAAGGCCTGGTGTCGGCAGGTGCCATGCGCGCCAACACCGAGGAGTTGCGTGCACTGGCGATGAACATGACGGTCATTGCGACCTATTGGCTCTCTTTCGAGTATGTTCGTGATCCGCGCGGCAAACTCGACAGTGACCATATCGGGTGTGGTGTCTACCAGGTGATGGCGATGGTTTCACCCTTTCTGCTGGGTGAATCCAAAGACCTGCTCGAAAGGCTGTCACAAGAATACCTCGGCGCAAAGCGCCCTGCTTGACGTCATGCTGAATTTATCTGGAGAACGATCAATGGCCTGGAACAAGTTTCCCTATCCTGACAAGGCATACTTCTATGCTGGAGCGGCACTGCAAGATAACTGGGCGCGGTTGCATCGCGGTGACTGCGAGCCTTTTCCTGATGATCCGCGAGTTCAGGAAGCTTGGCGGAATTATCATGCCGGCGACTTTGGGCAGGCCGTCCAGGCTGGCATGGCCTGTGGCATGGCGGGTTACAATGCCGCCAACAAGGCGGCCACGGTCTATGCCACTTACCTCGAAGCCAACGATGAGCGCAAGTGCAGCCTGCTGTTGGAGGTTGCGCAGCGCTGTGAACAGCAGCAGGAAAAGACTCCCACTGATATTAATGCCTGGTACCTGCATGCCTTCTCACTCGGTCGCTACAGTCAGAGCATCTCGGTTGTCAAGGCGCTCGCACAAGGTCTCGGGGGCAAGATCAAGAACAGCCTGACCAAGGCGCTGGAGCTGGAACCCCGGCACGCCGACGCGCATATCGCGCTCGGTGCCTATCACGCCGAGGTGATCGACAAGGTTGGCTCGCTGGTTGGAGGAATCACCTACGGGGTCAAGAAGGAAACCGGCAAGGACTTGCTTGAAGCCGCTCTGAAACTCAACCCCGACTCGGCAATCACTCGTATCGAGTTTGCCAATGCACTGGTTTTGATGTTCGGCAAGGCGAAAATGAAGGACGCCGAGCGCCTTTATCAGGAGGCTGCCGCCTGCGTGCCGATGGACGCCATGGAGCGGCTCGACGTCGAAGCGGCGAAGGCCGAGCTTGCGGACTGAGCGACAGGCTTGCCGCTTGCCAGGACGCCGCTCGGATGTCCCTCAGTCCTGCGTGGCCGAGTATCAACTATCGGTCAGGCCGCCCAGGTCTTCTTCCACCGCTGCCGGGTCGCCGAGTCGGTCCCAAGGCTCGAGTAGCAGCAGCCACAGGAGCTTGTCGAATTCGTCGGCAAAGCGGTTGACGATTTGCGTAGGGTCGTCGACCATGTTCTTGTCGGTGATGAGTCCGAACTGTACCCGGCCGTTGTAGGAGAGAATGCTGACACCCATGCCGATGTCACCGGCTTGCGGGACCCAGACCATTTCCTGCTCGATCCTGCAGCCGGCGAAAAAGCGCGGCTGCTGTGGGCCGGGGACGTTGGTCATCACCGCCGTCGTCTTACTAGCCAGCAGATTGAGGATCTGGTCCTGGATGAACTTGGGCGCCATGCCGGCGGCGCCCAGCAGGGTGAAGGTCAGCATCGCTTGATAGGAATCCTTCAACACCATCATCCTGGCGCGAGTTGCATAGAGCCTGGCCAGTGGGTTGTCGATGCCAATCGGCAGTTCGAGAGCCACCAGACCAAAGCGGTTTCCAAGATCCTCGATGTCATCCGGTGCGCGTAAATTGACAGGGACCATCGCACGAATCTCGGTGGCAGCCACCGGGTCGCCTTTGGCTATCAGGTAGCCGCGCAGAGCACCTGCTACCGAAGCCAGCAGGATGTCGTTCACCGAGCAGCCGAGAACCTTGCCGACGACCTTGATTTCGGGCAAGGAGATCGGCTCGGACCAGGCGACCCGTTTGACCGTCCCCGCTTTGCCCTTGTAGCGCGTCGGGGTGTCATTGGGCAGTAGCGCCAGCTTGCCGACTTCGTTGGCCATGGCCCTGGCGACGAGCACGTAGTCGCGGATCGTCGCGGGGTTCTTACGCAGACCCAGGTAGTGTCCCCACAACTGGCCCCCGATGCGGATCGAGGTCAACGCAACTTCGCTGATGGGCTCCAAGATCGTTCGCCAGAAAGCGTCGTCGGGATCGCTCCTCTGGTTGTCAGCAGGATCATCCTGATGAGGGGTTGCCACCGTTCCGCCGTCCTCCGGAGCATCAATGTCGTTGTCAGTCAGCGATTTGATGACGCCAGTCAGGGCGATGCCGTCGGCAATCGCGTGATGGATCCTGACCACTACCGCGGAGTTGCCGTCGGCAGTGTCGACAAGGTTGAATTCCCATCGAGGTCGTGACGGGTTGAGTGGGGTGCCAGCCATGGTGGCAACGAATTTTTGCAGTTCGTTCTTGCCGGCAGGAGCCGGGAGAAAAGAATGGCGGACATGCGTGTCGATGTCGAAGTCAGGGTCGTCATCCCACCAGTTACCATTGACATCCTGCCTGGCAATTTGCCGGAAGCGCCGGTAACGCACAATGCGCTGTGCGACGGTACGCTTGAAACGTTCGGTGTCGATGCGGCCTTGGAAGATCATGACCCCGACGATCTGCATCAGGTTTTCCGGACGATCCATACGCAGCCAGGCGTTGTCGACGTGGGCAATTCTTTCGCGTGAGTTCATCGCGGGTGCTCCCGGGAAAAATGTCCAGGCCATATAATAACGTCAGTTCGGGATAAGTTTGGGAGACGGCGAGAGCCGGCGGAAGTCCTGAAGCGGTAGTCTGGGCTTGTTGGGCATCAGGCCATAGGCGATGAGGCCAGCCAGCAAATTGACGGCGAAATGGATGGGCGAGCGAGGGCGGGTATGCTCGATCTGACAGAGGTTTTTCAGTTCGTCGATGACGGTTTCCACGAGGGATCGCTGCCGTAGCATCGCCTGGTCGAAGGGATCGAGGGCGACGGGCTTCCTGTTTTTCCTGACCTTGGTCACGAAGTCGATGCCGAGATCCTTCAGAAAGGGGGTCAGCCACTGGGCGATATCGCCCTTATCCGCATACCGCTTGCCAAAGAGGCGATCGGCAAAGTCGCACAAGGGCTTGCGGTCATCGACATTGCCTGGGGTCAGCTTGACGCCGAGCAGTTCGCCCAAGTGATTGATGACTAAATGGAGTTTGAAACCGAAAAACCAGCCGGTCGAACTCTTGCCGCGCGCCGCCATGCCCTGGAACACCCGGTGGCGAGAAATCCGCAAGTTCTTGCAGACAGAGAGAGGAGTCGAATCCGCAATCGACACCCCGGAGCACTTGCCCGTGAGTTCCTCGAACAGGGCGGCCAGGGCGATCGCGCAGCGTGGCAGCAAATCGACACATCGCTGATAGGTGGGTAGTCGGGGAAACTCGCTACGCAGGTATCGGCCAACAGGGTTCAGATAGAAGGATTTAAACTGTCGGTAGCGAATCTGGTGGAATAGCACGACCAGCGTCATCAACTCCGGCACGGATAGGCTGCCTTTCCTCGACCGATAGCGCTTGCCATCGGTCAGCAGCCGGGCGTTGAGTTGAGGTTCGAACGCTTCGTAAAAGTCGTCCATCCGGCAGTCAGTCTCGGTCAGATCGTCCATGATGAGGCCTCCGTGTACGGGGTTGATCAGGTCATGCACTCAATGAATCAAGACAACGTTGACGATCATCCGTTTCTCATCAATGGGTTAGCGCCACATTTTTGGCTTCGTTATCCCGAACTGACGTTATAATAGCAAGCCATTTCGAGTGATCATCAACCGGAGGAACCAACGTGAGGGACTTGCAAGCCCAGTTCGAGGACGCCGTAGCCAGCTCCAAGACCCTGCCCGAGCGCCCGGACAACGCCACCTTGCTGAGACTCTATGCCCTTTACAAGCAGGTGACCGAAGGCGATGTTGAAGGTCGTCGCCCTGGCTTTACCGATATAGTGGCTCGCGCCAAGTACGATGCCTGGGCGTCAATCAAGGGCACTGCAGCGGACGTTGCGATGCAGCAGTACATTGCCGTGGTCGAGCAACTGAAAGCATCCTGAAAGCAAGGGCTGGCGGCTTGCCCGGCAGGCTGGTTCAGACCGGAAAGTTCTCGTCGAAGTATCTGTGGGCTGCGCGTTCGATAGCTGGTTTGACAGCGAAGAGCAGGAGTCCAAGACGGATGCTGAGCGACACTTCCTTTTCGTCGAGGGTCAGTTCGCCGGTCACCCCCGGCCGCTTGAAACGCATCCGGTTCCCGTCCCACGCGTAGTCAAGGCCAAACTCTTCCTGTAATTCACCGGCCATATGTTCGGCGGCGGTACGCGCTTCGGCGAGGCTCTTGTCATGCCGGCGGCGAATGATGATTTCGCTCATGTGAGAGGTCCTTGGATGTCAGCCTATTTCGGCACAGAGTGAACGGAACGCCGCATAGCGGCGAGGGTCGATGGCGCCATGCTCGACAGCGGCAAGGATACTGCAGTCGGGTTCACGGTCGTGCTGGCAATCGCGAAATCGACATTGGCCGAGCAGTGGTCGCAGTTCGAGAAAAGCCCGCGCAATTTCCTCTAACGAGAGATGGCGCAAGCCAAATGCCATGAGTCCTGGCGAGTCAATCAGCGCAACACCCGTACTGGGGTGATAGAGGTGGGCATGCGTAGTGGTGTGCTTGCCGGCGTTGAGTGCCTGCGAGATTTCCCGGGTGGGCGTACAGACGTTTGGGATCAGGGCATTGATCAGCGTTGATTTACCCATCCCGGATTGGCCAATCAGCAGGCTGGTATGGTCGGCCAGGTATGGCAACAGGCGTTTGCTATCGTTACGCGCAGAGAGCTTGAGAACCCGATAACCCAGTTTCTCGTACGCCAGCAGGATCGCCGAAGCTGCCGGTACACGTTCACTAAGGTCGCATTTGTTGAGAACGATCAGAACCTGGATGTCCTGACTTTCGGCGGCAACGATGCAGCGTGTGATCAAATCGTCCGAAAACGGCGGTTCGGTGGCGACGACGATAATGAGTTGTGTCACATTGGCGGCTATCAGTCTTTGCTTGAAGTGGTCCGAGCGATAGAGTAGTGTTCGCCGCGGTTCAAGCGTGGCGATGACGCCCTGGTCGGCACTTGTTCGCTGCACCTTCACCTGGTCACCGCAGACCAGTTCGCTCTTTTTGCCACGAGGAACGCAGAGCAGCGTCTCGCCATCGCGCAACTCGACACGGTATTGCCGCCCATAAGCGGCGATGACGCTGCCGGCCAGTCTCAAATTCGTGCCAGAGCTTCGATCTTGGCGGCGCAGATGAAATCGTTGCGCGACAGGCCGGCAACGTCATGCGTGCTGTAACTGATCTTCACACGACCATAGCCGACTTCGAGATCAGGATGATGGTTTTCTCGTTCGGCGAGCCCTGCAACGGTGTTAACGAATAGCAGGGTGGCCGCGTAGCTGGCAAAGGTGAACTCCTTCTGGAGCAGACCTGCCTCGGCGATCTGCCAGCCTGGCAGGTCGGTCAGCAGGGCCAAGGCCTGCGCGGAATCCAGCGCGTGTTCGCTGCCGCGTAGCGGCCGGCAATGTTCGAGAGCAAGTTCGGTAAGCATGGAAGCCTCCTGTTTTCTGCTTAATGTGAAAGTTGCGTCAGCAACGCACGGATCTCTCCTCTTGCAGGGGCGAAGGCGGGGTTTCGCGGAGCACTGCTCTGCGCCGCCGTAGCCGGCCCGCGATGCAGCGCGGGCCGTGGGAGGATCCGGGGGAGAGAGGGAACGGTCATGACTTTCATGATCGGGTGTGTCTTGGCAAGTCATGATCGTCAGGCATTCTGCAGGCGGGCGATGCGCAGGGCGGCGGGTGGGTGTGAATCGTAGAACAAGGAGTGTAGCGGATCAGGGGTCAAGGTCGCGGCATTGTCTTCGTACATCTTGACCAGGGCTGCCACCAGATCGCTTGCCGAAGCATGGGTTGCCGCGTAGCGATCCGCCTGGAATTCGTCGCGACGCGAGAGGAGACTCAGCAGAGGGGTCAGCAAAAAGGCAAAAACCGGTCCGGCGAGAAAGAAAAGGACCAGCCCAAGAGCCGTGTTCTGGCTTGTCAGACCGAGACCGTTGAAGAACCAGCCGGCATCGATCAGTTGCCCGAGGATGGCGAGAAAGCCGAGTGACAGGACGAAGAGCATGCCGATCCGCTTTTGCACGTGCCGGTGTTTGAAGTGCCCCAGTTCGTGCGCCAACACGGCTTCGACCTCAACGGCTTGCAGGCGGCCGAGCAGAGTATCGAAGAAGACGATGCGCTTGGTCTTGCCGAAACCAGTGAAGTAGGCGTTACCGTGGTTCGATCGCTTCGATCCGTCCATCACCAAAAGATCCGAACTGGCGAAGCCACAGCGATCGAGCAGCGCCTCGACGCGCGCTCTGAGCCGGGGATCGTCAAGCGGGACGAACTTGTTGAATAGCGGCGCAATCCAGGTTGGATAGATGAACAGGAGGAGCAGGTTGAGGGTGCACCAGAAAAGCCACACGTAGAGCCACCATAGCTCTCCCATTCTCGCCATTAGCCAGAGCACGGCGAGCAGCGCCGGCGTTCCGATGACGATGGCCAGGATGGCCTGCTTGAGATGATCCGCGAGAAAGATTCGGAGAGTCATGCGGTTGAAGGAAAATTCTTTTTCGATGACAAACTGGTGATACAGGCTGAGCGGCAGGTCAACGATGGCGGAAATCAGCAGGACGCTGAAGATCAGTGCGACCCCGTAGGGCAGGCCATCGAGTCGTGCTGACCAGAAGTCATGCAGTATCTGCAAGCCGCCACCCAGCGTGAAGGCGAGCAGCATCGCCACTTCGACGGCCAGGCCGGTCCTGCCGAAGCGGCTGCGTGCTACGGTATAGTCGGCGGCCTTTTGATGAGTCTTGAGATCGACACGACCAGCAAAGTCCTCGGGTACGCGGCCGCGATGCGCCAGGACATGTGTGATTTGCCGCTGTGCCAGCCAGACGCGCAAGGCGCACATGACCAACAAGGCGGCAAGAAAGACAAGGGAGAAGGTATTGAACATAGAGCTGTGACACAATGGCGACTTTACGGTTCAGATGGATTATATGACAAAGGACGCTTCCTACCTCGTTTGGCTGGACATGGAAATGACCGGTCTGGCACCTGACTGCGACCGCATCATCGAACTGGCGATGGTGGTCACCGACAGCCAGTTGATGACCATCGCCGAATCAACGGTGTGGGCTGTACACCAGGAGGATGCCTGCCTCGATGCAATGGACGAATGGAACCGGAAGACGCATGCCCGCTCCGGACTGATTGATCGGGTCAGGGCATCCACATTCGACGAGGCGGCTGTCGAGGCGGCAGCGTTGGAATTCATGCGGGCTTATGTTCCTCAAGGGGTTAGCCCGATGTGCGGCAACTCGATCTGCCAGGATCGGCGCTTCATGGCAAGGTACATGCCGCAGCTTGAAGCCTGGTTCCATTACCGAAACCTGGATGTCAGCACCCTCAAGGAACTCTGTCGGCGCTGGAAACCCGAGGTTGCAAGAGGTTTTATCAAGCGATCCGAGCATTCTGCGCTCGCTGATATCCGCGAATCGATTGACGAGTTGAAGTACTATCGCGAGTACTTCATCAGACTCTAACCGTGATCGGAGTCTGTTCACCTACCTGCCGGGCGATGAGCCTCCTCTCCTGGCATCGCGCTGATAGAGGTGCAGTCGGTCGGCGTCCCGGCGTTCGGCGGGACGACCGCCATCCCAGACCTTCCTCCAGCCGCTGGCTGCTGGGGAGCTGCCATCCCGGGGGGAGCCGTGGATCAGCAACCAGTCACACTTCTTGCCGGCGGTGGAGGTTGCCAAAATGGTACGGATACCGTCGAAGTAGTCCAGTGAGGCGATGATCGAATCAGCGAGGTTGGCTCCGGCAATACAATGGCGCTTCTCGGGCAGTGCCTTGGCCAGGGAAGCGGATACCTGACGGTAAGTCTTGCCGTAGTCGATCCAGGGCATCCAGAGCGTTACGATCAGTAGCCAGAACAAGGTCAGACCTGCCATCCAGTGCATGATCCCGCGCATCGGGGAACGCGGACTGGTAACAATCAGCCAGCACCAGACCAAAGTCCCCAGCAGGGCGAGGCTGGCGCCCAGGATACTGAAGTGTCCCACGAATCCCGGCTCGAGTCGAACAGCCTGGCGCGCCAGCCTTTCTGGCCAGCCGAAGACCATTGCGCACCAGCCAATCCAGGCCAGTAGGGCAAGGAGACTGAAGGTGATCATGCCAAACCAGTCAAACGCGTTCGCCGCGCCACGTCGCAGCGAAGCGACACCGGGAACAGCCAGCAGAACCAGCGGTGGCAGCAGCAGCAAAGCTGGTGCACTGCGTGCTCCGATAGCAATGCCGACCATCAGCAGCGAGACTACAAAAGCAAACATCGGCATGGCCAGCGGGGTTGTTGTCCATTGGCGCCGTTTCGCCCAGAGTGCCCAGCAGGCGAGAGGGGAGGCTGGCCAAGCGTACCAAGGGAGCATCAGCAACAGGCGCTGCACAGCGAGCAGTGGTTGCCCATTAGCGCCGAGCTGAGTCAACTCGCCTTGCAAGAAGGCGGCGAGGTACTCGGGCGAGGTCACGAACAAGGCGGCCAGCCACCCACCGGCAAGCGCACAGGCAAATAGCAGCGAGCCAAGCAGCAGCATCGCCAAGCGTTGACGATGGGCAGATCTCCAGACCACGAACACTGCCACAGGCAGCAGCGGCAGCATAGCCGCCAGGCCGTTGGCGAGGAAACCCAGCCCGAGCGCCGAACCGAACCAGGAAGCGCCCCGCAGCGGTCGCCTGTCAAGCTGCGTCAGTCCCCAATAGGCGGCGGTATGCGCCGTCAACGTCGCCAACATGGGCTGTGCTTCATGCGCGTGGAACAGGAAGCCAATGCTGCCTGCAAGCAGCAGCGGTGCGGCTGGAGCTTGTTCGCGACCGTGCAGTTCGCATGCAGCGAGGAAAATGAAGCCAAGGGCGAGCAGGGTGAATACTCCGCTGGCCAGTCGCGTCGCCTCATGCAGCGGCAGGAGCCAAGACAACATCTTACTGCAGCTGGCTGCCAGCCAATAGTAGAAAGGCGCATCGGGGTAAGGGCGACCAGCGAGGCTTGGCGTCAGCCAGTTCCCGCTCGTGACCAAATCATGGACGATGCCGATCGTGACTGCATCATCATTTCTCCAGGGGTCGTGACCGATCAGCCCCGTGCAAATATAAAGGACGAGGAGAACCACCAGAGTCCAGCCGTTGGGCGGCAATGGAACCCCCCGGAAGCGAGCATGCTCCGCCTGCGCCGGCATCTAGAAATGAGTACTGATAAGCCGCTATTGTGGAAACGAAAAAGGCAGCCGTGGGGCTGCCTTTATCTGTCGACCCCGCTGTTCGACCTAGACCGGTTTGCGCATCGCGCCATATTTCTGGTTGAATTTCTCGACGCGGCCTGCCGTATCGATGATTTTCTGTTTACCGGTGTAGAAAGGATGGCAGGCCGAGCAGACCTCGACGTGCAGCGCTTTCTTCATTGTAGACCGGGTGGTGAAGGTATTACCGCAGGAGCATGTCACCGCGATTTCACCGTAGGCAGGATGGATTTTGTCTTTCATCTGGTGCTTTTCCTGTAGGTAAGACTGTCATGATCAAGCAACAAGCAGAGCATGAGGCATCAAAATAATCATTATCGGCGATTTTTCCACTGTCTGCAATCTGAGCTTCCCCCGAAATTTCGTCTTCCAAGGGTGACGTATGATTCAGTCACTTTAGGAGCGAGAAATGAAGATAGCGAAGCTGGCGTTTACGGCGGAGTTCAGGGACCTGGCGGTAAAGCGGGTGAAGGCAGGCGGGAGTGTCGGAGGGGTGGCTAAGGAATTGGGGGGGTCGAACAGGCCTTGCGCAACTGGGTAAAGGCAGCGGCGAAGGGCACCCCAAATGGCAAGGGCAACCGGATGGTGAAGCCAGAAGAGAGGGAACTGTCACGGCTGCGGGCAGAGAATGCGCGGCTCAAGCGGGAGCTTGAAATAGTAAAAAAAGCGGCGGCGTACTTCGCGAGGGATGCTCTGTGAAGTACGCCTGGATTGACGCGTATCGGCGGGAGTTTGGGTTGTCGGAACTGTGCGGGGCATTGAAGGTGAGTATCAGCGGTTACCGGGCCGGGAAGCGAGGCGGGGTGGCGCAGCGCCAGCAACTGACGGACCCGCAGATGCTGGCGCTTATCCAGGCCATTCATGCCGAATTCAAGGGCGCCTATGGCAGCCCACGCATGGTGCGCGAACTGCGAAGGCGTGGTTTCCCGGCGAGCAAGGAGCGGGTAGAGAGGCTGATGCGCGAGAACGGGATTCACGCCCGTCACAAGCGCCGCTACAAGGTCACGACGGATTCGCGCCACACCCTGCCGGTGGCAGAGAACCTGTTGGATCGCCAGTTCACACCCACGGCACCCAATCAGATCTGGATCTCGGACATCACGTATTTATGGACGGATGAAGGCTGGCTGTACCTGGCTATCGCGCTGGATTTGTTCAACCGGGAAGTCGTGGGCGGGTCACTCAAGCCCCGCATGACGGCAGACATCGTGACGGACGCCCTGACCATGGCGTGGTTCCGCCGCCGGCCGGCCCCGGGTCTGATGCATCACTCCGACCGCGGCAGCCAGTACGCCAGCCATGCGTTTCAGGACAGGCTCAAGGAATACGGCATGATCTGTTCGATGAGCCGCAAGGGCAATGGCTGGGATAACTCGCCCACCGAGAGCGGGTTCAACCGCTTCAAGAATGAGCGGGTACATGGCGTACGTCATGCCAGCCATGCCGCCATGAAGGCCACCCGCTTTGAGTACATCGAGGTGTTCTACAATCGGAAACGCCAGCATTCGAGCCTGGGCTACCTGTCGCCTGTTCAGTTCATGGAAAAGTGGCTTAGCAGCCAGGACCAGGAAAAACAGGTCGCATGAACCCCTCCCTTTGGAAGACGAAATACCGAGGGAACCTCATCCTGATCTCCTGTAGCAACTCCGTCCGCCTCATCTCGCTCCTCCTTCGGAGCAAACATAAACTGGACAGATCATTTGCTACAAACCAGGACAGATTACTTGTTCCCTACAAAATTTGGAATTGCTGTTGACTGACCGATGGGCCGCTGATACAATGCTTCTTCTTCGCAGCATGCGGTTATTAAAGAATAGCAGCAAGACGTTCTTTTCATGGAACGTGCGAAGAAAATAGGGAGGGTCTTAAACGACCACCCATCACGGTCGCGGGGTGGAGCAGTCTGGCAGCTCGTCGGGCTCATAACCCGAAGGTCACAGGTTCAAATCCTGTCCCCGCAACCAGCTCTTTAAAAATTGGACAACCGATAGGTGTGGGTTCTTGATCTATAGCGATCTGCGCAAGCGGATGGAAGAAGGATAGAGAAGGACTCGTACCGATGGAAGAAAGGCTATTGATCTGGAGTGATCTGGATTGATAGCACGTCGAGCGAGAGTTTTAGGAATTGAACTGAAGAGTTTGATCCTGGCTCAGATTAAACGCTGGCGGCATGCCTTACACATGCAAGTCGAACGGCAGCACGGGGGCGACCCTGGTGGCGAGTGGCGGACGGGTGAGTAAAGCATCGGAACGTGCCCTGGAATGGGGGATAACGTAGCGAAAGTTACGCTAATACCGCATATTCTGTGAGCAGGAAAGCAGGGGATCGCAAGACCTTGCGTTCTGGGATCGGCCGATGTCGGATTAGCTAGTTGGTGGGGTAAAGGCCTACCAAGGCGACGATCCGTAGCGGGTCTGAGAGGATGATCCGCCACACTGGGACTGAGACACGGCCCAGACTCCTACGGGAGGCAGCAGTGGGGAATTTTGGACAATGGGCGCAAGCCTGATCCAGCCATGCCGCGTGAGTGAAGAAGGCCTTCGGGTTGTAAAGCTCTTTCGGTGGGGAAGAAATTGCACGGGCGAATACCCTGTGTAGATGACGGTACCTGGAGAAGAAGCACCGGCTAACTACGTGCCAGCAGCCGCGGTAATACGTAGGGTGCGAGCGTTAATCGGAATTACTGGGCGTAAAGCGTGCGCAGGCGGTTGGGTAAGTCAGATGTGAAATCCCCGGGCTCAACCTGGGAACTGCATTTGAGACTGTCCAGCTGGAGTTTGGCAGAGGGGGGTGGAATTCCACGTGTAGCAGTGAAATGCGTAGAGATGTGGAGGAACACCGATGGCGAAGGCAGCCCCCTGGGCCAATACTGACGCTCATGCACGAAAGCGTGGGGAGCAAACAGGATTAGATACCCTGGTAGTCCACGCCCTAAACGATGTCAACTAGGTGTTGGGAGGGTTAAACCTTTTAGTGCCGTAGCTAACGCGTGAAGTTGACCGCCTGGGGAGTACGGCCGCAAGGCTAAAACTCAAAGGAATTGACGGGGACCCGCACAAGCGGTGGATGATGTGGATTAATTCGATGCAACGCGAAAAACCTTACCTACCCTTGACATGTCAGGAATCCTGGAGAGATTCGGGAGTGCCCGCAAGGGAGCCTGAACACAGGTGCTGCATGGCTGTCGTCAGCTCGTGTCGTGAGATGTTGGGTTAAGTCCCGCAACGAGCGCAACCCTTGTCATTAATTGCCATCATTGAGTTGGGCACTTTAATGAGACTGCCGGTGACAAACCGGAGGAAGGTGGGGATGACGTCAAGTCCTCATGGCCCTTATGGGTAGGGCTTCACACGTCATACAATGGTCGGTTCAGAGGGTTGCCAACCCGCGAGGGGGAGCCAATCTCAGAAAGCCGATCGTAGTCCGGATCGCAGTCTGCAACTCGACTGCGTGAAGTCGGAATCGCTAGTAATCGCGGATCAGCATGTCGCGGTGAATACGTTCCCGGGTCTTGTACACACCGCCCGTCACACCATGGGAGCGGGTTCTGCCAGAAGTAGTTAGCCTAACCGCAAGGAGGGCGATTACCACGGCAGGGTTCGTGACTGGGGTGAAGTCGTAACAAGGTAGCCGTAGGGGAACCTGCGGCTGGATCACCTCCTTTCTAGAGAAAAGCTGGATCGAGAACTCACACCCTATCGGTTGTCACAAGCTGCACAGGCGGAGGGTCTGTAGCTCAGTCGGTTAGAGCATCGTCTTGATAAGGCGAGGGTCGTTGGTTCGATTCCAACCAGACCCACCAGCGTCTCGACGGCAGGCGAGGGGGGCGAAGGGTAGATGCGACGGGACGCCGATCAGGCGTCGGGACAAGAAGCTGCTGGTTGCCGATCGGCGGGGGATTAGCTCAGCTGGGAGAGCACCTGCTTTGCAAGCAGGGGGTCGTCGGTTCGATCCCGTCATCCTCCACCAAGTCCGCGAACGTGAGAAGTCAGGCCTGCAGGGTCATTGACGCTGCAGGCCTGACTCTTTACGGGTCTGTGCTCTTTAAAAAACTGGAAGAAGGTTGTATTGCCAAGGACCCGAATGATTGGGCGATGGGCAATACGGTTGTGATTGCATCAAACCCCCTGGATAGCAGGGGGGCACAAAAGAGTTGCCTGTAGCTGGTGTTCTCGCAAGAGAGCTCAAGGTTATAGGATCAAGCGAATAAGTGCATGTGGTGGATGCCTTGGCGATTACAGGCGAAGAAGGACGTACAAGCCTGCGAAAAGCTCTGGGGAGCTGGCAATGAAGCTTTGATCCAGAGATGTCCGAATGGGGAAACCCACTCCGCAAGGAGTATCCCACGCTGAATATATAGGCGTGAGGAAGCGAACCCGGCGAACTGAAACATCTCAGTAGCCGGAGGAAAAGAAATCAACCGAGATTCCCAAAGTAGTGGCGAGCGAAATGGGAACAGCCTGCAAGTGATAGCGATTAGGTTAGCGGAAGCCGCTGGAAAGTGGCGCCATAGGGGGTGATAGCCCCGTACGCGAAAACGTGGTCGTGGTACTAAGCTTGCGACAAGTAGGGCGGGGCACGAGAAATCCTGTCTGAATATGGGGGGCCCATCCTCCAAGGCTAAATACTCGTAATCGACCGATAGTGAACCAGTACCGTGAGGGAAAGGCGAAAAGAACCCCGGGAGGGGAGTGAAATAGATCCTGAAACCGCATGCATACAAACAGTGGGAGCCCCTTCGTGGGGTGACTGCGTACCTTTTGTATAATGGGTCAGCGACTTACGTTCAGTAGCAAGCTTAACCGCATAGGGGAGGCGTAGGGAAACCGAGTCTGATAAGGGCGATAGTTGCTGGACGTAGACCCGAAACCAAGTGATCTATCCATGGCCAGGATGAAGGTGCGGTAACACGCACTGGAGGTCCGAACCCACTAATGTTGAAAAATTAGGGGATGAGCTGTGGATAGGGGTGAAAGGCTAAACAAACTTGGAAATAGCTGGTTCTCTCCGAAAACTATTTAGGTAGTGCCTCAAGTATCACCGACGGGGGTAAAGCACTGTTATGGCTAGGGGGTCATCGCGACTTACCAAACCATTGCAAACTCAGAATACCGTCGAGTGCGAGCTTGGGAGACAGACATCGGGTGCTAACGTCCGGTGTCAAGAGGGAAACAACCCAGACCGCCGATTAAGGTCCCGAAGACATAGTTAAGTGGGAAACGAGGTGGGAAGGCTCAGACAGCCAGGAGGTTGGCTTAGAAGCAGCCATCCTTTAAAGAAAGCGTAATAGCTCACTGGTCGAGTCGTCCTGCGCGGAAGATGTAACGGGGCTCAAACTATGCACCGAAATCGCGGATATCCGAAAGGATATGGTAGGAGAGCGTTCTGTAAGCCGATGAAGGTGTCCTGAGAAGGATGCTGGAGGTATCAGAAGTGCGAATGCTGACATGAGTAGCGATAAAGGGCGTGAAAAGCGCCCTCGCCGAAAGCCCCAGGTTTCCTGCGCAACGTTCATCGGCGTAGGGTGAGTCGGCCCCTAAGGCGAGGCTGAAAAGCGTAGTCGATGGGAAACAGGTCAATATTCCTGTACCTCTTGGTAATGCGATGGGGGGACGGAGAAGGTTAGGTCAGCCGGGTGTTGGACGTCCCGGTTCAAGCGTGTAGGCAGGTCTCTTAGGCAAATCCGGGAGATCAATGCTAAGGCGTGATAACGAGTGGCTTTATGCTGCGAAGTGATTGATACCCTGCTTCCAAGAAAAGCCTCTAAGCTTCAGTTACCCAGAGACCGTACCGCAAACCGACACAGGTGGGCAGGATGAAAATTCTCAGGCGCTTGAGAGAACTCAGGAGAAGGAACTCGGCAAATTTGCACCGTAACTTCGGGAGAAGGTGCGCCCTGATAGGTTGTAGCCCCTCGCGGGTGAAGGCTGAAAGGGTTGCAGTGAACTGGTGGCTGCGACTGTTTAATAAAAACACAGCACTCTGCAAACACGAAAGTGGACGTATAGGGTGTGACGCCTGCCCGGTGCCGGAAGGTTAAGTGATGGGGTGCAAGCTCTTGATCGAAGCCCCGGTAAACGGCGGCCGTAACTATAACGGTCCTAAGGTAGCGAAATTCCTTGTCGGGTAAGTTCCGACCTGCACGAATGGCGTAACGATGGCCACACTGTCTCCTCCTGAGACTCAGCGAAGTTGAAATGGTTGTGAAGATGCAATCTCCCCGCGGTTAGACGGAAAGACCCCATGAACCTTTACTGTAGCTTTGCA